>CAZSRX010000068.1:1560-1837 GCA_964609675.1 uncultured Bacteroidota bacterium | reverse complement strand
AAAATATCACGCTTGCCTGGCAAACATACACTCCGGGAGTGGCCGGATGGACTCTCCCGGAGTGGTAGACACTATTCTTGCTGCTGATACCATCATCTATTGCAACGGCCAATTCATTGGCAAACCCATCGACCGCATTCACGCCAAAGACATAATTACCACTCTTGCCGGTCACACCCACCAAGTCTGGACTGGCGTTTGCATCAACGGCACGGTTTTTTCCGAGGTTGCTTCAGTTACCTTTAAGTCCATGACCGATTCGCACATTGAAGCGTTT
>CAZSRX010000068.1:0-1521 GCA_964609675.1 uncultured Bacteroidota bacterium | reverse complement strand
AAGCCGGCGCTTATCAAATTCAAAAATCCATCAAACCCTACATCGACAACATTGACGGCGACATCAACACTATCATCGGCCTGCCCAGCAAAACCAGACAATTAATGTTTTTACACCACCAGTTGTCGTAATTGTTCAACATACGCTTGCCGCATCTTTCTAAATTCGGCTGAAGGCTCGACAACGTTTTTTACCAACCCCATTGCATGTAAAGCATTGCCTGTCGATATCACTCGAGGCGCAATCATCAATTGCCATGACTGGTCAGTCACTCCCCTAACGAACACTGTAGTCGACGCATATCCGCGCAAAAATATCCTGTGGCCATCCCTCGGAACTTCACTAAGATGTTGGTTAAGCCAAAGAAAAAACCTTTTCAACTTCTCGATGGTCTGTTTAGAGTGTGTATCATCATCACCATTTTCATCCTTCATTTGGTCAAACCATGAATTAATTTTTTCCGCTCTAATTTCCGGTGGAAGTAAATTCGAACCATCCCCAAAACACGAATGAACACGCTCATAGAGCTCTCACAACCGCTCATGAAGTGTGATTAAATCTCCGGCTACATGATCCTTCGAAATTTCAACAGACCCTAGCTGAATATTCCCGTGCCTCACACCAAAAAAATCAAAAGCTAATCCAGCAAACAACGTGTTCTTTACCGACGAAATCGACAACAATTCCTCAACAATTCTCATCATCGGATCATTGATGTCATCCCGCTCCCTCTTAGTCAGCTCTCTTGTTAAAGGCTGAATAGCACTCTGTTCAACTACGCCAAAATGAACATGAAGATTTCTCAAAGTTTGGGCTCGAACATTGAACGGCAATTCCCCATACCCATATGAATCGGAGCGATGAGAATTAATCAAAATAAACTGATAGTCACCTTTCTCAGCACCAACTGCACTTGCCTTCTCAGCAATTTGTAACAATCGGGCAAGCTCACTTGGATGTAAGTCCTCAACGGTTTCTACGAATGGCATCTCATTAGTTTCAGGGCCAGACACTATTAACATGCCGTCTTTGTCAGTATATGGTCGAGATTTCATAACTACCACCGCCTGTTTATTAGCAGACAGCACAAAGCTATTAACAATCGCCTCTTCGGGAACTTCGGCCACTCCATTCTCTACCTTCAGCAAAACCACATCATCAACCCGATGACCAACAATCTGTTTTGGTTCAACAAAACCTTCAAGCACTTCTTTATAGTACACAACTAACAATTCCAAGACAAATCAAATAATCCAGTAATATATAATTGCTCTACCCACCAGTCAAGACGTAGTACGCACATAATTTTTAAATATTGAATTTCGACTATAATGCTCCCAATGAAGACAAATCGGGGCATGATCTATATCTTTACCGGTGACGGTAAAGGCAAAACTAGTGCCGCCCTGGGAGTTGGTCTCCGCGCCAGCTTAAGTGGCTTAAAAGTGGCCATGATCCAATGGTACAAAGATCCGACTTGGGACATCAGTGAATATCATACTAATTCCCAGATCAAAAACT
>CAZSRX010000067.1:0-2049 GCA_964609675.1 uncultured Bacteroidota bacterium | reverse complement strand
TATTAGTATCTATATCTGATATACGCTCTTGCGTCAGATGCAGATTTAACAGGATTTTGCATTTGTGCCACCGCTTCATCCATTGTCATAGGTGCGCCTTCTGCTCCGAAGAAGCTATTGCTTCCGGTATAGTCATAGCTGATATGCGTATACCTGATTTGTGCGTCTAGGTTTTTTGCAAGCGGTTGTGTGTAGTAACCTTCCCACGCTTTACCTCTAGCGGCAAGTTTGGAGCCTATCATAGTGTCTTCGCCGTATGTTACGCTTCTCCAGTATCTAGAGCCTTGATTATACTCGATACCGATTTTGCCGTCTTTTGTGAATACCGCCGGCATCTGTACTCCAGCCCACCATGAGCTACCAAATTTTGCATCGGTAGAACCTAGCATTCCAAGGCCGTTCGGTTGGGTTTTTGAGAAAGCATAGCTTACAAAAGCTGTCGTATTATCAAGGAAGCTTGACCATCCATTGCCTATGCCGTTTGCCATAGCCATGACTGTGCCACCGTAGAGGTTGCCAACATTATGGAATGGAATGCCACCCATGTATGTTAATAGGTCATTAACTGACGCTGTTCTATTGTTTACTGTGCCATACGCAGTTTGCCAGTTCATCATATCTGTGTCAGTAAAGCCTATCATATTGTGTGCTTTAAAGAACATTGAGTGTACTGAGTATTGACCGTCATCATATGGAACAAAGATGAAGCCAGCTAGATCCACGTCTGCATTTTTGCTCTTGTCTTTTGAATAATCTGTTCCATCCATGCTAAATCTTTGTTTAGCGTTTGTAAGGCCTTTACCCATGCAAAGCTTGAAATACATACCAGGAATATTTGTCACTTTGTCAAGGTCAAATTTGAAGCTTGCACCGTCATATTCGACGTTAATCAGATGTGATAGCGGAGAGTTTGCGTCCGCGTTGCCCTCTCTAAGGTTTCCAGGAAGGCCGTCATAAGATGGTCTTCTACCGATGCTTGCGGTATATGGAATCGGGCCCGCATCGCCGAAATAGATGAAGTAGGCTTCTTTTACTTTCATGGTATTGTCTGTGGCGTTTTCGTTCGTTACCCAGTCAAAGTTTGCATAGCCAGGCGCTGTATTTGATTGGCTGTGGTTTGCGGTATCGCCGAACGCTTTGTTATATGAGAGTTTACCGATGAAGCTAAGCTCTTTTGTTGGAGCCGCTTTCATGCCAAGAACTAATCTGTTTGTAAGAAGCGCTGAGTTTGCAGCGGCGTTAGGTCCACCGTTTGCGCCGGCTAGTTGGTATCTTACATAATCATAGCTAGCTCTGTAGTCAGCATCCCACTTAAGGTTGTCGCCGCCGGTTCTTACTTTTAGCTCTTTTATTTGTTTTGCAATAGTTGCAAGATCAGCAGCCTCTTGATTTTTTTTGAGCTCGGCTATTTGAGCTTTTAGTTCGTTTAGCTCAGCTTTTAGCGCCGATACGTCGTCAGCCGCAAACGCGGAAGTGGCAAGGATAGCCGCCAGTGAAAATACGCCGATTTTCTTCATCTCTTCTCCTATTTTTTAAGTTTTTGGTTGTTATGCGTGTACCAATAAAATCAGCCGCAGGCCGGCACATTGCCGCTGTCGGAGCCGTATTCTTTCAAGAACTCATGTAGGTCTTGCATCTGTCCTTTAAATGATGGACCGCCAAAATAAGACGACGCCTTAGGATCGCTCTTATGTTTTTCTATCAAAGAGGCGGCGTCGTTTGAAAACCACTTGTCCCATCCGGCTTGGGTTGCCATCGCGGCGCCTTTTACGCCGTTGCCGTGACAGCTCTTGCAAGCTTTTAGGTAAAGTTTTTGGCCTTCTTCAACGCCTCCAAAAGATGCAGTGGACAAAGCTACGGTAAGCATTGCCGTTTGCAAAAGTTTTTGTATATTCATAAACACTCCTCCTATACGTATTCGATTTTATGATAAGAAATATTAACTAAAGATTAAATATTAATTTTTGTAATTTTTTTTATCAGCTTTTCGCCAAACGTAACATAAGAATTTGTAAAGTTATTGATATAGATCAAAAATGTAGTAAAAGG
>CAZSRX010000066.1:0-2305 GCA_964609675.1 uncultured Bacteroidota bacterium | reverse complement strand
TTGTTCCTTACTTTAGGTTATTAACACCTGTCAACCTATTTCAGGATGAGACAAAATGTTTATTTCCTGTGTATATTAAAGGCGTTAAAAGCAATAAACTTTCAAAAGTAAACATTTCTTATGGTGACAAGCAAAGCATCTAACGTAATAAAACAAATTACATCAAATCAAAATACGCTTCAACAATGTTATCTACAAGCAAGAGAGTGTCTTATTATGATTTAATAAATTGTATATTATCGCTGCCGCATAGTTTTTGTTGATGAGCTTTATCGAATCGCTTTTGAAAACCCCGCTCGATGCATTGTTAGTGAATCCCTTCTTGTTACCGAATGAATGGTTAAAGTATTTCTGCTGTATTTCTATTTTCGGTTCTGTGAAACCTTGGGTGTTTTGAACGCAGGTGTTGTTATGCGGCCCGTTCCCATCGAACTGTTTTACGACTTTTTGACTTGGGTTTTAAACCTAAAAAATTCGGGTTGTGCCAGTAAATTTCTATTGTATATAAATGATATTGAAACACCAGTTCATTTTAATAAAAAGCATATATTTTAATGGTTATTAAAGCGTTTTATTGATAGAAAATACCTATGTCATTGATTTAGCATAAGCAGTCAATAAAAAAAGCTCTCCGATCCACAGATCAGAGAGCTTAAGATTGTATGAGCGTTTATTCTATTGTGGAATGTTTCCAGAACATTCCACGTTCAGACGCTTAGACTTACTTAACCAAATGCATCTTCTTGGTGGCCACAAAGTCGCCGACCTGCAGGCGGTACACGTACAGGCCTGAGGAGACGAAATTACCGGCGTTGTTGCGGCCATCCCAGTAAATTTCTTTTTTTCCCGCTTCCTCGGATTGATTGACCAATGTCCGGATCTCTTCACCCAGCGCGTTATAAATTCTCAAAGTTACTGTGGCTCTTACCGGAACCGTGTATGAAATCCGCGTACCCGGATTGAACGGATTCGGGTAATTCTGATTCAATTCAAATTGTAAATCGTTAGTTCCGTTGTCCCCTTTCTGTATATCCCTGAAGTAGTCGATCATGAGCATATTGGACCAACCGGAATATTGATTCATCTGGTCTTTGGCCTTGATCTTGTAATACATTTTTTGATTGGAAGTGCCGTCGCCCCAGGTAATCTGCTCATCGACATAGGAGGTACCTGTCACCGCCACGACGAACTGCCAGGTTGTTGGCGGCTGAGTTACGGTTCCGATGCCGCGGTACAATTCATAACCGCTCAGGTCTGCCTCCTTGTTAGCCTCCCACACAATATTCGGGTTCAGACCTTGACGCAGAATAGTCTTCATCTTCGGAGGCGCCGGTGGAGGGTTGTCCGTACGGCGGTATACGATGATCGCCGGGCAGGCATTTACAGACGAAAGAAAGACAATGCTCGATCCGCCTTGGTTGGAAATATCGGAAGTTAAAATCGTCATATAATCGTTAGCTTTTTCTGTAACAGAAAAATAAATAGAGTTTCCTGAAAAACCCATAGACTATTGACAATTCATGATCTACGTCATTTTATTTAGGGAAAAATGCATTATATTTAGGGAAAAACCAGAAAAACCCTTGCATTGATTATGATCCATTACACCCCTGAGAAGCAACAAGTTCTGTTTCCGAACCCTTTTGAAGTTCATTTAGATTCCAACAATCGTTGGATCAAAATGGCACATCACATTCCCTGGGATGATCTGGCCGTCGAGTATTACAAAGCCATGCATAACGACCAGGGCGCTCCGGCACTGAATGCCCGACTGGTAATCGGGGCGCTGATCATCAAACATCTTATGGCGATGACGGATGAAGCTACCATTGAAACGATTCGAGAGAATTTATACATGCAGTATTTTGTAGGGCTGCCGTGTTTTCAGAGAGAACCGATATTTGATCCGAGTTTGTTTGTCCATATCCGCAAGCGGTTGAATATCGAGAGTTGGCGGAAATTCAATGAGATTTTTATTCAGAAATCAAGGATCAAGAAAGAGCCGAAGACTTCATCCAACCAAGGGTCATCCGCATCCGGGACAAAAGAGGCAAAAGAGCCAACGGAGGCCACGTTGATGACGGATGGCGTATTAATCATCGATGCGACGGTGGCCGAACAAGATATTACCTACCCAAATGATTTGCAGTTATTGAATCAGAGCCGTGAGAAATTAGAGGAACTGATTGATGCGGTGGTCACACAAACCGGCATGGTCAAACCGCGGACGTATCGAAGGAAGGCCCGGAAACTGTTAGCGGGCACTTAACGCGTTTTTGAAAATGCGCCATCTTTAACTGAAAAC
>CAZSRX010000065.1:0-2316 GCA_964609675.1 uncultured Bacteroidota bacterium | reverse complement strand
GTCTTAATGCCCTCACGGGCATTCATTGTTTTTAACCCGGCAGCAAGAGAATCGGCTAAAACATTCGATTTTAGTCTTAATGCCCTCACGGGCATTCATTGTTTTTAACTCATCCGTAGCCAAAGTATCAAGCATACGCTTGATAAGTCTTAATGCCCTCACGGGCATTCATTGTTTTTAACGCTAACAAAATGTGCAGTAGTGTTAGTAAAATTGTGTCTTAATGCCCTCACGGGCATTCATTGTTTTTAACATTTAGCCAATCCGACTTATCGTTGTCGGCTGTATACGTCTTAATGCCCTCACGGGCATTCATTGTTTTTAACAAAAATGTGTCTAATAGAATCCTTGAAAAAGCGGTTCAGTCTTAATGCCCTCACGGGCATTCATTGTTTTTAACATGCAGCAAGCCGCTACTGCAGCCGCAATCGCTATGCGTCTTAATGCCCTCACGGGCATTCATTGTTTTTAACGCCTCGCCGTGGTGGGATGGATATATCCATCCCACCAGTCTTAATGCCCTCACGGGCATTCATTGTTTTTAACGGACTGACCGTAATAGGGATTGGCTGCGCCGTATGCGTCTTAATGCCCTCACGGGCATTCATTGTTTTTAACAGATTAAAATGAAAATGAATCGTGATGAATTTTTGAAGGTCTTAATGCCCTCACGGGCATTCATTGTTTTTAACGCAGCGTTCAAGGGCGTATACAGAAACCAAGTCTTTGTCTTAATGCCCTCACGGGCATTCATTGTTTTTAACCCTGCATCAGGTAGGCCCCCTCCAGGTTTGCGCCGGAGAGTCTTAATGCCCTCACGGGCATTCATTGTTTTTAACGCCGACCTATCCGGAGCAAACCTCTCCGGAGCAGACGTCTTAATGCCCTCACGGGCATTCATTGTTTTTAACCTAGATCCTCATCTGTCCAAGCCCCGTTGAGGTTCGTCTTAATGCCCTCACGGGCATTCATTGTTTTTAACGCAAGCCGCTACTGCAGCCGCAATCGCTATGCAGCGTCTTAATGCCCTCACGGGCATTCATTGTTTTTAACGACTCAAGCACCGACCCCCTGGAAACCGAATGGCAATTCGTCTTAATGCCCTCACGGGCATTCATTGTTTTTAACGCAAGGAGATTAGAATGAAGATGAGTCGTAACGGTCTTAATGCCCTCACGGGCATTCATTGTTTTTAACACGGCGACAACCCAGGGTACTACTTTGACGGCCTGGGAGTTGAGTCTTAATGCCCTCACGGGCATTCATTGTTTTTAACCATGAAGAGCCAAAAGCCCGTCAACCCGTTGTGGAAAGAGTCTTAATGCCCTCACGGGCATTCATTGTTTTTAACTTGGTTGAAGCCAATTGTAAAGGCGGCAATCAACAAAAGTCTTAATGCCCTCACGGGCATTCATTGTTTTTAACAGGTTGAGATGGACAGATGGTTTTTTAATTCGGTTGTGGGTCTTAATGCCCTCACGGGCATTCATTGTTTTTAACTGTGCGGGTACGGCCCGTTCGAAACAATTGAGGAGGCGTCTTAATGCCCTCACGGGCATTCATTGTTTTTAACGCAGCAAGCCGCTACTGCGGCCGCAATCGCTATGCAGCGTTCAGATATGTGTCTTAATGCCCTCACGGGCATTCATTGTTTTTAACAATTTCTAGTCTGTTTTCTAAAATGGGAACAATTCGTCTTAATGCCCTCACGGGCATTCATTGTTTTTAACTGAACAAGGTATTTTCATCTTTCGCCCAGGGATGATTATGTCTTAATGCCCTCACGGGCATTCATTGTTTTTAACTTTACTCTTCAGCGCAGGAATGCGCTGAGGAGTATGGGTCTTAATGCCCTCACGGGCATTCATTGTTTTTAACGAATGTTGTTATTCGACATTCAGTCGGTAATAACGTTTGTCTTAATGCCCTCACGGGCATTCATTGTTTTTAACGTGAGTGAATGACGCCCAATCGCCACAACATTACGTCTTAATGCCCTCACGGGCATTCATTGTTTTTAACATAAGCTTGAAGTTAATGGCGAAATTGTCAAGCGTATGTCTTAATGCCCTCACGGGCATTCATTGTTTTTAACAGACGCTAGCGCCTGGGCAAAGGAGCTATTGGAACTGTCTTAATGCCCTCACGGGCATTCATTGTTTTTAACCCATCTCATCTTTCAACCTTTCTGCCGATATTCTGAATGTCTTAATGCCCTCACGGGCATTCATTGTTTTTAACGAAGAATTGGGCAAACTGCTAAATCAAGTCTGGAAATTAGTCTTAATGCCCTCACGGGCATTCATTGTTTTTAAC
>CAZSRX010000064.1:0-2520 GCA_964609675.1 uncultured Bacteroidota bacterium | reverse complement strand
GAGGGCATTAAGACTCTCCCAACGGGTAGCGCTTAATGCGCATCGCGAGGTCAGTTAAAAACAATGAATGCCCGTGAGGGCATTAAGACCGGTACTCTTTATTGATAAAGAGTACCGCAACATGGTATGTTAAAAACAATGAATGCCCGTGAGGGCATTAAGACTTAACATCACAAGGTCCATATAAAACCAGCGCATCTTTGTTAAAAACAATGAATGCCCGTGAGGGCATTAAGACATATCAACAAAGGTAGTATGATAACGTTGCTTATCAGTTAAAAACAATGAATGCCCGTGAGGGCATTAAGACGAACAGTAGTCCACCGCTTCGACCTTTCTCCTCTTGCAGGTTAAAAACAATGAATGCCCGTGAGGGCATTAAGACCGGCTTGCGCCTGCTAGACCAACGACAAACATTGCCGCGTTAAAAACAATGAATGCCCGTGAGGGCATTAAGACCGGCTTTGCGCGGGCCGCGAGGAGCGGACTTGGTGGCGGTTAAAAACAATGAATGCCCGTGAGGGCATTAAGACTCGAAAAATTGTGATTGAGGTAGAGCAAGTAATTAGTTAAAAACAATGAATGCCCGTGAGGGCATTAAGACAATATTCGTACCTTCCACCAATTTGCCTTACGCTGGCGTTAAAAACAATGAATGCCCGTGAGGGCATTAAGACCCTACGCCTGGATATCGCCGCCTAATAGCAATCTGTTAAAAACAATGAATGCCCGTGAGGGCATTAAGACGCGGCGGCGCTTGCCGCCGCGGTGGAGGAGTTCAAGTTAAAAACAATGAATGCCCGTGAGGGCATTAAGACGATGCGCATTGCAAGATCCATGTAAAACCACCGCATTTGTTAAAAACAATGAATGCCCGTGAGGGCATTAAGACGTTCAGATTCTTTGCCCCGGACGCATCCTCCTGGGCAAAAAGTTAAAAACAATGAATGCCCGTGAGGGCATTAAGACTTTCGATTGTAGTCGGCCTTACTCTTGCTTTCGCAAGAGGTTAAAAACAATGAATGCCCGTGAGGGCATTAAGACTGTGCAATTTGCTGATTTTGCAAAAGCGAATAATGATGTTAAAAACAATGAATGCCCGTGAGGGCATTAAGACGGAAGGCTTGGGCCTACGCATCCGCCTGGTGCTGCGTGTTAAAAACAATGAATGCCCGTGAGGGCATTAAGACTGTTCTAAATCAAGCACACTTGGAATAAAGATAAGTTAAAAACAATGAATGCCCGTGAGGGCATTAAGACTTTTGCCGGCGTTAATTGCTGGGATATACAGAGTTTGTTAAAAACAATGAATGCCCGTGAGGGCATTAAGACAATAACGTTCCGCTAACTTCACAACATCCATATAAAGTTAAAAACAATGAATGCCCGTGAGGGCATTAAGACAAAGAGCATTACAAGCTAAAAAGTTATTAGAAAGAAATGCGTTAAAAACAATGAATGCCCGTGAGGGCATTAAGACTGAATGCCCGTGAGGGCATTAAGACGGAAAATCAATGTAAGTTAAAAACAATGAATGCCCGTGAGGGCATTAAGACATCAGCCAAACTTTGATTTCAGAAAATTTGAAGAACGTTAAAAACAATGAATGCCCGTGAGGGCATTAAGACTTGGTACTTATTTTCCCTCTAAATTGTGATATGCTATGTTAAAAACAATGAATGCCCGTGAGGGCATTAAGACAGGGCATTACGCTTCATCAGCATTACAAGGTCAATGAGTTAAAAACAATGAATGCCCGTGAGGGCATTAAGACTCGAATGAGGGCATTAAGACGTTCCAGGGCGGCGACAAGTTAAAAACAATGAATGCCCGTGAGGGCATTAAGACTCTTCGTGGGCGAAGAGTACCGAAAAATTGTCTACGTTAAAAACAATGAATGCCCGTGAGGGCATTAAGACAGATGCTGACCAAACAATTGAGATTACATGCCCTAGTTAAAAACAATGAATGCCCGTGAGGGCATTAAGACTCTTTGTCAATAAAGAGTACCGCCTCCGTTAGCGGATACGTTAAAAACAATGAATGCCCGTGAGGGCATTAAGACGATAGTTTCCGAAACGTTACCTCCATTTTTTAAAGCTTGTTAAAAACAATGAATGCCCGTGAGGGCATTAAGACACTTTTTTTGTTGCATGAATGTGGTATACTGTAGATAATCAGTTAAAAACAATGAATGCCCGTGAGGGCATTAAGACTCACTGTACTCTTCCGCAACGTAGAGTACCGCTTCCGTTAAAAACAATGAATGCCCGTGAGGGCATTAAGACCCCACAAGATTGCCGACCACGATATTACGGTATACGTTAAAAACAATGAATGCCCGTGAGGGCATTAAGACCGGGTAAGGTTGGCACAATCACCAAGTCCGCTGCGTTAAAAACAATGAATGCCCGTGAGGGCATTAAGACAGACACCGGCAAGCTGACGCACGTGACGCGTGAAGGGTTAAAAACAATGAATGCCCGTGAGGGCATTAAGACGGGCATTAAGACTGCCCGC
>CAZSRX010000063.1:0-2799 GCA_964609675.1 uncultured Bacteroidota bacterium | reverse complement strand
AACCCAATAATTTTATCCTCGATTTATGTAATATTACATTATCGGTTTAATATAATATAATAAAATTCAGGAAAAAGACTATGAGATTGAATTTTATCGTAATTGTATTTTTGGGCTTGTTCGTTGCGTCCCAGGCTGACGCCCAGCAAAAAAAGCAAACCGCCGCCGTACTCGATTTAACCAGCGCGGACCTGAGTAAAAACGAAATTACCAACCTGACAAACCGGTTCCGGAGTTTGTTAAGCTAGACCCAGGCATTTGACCTGATTGAACGTGATAAAATGACGGCGATTTTCAATGAGCAGAATTTCGCGGTTTCCGATAATTGCAACTCGGCTGAATGCGCCGTTGAGATTGGTAAAGTTCTGTCCGCCGAAATCATGTTCGCCGGCGATATCGGAAAGATGGGACAAACCTATATTATTGATATCCGCATGATTGACGTGACGACCGGAAAAATTCTTCTTGCCAAAACGGAAGATTACAAGGGCGACATTGAAGGTTTGCTTGGCGTCATGCGTCTCATCGCGAATGAATTTGCGGGCATTAAGACCGACGGCCGCTCCAAAGGCACCGTGATTGTTTCCAGCGAAGAGACGTTCGGTACGGCACGGTTCATCATGCCTGTGGATGGCGTTACCCCGGTTGTTAACGGAATCCCGGGAAATCCCGTTTTTTCGAAGGACATTAAATTGAATCTTCCCGCCGGGCCGCATAAAATCAAGTTTACCAAATCCGGTTACGCTGTGTCAAAAGAATTCAACGTCATCGTGAAGGAAAACGAGGAAATCATAGATACCGTGCAGATGACCGAAGATAAGGGTTCCGTGGCCGGGGCGGATTTGTCGCTGACATTCGGTATCGTGCAGAACATCTCCAGTTCGCCTTCCGGCGCGAAAATATTCGACGGCGACGTGGAACTCGGCGTCACCACGCTCTCGGGCGCGAAATTATCCGTCGGGCCGCATACGCTGATCCTGCGCAAACCGAAATACCATGATGTCGCGTTCACGGTGGACATCAAGGAAGGGCTCAATCCCACGCTTCCGGTGAAAACGCTGGCGCCGAATTTTGGTACCTTGAAAATCGCCTCCGTGCCCGCGGGCGCGCGCATCAAGATCAACGGCCTGCTCAAGCCGGGCGCCACGCCCCAGACCTTTCCCGAATTCCAGTCCGGCAAGTATGAGGTCGAAATCGAACGCGACCGGTACTTCTCCGAGAAACTATCGCTCGACGTCAAAGACCTGCAGACGACGGACACGACCGTAACGTTGCGCCCGCAGTTCGCCGATGTCACGATCACTTCAACCCCGCCGGGCGCCACCGTGTATCTTGATAACGATTCCATCGGCGTGACGCCGCTCAGTTGCAAAGGCGAGAAAAAAGGCATTCTCGCAGGCAAGTACAGCCTCAGACTGTCTATGAAAACGTATCTTTACGATGATTACGAGGACGCGCTGATCGTAAAGGCCGGGGAACCGGTCGTTAAAACATTTGAACTGAAAAGCAATTTCGGAACGGTCAAAATCAATACCGACATGACCGGCTACAAAGCGCTCATCAATGGCGTTGAGAACAAGGAGTTGTCGCGGAGCGGCGAGGCGAAACTGAAGCCCGGCACCTATGAAATTGAACTGATCAAACCAAAACATTATCCCGTGAAGAAAACCGTATCGGTGACCAACGGAAGCATGGAAACGATGGACGTTAAATTCACGCCCCAGCAGGGCCGGATTATCGCGTATTCCGTACCCGATGGAGCCGAATTTACTATGATTGACGAAAAAGGCATTGAAATCTACAAAGGCAAGGCGTTCGACCGGCAGGAACTTGTGGGCACGTATATCATCAAAGCAAAATTAGAGGGATACGGAAAGATTAAGGAAAAAACCATCCGCGTGACCGAGGGATTCAAAGATCCCGTGGAATTTACGTTTACCGACGAGGATAAGAAAGCGGATCTTTCGGATAAGGGAAAACCCGTTATAACCGGCGGATTAACGCAAACCACACACAAACCGCTCGGCGGGCCGAAGAACGCATTCCTGTCCGTATTATTGCCCGGGCTGGGCGGCCATTTTGTGGAAGAAAACAAAGCGCGGCCGATTCTCACAACCGTTGCGGCCGGAGGGTTAATGGTGTACGGCATCATGCAGAAAAGCAAAGCCGATGATTATTATTCCGATTACAAAAAAGCTACAACCTACAGCGAAGTGCAGTCCTACTACAAAAAAGCCAACGACGCGCGGCACACGTACATCAT
Source organism: uncultured Bacteroidota bacterium (assembly GCA_964609675.1). Taxonomy (GTDB): domain Bacteria; phylum CLD3; class CLD3; order SB21; family JBBIRG01; genus CAZSRX01. The sequence continues at coordinate 536 of CAZSRX010000063.1, read as the reverse complement.
CACCACGCGCATCGGCGCGGCGATTTGGGTCGCCGATATTATTTATGTCGCGTACAAAGGCATGCAAAACCAGAAACAAAACCGGACCGCCTCCGGCAACGGCTGGAAAATAAATTATTGCGATAATCAGGTGCAGGTGGGGTATGTTATAGAATTACAATAACGATATGCGCAATCTAAAGATTGCGGCTACCGTTTGTTTTTTGGACGTCCGCATTTTGGTAGCCGCAACCTTCAGGTTGCGCATATATACATAAATGAAATTTTTATGATCACCGAACTACCGTTTGTTTTTTTGGACGTTCGTATTTTGGTAGCCGCGACCTTCAGGTCGCGCATAAACAAACAACCGCAACATTTATGTTGCGTAAAAAAACGCAACGGCATTATGAATAAAAAAACAATATTTCCCATGTGAATGCCGATATGGTCACCGTTGTAAAACAAATTGTAAAATTTGGGTAGCCGCAATCTTCAGATTGTGCTTTTCCTAAGATGAAACCGAACAAAATAAGGGTTTAAATTTTGGAGACTCT
>CAZSRX010000062.1:1066-2902 GCA_964609675.1 uncultured Bacteroidota bacterium | reverse complement strand
ACATCTAAACTGTCGTATGGAAGTGAATGGTTATGTACATTTTGGCTGCTAATTCCTATTCCTAACGAAATATTAAAAGTTCTGTCTTTTTTTAGTAATTGTTTAAATGCATAAATGTCTATCCCCAAAGATACGGGCATGGTTTTTATTGGATCTTTTACCTGCATCCATTGATTATTTAATAAGTTAATAATGATAGATTCGTTCTTTTTTGAAATAAAACGATGGTCGGTAGTGTCATTTTGGGCTATCAAATTTAAAATAAAAAATTGAAACGCTACAAAAATTAATATGTGTTTCATATTTACGTAATTAATATAAGGTTAAATGGTTTTAATCGTTAAAAGTACATCTTTTGTTGATTATTTGCAACTTTTTGTCAAAAAAAAAGGTCTTAATCGAAACATTAAATCGGTTTAGTAGTTAACTTTGAAAAAATAATTTTTAATTATGAAATACTTATTTGTAACCATCATCTTAGTTGCCTCAATTAATTTTATTTTTGGGCAAAAAAACAGCAGCGAAAAAGCTAAAGCTTATAATCAAATAAGCACGTACAACGATGTTTATTTTAAATTTAATGTAACGAGCAAAGCGGAATTAGACCAATTGCCTCAATACATTTCTATTGATAATATTGTGGGTACAACGGTATATGCATATGTTCACAAAAACCACTTTTCTGAACTTTTAGCATTGAATCTTCCTTTTGAAGTGGTTTCAAAAACTTCTGATTCAAAAGCATTGACTATGGCAACCACCGTTGCACAAATGGCAAACTGGGATAGGTATCCTACTTATTCGGTGTATGTTCAGATGATGCAGAATTTTGCAACCAATTACCCAACTTTATGCAAGCTGGATACAATTGGAACCAGTCAAAATGGCCGTCTTATTTTAGTTCTCAAGATAACCGATAATCCGAATGTTGCCGAAAATGAACCACGCGTATTTTTTAGTGGAACAATGCATGGCGATGAAGTAACGGGTGGTGTTCTTTTATTGAGACTTGCCGATTATTTGCTTTCAAATTACTCTACGAGTGCCCGAGTTAGAGATATTGTGAATAACGAAGAAGTATGGATAAATCCTTTTTCCAATCCCGATGGTACCTATGCTGGTGGCGACAATACCGTAGCCAATGCAACAAGAGAATTGGCTAATGGTGTAGATCCCAATAGAAATTATCCTAACCCAGTACAAGGGCAACATCCAGATGGTAGTTCCTGGGCACCCGAAACCGTTGCTATGATGAATTTTGGTGCAGCACATAATTTTACCATGTCGCTAAATACACACGGAGGTGCTGAGGTGTTTAATTACCCTTGGGATAGTTGGACATCTGCTCAAAAAACACACGCAGATGATAGCTGGTGGCAATATGTTGGACATGAATATGCTGATACCGTTTTTCTGTACGGTACAAGCACATACTTTAAGGGTGTTTCATCTAATGGTATTACCGAAGGAGCCGATTGGTATTATGCCTATGGCAGCCGTCAAGATTATTTTACCTATTATTTATTAGGTAGAGAAGTTACAGTTGAATTATCTAATACAAAATTATTGGATGCGGCACAACTTCCCAACCATTGGAATTATAATTACCGTTCTTTTTTAAATTATCTCCGCCAAGCGAAATACGGAATACATGGAGTTGTAACCGATGCTTGTTCAGGCTTACCGGTAAAAGCAAAGATATTTATCAATTCACATGATAGAGATAGTTCACATGTATATAGTTCGTTGCCGGTTGGCGATTACCACCGCCCTATTTTAGCTGGAACATATTCTATGACAGTTTCTGCACCGGGATACCAATCGCAGACTATTAAT
>CAZSRX010000062.1:0-1014 GCA_964609675.1 uncultured Bacteroidota bacterium | reverse complement strand
GCCTCCTGTTGCTGATTTTTTAGCCGATGTAACAAGCGGTTGCAATGCAACCATTAGTTTTACAGATTTGTCTTCAGCACCTTCAGGCTCTTCATATCTATGGGATTTTGGAGACGGGCAAACATCGACACTGCAAAACCCAACACATACTTATTCTACAAGTGGAACTTATACTGTTACATTAACTGTTACCAGCTGTTCGGGAAATAATACGAAGACAAAAACGAATTATATAACAATAAGTTTACCGGCAGCACCTACAACAACAAATGATAATATTTGTGGAGCAGGAACAGCTAATCTTACTGCTTCTGCATCCGGAACCTTATATTGGTACGATGCAGCTTCGGGAGGGAATCAAGTTGCTACAGGAACTTCATATCAACCTACAGTATCTTCAACAACAACCTTTTATGTAGAAAATCATATCGCAAGTGCCAGTGTTTATGGTGGCGATTTGCGTTCTAATACAGGAGGAGGCTATTTGAGTTCTACTTCAAAACATTATTTGATTTTCGATTGTACTTCTGCATGTACGTTGGTTTCTGTTGAAGTAAATGCTCAAACACAAGGAACAAAAATCATTGAGTTACAAAATTCAAGCGGTACCGTTTTACAATCCACATCTGTAACAGTTCCTGCCGGTGTTAGCAGGATTACGCTCAATTTTAATTTGCCTGTTGCCAACGGTTTGCGCTTAGTGGGGCCTGCTTCGGCAGCTTTGTATCGAAATAATACCGGATCGGTTTATCCTTACAATATTGGAAATTATGTTTCTATCGTAGGTAATTCTGCTTCTGATTTGAATTACTATTATTATTTTTATAATTGGGAGATTAAAGGTCCCGATTGTGTAAGTGCCAGAGTGCCGGCCACCGTTACCGTAAATGCATTACCTACTCCTAATGCCGGTCAGGATATCAATACATGCAGTACGTCGGCAAGCTTAAATGCAATTCCGTCGGTAGGTAATGGTTCGTGGACACAGGTATCGGGAACAGGAACGATTACTTT
>CAZSRX010000061.1:0-5258 GCA_964609675.1 uncultured Bacteroidota bacterium | reverse complement strand
TTCTTCACCCTATAGTTTTTCAACCTAATTTTCTAATGACAAATCTGGGTTTAATTTACTTGCAAAGTAAACACCCTGAAGTATTTAAGTCGTTTATTAAAGTTAAAAAACATATTGAATTTGTGTTGGATGGTCCTGAATTTATATTAAAAGCCTCGCACGAGCCTTTTACGCTGTTAATAAGGCGATCTGATGTAAATCATGTCGCTATTGTAGAGTTTGTTTTAAAAGGGGGTAAATATAGGGTAAAGTCTGCGCATAATATAACCAACGACCAACTGATTCATAAAATAGAAAAAGCTAACGGGAAGTTTGTCAACGCTTCAAAATCTTGGGAGAAGGTATCGGGAGTGAAAACTCCTGATAAAATCTCTGGCAAGGCGACTGGTGTACCTTCCGATACACATTCCGTTAGCTGTAATAATATACGGGAAAAAGATACATTTGTCAAGGGGTCGAACATGAAAAAGTTGAAAGTTGAAAGCGGAAAGCGGAAAGTGGGGAATACCATCGTATCTGATTATTCGGGGAAAAAGTATCGCATTTATGACCAAAATCCGAACTGGGTAACGCTGATTCCCGAAGAGGGCGAGGTTAGCGACAAATTTAAAGTACCTGTGGATGATTTTTATGAAAATTATATTTTAAACAAAGCCCCCAAAAAAAACAGCAATCCAACCGATGAATTAGGTATGATTGCGGAAGTTTTGGATGACAAAGGGAAAGACATTTTAATTGTCGGTGAGGGCGTGCCACAATTATTTGGAGCTGACAATAGTAAAAAAACATTCCGGCTAATAACTAAACCGAGGCATGAACATGACGGAGCGTGGGTGCCGCGGCTTGAACCGTTAAACGCAAAACCGGGGAGATATGCCTTTGGTGGAAAGTTTGCCTATTCTCACGATTCGAGATTTAAAGAGTTAAACAACGGCCTACCAATACCGATATTTGACTATGATATGTCTATGGGATATTATCGGATAGAGAATCCGACGGGCGATACATGCATCGGTGAAGCGATGAAGTGCGCAGGGCGGAAAGTGAAGAATCCTACCGAATCAATCTCAATCCCCGTCGAAGACGGCCTTGCTTTGCTTGCTAAAGCCGTCGTGCTGAAAATAAACGGGAAAATCGTTCAGCTTGAAAATAAAGACCTGTACGGCACGGCGGATCGCCGATGGCTTATCGTTGCGCCGTCCACACAGAAAAACTGGAAACCCTCTAACCCGTCCGGAGACGCGGTGAACCTGTATGAGGATTTCCGGCATTACCCGCACGAAAAAACCGGACGGCTGAATATTCCGTTTGAAAACGGATTGGAATACATCGGCGAACTGAACGCCGTCGAGTATGACTCGGATAAAATGATATTCAAAACCGACAAACGCACCGGCAAGAAGACCAAGCGCGAATATGTTCACGATTTCGATGATCCGCCTGAAATATTTAAGGTAAAAGGTTCCAGCGCGTTTATTGCCGGGCCAATGTCCAAAAAGATAACGAAAGCGGGGATTGAAGCATGATTGTAAACCGAGTATTCCGAAGTTGGAAAAACACGTTATTTGCCCTGCTGATCGCGGTTGCGGTAACGTATTTGATCGTTGAAGGAATCGCACCGATTGAATCGGCAATTGCTTATTTGTGGGCATTAGCGCATTTATTCAAGTTAGACAAAACCGTGAAAGAAAGACTGAAATCGAATGAAGAAAAGTACGCTAAAGAATCGGCTCGCATGTCTGATAATGATTTGCGCGATGACGTTCAGCGTTTGTCCGAACGCTGAAGCGCAGGCGGTTATCGTCCAAAACGCGGATTCGATTGTCATCGTACCGTCCGGCTGGCGGATGGTAAACGTATCGGATGCGACGTATTTCGGCGTACCAAGACCGATTATGGAGAATATCAGAACGAAACTAAAAGTCGGCGAAGATTGTGAGAAGATTGCGGTAAACGAAGAACAAAAACGTAAATGGACGACCGCTGGCGTGTTTGTCAGCGGCTTAATTATAGGATGTTTAATATGGAGATAAATATATGGATATAAACCGTAATAATAACCCTGTGATATGGTTCAGAGATAGTGAGAATCCGGCCTTTGCAAATCTTCCAAGTGTGCCGTTTGTGAATTTTTTAAATGCTTTCTGCCCGCCGGAAGTTAATATGATGTTCGGCGAATCGGACACGGCGGAAGTAACAAAGACGGTTATTAATCCATTTACAATCACAACGCTGTATTTACAACCGACGGATACCGCCACACACACGGCGGGCGCGCTGGCGTCCGAAATAACGGTTACAGTTTACGTGAACGGCGTAGCTAAATTTAGCGCGATCTCGACAAACGGGGCAAATCTGATAACCTCTACGCTGGGTACACCTGTTTCTGTTGTCAAAGGCGATGTAATAAGTGCCGTGCCGTCTGCCGCGCCCGGCACAGGTAAGCAGGTTGATGTAATTGTTAGCGGGACTTGGTAATAAAGTGATTTACAGCGTGTTAAAAAACAACGGGGCGGTGTTTTCTTATAATAAATGTCTTGATTTTGATGGTGTGAATGATTATTCAGCGATTGATGACGCTAATGATTTCCGTTTAAATGAAGGCTCTGGCGGGAAACCTATGTCGTGGTCAATGTGGCTCAATCCGGACGCTCTTGGTACTACCAATCGTGGCATGCTTCACAAGGGGGCGTTATCGAACGCAGGCAGAGAATGGCATTTAATATATAGCAACGTTTCATTGTATCGGACGAGTTTCGTAATATTCGGCTCGTCGGATGGTTATGTGTACATTGGAAGGTTGTGTAATTCGGGTGATCTTGTAACGGGGTCTTGGCAACACGTAGCGATAACTTATAATGGCGGTTCAACAATTAAAATTTACATTAATGGTGTGCGGAAAGATACTACGGATGCTACGAGAGGGACTTGGACTGCACCTTATAGCGGGAGCGGCTCAATCTATGTTGGCAGGAGTTATTTTAGCTCGGCTGACCGGTATTATGATGGCCGACAGGATGAATTGGCTATATGGTCAAGGGAGCTGACGTTAGAAGAGATTCAAAGTTTATATAACTCGGGCAATGGCAAGCCAGCCACCAGTGTACAACCGTCATATTTAATAGGTTATTGGAAAAACAACGCAATAATTGATACAAATAAAATTGCGGACGAAACCGCAAATGACCGCAAGATGACACTCGCTGCCGCGCCTTACACACCGCAATTAGTCGATCGGTAAAAATAAAGGAAAAATAATATGAACAGAATTTATGGGCATATTTTATACGACGATTTCAGAAAGTTTAGCGCGGCTAAAGTATTGGAGTTGCGACAGTACTTTCCCGAATCGCGAATGCCGGCTGATACTTTTATGCGTGTTGAGTATTATGAGGTAAACTTATTCAGGCGGCTATGGAACAAACTAACCGGCGGGGAAAATCTGGTGCGGGAAGAAAATTTATACGTCCGCATTGATGACGTCGATCTGGGTGAGCCGCAAAGACAGTACGCCGAACAAAACGGTTTTACGATTGACGGTACAGCCGAAGATCACATCGCTTGGTTGCAAGAATACAAAGATTTGGAACCACCGCAGGAACCTTTATGATTTACAAATTATAGGAGATTGTTCTGCAATGATATATAACATTTTGAAATTATCAGGCCTCTTCCCCCCGAATTTAATAAGCCCGATGAATAATGCTATAATAAACGGTGGTGTTGTTGATTTTGTGTGGTCGAGTGTTACGGGGGTAACTTATCGGCTGCAAGTATCGAATGATGAGACGTTTTCCTCAATAGATTTTAACATTGCTGTTGCTTTGAACTATTATACTGACGTTATATATACCGGACTCCCTGACTTTTGGTGGCGCGTCCGGTCAGAAAAAGGGTCGAATGTTTCAGCGTGGTCAAGTGTGAGGCATTTCTTTAGAAATCCGCCTTATTAATCATCCCTCTCCCTTTCTCTCCGAATCCCGGATCGGCAAACAACAAGCTGTCTTCCGGGATTTTTTTTATTGTTTACAAACAGTCGTTTCCTTATATTAAAATAATTTTGAAAGACAAATATATGTCAAAAAAGAAAAATCCTGTTTATGTTGAAAACGGCGATGATATAGTCAAAGAACATGTCTCCGAAGCAAAGCGTTATATAGCTAACGCAAGAGAAACATTAAAAAAGGCGGAGCCGATTGTGTTTGACCATTATTCTGACGAAAAGTATGTCCGTGAGGCGGCAGGAATAGGTTATTTAGCCGTATTTAAAGCCTTAAACGGATATTTTCTCGGGAAAGTTGGTTTGTTAAAAAAAGAACTGCCAAAAAATTACGACGCTTATATTCATTTATTAAATAAATACACTCAAAAAAATAAAACATTCATACTGCTTCTTAACACGATTTATGATGATCTTCATGTAGAGGCCTATTACAGAGGCAACACTCAGGCGCAAGCGGTTAATTCAGCTTTAAAACGCGCTCTAACCGCCGTCAATTACATTGAAAAAAATGTTTTAAAAAACTAAACACTCCTCACACTGATCACTTTCACCACTTTACCTGCCTGGCAGAGATTGGTTTTTTTCTTGTTTACAAGTCCTCGGTAGCGTATATTGAAGGTAAGAATGAAAGGAATATGTATGACCATTAAACTCGATTTTTTGCCGGGTGAATATAAAATCATTCAAGCCCTTGCAAAACGACAAAAGAAATCCGTAAAAACATTCATCAAAGAACGTATTATTTCTTTAGATGAAGATATTATGCGTGAGGCACGGCGGAAACTTAATCGTGATTGTATGGAACATTTAGAAGAAGAAGCGCGCACTCTATATGCCTAAAAGAAAGAATCCAAGTATGTAAAATCCGTTTGGTAACTAAACACTCCTCACGCTAATCACTTTCACCACTTTACCGATTACCACCCATTCTCCATTAATATCCAGCACCATGCCCTGATACCGGCTGTTATCGTAGGTTAAAACGAATTTCTCCGGGGCGATCTTTTTCAGCCGTTTAATCGTAACGGCGCCGAACGGGTCCTTTGCCACTACCACGTCCATGTGATCGGCGGAAGGTTGGGGATGGACCAGCGCGTAATCGCCGTCGCGTATGGTAGGTTCCATACTGTCGCCGGAGGCCTGCACGATAAAGTGATCCGGCTTCACATTGGGCAGATACACGTAATCGTCAATATATTTATCCCGGAATTGTCATTACAGAATAATTTCTAATGGCCGCCATTAGAAAAATGGG
>CAZSRX010000060.1:0-5624 GCA_964609675.1 uncultured Bacteroidota bacterium | reverse complement strand
TCGGGTTTCGTCTGTGTGTTGCCGCGGAGTAAATTTTGTTACACTTTAGGTTTTTAGGTTTTTACACTTACGGTTTGGTTGCTCGCCGAAGGCGAGCAACCCGCGATTTAGTAGAGATTTGCCAAATCTCCAAGATTTGGCAAATCTAAATGGCAAAAAAGGTAATCCAATGCCGCAATACTTAAATCAACCTTTATATCCCGATACGTTTTATCATATTTATAATCGCGGGAACAACCGCGAGAATCTGTTTTACAATGAAGACAATTATGAATATTTCATCATGAAATACCGTAAGTATTTATCCGATTTCATGGACACCTATTGTTACTGCCTTTTACCGAATCATTTTCATTTTTTCGTAAAAGTGAAACCAGAAAAAGAGATAAGAGATTTGGTAGAAGACTTGGCAAATCTACCAGTTCATCAAATAATCAGCGAACAATTCCGGTTATTTTTTCTCGGATACGCAAAGGCGATAAGTAAACAGCAGAAACGGACGGGTAGTTTATTCCAGAAGCCCTTCCGCAGAAAAAAGGTCACGGACGATCGTTATATGACGGCAGTCATTTATTATATTCATAATAATCCCGTTCATCACGGATTTCGAAAGCGTTTAACCGATTATCCATTGAGTTCCTATCCTGCATTATGCGGTAACGATCCTTGCTGGCTGAAGCGGGATGAGGTCATAAGTCATTTTGGCGGATTAAGTAATTTTATCGAATATCATAATAAACAAAAACCGGATACGGATATAACCGATTTCATTATTGAAGAAGATGAATAATAGATTGGCCAAATCTAAAATCACAAGGGACGGGCAGTTTACATACCGCGTGTTGCGCGGCGGGTCGTGGAACAATAACAATAGGAACATGCGGGTCGCCAATCGCAACAGGAACAATCCGGACAACCGTAACAACAACAACGGCTTCCGGTTGTGCGTGCCGGTGGAGTAAGGTTTTTTATCCTTTAAGTTTTAACGCTTTTACCCTTTTGGGGTGCAGGGGCGAAGCCCCTGCTTTCGGATTGCAATCCAAAACGCAAGCCAAAGGCTTGCGGCTTCGGTTTTAAAATAAAAAAAAATGGTAGGCCACCGGTTTTAATAATTGGATTGGTAGGCGCGACCTTCAGGTCGCGTTTGGATTGCGGCGGCCCGTCGCCGCTTTGAAAGAGGGAACATGTTCCCGCAATCCAAAAATAATTTCTGTAGCCGCAAGCCTTTGGCTTGCGCAATTGCGCCTGTGAATTCATTGACCGCTTTTTTTCTTGACATTGGCGATCGTTTATCCTATTATTAGCATATGCCAATAACTAACGAAAGCCTTTCCCATGCCGAGACCTTTTAAATGCCGTCGCGTCCGATTCGCTCCCGATGTACTCACGTTCAAGCCGGCGGGCATTCCCGGTTATCAATTGGAAGAAGTGATTCTGACGCTGGACGAACTCGAAGCCGTCCGTCTGGCCGACCTGCAGGGATTGTATCAGGAAGAAGCCGCCCAAAAAATGAATATCTCCCGGCAAACTTTCGGAAACATCATCGGTTCCGCGCATCATAAAATCGCGGACGCGCTGATTAACGGTAAAAACCTGCGTATCGAAGGAGGTTATGTGAACGCATTGAAGGAAAGAAAGTTTATCTGCGCGGATTGCGGCCACGAATGGGCCGAACCGTTTGGCGCCGGCAGGCCGGGTGAATGTCCGAAATGCAGACGCAATAATTTCTTCCGCAAAGACCAAGGCGCCGGCGGTGGAGCCGGAAAAGGCCGCAAACGTATGCGCTGCGGAAGACCATAACTAACCCGATATAACGACGCCAATATATTCAACCGAAAACAGGTAAAATAAACTAAATGTCTGAATGTGTCATAAAAAAAAAGGAGACATCATGCCACGATTAGATGGAACGGGACCGCTGGGTGAGGGATCAATGACAGGCCGCGGTCTGGGAAAATGTATCGCCGCAAACACAGATGAAAACGTAATCTATGGCGTCGGCCGGGGAGGAATTCCCTACGGTTGCGGTCGCGGACGCATGTTCGGCGGTGGTCGCAACCGCTTCGGACGCCGGTTCGTTCAGGGACAAAATGCCGAAAACGATGAAATCAACATCCTGAAAGAACAGATCCGCAAACTGGAAAATAAAATTAACGAACTGGAAAAACGCGAAACGAAATAAATCAGATTCACAAATTTCTAATCTGTGAATCTGTGGCAATCCCAAATGATACAGGAAAAATCACTACAGACAATGGCCATTGCGTTCGCGAGCGGGAAGGGAGGCACCGGCAAAACCTCCCTCTCCGTCAATTTAGCCGCTTATCTTTCTTGTTCCAGGGAAGTCCTGCTGGCCGACCTCGATGTGGACGAGCCCGATGCGGCGCTGTTTTTGGCCAATGCGGAAAAGATACAAAGCGATCCGCAAACGGTGCCCATCGCGCAGATCGATACCAACAAATGTACGAAATGCGGAAAATGCGTGTCCGCTTGCAATTATAACGCTATTGCCGTCAGTCCGCTGTACGTGAAGATCTTTCCGGAATTATGTAAAAGCTGTTTCCGATGCCGCCGTCATTGTCCCGAAGATGCGATTTCTTTCAGAGAAGCGCCCATCGGAGAAATCAGCCAATACCGCGACGGCAATCTGACTTTATATAAGGGTAAACTGAGAACGGGCGACATACATACGAAACACCTGATCCATCTAGTTAAGAGTGAAATCCGTAAAAGCGACGTCGCGCTGAGGATATACGATTGCCCGCCGGGAACGACCTGTCCGATGGTGGAATCCGTAAAGGGCGCCGATTATACGGTTTTAGTCACCGAGCCGACGCCTTTCGGACTGCATGACCTGATGCTTGCCGTGGAAGTTGTCCGTTCCATCGATATCCCATTCGGAGTTGTGATCAACAAATCGGACGAATATGACGGGCTGATTGCTACGCGCTGCGCCGCGGAAGGCATTCCGGTTATCGCCAGATTTCCTTTTTCCATGGAGGTGTTCAAAAAAGCCGGGAACGGCCGCCTGGTTTATGATGTCAGTGGATATGCGGAACATCTGGATCTTATGTTTCAGCGCATTCAGGAGGATTTGTCATGAGAACCGTCGCGTTCGCCAGCGGCAAAGGCGGCGCCGGAAAAACGTCGCTATCATTGTCCTTTTTCTACTTCCTGCGTGAGCAATCGGTTTTTGCGGACTGCGATGTGGACGCCGCCGACGCGTTTCTGATGATTGAAAAAGAAAATTTGACCCGCGAACCCTTTGAGTCGGGTTATAAATATGGGATCGACGCCGGCCGGTGTTCCGCCTGCGGGGCCTGTGCGCCCATCTGCGCGTTCGACGCCATTTCTGTCCGCAACGATGTTTACACAATCGACCAACTGTCCTGCGAAGGCTGCGGCGCCTGTGACGATGGGTGTCCGGATCAGGCGATCGCGAGGTGGAATAATCGGTGCGGCGAACTCATGACCAGCCGCTCCGCCTTTGATACGCCGCTGGTCTATGCGCGCCTGAAACCGGGCGAAGACAATTCCGGCAAGCTGGTACATAAAGTCCGGCAGCGCGCTGCGGATGAAGCGATACGCACCCATAAACCGTTAATCATCATCGACGCGCCGCCGGGGATCGGCTGTCCGGTCATCGCCGCGCTGACCGGCGTCAACCTGCTCGTCGTGGTTATCGAATGTACCCGCTTCGGCTTTCACGACGCCCAGAGACTGATTGGCCTGGCCGAACAATTGAGGTTAAACCACATCGCAATCCTTAATAAATGCGGCGTTCATCCGGAGTTGGAGCAAACCATCAGGAATTATTTAAGCGAAAAAAACATCCCGTTGGCCGGAGTCATTCCGTTCCGCAAGGCGTTCAGCGACGCGCTTAATAAAATGCAACTGATTATACAATCGGAAGACGCGAGCCTCACGCAAAACCTTACCGAAATTTATCAAACCATTCACCGAATGTTGTAGGAAAAAACCGATGTACCAGCGTAACGAGTGCGTTCATTTTGAGGATATTGATTCTTACGGAATCATCCATCATCCGCGGGTGCTGTATTTTTTTGAACGCACCCAAACCCAGTATCTCAAGGAGCGGGGATTTCATGTCAACGCGCTCCCGTACGGTATGTTTTTGCGCCAGATTACCATCCGTTATAAACAACCGCTGCTGATGCATGACGAATTCATCATTCAGCAGAAAACGAAACTAATCAGCCGCTGTCACTTTACATTGGCGTACGATATTCTGCGCCACGGCCGAAAAGCCGTCCACGCGGATATTGATTTTGTAACCGTGGACCTGCTGACCCGTAAAATGATCCCCATTCCGGAGGACTTAAAAAAATGTTTAACCGAAGATTTATTTTAAAAAAGGACGCTTTTATGAAAATTGCCATTCCTACCAATGATCGGAAAACCGTTTACGACCAGTTTGGCCGTGCGCAGTATTTCGCCATATACGACACGGACGCTAAAACGTACACGTATATCGACAATTCTAAAAATCATAACGCCGCTCAGGGAGCGGGAATTCAGGCGGCTACGGATATCGTCCACCACGGAACCAACGCGCTGATCACTTCCCATCTCGGCCCCAAGGCGTTTGAACTGATCCGCGCCGCGGGCATTAAAGTGTACAGTTATAAAAAGCAATCTGTCCGGCTCGAAAGCGTGGTGGACGATTTTCTAAAAAACACATTAACTGAATTGACCGGACCCAACCGGTAAATTTCGGGAAAAAGAGCGGCCTCATGGAAATCACAACCCTGGTTGATAACGTCGTTTACGGGAATAATCTGTCCGGCGAACACGGGTTTTCGCTGTTTATCCAAAACGGCAATCACCGCATTTTGTTTGATACCGGACAGTCTGATTTGTTCATGAAAAACGCCTTATCATTGGGCATCGATTTGAAAACCGCCGATATTGCGGTCATTAGTCACGGGCATTACGATCACACGGGCGGTTTGCATCATTTCTGTAAAGTTAACACCAAAGCTAAAATATATATCAAACCGCAGGCCCGCGGGCTGAAATACAAAAACAAAAGCCGTCATATCGGCATACCGTTCCAAAGCCATTTATTTGAAAACCGTTTCACTGAAATTAACGTACCCGTGGCGTTGTCAGAAAATATTCATATCATGCCTACAATCGACATACCTTATCGGGAAGATACACACTTCAAAGACATGTATGTAAAATCCGGCGATAACTGGGAAGATGACGATTTTCAGGATGAACAGATTTTGGTTATTATTCACAACCAATCGCTTGTTCTGATCAGCGGATGTTCGCACCGGGGAATAACGAATATAATCGAAACGGCTACGCGGTATTTCAAATTGCCTGTTCACGCGGTTTTCGGAGGATTCCATCTTAAAGATGAAACGCCTGAAACGATTGGCTTTATTATTGAAAAACTCGGAATGTATAAAATTCCCCTGATCGGTGTTTCCCACTGCACCGGCATGGAGGCGTACGCACGCATACGAAACGAGTTACCGCACAGCCGGGTGTTTTACAATTACACAGGACTTAAAACGATATTGGAATAAAAAACTCATTTAACCCGGAATTGTCATTACAGAATAATTTCTAATGGCCGCCATTAGAAAAAT
>CAZSRX010000059.1:0-5919 GCA_964609675.1 uncultured Bacteroidota bacterium | reverse complement strand
AGAGTCTCCAAAATTTAAACCCTTATTTTGTTCGGTTTCATCTTAGGAAAAGCACCGGCACCGCATCAAAGGACTTTACAAATTGATGCTCCACCCCGCCTGAAAAAGCGTTTTCGCTGTATGTCGCCTGCCGTCCATTGGCTACCTCGCTGAGGATAATGAGTGCCATACATAATCCCAGCACCGCTCCGATAATAATTTTTTTCATATACTTCCTTTGTTACTTTTTTTGTCTTCATGGATTACTACGAAAAATCCATAAAAAAGTTCTAAAAAAAATCAACATGCAATCAATCGGCATGGATGATAATATGAGGGGTCAATGGATTAAATATTTTTTTTGAATAAAATGTAAAAAAACGGGATTTAAGGCATAAAAATTGAAGAAGCGTTTTCTTGATGGCAAAGTAAATTAAATTTCATAACCCACAATCATAGCCGAACGCCCATGATTTAAAATGTCAACAAAACTAAAGTTATTCGACAATGATATTTTTTATTCTGTCAGACAACGGACGACACGCTGGCTGCTGTAAAGATGATGGGCAAGTGGGGTTATATCAATACCCAGGGCCGGTTTATTATCAATCCGAGCTATGATGACGCCAAGGTTTTTAAGGATCTTTTGGCTCCTGCCCGATCCGAAGGCAAATGGGGCTATGTTGATAAAACCGGAAATTTTCTGCTCCCGCCCCAGTTCCAGGAGGCCGAACCATTCAGCGGTGGTTTTGCCCGCATCAAGATGGGAGGCAAATGGGGTTATATCAACAATCAGGGTAAAATCATCATCAATCCGCAGTTTGAAGAATGCACGGATTTCAGCGAGGGCTATGCCATGGTCAGGATGGGAGGCAAATGGGGATTTATTGATCAGGACGGCAAGGTTTTCGTATTTACTCAATATGATGCTGTCAGGAAATTCAGCCAGGGTCTGGCGCCGGTGAAAATGAAAGGCTCCTGGGGATATATCGACAAGACAGGAAAACTGGTTATCAACTATCAGTTCGATGATGCGTACAGCTTTTACGATAATCTGGCCCGCATAAAAATGAAAGGCAACTGGGGCTATATCGATAAGGACGGAAGGCTTTATATTCCGCCGATGTATTCGGATGCTAAAAATTTCAAATCGGGGCTTGCCGCCGTGGAATTGAACGGTAAGTGGGGCTATATTGACAAGAACGGTAAATTTACCGTCAACCCGCAGTATGAATCCGCCAAGTCTTTTTTCAACGGGCTGGCCAAAGTTAAAAAGAACGGGTTATGGGGATATACCGACGATTCCGGAAACCTGAAAATTTTAGCCAAATACGATGAAGCCAATGCGTTTAAAGGAAAGTTTACTAAGGTCAAATATAAAGGTAAATATAGTTTTATCGATACCGAGGGCAATTTTCTTGGTTCTATGAGTTTTGACGAAGCGGTCGATTTTACGCTTGGTATGGCTGCGGTTTATACCAACGGCAAATGGGGTTATCTTAATGTGAACGGCGATTTGGCGATTTTCACGCAATTCGATGATGCGCGTGAATTTGGCGTAACCAAAAGCGTAGCCGCTCAGGAAGACGACGATTAAACCGGATTTTTCGTTTTCGCTTGGCTCCGAAAGGACAAGAAAGGGAAAGTGTTCAGCGGTAACAACGGATTACGACACCACAAATTTACAATGCGGGGATATATGAGCAAATATCTGATGTGTTTCTTTTTTATTACCTATACGGCTGTTTCACAGGAGCGGCTGAGTCTCAACCAGGAAAAGCCCCGTATTGCCGTCATGCCCTGTGATGTCAGCGGTGAAATCGACCGCGACGTATTTCAACAAAGCATCCGGGACGCCTTTCTGGAATCCATTTTTCAGAAAATTCAGAATAAATTCGTTGCGGTGAAACGTTTTACGGTCATCGAGCGCGCGGCTGTCAACAAGATCATTCAGGAACAGAATTTCCAGCTGACGGATCTGGCGGATCCGAACAAAGCCGTTTCCATCGGGAATATCCTGGGCGCGCAGTTCATCGTGCAGGGCAATGTGCAGAGTATCCGGTATACCACGTCCAAGAAAAACGATAAGACCCGGTGCGTGATAGAAATGACGGTGCGGTATATCGATGTTAAAACGGGCGAAATCAAGGCGTCCACGTCGCTTAAAGGCCGGTCGGATAAAAAAGATAGCAAGTCCGTCAATATGGCTTACGCCGCATTAGACAGTCTGGATAAGCAGCTGGCAGCCGGCATTAAAAAAACGTTTCCCATTGAAGGCAAAGTAGTCAAAGTTTTGGAAATCGAGGACCAGAAAAAGAAAAATAAAATCAAAATCCGCCTGCTGATAAGCTGCGGCACGGAAATCGGCGTGGCTAAGGATGATGTGTTCCGCGTGGTGGAAGAAGAGACCGTAGAAATCGACGGGAAGTCATACATCCGCAACAAGGATGTCGGAAAGGTCGTGGTCACCAAACCGGAATCCGACGGGTTATTCAGCCTTTGTAAAATTTTAGAGGGCGAGGAAGTCTTGCTTTCCAACCGCAAAAATATTCAGAAATATAAAGTCATATCGGCTGAATAAGCGCGCCCCTGTCGTATCGCCCGATATTTAATAGTTTTCTAATCGGGGGGAGAATTTTAAGAACGATTATGCGATCGGATCTTTCAGGCGTTGTTCCTGTCTGGCCTTATCCTCATTTACCGCGTACAGGCATATCATTCCGATAAGGAAGAAAGCGATCAGGGAGATAATCGACAGGCGGGCGGATCCGGTTACATGCTGGATAATTCCGAAAACCATCGGGCCCCAGATGGATGAAAATTTCGTGAAAACGGAATAGAACCCGTAAAACTCCGCCGAAGCATCGGCCGGAATCATGGACCCGTAATACGATCGGCTGAGCGCCTGCGAACCGCCCAGCACAATGCCCACCCATAGGCCCAGAATCATATACTCGCCTGCGGTGGTCATGAAATAGGCATACATAACAATACCGCACCAGATAACTAAGGATATCAGAATAGCGTTTTTCGTGCCGGTTTTTTCACTAAGCTTGCTGAACAAGAGCGCCCCGCCCATGGCCACAACCTGTACGATCAGCAGCGTTATCATCAGGACGCCGACTGAAAAATCCAATTCCTGCTGACCGTAAATCGTAGCCATGACAATGACGGTCTGAATACCCTCATTGTAAAACATGAAGCCAATCAGGAAAAGAAGCAGATGATTCAGAGAACGGATTTTCTTTAAGGTATGGCCGGTGCGGGTAAAGCCAATTTTAATAATGGATAGGACCGTATGATGTCCGTTGCTGGTTGCGGACGGATTCCGGCCGCAATCCGGATCATTAAGTCCGAACAGGGTAATCAGAGCGAAACCGCCCCACCAGATTCCCGCGAACGCCAGACTGACACGGACGGCCATCTCTTTCCCGATGCCGAGCGGTTCATGAAACGTGATCAGGCCCAGCGACACCGCGAGGTGTATGACGCTGCCGACGTATCCGTAAGCATATCCTTTGCCGGAGACCCAGTCCATTTTATCCGGTGTGGCAATATGCGGTAGAAACGCGTCATAAAATATATTGCCCGCCACGAAGCCGATCTGCGCGACGATGAAAAGAACCATAGTCAGCCAGACATCTCCCGCCGCGCACGCGAAGAGTCCTACCGTGAAGACGCTGCCGATATAGCAGAAAGTCATAAGAAATTTTTTCTTGGATCGGGTATAATCCGCCATGGCTCCGAGCACAGGCGCGGCTATAAAAACGAATAACGCCGCCGTACTGATCATAAAACCCCACAAGGTGGTCGCGCTGTAGCACGTACCCGCGATGCGATAGCCCTCGGAAGGAACTATTACGTCCGCAAAATACACGGGCAGCACCGCCGTGACCACCGTGAGCACAAACGCCGAATTAGCCCAGTCATACATGCACCAGGCAAAAATATTTTTTTTATCGTTCATAAATATCACGCGATGAAGTTTTCTGAATATGTTGAAGATGCGCTTAAAAATCACGTTATATTTTGGAATGTTATTTTTATTTTTTATATTATAACGTGAGCCCGTTTTCAGGCCTCAATCGGTCTTACACTTAAAAAAAGTTTTTTAAAGTGACCAAAATGATGATCAGGAGGTTCCGGTTGCAACGGCTTCAAACGTTTAAACGATTCTTTTTAATGGGTCTTGTATCCTTCGTGGCGATGACCTTACCGAATGAAAACTCCGTTCGAGCAAATTCTTTTCCCCGGATTAACGGTTGGTGGACATCATCCGGCGGTACGTTTGGTTTTACCGACAAGCGTTTTACTTACGGCGGGGAGTTGTCGCTGCTTTATATTCCTGAAAAATCCCTGATGGCGATGGGTTTTGTTACCGATTTTGTACACGACAACCGTTTGCGTTCGCGCCGCATGACGATAGGGCCGGAAGTCGCTTTATTTTTTGCCGGCATTGACGGCGGGCTGGCGTTGAATTTCAGAGACGGAAAGACCCGCACCGGTTTTTCCATCCGGCCGTTTCTTAGCATTCCTTTTTTCCTATCGCCGGTGGTTTATTACCGCTATACGGCCGTTGGCCGCAGGGAGCCCGGTAAATCGTTGCATGAGTTCGGCATGCAGGTCAAAGTGGCGATACCGCTGCATCGAATATGAAATCCCCCGCCCGATATTATTGCTTGCACTACTGGCGCGAGTGTGATATATTCGGCGGTAAAAGAACCAGCAATAAATAAACGACCTTAAGGCCTTAACATGAAAACGGGTATCATACTTTTTCCGGGATCCAACTGCGATCATGACGCGTTTTATACGGTTAACGAGATCATGAACCAGCCGGCTGAGATGCTCTGGCACAAGGATCGCCGCGACCTGAAAGGTTTTGACCTGATCATCCTGCCGGGCGGTTTTTCCTACGGCGACTATCTGCGCACGGGCGCTATCGCACGTTTCGCGCCGGTCATGCAGGATGTTTATGATTTTGCGCAATACGGCGGCGCCGTGCTGGGCATCTGCAACGGCTTTCAGGTGCTCACGGAATGCGGCCTGTTGCCCGGCGCGTTGCTTCGCAATAACCATCTGAAGTTTAACTGCAAGGACGTGTATCTGCGCGTGGATAATGCCCAGACGATTTTTACGGGCGCCTACCATCATCACGAAGTGATCCGCGTACCTATTGCGCACGGCGACGGCAATTACTTTACCGATGCGAATACGATTCGCCGTCTGGAAGCGGAGAATCGTGTGGTGTTTCGCTACTGCGACGAATCCGGCGAAACTACGGATCCCGCCAATCCAAACGGTTCCATCAACCACATCGCCGGTATCATTAACGAACGCGGTAACGTGCTCGGCATGATGCCCCATCCCGAGCGCTGCGCCGACGCTGTCCTCGGCAACACCGACGGCGCCAAGCTCTTCTGCAGTTTGCTTCAGGCCGTCGGTACGGTGGTTGCCTGATCGTTGCCGATGGGGCGCCGACAATCAACAAAAATCAAAGTCACGCCTTGCCGCAGTATTGAATTGTCTCCGCACCCAAACATCGCCGACCGCCAATAGACGCTTGAGAACCCAGGCATTTAAAAACCGAAAACATTTATCATGGCCGGTCGCCAGCGCCGTCCCGTTCCCCGGTCAATCATGAGTTGCGGATTCAGGAGGGTTATGCGCCGATTAAGTTCTTCCTTGAACATTTGCGTCTGGATAGGCGTGAATCGGAACGTACAGGCTTTTAACAACTCGGAATCACGGCTGAATATTTCGGGAAATAATTGCTGTGCCGGTAAATAAAAATGATGCCATGCGCTGACGGCATCACGAGAAAAAATATTTACACACATCGAATCACCGGGTGTTTTCCGGTAACTGTCGAACCAAAGGCAGTATTTATATTAAACCGAATAATTGACATTACATAATAAAAGTCGTATATTAGGGTAA
>CAZSRX010000058.1:0-6786 GCA_964609675.1 uncultured Bacteroidota bacterium | reverse complement strand
CTTGTTCCTTACTTTAGGTTATTAACACCTGTCAACCTATTTCAGGATGAGACAATATTCATTATTCCTTGTTCGTTATTCGATATTCAAACTGGACTAACCGCGAAATATTTTTTATTGCTTACCATCTGGTCAGAACGTATATTAAACGGAATATAATTACTATTGAAAGATTCGATATGAAGAAACACCTTCAATATACCGCAATTATCGAACACGAAGGCGATGGGTATGTATCATTATGTCCCGAACTGGACATTGCCAGTCAGGGCGATACCGTGGAGGAAGCTAAAAAAAACCTTCAGGAAGCGGTGGAATTGTTTTTCGAATGCGCCTCTGAGCAGGAAATCAAAGACCGGCTTCACGAAGATATATTCATTACCCGCCTGGAGGTTGCGGTTGGGTAAGCTTCGCGTTCTTTCGGGCGTCGAGGTTTGCAGGATACTTGCCGATCATGATTTCAAGCAGGTACGCCGGCGCGGCAGCCATATTATCATGCAAAAAACCACCGGACAGTCAACTATCACAGTTCCGGTTCCAGACCATCGTGAAATCCGCTTTGGAACGTTAAAATCAATCATCAGGCAATCTGGCGTTGAGAGTATATTTTTTGAAGTAAAATAAATTTACAGATCTGTTTCAATATGTCTAGCGAGAGGCGTTTTTTTTCGAAGAAATCCCGCAGACTTCTGCGTTCGTCATTTCCGCTTATGGCGGATTCGTTATTTGATATTCAAGTTGAACGAACCGCAGAATAACGAATAAAGAATTTCGAATCACGAAGTTGGAATCACCGGAACAGCCGTCAAGTCCGTCGTGGCGGAATCGAGACGAGCGTTTTCAAAATAACGATTTAAAACGGTGTTCCGTTGCCGATATAACAGGCCACCCCACAGGATTCGAATAAGGCGCAGATACGGCGCATGGCTTCCGCGTCAGGCGGCTGTGCGTCATGATAGAGATAACGCCTTCCCGTCAAGCCGTACTTGCTGGCGCCCAGATGATGCAGAGGCAGAAGGTTAATCTCCCTGTTGCCGTGAGCTTTGATGAAGCGCGCGACGTCCTGGATATGTTCTTCCGAATCATTAAATCCGGAAATCAGAGGCATACGAAAAACCAGACGGATGCGGTTTTGCGAGGCAAGATAAATAGCATTTTCAAGGATAAGTTCGTTTCCGGCTCCGGTCGCCTGCCGATGTCGTTCCGAATCCATATGCTTAAGGTCAAAAAAAATCCAGTCGGTGCAATCCAGGATAGATTCATAATGATTTCGCGGAGCCATGCCGCAGGTTTCTATAGCGGTGTGGATGTAAGCGTCCTGACAACTTTTCAGAAGACGCCGCGTGAATTCAAACTGCATCATCGGTTCGCCGCCGGACAGCGTGACGCCGCCTCCGGAGCCCCAGTACGGGCGGTCCCGCTGTATTCTTCGCAGGAGACCATCGACAGAAAAGTACGCGCCGGAAAACCGAATGGCCCTCTGTGTGCATGCCTGTTCGCACGGATGATCGGTACAATCGATGCATTTTGTTTTATCGAAATGTACGACAGAATCGCCGGCCACCGTCGTAATCGCATCGTGCGGGCACGCATGGACGCAAGCCCGATCATGAACGCAGCGGTTTCGGTAATACAGAAGTTCCGGAGCAGGGGAGAGACCTTCGGGATTGGAACACCAAAAACACCGAAGGGGACAGCCTTTCAGGAAGATCAGCGTCCGGCAACCGGGGCCGTCGTGCACGGAAAATCCCTGGATATCAAATACCAGCCCGGTGTCATCCATCCGATTTACGCAGGAAATCTGCGCAGGTTTTGGCGGGCAAATCCGGATAGACAACGGCGTGTTCCATACACAGTCCTAAAAATTCTTCACGGGAGGTGTAATGCGAGCAGAATTTGCACATCCGCGCGGGCGTAAAGCATTCACAGCCGGTTTCGTCGGCCATTTTAATTTCTTTCAGCCGGCGGCAATGGCCTTTAAACACGTCCACGGCGGTGTAGTTGGCGCAGTCTTTATGAACAGAATTCACAGTGTCGGTCTCCTTGTTACAATTCTTCGTATTCGGTTCGGGCGATGACTTCATCCTGTATCGGTTTGCCGAGCTCGACCCAGTACTGAGTGAATCCGGCCACGCGCACCAGCAGTCCGCGGTATTTATCGGGATTGGCCTGCGCGTCTCTCAGCATCCGCGAGTCCACGATGTTGAATTGCACGTGGAACCCGCCCTTGCGCAGATACGATCGAATCAGCTCCAGAAATTTACGGGAACCTTCGCGGCCTTTGACCACCGACGGATGAATCTTCATGTTCAACTGCGAATTCTGCGATGCCGAATGGTCCCAGCAGGTGGCTGAATTGAACAGGGCATACGGGCCGTTGGTGTCGGTGCCCGGATAAGCGGATACGGAGCCGTCGGCAAAGGTGGTTCCGGCCAGACGGCCGTCGGGTGTGGCCATCGTCACGGCGCCCATGGCCCCGTGCGTGGATACGGATATCTGGCAGGCGTACATTTCGCGGTCGTAGAGCGATTTATAATCATGACACATCGCGCAGAACCACTGTTCCCAGGTTTTGAAAATATCGTCGGCGTACGGATCGTCGTTGCCGTATTTCGGCGCCTGCAGACAGCGGCTGTGCACCGACGCCCATTTCATGTAATCGCCGGTTTTTTTCTGTTCGGTGAGCGAGTACGAACCGGTCTCTTCGGCGGTCTGAAAGCCGAAATTATTCGTCAGGGCGGTTTTCAGTTCGTCGAGCGTGAAATGGCGTTCTTCATAAACATTCTTTTTAAGGGAGGCGAGCGCGTTGACGAGGTTGACGCTGCCGCATACTTCGATGTTGAAGGTCGCGTTGTAACGGGAGCCCATCTGGCCGATGTCTTTGCCCTTATTCAGGCAGTCGGGTTTGAGCATGGAATTGATGACCGGCGGCGTGATTTTCCGCCAGGCGTCGTGCTGAATGTTATTACACAGGCAAAGCACTTTCACCGTCTCACTGAAATATTTCTGAAACGCTTCCCACACTTCCTGATACGTATTGAGGGCAAACCCGTGCGGCGGGAATACGCGTTCTTTCGTGCGCTGATCCACGCCGTCGAAGAGCACCAGTTCGAGGATTTTCGGCGTGGAGACGAAATGCACGCCGACGCTCGTGGCGGGTCCCGATCCGCCGGGAATATAATACGTACGGCCGTTTCCGGACAGCGTCAGCGGCATCCACGAGCCGGCGGACGTTTCCAGACAGCCGCCGATAGACCAGGCGCGCGCTTCTTCCACCGTCATGCCTTCGGCGGCGTAGTTTTTCATAATGAAATTCAGCGCCGTCTGGTTGCTCACCCACGCGGGATAACCGGTGCCGATTTTGGTGCACTCCACCGCTTTCATCAGGAGTTCTTCGGAAGTTTTTTCGTCGTACAGGACGCTCAGCGTCGGCTGCGGCGTCGCGCACGACATGCCGGTTTCGAGCAACAGTAATTCCAGTTCGTTGGATGCGTCCTGGCCGTCCTTAGTCAATCCGCCGAGACAGAGGTTGTTAAACGTATTTCCTGACAGGACGCCGCCGACCACGCCCATCGAAGCAAAACAATCCAGTTCCGTGAATTTCATCCGCATGCATTCTAAAAGTTCAATTGTTCGTTCGCGGGTCAGTTTCTTTTCATCCATGTCTTTCTTCCACCACGGGTATAGCACCTGTCCGAGCCGTCCCGGCGATAGCCCGGAAATGCAGTCCTCGTTGAGTACCGCCACGTGATACGACCAGCACATCTGCAGGGCGTCGTGAAAGTCCCGCGGCGGTTTGGAGGATAACCATTCCATGCGTTCGGCGATTGCGTCATATTCCTTTTTCTGCGCCGCGTCGGTTTCCGTGCGGGATAATTCCTTCGCTTCGGCGGCGTAATTCAGAAACCACTGCCGGATGCCTTCCATGGCAATGATGACCGCCTGATAAAAGTACAACCGGTCCATGTCCGGATAACCCGCCACCGCTTCGGTCTGTTTCCGGCAAAATTCGATGATTCCGTCAATGCCGTATTGAAGCGGATAATAATAATTGATGACCTCGCGTCCCTGAGGCAGGGTATAGCCGGAATCAAACATGCAGATCACCGAGCGCATGATCGCTTCTTTGGTTTTATATCCCGGCACCAGCTGTTCGTATTTGTGTCCGACGTCCTCAACCGATTGATCCTTCCACATGCGCGCGATTTCCATCAGCATGGGCAGTTCTTCTTTGCGCAGGCCGAATTTTCCCGCGATGGAAAGCACGTTTCCGGCGCTCTGCGTGACGTTGCCGCCGCCTTTGCCCCATTTCGTAACGGTGTCGGCGCTCAGTTTGCCGGCTTTAACCGCTTCCTGGTACATTTTATCTTCCGCGGCCATAAAATACGATTCCGACAGCCACGGCATCGGATAGGAGCCGCGCAGGTAATTAGTCTTTCCCATTACCAGAAGCTCTTCCGGAAAGATGGACGGCGTCAGTCTGGAGAACGCGCATTTAAGCGCTTCTGCGCGGCGTATGATCGGGATTTCTCCCTCTAATTCCATCCAACGCCGGGTGTACCAATACGGAAATTCCACGGAGGTGGAGGACTTGGTGTCGAAATACAAATCCCGGATCCGCTTGGCCCGCGGTGTTGGTTCCCGATTGATTTCGCGCCGGGTAATCGCTTCCGGCGGCGTACCGTAACAGTTTAACGGACTCAGATTGGCCGGAGCGTTGGCGGTATTTTCAGGGATGTTTTTGGTTGTTGCCATGACATTTCCTTAATTATAATATCATAAATTATAAATAAAATGGGCAGCGATTGGTTGACAAATCAGTTTTCGGTAAAAATAAATCCGTCATGATCAATATACAGAAATAATTTATAAATTCTCCATCTATTTTCATTATGAAAATAATTTTGGTAAAAACCTCTTTAGACCAACGCTCCTGACGACCGAAACCGTACTTGTTTATTTAAGAAAATATATTAAATTGTTTCGTTTAGAAATAACGTAAACACCCGCATTATTAAGGAAAACGATTATGGCATTTAAAACAATTATCGAGCCGTTTAAGATTAAAATGGTTGAACCGATACACATGACGACCGAGGAGGAACGAACGCGTTACATGAAAGAAGCGTATTATAATCCGTTTCTCCTGCGGGCCGATCATATTCTGATTGATTTTCTGACGGACAGCGGTACGTCGGCGATGAGCGCCAATCAATGGGCGGGGATGATGGTCGGCGATGAGTCGTATGCGGGCGCGCGCAGCTGGGAGCGCATGGAAGCCGTCATCAAAGACCTGACCGGTTGCCCGTATATCCTGCCCACGCATCAGGGGCGCGCGGCGGAACGTATTTTATACAGCTATCTCGGCGGTAAAGGTAAGGTGTTCATCAGCAACACGCATTTCGACACCACGCGCGCGAACATCGAGTTCTCAGGCGCCACGGCGATTGACTGCCCCATCGCCGCTTCGGCGACGCCGTCGGCACTGCACCCGTTCAAGGGCAACATGGACATTGACAAAATGACGGCGGCCATTATTGAGTACGGCGCCAAAAACATCGGCGCGGTAATCCTGACGGTGACGAACAACAGCGGCGGCGGCGAGCCGGTGAGTATGGAAAACGCCCGTCAGGTGCAGGCCGTTTGCCGGGAACATGGCATTCTTTTCGTGCTCGACTGCTGCCGGATTGCCGAGAATGCCTATTTTATCAAAGAGCGGGAAAAAGGTTACGAAAATAAGACCTATAAACAAATCGCGCAGGAAATGTTCGGGCTGGCCGACGGCGCTGTCATGAGCGCCAAAAAAGACGCGCTCGTGAATATGGGCGGGTTTCTCGCCCTCAAGAAAAAGGATGTCGCCGATGCCTGCATTAACCTCCTGATTATCACGGAAGGCTACGTGACTTACGGCGGCCTCTCCGGGCGCGATATGGAAGCGATTGCCGTAGGACTGGAAGAAGTCTTTGAACCGAACTACCTGAAATACCGCATTCGCAGCACGGCGTATCTCGGTGAACATCTTGATAAACTGGGCATCCCGATCGTCCTGCCCGTCGGCGGTCACGCGGTTTACGTGGATGCCAAAGCCATGTATCCTGAGATTCCTGTCGACCAGTATCCCGGACAGGCGCTCGTATGCGACCTGTACGTCAAAGGCGGCATCCGCGCGGTGGAAATCGGCTCGGTCATGTTCGGTAAATACGATGCGAAAGGGAAATTAATTCCCGCTCCGAACGAACTCGTGCGCCTTGCCATCCCGCGCCGTGTGTACACGCAGAGTCATGTGGACTATGTCATTGAGGTCTTCGAACACCTGAAATCCGAAGGGACCCGACGCACGAAAGGATTGAAAATCACCTACGAACCGAAATTCCTACGGCATTTTACGGCGCATTTTGAACCGGTAGGATGAAATACAAACGCTGAGATATTCGATTCGATATCGATACCATCTACGTTTTTTGCGTCGAACCATTAACCACAGAGTTCTCACAGAACGCAGAAGTTTTACTGATACAGATATAAAAAAATTGTATGCTGTAGCCAGGAATGAATTTTTCCTCTGCCGACTTAGTAAAAAAGCGTCAGGAGAAACATTTTCATTCCTAAACGGAAAAAAACTGTTTTTGCGTCACTATCCATTATACAAATAATGCAGACGGAAATACCTTTTTCTTCGGTTTTTTTTCCTGACATCTTCGCATCACGCGCACGCAGAATGTGTTCTTGATTACCTAACTTTTACGCTGTTTTTATACACTACATTTTTAGGGTTTTGAGGATTTT
>CAZSRX010000057.1:0-7273 GCA_964609675.1 uncultured Bacteroidota bacterium | reverse complement strand
GCCGGCGGGCATCTGTTTGCGGGCACTTGGGGCGGCGGGGTATATCGCTCCACGGATAACGGGGCGAACTGGACGGCAATCAATAACGGCCTGACAAATTCCTATGTTCAATCTCTTGCGATTAATGCCGGCGGGCATCTGTTTGCGGGCATATATGCCGGCGGGGTATATCGCTCCACGGATAACGGGGCGAACTGGACGGCAATCAATAACGGTCTGACGAATAACAATGTCCGTTCTCTTGCGATTAACGCCGGCGGGCATCTGTTTGCGGGCACTAATGGCGGCGGGGTATATCGCTCCACGGATAACGGGGCGAACTGGACGGCAATCAATAACGGTCTGACGAATAACAATGTCCGTTCTCTTGCGATTAACGCCGGCGGGCATCTGTTTGCGGGCACTAATGGCGGCGGGGTATATCGCTCCACGGATAACGGGGCGAACTGGACGGCGGTCAATACCGGTCTGACATATTCCTCTATTCAATCCCTTGCGGTTAACACCGGCGGGCATCTGTTCGCGGGCACTGGGGGCGGAGTGTTTTTATCAACTAACAATGGCACGAATTGGACGGAGGTGTTAACGAATACAAACGTTTTATCTTTTGCATTCAGCGGCTTCCATATTTTTGCAGGTACGGCAACGAGGGGTGTTTATCAAGCCTCCATGACAGCCCCCACTGCGCCTTCGTTACTTACGGCGTCCGGTGTTTCATCATCACAGGTAAACCTGTCATGGACGGCCAGCGGAAATAATCCGGTACGGTATCGCATTTTCCGTTCCACGCCGTCCAATACGAGTTATGTATATCACGATTCGACCATATCAACCAGTTATTCGGACACCAGGAACACGACTGCCAATACGGTTTATTATTACACTGTCTATGGCGTCAATACATGGGGGGTATCACCGGCTTCAAATGAAGACAGCGCGAAGACCTTGATGTTGGCGCCGTCATTTGCGGGAAATCCGAATTTGTCAGTCGCTACGCCGGTACCCTATCAAACGGTAACGGTTTCCGTTACGGTCAATGGCGAAAGTCCTACCGTAAATCTTACCTACGGCAATTCCAAGCAAACCACCGGTAATACGGTTACAATGAATAATTCCGGTAATGTTTACAGCCATACAATCCCCGGCGGAGATGTTACAACAGAGGGTTTATGGTATCGGATTATCGCTCAAAATGAAGGCGGAACCGTTTACTATCCTTCAGCAACCGGAAGGGTGAATATTCCGGTAAAATTAGAAAATTCTGAAATCAGTTCGATATTAAATGCCGGAGGGATACCCCAGGAATTTCCTACCGGTAAATTTTTTACCGTCTCCCTGCCGTGCAGCGCGGCAATGATTGATCTTACAAAACGGTGGGGCGCGCAGAAAAAGAACTCCATGGACATTCCCACCAACTGGCGCGCGGGAACTTTTAACGCAACCACACAGCAATTCAGCGATGTAACGACGCTTGTTCCGAACACCGCGTATGTGATTTACACCACCGTAACGGCGCATCCTTTTACATCGATCAGTTCAGGATGGACCAACGCGCCGGGACTGCTGAATAGCATCACGTTGTATCAGGGTTGGAATCTGATTCCGTGGCCGTATGCTTATTCCAGGAGTGTTACCGTTACCAACTCCGGAGAAATTGATCCGATCTGGTATCTTGATGATACCGGCTGGCATGGTAACGCAACCCAGTTCAAGCCGTTCCGCGCGTATGCCATCAGGAAAAAGACATCCGGTACGATTCCCCTGATGAACGTCATCAGTCTTTCAGCCGCTCTGGAAAAAATTACCGCAGAAAATGCCGGCTCATTACGCTTATCCGTAACTTCCGGTGATTATTATGATCAGGATAATTATATCGGTACGCACGAACGCGCCATGAATGAATCCGACAATTTCGACGCCGCGGAACCCCTGGATATGGAAAACGGCGTATGCCTGTATTTCAGCCGCTCCGGCGAAAAGCTGGCCTTCGACATCCGCTCTTCCGACGAACCCGGACATACTTGGGATGCTGTTTTGCTCAACCATACCGGGCAAAATACGGCAACACTCGCTTGGGACAACGCGCAACTCCTGAAGGGCTGGCTCGTCGATATGGACAATAACCGCTTCATCCGTCTCACGGAACAGAACCGTTATACATTCCGGTCACTGAAAAATCACCGTTTCAAAATCATCGCCGGTGACGCGAATTATGTCGCGAAAGAGGCGGACGCGCTGAAAAAATCCATGCCGGAGAATTTCTCACTGTACCCGAATTACCCGAACCCGTTCAACCCGAACACGACCATTCGATTTGATATTGCAAAATCCGGCCACGTGAAACTACAGGTTTACAATGTGCTGGGACAATTGGTCACCACGCTGGCGAACGGGTATTATGAAACCGGAAAGTATGACCTGCAGTGGAACGGCAGGGACGCGCGGGGCCACGCGGTGTCGAGCGGAGTGTATCTCATCCGCATGGAAACCGCCGGTTATGTGAAGAGCCGGAAAATATTACTGGTAAGGTAAGTTCAAACTATAAATCGGGCTTGCATCCGGCCTGTTGCCTGAGTCGAAATTTGGGCAACAACACCCCAGGGCGCCGGCAGAGGCTCTCCGGATAACCGGATATAAAAATTTCAAACCTGCCGAAATGTTCTGACGTCCGGAAATAAGAAAAACAATCGGTGCCGGCGCCATCCCGCGTCCCATCCGGCAGGCGGATTGGTTATGCATCCCGGCTCAACTGGATTAGTTTAATTATCCACTCCATCAGCGGTTTATTTGGCGTAGATATTTTCTGTTAGGACAACTTTTTTTAATATGCCGCCGTGTTTCCGTTTATTCGGAAATTTATGCTTCCTGGATTGACCTTAGCTTTCATTAACGGTATGCCGCTATCCGTGGCATCGTCTCTAAAAGGCCTCCATACCTCCGCCTCCTCGATACCATCATGGTTTCAGATGATTTGAGCGTAATTGCGGTTACTGTCAGCATTATTTAGCAAGGTTTGTTCAGGCCGCATGGCTTGATATCTGGTGCGGCAATCTAAAGTACCTGATTCGACGGTGAATTTCGAATTTCGCCCGGTAGTTTTTCTTAACAGATTCTGAACGTGTTCCGGTGTTGACGTAATTTCTGGGTTACCCACAAACGGTCTGCATGCCGATACATACCGCAGGGATTATTGACCCGTGCCAGCGCCTGCAGGTAATCGCGATTGGGTAAAAAAGACAAAGATTACAAAATTAATAATGGTAATAAAACTCACGAACAAAGCGCACGGTTTTTCGGCTGAATAAAAAACAGCATACCGTCGCAAAAAACAAACGAATTTTTTTTGTAACCGTCGTATTTTTACGACTTTATTTGTCTGGTAAATATCAAAATCGGCAATAAAGTATTGTTTATAAATAACCTAAATTTCTATTTATTTTTAGGCGTATTATTTGCAAGTAACTGCTTCATATTTTTTTTGGAGCCAAATGTTTATTTAGACAAACAAAAATGATATTTCTATCTAAAAATTTGAGGTTCTCAATGCGAACTAAAATCCTAATCACATTTTTCATCGTAGCGGTATCATTTCAAACCGGTATTTTCGGGCAGGAAGGGAAAAAAAACAGCGCAGCGGTTTTGCCGTTTTCCGTCGGCGGGGAAATAACGCAGAAAGAGATTAACCCGATCACCCAATGGTTTATAGGGGCGTTTATTAGTACCAATAAGTATCTTGTTTTGGAGCGCTCCAAGATGGATGAAATTTTAAAGGAACAGGATTTCACGCTTTCTGATCAGTGCAACTCCGCCGAGTGTGCCGTTCAGATAGGAAAATTACTGGCCGCGGAAAAAATTATTCAGGGTGACATCGGGAAGTTCGGCGAAACATACACGATTACCATTAAAATTATTGACGTGTCCACTTCTAAAATCGAAAAATTAGAGAAGGAGCGGTACAAAGGCGCCAAAGACGGCCTTCTGGAAGTGCTTACCGTGATGGCGCAGAAACTGGCGGGGACATACAAGGCTAAAAAGAATTATACCTGGTATTACATAGGCGGCGCGTTGGTAGCCGGAGGCGGCGCGGCGGCGCTTTTACTCGGAAAAAAGCCAAGCGCGGCCGGACTACCTTTTCCGCCCAATCCGCCCAATTAAAAAAAAGTTTTCATTATGATTTTCTAAAATAAATAAGGAGAATACTATGAAACGCATACACATTATAATTATGGTCATCTTCGGAATGGTGATGATAAATGCGATGGCCCACGCCACCATCCGCTATGTCGATGGGGTAGGGGGACAGACCAATTATTATGCGACCATCAGCGCGGCGATAACCGCCGCTACGGCCGGTGACACAATCATGGTCGGGCCGGGGCTGTATAGTGAGAATAATCAAAAAATAAGCGTGACCAAGAGAGTGGTTTTAATCGGTTCGGGATATCGAAATTTGATAAATGGCGGGACGCATATCATAGGTGGATTTGACCTGACCGCCTCCGCTACCGGATCCAAAATTATTGGTTTCCGATTTATTAACAATGCGAATATCACGGCGGCTTCCGGATGCAACAATCTGATTATAGCGAATAATTTTTTTAATGCTTCCAATACCATTGCTTTTAATACAAATACAGGATCCTCCGGGGACACAATAAAAAATAATATTTTTGTTAACAGTAGAATTGATATTGCAGGTTCCAATCATGTGTTATGCAATAATATTTTAAAAGGCGGTTGGGTTTCAGGTTCTTATCTTTATTCAATCTATATAACCGAATCAGTGACAAATATACTAATATTCAATAACATCTTCAGTGAAATGTCAGGGGTATATCATAATGCAATATACTCATCCTCTTGTTCTTATCTGGAACAGCTAAAAATAGCTAGCAATGTTTTTTCGCAGGTATATCACATAACAAATTGTTCGGGACTTGCCTTGTTTTACGGTCGTAATCATCTCTACAATTCCGGCAGTGGTACGCAACCTACCCCGAATCTGCCGAATTCAACGGGAGATCCGCAGTTTACATTATTTACGAATTCAACTTTTACTTACGATGATAACGAGGCTACCGATACGGATTTCCATCTGCAAGGCGGTTCGCCCTGTATTGACGGCGGTTATGAAGAAAATAATTTTTTAGCCAACGGATTATATCAGGATGATAATCTTCATGGCGGGTTAGGCACATCCGTTGCCGACTGCGGCATTTATGGCGGGCCGTATCCGTTTCCGCATCCGCACGGCCGTCCGATATTTCCTGTCGTCAAATCCATGACCACCGATAAAACCGTGGTAACACCCGGAGGAACGGTTCAACTGAATGCGACCGGTACGATTGGCTCCTTCCCCGGTAAGTAATCCGGCCATCATCTTTAGGATATGGGAGATTATCATGAAAAATAAATACTCAATCATAGGGTTACTGATCGCCATCGGTGTTTGTTTCCATACGGTGTATGCGACGCAACGGCATGTTCCGTCGGTATATCCTACCGTTACTGCCGCCGTGGCCGCCGCAACCAATGGAGACAGCATTATCGTAGCCTCGGCTTTTATTCAGGAACCCGCCATCGTTACGGTGAACAAATCCCTCACCATTCTTGGACAGGGCTTCCGCGATACCCTCAACGGCGGAACATGGATCAGCAAAGGATTTTGGTTAACCGGTTCGGCCGACAACACGCTGATTAGAGGGTTCCGCTTTCTACAGCCCGTTCACGCGGACAGCCCGTTTGTGTATATTGCCTCCGGATGCAGCGGCGTTGTGGTGGAGCGGAACTACTTTGATTCGTATCTGATGTATATGTGGGCGGTTTATGCGGCGGATGGAAGCCAGAATATCCGCATCAGCGGAAATATCATGGATACCTGCGCTGTATTCGTCGGTACTGCATCGAATGTAACCATTGCCAACAATGTGATTATTTGGGGGCGAACCCGAACCCAGCCGGGAAATGGATTCGGAATTTTTGTCATTGGCGGTACACGAGTTCACATCTTTAACAATATGATCGGGCAAATTGTCAGTTCGCAAGCATCCTACGGCGCCTGTATGTATTTTGAAACAACCACCGATCTTTTGAATACTTACATTTATGGCAATGTATTTTATCGTTCACCCTATATTGTTAATCAGGCGCAAAATGCAGGGATTTTTTGCCATAATTGGCTTTATAACATTACGGGAAACATGCAGCCGCCGAATGGATTTAACAATTATGAAGGCGATCCCGGATTTACCCGATTTGTTTTAGCATCGGGTTTTATATATAAGGATGATCCTTCGATGGATTCCGATTTACGGTTGACATCCTCATCCGGCTGTATTGATGCCGGTTTTTCGAATATTACTCCCGCTCAACCTTTTTATACCGATAAAACCGGGCAGGGCGGGCTTGGAACCAGTCAGGCGGATATCGGAATTTTCGGAGGGCCGTATCCCGCATGGAGTCCGTTCAGCGCGCCGACCATTCCCTCAGTGACCAGTGTTCAGGTTGTACCCGATCAGGTCAGTCCCAGCGGTTCATTCATCCTCAATGTTACCGGTTCCATCGGTGCAACCGACATGAAAAAAAACGCATCCATGAATAAAGAACAATAACGAGATCCCTTCGTTTTTGCCTAAAACAATTTAAGGGATTCATGATTATGAAAAAAAATCTATTCCAACAACTGACGGGCTTTAATGCATTCCTTTTACTGACAGCGTTCCTTGCGTTGCCGTCCTTTCTGCAGGCGCAAATCAACAACAAAATAACGGCCATGGAATATCGCTGGGACAATCAACCCCCTGTGCTGGTGGATATGGATCCCGATACAAGCGATACGGATATGATTTCCCAAACGGTATCCACCGCCGGCTTGAGCGAAGGCGAACATCGGCTTTATGTGCGTTTTCAGGGAACCAATGGTTTGTGGGGCCCGACACGAATGCGGAAAGTTATCATCGGTTCGACCGAACCCATTGCGCGGCGCATGACCAAGGTGCGGTATTACTGGAGCGATAATCCGGGCACGAAGTATGAAGCGGATTTACCGGCGACCATGGATACATCGCTGGTATGGAATCTGACTTCCTCCGACGGATTGCCCACAACGCCCGGAACGTATACGCTGTATGTTCAATTTGCTTCGAATGATGGTATATGGGGACCGGTGAAAAGCCGGAAAGTGCTTGTAGGAACGACCGAACCCATTGCGAGGCGCATGACCAAGGTGCGGTATTACTGGAGCGATAATCCGGGCACGAAATATGAAACGGAT
>CAZSRX010000056.1:0-8865 GCA_964609675.1 uncultured Bacteroidota bacterium | reverse complement strand
TTCTTCACCCTATAGTTTTTCAACCTAATTTTCTAATGACAAATCTGGGTTTAATCATTACACAAACATAAGGATGTTTTATGGAAACCAAAAAAGAACGTATTGCCGTACCCGTGGATGATGGCTATTTAAGCGCGCATTTCGGCCATGCCGGGATGTTCGCGATCTATGACGTGGAGCACAATGCGGTCAAGAACGCGCAGGAACTGATTCCGCCGCCGCATGAACCCGGATCGATACCGCGCTGGCTGCATTCGCTGGGCGTGACGACCATCATCACCGGAGGTATCGGCCAGAAAGCCATTCAGTTTTTCACGGACTTTGGAATCGGCGTCTGTTCCGGCGCGCCGGTATTGCCGCACGATGAAATCATAAAAAAATATCTGGCGAATGACATCGTGTTCACCGGCTCCACCTGTAATCATGACCACGGACACGGACAAAGCTGTCACCATTAATGTTTCGGGTGTTTTATTCATAACCTTAACCAAAGGAGCAACAATATGGATCAGGTCAATCCGGTCATTCCGATGCCGCGCATCGGCGATAAAGCGCCGTCTTTTAAGGCGGTCACAACCCAGGGTGAAATAAATTTCCCGGAACAGTACGCCGGGCAGTGGGTTATTCTCTTCAGCCATCCGGCTGATTTCACGCCGGTCTGTACGTCCGAGTTTATGACGTTCGCCAACATGGAAAAACAGTTCGAGGAAGCCAACTGCAAACTCGTCGGGCTTTCCGTGGACGGGCTTTACAGCCATATCGCCTGGCTGAGGACGATTAAAGAAAAAATCGAATACAAGGGAATGAAGAACGTCGAAGTCAAGTTTCCGCTGATCGAAGACATTACCATGGAAGTCGCCAGAAAGTACGGGATGATTCAGCCCGGCGAAAGCAGCACCAAAGCGGTGCGCGCGGTGTTTTTTATCGATCCCAAGGGTATCATCCGCGCCATCATATATTATCCGCTGAGCCTCGGCCGCAACTTCGACGAACTGTACCGCGCGCTCATCGCGATGCAGACCGCCGATGCATTTGCCGTCGCGACGCCCGCCGACTGGCGTCCCGGTGACGATGTGATCGTTCCGCCGGCCGGTTCCTGCGGCACCGCTAAAGAACGCATGGAAACCCCTAAGGACATGAAATGCTACGACTGGTTCTTCTGCACCAAGCCGATTGATAAGAATACGGTGATGAGTAAAGTGCTGAAGAAGAAATAAAGCATGGCATTCATTTCAGATAATAGCTAACCTCTAACGGCTATACACACGTATAGCCGTTAGAATTTATTTTTTATGTTTGATACGTGAATATTCAACCAATTAAAACTCCCGTTATCGATATAGCGCTATGCACCCATTGCGGCCGCTGTGCCGCCGTATGTCCGCAAGGAGCCATCGAGCGGAGCACTAATGTCACCTGCGCGAAATGCATCAAATACTGCATGAGCATGGATGTTCCGTGCCATCCGGAATATTACCTGTTTATGTATGAGAAATGCGACGCCTGCGGCCTCTGCATTGAAGAATGCCCGCATCAGGCGATATACTGGTTTGAGCCGAAAAAATGATGGTTGAGAACAGCCGTAGCCGCGACCTTTAGGTCGCGCATGCAGATAATAACGATTATCAAAAAATTGATCGTCGCACCCATCAGGTTTGTGCGCAAGCCAAAGGTTTGCGGCTACCGTTGTTAAAATTGTAAAATGTGGGCCGCCGCAACATGAATGGTAATCCCGGTTCATCGGGACGAACCACAGGTCGCGTATTTTAAATAATGTGAATCGTGATGCTGTAATTCAAAAAATAACGCCTCCTGACCGTTATTTCTGATTTTGTTATGGAAATAAAGGGCTTTAAACATGGCTATCGGCACGGCGCGCGGGCGAGAAAAGGGATTGAGTTTTACAACGGTAAGAGGGTTTACTATTGTGATTGTTTTTTTAAGATAAATAAATTACGTTTATTCAGTTATAATATTTAATCTCAATTATATTGAATAGGTTTAAATATTTGTCTTTCATTAACACACCAAAAAAAAATCTTTAAACCTAAACCCTGCCGGCTTATTCGGTTTAATTTATCATAAGGAGAAATCATGTCTTCATACCTGTACCTCAACGTCCGCTCCATCAAAGGCAAGGTTTACATCTTCATGGTCGCTTTGCTTGCGCTGGTGGCCGCCGGCATTCTGGTTATGAAAAACACGATGCGGTATGACGATACGGGCGGAACCATGCTCAACATCCTGCTGGCCATGGTTGCTATACAGCTTGTTCTTTTAGTTTACAACGGGTTTCTGAAAAAAATTGCCGTCACACCGGAGGGATTGTGTTTTCAATCGCCCCTGTCAACTTATGTGATTCCATGGACTGCCATGCGTTCCATGGGGGCTTATAAATCCACAAAAAATGCGATTGAGCCGATTCCGTTTTCCGATTTAGATAAACCGATTATTTTCGGGTCGGCGTGGATATACTGCTCCACACTGCCGCATGAAAACGTGATTTACAGAAACCAAAAAAACACGACGATAGTTTTTCCCTACCGGAAGGCAATTCTGGACGAAATCGGCCGTCAGGTGGATGCAGGGAAACTCATTCGATAGAAAACAGGTTTAATAAATATAATCTACAGGATATTATCATGAAAAAAAACGCTCGGTTGGCAACGGTTATTATGACCGGTTTACTTTGTTTAATTACCATTTATCATGTGGACGCTCAGCAGTCGTCCAAAAACATTCCGTTAACGGAATGGCTGGCCCTGGGACCCGCGGAGGCGGTCATGCCGGCTTTTCACGCGGAAAGAAATTTGAAAGGGGAAACGTTTGATTTTAAGAATCTGTTATCGCAGGAGCCGATGAACATTAAAAAACTTCACGCCGCAAAGGATGGCCGGGTGTACTGGAGTCAGCATCAGCCGCTGGTCTGGGAAACATTCAAACCGGACACCGGCGCCCTCGTCGCTATAAGTCCGAAAACCAAAGGGCCGGAATGGATGTACCTGGCCGGATATATTGAGGCGAACCGCTGGATGAAAATTAAAATCGAAGGGGAAAGTTACCATTTATTTCAGGTTTACCTGGACGGCAAATCCGTTGGCGTCAAGAATGCCTCCAATAAACCCGCCGGAGACAGCGGCGCGGTAAAACGCGGAACCTCATCGCAGGAAATCAAACTTGAAACCGGCACGCACCAGGTGGCCGTAAAACTACTGAAAGACCCGGATAATAAGCAACCATGGGATTTCGGGGCGAAAATTATTTTTACCGACAGCGCCGATGCGGGTTTTCTGAAGTACAGTCTGAACCCGGCTAAAACGATGGACTTATCGCTGGTGCTGGATGTACCGCGTGTGACGCGGCTTTCCGTATCGCCGGACGGGAAGCTGGCGGCGTTGACCATGACGCAGAGCCTGCCGCCGTCGGACCAAAGCGAGTCATGGATCGAGATACGAAAAACCGATGACGGCAGTTTATACCGTTCCTTCCGCGGCGGACAAAAGATGTATGCTTTCGCGTGGCATCCGAAAGAAGCCCGATTCACTTTTACGACCTATTCCGGCGCGGAAACCACGCTGTGGTTGTATGATTTGGCCACCGGAGACGTCCGGCCGCTTCTTGAGAACATGAAGGATTTTAGCGATTACACCTGGTCGCCGGATGGAAGTTATATCCTATATGCGCTCAAGGAAAAATATGACGCCGGCAAGAGCGTCATGAAAAAAATTGAAAGTCTGAGCGACCGGTGGCCGTGGTGGCGGGACCGCGAATATTTATACCAGCTGACCCTGCCGGACGGCGTGACCCGGCGGCTGACGGCCGGCCAAAACGGCACCAGTCTTCAGGCAATCAGCCCGGACGGCGGTAAAATTATTTTTACGGTGTCCGTAGAAAATTATCAGGAGCGTCCGTACAGCGAATCCGTGGTGTATATGATGGATCTGCAGAGCGGCCGGACCGATTCGCTGTGGAGGTTAAAGTGGCTGAACGCCCTATACTGGTCGCCGGACGGCAAGCGCCTGCTTCTGATCGGCGGGCCATCCCTGTTCGGCGATATCGGCGTGAATGTCCCGAAAAAAATGATTCCCAACGAATACGACGAACAGGCATACCTGTATGATTGGGAATTAAAAAAGGTCACGCCGATAACCCGCGATTTCAATCCGGCTGTTAAAAGCGCGGCCTTCAGCCGGAATAAGCCGTCTATCTATTTTCTCGCGGAAGACCAGTCGTACAACCGGATGTACCGTTATGATATAAACCAAAAGTCGTTTACGAAGCTGGAGGGCGGCGCGGAATCCGTCACCCTGTTTGACCTGGCCGCCGATAACGATGTTCTGGTTTGCTACGGATCGGGAATATCGAATCCGTTTAAAGTGTATGCCACGGACGAACAGGGGCAGGCGCTGCGGATGCTGTATGATCCGGCCGTGGACGATTATAGCGATGTACGATTCGGCAAGTCCGAGCGATGGACGTTTAAGAATAAAGATAAAACGGAGATAGACGGTTACATCCATTATCCGCCTGATTTCGATTCCACGAAAAAGTATCCGTGCATTGTGTATTATTACGGGGGCACCAGTCCGGTCAGCCGGGATTTCGGCGGGCGTTATCCTAAGGAATTCTGGGCGGCAAACGGTTACGTGGTTTACACGCTGCAGCCGTCCGGATCGACCGGCTACGGACAGGCTTTTTCCGCGTTGCACGTTAACAACTGGGGCGCTACGGTGGCCGACGAGATTATCGACGGGGTGAAGCAGTTTCTGAAAGCCCATCCATTCGTGGATCCGGGGCGGGTCGGCTGTATCGGTGCGTCGTACGGCGGATTCATGACGATGCTCCTGCAGACGCGAACGGACATGTTCGCCGCCGCGGTCTCCCACGCGGGCATCAGTTCGATCGCCAGTTATTGGGGCGAAGGCTACTGGGGCTACGCCTATAGCGCCGTGGCTACGGCCAACAGCTTTCCGTGGAACCGTAAGGACATTTATGTCAACCAGAGCCCGCTCTTCAATGCTGATAAAATCAAAAAACCTCTGCTGCTCCTGCACGGTGCGTCGGATACGAATGTGCCGATCGGAGAGAGTATTCAGCTGTTTGCGGCGTTAAAACTGCTGAACAAAGACGTGAGCTTTATTCAGGTCGAGGATCAGGATCATTTGATATTGACCTATTCCAAACGCATTCAGTGGAGCAAGACGATTATGGCCTGGTTTGATAAGTATCTTAAAAATCAGCCGGCGTGGTGGGAGGATTTATACGGCGCTAAGCAGTAGTTTGTTATTAACAAGGGCATCCGTACCATTGTCCATATAATGCGGCGCGCGATGCCAGATGGTCAAGATGCCGTTTGATATCCGGCCACAGATGCCCGGCCGGTTTATCGTGAAACGGCGTACCCGGCAACGGCGTAAATAAATGGCCGTGGATACGGGCGCCGGCGTCAGCGAGTCGGCTGATGCAATCGACGGTAGCCAGCGCGTCCTCATAGGTTTCGCCCGGCAGGCCGAAAATAAAATCAACGTTAACACGAAATCCGGATTCATGGGCCAGACGCACGGCACGCAGGACATCCTGCACGGTATGACCGCGGTTGCAAAGGCGCAGAATCCGGTCGGAACCGCTTTGCGCCCCGATGATGATATTATCGTTGTTTACGTATTTTTTTAACAGGCTTAAGCTTTCACGGGTAATATGCTCCGGTCGAATTTCGGAAGGAAACGTGCCGAAATACAGTTCCCGCCGCGGACCAATCACGGAACGCACGGACCGCAGAAGCAGTTCCACCGCATCCGGATTAATCGTCGTATCTTCGGCGCCGTAGGATAACGCGGACGGCGTGATAAAACGGATGTAGTGTCCGCCGATTCGCAGCATACGTTCCACGTTTTCCAAAACAGAATTTAATGAACGATGGCGGAATAGTTTTCCGTAGCTATACGCAGTCTGGCAATAATAACATGCGTACAGACATCCGCGGGTGATTTCGATCGGTCCGGGTTTATCCAGACCAAGAGGAAATGAAGGATATAAATCCATTTCCAGCATTTTCGGGCGGGGGTTGATGACTACACGCTGTCCGTCGAGAAAAGCCAGACCGTTGATGCCGGTCAATGGCTTTTCGCGCAGAAGATATAGAACGATTTCAATAATAGTTGCCTCGCCTTCCCCGCAGACGGCATAATCAAAGCCGGCCCGTAAAACCGATTCCGGCAAAGCAGTCGCGTGAACGCCACCGGCGACATGAAGGACATCCGGTGCCGCATGCGTTAGACGAAAGCGGTTCAGTTCTTTACAGCGCGCGGACGCATCGGCCGTATGAAACGACCAGCCGATAAGGATGCGCCGGTTCAGACGTAATAATGACGCCGCTTTTTCCATAAGCGCGTCCAAGGAATTTACCGTATGTTGCTCAAAATTCGGCTCCGTTACATGCGCTTCCAGCGCGGCGCATATAGCGTTAAGACTGTGACGGTTAAACGGCGTATAATAGGCGACGAATGCCAGCGGTTTCATAAGATTAAAAAAAAACCTGTTTTCGTTTCAGTGAACAAAAACAGGTTTAAACGGTTATCGAACGGTTACTTTTTATTAGTCGTATCGCTGATCGCCGGATTGTAGGGGACCGGCAACGTGGGCGGCACGCGGGCGTTCAATTCGCTCAGGATGACCTCGGTAAGATCCTGGGCGGGATCGCCGTACACAATAATGCCTTCCACCGGAGTGCCCATGATTAGGCTGTATCCGTTGTCGCGGCCGTACTTGTTGATGAAGTCGCTGATGTCCTTGAAAATGGGTTCCAGCAGTTCGGCCTGCTTCTGGGAAACCGTCTGCTGGATGGATTGCTGGAGTTGCAGGAACTCGTTCTGCTTGCGCTGGAGTTTTTCGATTTGCGGGGCCAGCGCCTGCATCGTCAGCACTTCGGATTTTTTCTTAATGTCGGCATCCATGGCCTGCAGATCCTTGTAGCGTTTTTCTAGGTCCTTCTGCGCACCGGCGGTTTCCTGCTGAATTTTTTGCTGGACGGCAATGGCCGGTTTATACTGCGTCAGCAGGGTTTCCGAGCGTACATAGCCCAGTTTCAGGGCCGGGCGCGAGGCCACATCATTGGTGCGGATAAATAAGAAAACAACAGCGATCAGTAAGAGTCCGCTTATAACGGAAAGACTGATGAGCCATTTGGTTGACGTTGCGCCGGAATTGGTGTTTACTTCTGTCATCAGGAAATGCTCCTTTCATGGATTGATGATTTATATTGATCTGTAATAAGTTTGCTGAGCCGCCGCAGAACATAATAGGATTCAGCATCATAGGTTAATGACTCCATCGATGCCGGTTTCACGGCGAGATTACAGTTGCCGTCCATCAGAATGAAATGCATACGATAATTCATGAACAGGAGGTTTAAGTCCTGCCGTATGAATGCGTTGTTTAGAATGTTTTGGTGCCAGAAATCCGGTTGTTCGGTAATGACGGTAGCGGTCGGATGCAGAATGCGGTTCGTCAACTGGCAGATTGGAAACGCATAAAGCCGGATGGGCAGGCTGTCCTTATATTCCCTATGCGGATTGAAAAGCAGAGCGTTGAAAGGATGAGTCGTTGTGTTTTTAACGAGAAGATGTAAAGTGTTTTCAGAATCGCCGGAGTATGGGGCGTTTTCGGGTTCGATATGAACAAGGCCTATCTCGGAGGATAACGTGTTTTCCTTAAAACAAAACCGGTAGCCGTGTTCCTTAAGCGTGCCCTCCGCAAAATCGACCCGGCGGAACACCGGTTCCACTTTGGAGCGTTTAGTGGCGGCCATCGTCCTGAAGACATCAATCATATCGCTGTCGTCAAGTATTACACGCCAGAAGGACCGGATAAGCCAAACAACCAGAATGATCAGGGCCGTAAACGATACGAGCAGCGCGGCAGCTTCCCAGGATCCGGTAAACGCTTTGTGAACGGTGGAGAAAAAAATATATAATCCGGAGATCAGGATTATAAAACCTGCCGGATAAATCAGGTATCGCGTTTTCAGGAAATGCCCCATAAGATTCGTGGTCAGGGTAACGGCGGTCATACGTCGGGCGAACTCACCGATGCGGGCTGCTTTTTAAAATTGACCTTGCGTTCTTCGCCTTTCCATAAACGCACGATGTTGGCCCGGTGTGTATAAATAATCAGAACGCCCAGCGTGAAACTGAACAGTTTCAGATAAAGCGATGCCGGTTCCGCGGTGAGCCATTCGAGTATATAGACCATGAAAGGAAAGGTAACGATTGCCAGAATGGAACTCAATGATACGTATCGGGTAGTGAAAAGCACGATAAGAAATATACCAAAACAGATGCCCACCGGCGCAGGGGCCACGCCCAGTCCCGCTCCTGCCATCGTCAGAACGCCCTTGCCGCCTTTGAAACGGAAAAAAACCGTCCATATATGGCCGACTACGGCGGAAAAGCCGGCGCTGAGCCGGATCAGGATTTCATCCATAATCAACAGTTGGGAATTATCCAAAAGCATATGCGGTATTACCCAGGATGCGCAGAATCCTTTGGCCACATCAATCAAAGCGACTATGATGCCCCATTTTGTTCCCAGCAGTCGCATGGCATTCGTCATGCCGGCGTTGCCGCTTCCGTAGGTACGGATATCCACGCCTTTCACGAGTTGTGAAATGATTATACTCGGTGAAATCGAACCGATCAGATAGGCCAGAAGTATAATGATAAAATACGTTAGCATAGAGCTTATGTTTATTAAAAATAAAACTCAATTATAATTAATTATTGGTTAATAATCAACTTAATTTACTTCTTTTCTTGGCACTCCCCGAAATTTTTTTAGGGTTTGAAGTTGAATTGGAGAACTCCGGAA
>CAZSRX010000055.1:0-8930 GCA_964609675.1 uncultured Bacteroidota bacterium | reverse complement strand
CCCGTCGTCGGGCTCAGCGTCAGCCAATCCACGCTCTTCTGGAATACAATCGCCAGGTTGTTGTGAACGTAATTCGCATTGAAAGCGCACAGCAACCCGTCCGTGCCGGCTGCGTTCTCAATGCCGATCGTCGACTCGTTCAGCCGTGTGCCCGCCATATTATTGTACTGAAATACTATCTTGCCGCTCTGGTACAATAACACCTGGAACAGGTACTGGCTGGTCGTGCCATACCGTACCACGTCATACTGTATGACAAACCGGCTGTTCGCGGCGTCGTGATAATACTTCACCGAACCCGTCGCGTTCAGATCATCCCACATCGGCGCCAGAAAATTATTCGGCGTCGCGGCGGTCGGAATGGTGACATTCGACAGACTGCTGGTACCGGCTCCAAAACTTAATATACCGTTAGTACCCACGTATATGGACGTGTAGGGATTGCCGTAAAAATTAAACGTAAACGGCAGCGTCACCTGCGCGTACCCGTCATCGGCTGAGCCCGTCCACGAGGTAATGGCGGTTCCAATCGTCGAAATATCATACCAACTGTACACCGGCCCGCCCGGCGCGTCGCTGTCTTTCCAGCGGTACCCGTACGCGTCCGGCCCTCCGGAACCTTCGGTGCCTTCCACCGAGGCGGCTTTCAGCGTCCCGGTAATGTCCTCCGCGTCGATGTTCGTAATGTTCAGCGTCGCGTCGCCGGTATTGTAAATGTAAAAACTGTCCTGCGCCGTCTCGCCCGACACCACGTTAAACGTTAACGGATCCGGACTCACCGCGATATCCGGCTGAGGACCCGCGTAAACCTGAATCTCACTGGTAAACGCGCTCGCGTTCACCGGCGTTTCGTTGTCGATCGCCTGAATCTTATACGTATAATAATCTCCGGTAACGCCAAAATCCGTGTACGCGCTCACGCCCGCCGCCACATTGGCGTAATATTCGCCGTTGCGGTAAATCCGGATGGAATCGAAATCATCCAGCGGCGTACCGTCTAATTGCGTCGTCGGATTGGTCCAAGACAATTCCGCGCGGTTAGAATAACCTTGCGCTGCAAAATTCGTTGGCGCGCTCGGAACCGGATGGCCGCCCACGTACCAGGGAGCGGTCTCTACAGCCGAGCTGGTGCTGTCATTCACGGTTCGGCGAACCTTTAATTTATATGACCACTGGGTACCGTCCGTCAGGCCGGTTTCGATATATTCCTGCAGTCCGCCCGCTACGGATGCGCGTAATACATCCGCGCGGTAAATATCCACAACGAAACCGTCAATCGGATCGCCGTTGACCAATTGGGTAGGATCGGTCCAGGTAATACGCATGGAAGTTGGCGTCAGGTAATCGCTGTACGCAACGGCGTTCGTCACCGGCCGCGGATCAGTCGGATCGGCTAGT
The DNA here is from genome assembly GCA_964609675.1 of uncultured Bacteroidota bacterium. GTDB lineage: Bacteria > CLD3 > CLD3 > SB21 > JBBIRG01 > CAZSRX01. Next base: position 7,532 of record CAZSRX010000055.1, on the reverse strand, counting down.
ACAAACGGCGACACCCAGGTCATCAGCCGGCCGGCCAGACGTCGGTCCGTCCAGCACGGAATGACTTTACCGTTATTCATGGCAAGGCCGATATAATCGCCGGCGTAGTTGCCGCTGAATCCGGTGCCGCTGCCGTCGCCGTTCCATGCCGCATCGCTGACACGGAAATCTTCCCACGTCGCACCGCCATCATTCGAAATGGCCACATACGTATGCGCCGAATCGTTATTCGTGAAATCTCGTGAATCATAGAACGCGACGCCCAGCGTGCCGGTGACCGGATCGCAGGTAATCCACGGGAACCACTGGTCTTTGCCGTTGTTCAGCGGATCCTGGTTGATGCGAACCGGCGTGGACCAGGTATTGCCGCCGTCGGTCGATTTAATCATGTAATTATCGCGTTCCGTGCCTGTATTCACGCCGGGCACGCCGATATTCGTCCATGCAATGTAAATATGCCCATTCTGCTGGTTCACAGCCATCGTCGGAAAACTGTTTACCCGCATGTCTTTGCCGCCCAAAAGCCCGGAACTGCGGATACCTTTGATATTGGGTCCAATGCGCGCGCCGCTCGTCCAGGTCGCGCCGCCGTCGGTGGATTTGGAGAATGCCAGCCGGGGCTCATCCTGCGGCCAGCTGTCATAAAGAATATACGCCGCATAGACTTCGCCATTGGGACCGGTCTGCAGATTCACGCCCTGACAGTGACTCCCGGCCGCTACGCCCGAACTCACATTAATCGGCGTCAGCCAGCTTAAACCACCATCGGTGGAACGGCTGACATAAATATCATAACCGCTGCTGCCGACAAACCGCGTCCAGGCACTGTACAGGTAACCCTGATAGGGGCTGGTGGGACTGTTGTCGATCCAGAGGTGGTTCTTGTCGAGCATGTCATTGGCCGGATCCGGAACCGTCGCTACAACGACGGAAGTCCAGGTCGTGCCGTTGGTCGAATACGAAACACCCTGGCCGCTGTTGCTGTGAATGTAACCAATATAATACCGACCGTCGCGGCTGATGGCCGTGGCCGGATCGCCGTAGTTGCTTCCCCCGGCGCCCTGAATGCTTCCATTCCAGGTTTGTCCGCCGTCACTGGACAGAAAATAGCCGGTGCCGTAAATCGAAGTCAGCGGGTAGTCGGTTGAATTGTTGGAATTGAGAATGATATTCGGATTGGTCGGATTAATAAAAACCGAATTCTCCGACTGTGTGGTTCCGGATGAGTTGGTCACCGGAATATCCGGCGCATCAATCGGCGCGGCGTTTTTACGGTAGATTACGCTTCCGTAATAACCGCCATTGCCTTGCTGAACAACGGCCTTATTGGCAAGATCCACACCGGTCTTGGTCGCCTTCCGGCTCCAGGCCTTATCCTGGGCTTGCGCTGTCATGAACCACCCGGTTACAAAACAAACCGCAATCAGCCAGGTCCAGAATAGTTTAAAATTCATGTAGTTCTCCTTACTTAAATAAAGTCAGGTTGGGTTTGGATTCCTGTTATTTAATCAGCATCATTTTCTTGACGCTCACGGCATCGCCGGCCTGCAGGCGGTAAAAATAAACGCCACTGGCCAGTTCTTTCGCGTTGAAATTCAGCGTATGCACGCCCGTCGCCTGACGTTCATTCACTAAAGTCTTGACGAGTTGTCCCAGTGAATTATACACGCTCAGGGTAACATGAACGTCCTGGTTTAATTCATAGGAAATCTCGGTAACCGGATTAAACGGGTTCGGATAATTCTGGTTCAGCACAAAACCTTTGGCCGTATTGACGCCGTTTCCGGAACCCTGGTATTTGCAGAAAAATATGTCCTGATCGTTGCCCTTGCGGGTATCGGCCCAGGCCGCATATACGGACCCGTTACCGGATGATACGGCGTTATAATCGCCTATCGCTTTTCCGGAAAATGGCCCGACCGCGGGATCAAAGGAGGTGTTGGATAGACGGGCATCCACGAAGGAGCGGCCGCCGTCAATGGATTGCGATAAGTACACGTCGATCAGCTGGTTGTTCGCGTCGTTGCGGCTGTCGTAGTAAATTACGTTCACTGCGCCGGTGGTACGGTCCACACTGACGGACGGGAAGAACTGGTCGTTGCGGCGGTTTTGATGAATCGCAGCCGGCGCGGACCAGGTCGTTCCGTTATCCTTAGAGGATGTTATAAAAATATCCGGTGAACCGTTCTCCTGGCTGGCCCAAACCATGTAGATAGCGCCGCTGGTTTTGGAAACGCTTTGATCAATCGCCAGTACCGGGTAATTGTTTACTTTCAGCGTGTTCTTGATGATGCGGCTGGTTCCGTCGGCCGTACCGATCGGATTGACGGCGAAATGGCTTAACAACTGCACCGACGTGCCGCTGATTTTGGTTACATTGGCCGTTGCCGCGTTAAAATTATACCAGGCCGCGAATAATTCTCCGGACAGGTTATAGGCCATGGAAATATTGCGGGCCCTTGCCGTCTGATCATTAACGGCTATCGCTTCGGAAAAAGCGGCGCCATCGGCCGTCCGCTTGACATAAGCGGTGGCGCGGCTCTGGGAACCTTCGTTCTTGACCCAGGCCACGGCCAATTCGTTATTCGCGGGATTCACGGCCAGGCACGGACGGGTATGAACCGCCAGCGCGTCATTCAGGCCGTCCACAACCGCTACCGGTGCGGACCACGTGGAACCGCCGTCATCCGAACGAACCAGATAAATGCCCGAACCCACCGTGAACTTGTTCACCGTGCGAACCACCGCATAGGCCATGTAGACCTTGCCGTCATTTGAAAATACCACGGCCGGATCCAGCGCCTGCAGGTCACTGGACACCACGGGAACAGCGCGCATCGTCCAGGTGGCCCCGCCGTCGCGTGAATACGCCACAGACTGGCCGGACAGGCCGTTCGTACCGACAGCGTAATCGTTCATCGCGATCACGATGTGCTGCCCATCGGCGGGATTCACCGCCATAGCCGCCTCATTCTGGGCGGATACCGTATTGGTCACATTCACATTTTCCAATATTGAATTGATTTCAATATTGAAATTCAGCTTGTTCGCCGTAACAAGGGACGCGACCTGGTTATCCAGATCATCCACGTCGAATGTTACGGTAACTGCCTTTTCCTGCGCGGTTAACCAGTAACTCATCGCCGAAAACAGCAATACGAACCACACACATTTTCTGACAGTCATAACGACCTCCTTGTGGAATATTAGTGATTAATTAGTTGTTTAGAAATTACCTTTGTATATTGAAGAACAATATACTGAAATGTACTTTAAATCAATTTAAAAAATTTATTTACAAAGACAAATATTTTTATAATTTATTTTTATGGATAATTTTATTAGGAAAAAATGGCCATTGGCCTTGCTGGTTTCCATTCTGTGCTTCATTAATGGATTAAGCGCACCGGCTACCGCGGCGGAAAGATGGACCAGACAGAACAGCGGTATAACCGCTCATTTGTTCACCGCGCATTTCCTTAATTATGCATACGGCTACGCGGCTGGAGATTCCGGGGTAATTATAAAAACCACCAATGGCGGACAGCAATGGCTCCGGGTGATTTCGCCTACAACGCAGCCCATCAGTTCGATTGTATTTCTAAATCCGGATACCGGCTGGATTGGAGGCAACCAGGGATTCATATTTAAAACCACGGACGGCGGTACAAGCTGGATTCAGCAAAATTCCAATACGTCGCTTGACATCAGCGATCTGTATTTCCTGAACGACCGGCTGGGCTGGGGCGTAACGATTACACCGTCTCCCGTGTATCTCCGTACAACCAACGGCGGGGATCAATGGGATACTCTACGAAGCATCGGTTTTCCAATTAATTCTATTTTTTTTCTTGATTCTCTGCAGGGATTTTCATGCGGCGGCCGGTTCGACTGGCTGGGTTTTGTAAATCAAACGGTTAACGGAGGATTAACCTGGACCGCGGTCCAGCCTATTGTACAGGAAACCATGTTCGAGGTCGCTTTTCTGAATCCGGATTTTGGCATTACCGTCGGCGGCGATCATGATTATTTCGGCTCACTGGCCTACCAAACCTCTGACGGTGGGAAAACATGGAATTTACAGAGCATTTCGGATACGGTGCCATCGCCGTTGATCGGGCTTTCTTTTCTGGATTCAAACCATGCCTGGGCATGCGGTTGGGGTAAAATTTATAAGGGCAATCCCGCCCTGGAATTGTGGACGGAGTTGAACGATACCATTACCCGCTGGACGTGGTATGGCGTGTCGTTTGCCGGCAACGATCGCGGCTGGTTCGTCGGCGCGTACGGCGCGATTCTTCATTATGATAACACGCCGCTTTCCGTGGATGACGGAGCGCCGACGGTAAAAAATTTCTTTCTCTATCCCAACTACCCGAATCCTTTTAATCCTTCGACAACCCTACGCTGCTCTGTTGACAAACCGGTCTACGCGGAATTAACCGTTTTTAACGTGCTCGGCCAGCCGGTAAAAACCTTGTTTACAGGAAATCTCGCGTCCGGCGAACACCGCTGGCTGTGGGACGGTACGAATCAAAATCACAATGCCGTGGCCAGCGGCGTCTATATCGCTCAATTAAAAATCAACCATCGCCTCGCCGCCAGCCGCAAGATGATACTTATGCGATAATCCGGCACACATTCCTGCGCCGGAATGTACCGAACCGGCCGGTTATGATCAAGCGCAACCAAAATGTGGTTTTTCATCCGCTCCCTTCGATACGTCTTGCAGACTACTCAGGGTGCGGGGCTCCGGTCACAAGCCGGTCGCGTAGTAGATACAGGTATTGATCGTAATACACATGCGTCTGAATTTGAAAAATAAAAAAACCGCCGGCCTTTCTCAGACCAGCGGTTATGGTTACTAAAAATATTTCCAATCGAACCGATGGGTTATATATTTTTTCTATTTTAGGAGTATCATTTTCCGCGCCTGGGAAAATTTACCGCTGGCTGTCACCGCTTCTAGCTTGCAGATATATACTCCGGCGGAAACGGACGATCCATGACGATTAGTCCCGTTCCAGAAAATGGCCCGTTCCCCCCGACTCTGGTAGCCGTCTATCAGTTGACAGACCTCCTGCCCCAGCATATTGTATATTCGCAATTTTACATATCCGGATTCTTTCATCACAAACCGGATGGTGGTTGCAGGATTGAACGGATTGGGATAGTTCTGTTCCAGTGAAAATCCATGTCCCGGTTGCGCATCGTCATGGATACCGACCGTCGCCGGGCTACGGTATCCCTGAATGGCAATATCATCGATGTACCATCCGTCCTGTTGTATGGTATCGTTGCTCGTGAGCCGGAAGCGGATTTTGACATTATTTTTGCCGCCCGCCCAGCGGGAAATATCCACCGTTTTTTCATGCCAGGTGGGGTTGATGCCCGCAACATGATCGGCGGTTAACCATTGCGTGCCGCCGTTGGTGGAAACGTCTACATCGCAGAAATCATGGTAAGACTGCGTAGCGTACCGCTGCCAGAAACGCAATTGCACCACCGGATAATTGGTAAAATCAAGAGAATTAACCATACTCAAACGGAGATCGCTCAAGCGGGCATAATTTCCTGAAGGGCTATCGGCAAAAGAATGGGAAGATGAATGATAGGTACTGGTAGCGGTATTCCAGGCTCCGCCGGTGGAACCGGCCGTGCTCCAGTTACCGGTACCGTTTTCGGCGTCATCGCTGAATACCGTTTCCGGTGTTCCCATGGCAACGGTAAAGGTCCGTTTCAATAAATCTACTTGGCCGCATTTTACTTCCAGATTGAGACGGAAACCGCCACTGACATAGGCCGTATCGGCAATATAAAATTTATATATCAGCGTGTCGCGTTCGCCCCACACGGTAAAACTGCTGATTCCATTTGTATCCGGCAGAAATACTCCTTCCTCCGCGCACGTCAGACGGTGTGCATACGAAAAATTGACATCAACCCCTTTACTGCGAAGCATGATTTTCAGCGTACCGGAATCGCCCGGAACGTACTGGATTTTATCGAAGGTATAATTTTCCAAAAGCGCCCATTTTCCGCCGGCCCAGGCGACATATAAATACGGATTCACCAGTTCCTGACAAAGGGGATATATCCTGGAAACCGGAGCCCAGAAATCATCCGAATTGTTGCCGATTTCATTGGTATAAGCAAATATTGTTGGTTTAGTGCCCTGTTCGCCGTACTCCCAGTCGCGGGCAGACCCGTTGGAATTATATCCCAGTAACTGGCCTGAATAACCGTACACATAGGCTGTGTTTTGCACAATGTCCATTGCCATCCGCGTGTACATGATTGAATCCGGTGTCATGGCATTGATATAGGCCCAGGGATACATGAAATAATGTCCGTACGTGTGTCCATCCACCTGCGTTTTGATTCTATGCAAATTACAGAAATCCCGGATAAACCTGGATTCTCGTTCAGAAAACGCCGAGCGGCCGCGAAATGTCTCATCGCTGGAATCCGGGGATGAACCGATATTATCATAGCCCCACATATAACCGAAGTTCCTGTTCAGATCCACTCCATATACGGTATTATTAGAACCGCGCCAACGGTTTTTACGCCACATACCGCCGCCGTTGGGATTGGTCGTCTGATTGTAGCGGTATCCATCCGGATTGATACAGGGTATAAACCACAATACGCGGTGTTCCAGAAGATAAGTAACGTCCGGATCGCGTCCGTAATTTTCCAGTAAATAATACATGAAATAAATCAGGCTCATCATAGACATCGGTTCGCGCGCGTGTATCAACCCGTTATACATCACTTCGGTTTTATTGGTGTCATGGATATTAGGATTCTTAGAAATTTTATAGGCGAGTATGTAATTGCCGTCCAGCGTATATCCGTAAAAATTGTCCTGCTTAATCAAATTCGGATATCGCATGATCATGGTGTCGATTTCATACCGGATCTGATCGTAGGTTAGGTATCCTCCCATACTCCCGAACTTGAAACCCTCCACGCCGTATTTTTTACGCATAACATCCTGCAGTTCATTGATTTCTTTTCGGGTCATCTGATTCCGCTCTTCGTAATAGCGCGACAGATCATCAATTAAAATCCTAAAAGAAATTCCGGCTGAACGAAAGACCGCGAGTTCTTTTTCGTTCACATGCGCAATGACATCCGGTCCATCCGGCCGCCACTCATCCAGCGCCATACCCGCACGGGCAAGAAAATCCATTTTTGTTTTATCCGGATTAATAATTTTAATTTTGTAATATTTAAGAGGCCGTTCCTCCTGGGCGCGGATGGTAACTACTCCGCTTATCAGGATGCATACGGCATATATCATTGTCCATAATAACAAAAATATTTTTTTTCGGTTTAATATAAAATGAACGGAAGATTGAAGGACATTCATAGACAGCTCGTCAAGGTTGAATGAAATTTTTTTATTTACTTATTGGCTGATTATAATCATTCTTTCGTTAATTGTAAAGTTTTATAAAACCAAAAAATAAAAAAAAACCGCCGGCCTGATTTTCACAGACCGGCGGTATAAGTATCGGAATCCG
>CAZSRX010000054.1:0-10947 GCA_964609675.1 uncultured Bacteroidota bacterium | reverse complement strand
TGGCGAGGAATCTATTGCGCGATGATGGAGTTATATTTATTAGTATTGATGATGGTGAACAAGGACAGTTAAAGAAATTATGTGATGAGGTTTTTGGCGAATCCAATTTTGCCGCTTGTATTCCTTGGCAGTCGCGCTTATCAATGCAGAATGACACTGATTTAAGTATCAATCACGAATACTTAATTGTATACGCAAAAAAACGCCGATTTGAAAACAGGCGCTTAAAAGAAAGCAATGCTAACACTTGGTATAACAAGGATTCATTTGTTTTCAGACCATTACCACTAGATAAAGATAAATTTGATAATCCAGACAATGATCCGCGCGGTCTTTGGAAGGCTGATCCTTTTGATGCACCAAATGTCCGGCCAAACCTTACATACCCAATAACTAACCCCAACACGGGAGAGCAGCACCTCCCGCCAAGCGGGAGGCACTGGAGAATTTCTCCAGAGAAATTCTCCAGTGCCTTAGCTGATGGGCGGATTATTTTTGGCAAAAACGGCACAGGTCGTCCGCAAATGAAATCCTTCTATGAAGAAAAGAAGGACTTTGGCTCAATTGATAATAGTTGGTTTTCTGGTGATAAGGTCGGGACAGCAACAGCTGCAACAAAAGAACTGCAATCTTTGTTTAAAAATGCTCCTTTTGATACACCGAAACCAACTACGTTATTAAGGAAACTTATCACTTTAGGGTTTGTCGAAAGTGGTGATATCGTCCTCGACTTCTTCTCCGGCTCTGCCACCACAGCTCACGCAGTAATGCAACTCAACGCCGAGGACGGCGGCAAGCGAAAATTTATCATGGTGCAGTTGCCTGAGGTGTGCGCTGAAGGCACGGAAGCCGCCAAGGCCGGCTATAAAAACATCTGCGAAATCGGTAAGGAGCGCATCCGCCGCGCCGGGGATAAAATCAAAGCGGAAAACAAGGACAAGCCCGGCATTGAAAATCTGGACATCGGCTTTCGCGTCCTTAAACTCGACGACTCGAACATGAACGACGTCTACTATGCGGCGGGCGACTACACGCAGGAAATGCTTTCCATGATGGAGAGCAACATCAAGCCCGACCGAAACGATATGGACCTGCTGTTCGGTTGTCTGCTCGACTGGGGTCTGCCGCTGTCCATGCCCCACACCCACGAGAAGATTGACGGTTTCACCGTCCATACCTACAACGGCGGTGACCTGATCGCCTGCTTTGAAGAGCATATAAGCGAAAAGGCAATCCGCGAAATTGCAAGCCGCCAGCCCCTCCGCGCCGTGTTCCGGGACAGCAGCTTTACCAGTTCCCCGGAGAAAATAAACGTGTTTGAAATTTTCAAACTTCTTTCGCCGAATACCACGGTCAAAGTTATATAAAGGGGTGCGACGATGAAGCTGAAATTCCGGCACCAAAAGTTCCAGTCTGATGCGGCCAATGCCGTATGCGATGTGTTTGCAGGCCAGCCCTTCCACGCGCCGACTTATATGATCGATCCCGGCTTGGGTCAGATGGAACTCGACAACGCCACCCGCTGGACTGGCTTTAATAACGCGCCTGTGGCTATCGGCGACGACAAGATTCTGGAGCACATAAGAGCCATTCAGCGTGCGGGGCAAATAAAGCCCTCCGAAAAACTGGAAGGGCGGTATAACCTCACCATTGAAATGGAAACCGGCGTCGGGAAGACCTACACCTACATCAAGACAGTGTATGAACTCAACAAGCGTTATGGGTGGAGCAAATTCATCATTGTCGTGCCGAGCGTCGCCATCCGCGAGGGCGTGTATAAGTCTTTTCAAATGACGGAGGAGCATTTTGCCGAGGAGTATGGAAAGAAAATCCGTTACTTCATCTATAATTCCGCACAGCTTACCGAGATTGACCGTTTTGCCTCCGACAGCGCGATAAATGCGATGATCATCAACAGCCAGGCGTTCAATGCCAGAGGCAAGGACGCAAGACGCATTTATATGGAGCTGGATGAGTTCCGTTCGCGCCGCCCCATCGATATCTTAGCGAAGACAAATCCGATACTCATTATCGATGAGCCGCAATCGGTGGAGGGCGCGGCTACCAAAGAGCGGCTGAAGGAGTTCAATCCGTTGTTTACGCTCCGCTACTCGGCAACCCACCGTGCGGACAGCGTATATAACATGATTTACCGCCTTGACGCGCTTGAAGCCTACAACAAAAAGCTTGTTAAGAAGATTGCCGTCAAAGGTATATCGGTTTCGGGGAGCACCGCCACGGAAGGGTATGTCTACATACAGAGCATCAACCTCTCCAAGGGCAACCCTACGGCGACTATTGAGTTTGACATAAAGGGCAGCACGGGAATCCGCAAAGCCTCCCGCGTAGTTAGCGAGGGTTACAGTTTATACGACAACTCCGGCGAACTTGCTGAGTATAAGAATGGCTATACGGTTCTCCGGATTGACGGTCGTGATTCGTCTGTAGAATTCACGAACGGCAAGAAGCTTTTCGCGGGCGACGTTATCGGCTCAGTCAGCGAGGAACAGCTGCGCCGCATTCAAATAAGGGAAACTATTCTCTCCCACATCGAGCGGGAACGTCAGCTTTTCGCTAAAGGCATAAAGGTCCTGTCCTTGTTCTTTATCGACGAGGTGGCAAAGTACAAACAGTATGACGCGCACGGCAATGCCATGGGGGGCGTGTATGCACAAATTTTTGAGGAAGAGTACAAGTCCATCATCGGCAATATGCAGCTTCAGTTTGAGGATTCGGAGGAGTATTTGAAATACCTCAACAGCATATCCGCCGACAGTACACACGACGGATACTTTTCCATAGACAAGAAAAGCGGCCGTATGGTTGACAGCAAGCTTGACGACAGGAAGGAGCGCACATCCGATGATGCCGATGCTTACGATCTTATTATGAAAGACAAGGAGCGTCTGCTTGACCGCCGCGAGCCTGTACGGTTCATATTCAGCCACTCCGCCCTGCGCGAGGGTTGGGATAATCCGAATGTGTTTCAAATATGCACCCTGAAGCAAAGCGGCAGCGATGTGCGCAAGCGTCAGGAAGTCGGTCGCGGTCTGCGCCTTGCCGTTAATCAGAACGGCGAACGTATGGACGAGCATGTCCTCTCTCACGACGAGATACACAATGTCAATGTGTTAACCGTTATCGCCAATGAAAGCTATGACAGTTTCGCCAAAGGCTTGCAAAGCGAGATAGCCGAGGCAGTCGCTGACAGACCTCGAAAAGTTGAAGCGATGTTGTTTAACGAGAAGTTCGGCGAGGATACCGCACTTGCCATCTATGAGAGCCTCATTGCAAACGGCTATGTAAAACGCGGTGAACTTACCGAGAAATATTATGAGGAAAAGAAGAACAGCACTCTGAAATTACCTGAGGAAGCGGAAGGCAGAACCGCCGATATTATCGCCGTGCTGGATTCCGTCTACGACCCGAACGCCAATAAGCCAGAGAATGCCCGTAAAAACACGATCGAGGTCACGCTAGACAAGGATAAGATGAACAGCCGTGCTTTCCAGGAACTCTGGTCCCGTATTAACAGCAGAAGCTACTACACCGTCGGTTTCGACGAGGACGAGCTGATCAGGAAGGCGATTACAGAGCTCAATTTCAGACTGCGTGTTTCCAAGATTTACTTCAAGGTTGAGAAAGGCGAACAGACAAAGACGATCGAGTCTAAAGCTCAATTGCAAGTGGGTGGGGCATTTGTCCGCTCCGATATGGTACGAGAAGGAGCATCTTCATACACGGAAATGAAAGCGAGTAGCTCAGTTCACTATGACCTCGTGGGCAACATCGTTGCCGAAACTGGGCTGACTCGAAAAGCTATTGCTAATATACTAGCGGGCATTGAAAAAGCTGTCTTTGAGCAGTTTGGTGACAACCCTGAGGAATTTATCATACGTGCAGCAAACATTATCAACGAGCAGAAAGCTACAGCGATTATAGAGCATATCACCTATGACAAACTGTCTTCAGTGTTCAGTACGAATATCTTCACGGAACCTGATCTTAAAAAAGGAGCCTTGGGTGTAAATGCTATAGAAGCGAAACGGCATTTATACGACTATGTCATTTATGACTCGACAAACGAGCGCGACTTTGCTACAGAGCTGGAGGCACACAGTAAGGAAGTCGAAGTTTATGTCAAGCTGCCGAAGGGCTTTTATATCAGTACTCCCGTCGGTAAGTACAACCCCGACTGGGCGGTTGCGTTTTATGAGGGCAAGGTGAAACACATCTATTTTGTTGCGGAAACGAAGGGCGATATGTCATCGCTGGAGTTACGCGAAATCGAGAAAGCGAAGACCCATTGCGCTCGTGAACATTTCCGCGCAATCAGCGGCGAGAATGTGAAGTATGACATGGTAAGCAGTTACGAAAAGCTATGGGAACTGGTACAGGGATAAATTTTACTTGTATTCCTAACCTTCTAAACATGCAGTATGCTATCATTCTAAATCTCTCTGGGATTGTCGGAGAGCCTGTTTTATATGAGTCCAGCAATATGAGCTAAACTCATCCAGTCGTTTGTTATAAAACCGTGAAACCCAATCAAGAGTAGCATATTCGACCGCATCCAGTGTCATAGCAGTGGTCATTGTCTTCATAACTCTCCAGCCTACGATTATGCGGGAGCAGTCGTCGATAATGAACGCCATAAAGAAAAACCCGCGCCAGGTCGCACCATATGTGAAATCTGCCACCCAAAATTGGTTTGGCTGCTCCGCATGGAATGTCCGCTGGGCGAGATCCATAGGATTAGAATCGTTGTTCGAGGAGACAGACGTACGCTTTATCGCTCTGCTGCAAGCTGTATACTTCATGATTCTCTTCCCTGACTCTGCTGGGGGAATAAGATGACCCCCGAAAAATATAACAATAATTAATGTTGCTATTATGCAAAAAAATCAAATAACTCCAATTATTAAATGTATATAGTTTAATTGATCACTAGAATTTTCGGGTTACACACATATTCCGACATAACGCCATATCGCGTCGAATCGCAACTATGATCCTCTCCCTCGGTATCCACGCCCTCCGGATTTCTCGGATCTGCCAAAAGGTATGGAACAGTCCTCAATCAGCAGGCAGGATCCGCTACTATGACTGTGACTCCATCATCAAGGGACATCTCCCATGCTTTTCTGGCAACCTTTCTTGCTCCCATCTGCAGCCCTTCGTTACGGGTCCCTGTGGATCCGGTCCATAATTACAATATGGATAGTTTTAAAATGGTTTGGCGTGTATATTTTATTTCTTGAACATATTTGATTGAAGTGTAACTTTTAGTGTGACTATTCAGAAGGGCGTCTCAAAGCAAACACAAAGATTCTTATTAAATTTAAATATTGACTAGTTTTAAAATTAATGGACTATAAAAATATCTTGAAGATTACGAGCTCGATATGCTCGGCAAGCGATTTTTCTAAATAACTATAAGCTTTTCTATTACAGAATTCGTGCTAGAATATAGCTAATAATGTGTCCATCATTCTAAATAGCATTTTGCTATTTACACTTAGTAAAAGTTTCTTTAAGTACATAGTGAGATCATATTTTATTAGTCCCTCATATAGGAGGCACTATGATAATAGAATTAGAGTTGGAAAAAGCCTTATGGAAATTTATTAAAGAGTATTCATGCATGTACAATGATTTCGATATACAGGAATATATTATGAAGAATCGTGAACGATATGTTGAAGATCCTACACATGTCCTTGGCGATTACATTCTTATGGATCCTATCAAGGCAGAAAAAATAAAAGAATATTTTTCAAGTTGGATGCTCGATTATTTTGAACGACAAGAAAGATTTTCCATGTTTTTGCAGCGCCTTGAGAAGAAAGAAAATATTACCAATAAAAATGATTATGAAATTCTTCCTGACGATTCATTCTTAGATGAGGACGATTAATGGATAAAAAAGAAAATCCTCCTGTAGAATACCTTAAAAAAAAACTTGAAGAGAAAATACATGAATCTATAAATTACTTCGAGCTGTTCACTGATACAAGAATACCATCAAACTGGCACATATATTATTTTAATAACTCCTACTTAATCGAGAAAGATAAATATACAGTAGTGAAATATATCCAAGAACGTGATGAAAATATGCTATGTTCTACAAGCCTTGCAGTTTTTGATCACAATAAGGACTGTTATATTTTTCTTTCATCGTGCCAAGATGAAGGCTAATATTAGATATTAAGAAAAAGAAGTTACACGCCTGTTTTTAGACCATTATGCTGTCATTTTTTTTAAATGCTTGATAGTCCTCCATTTTCTGGACACTTTTTAAGTTAGAAAATCAGCCTGACAGGCTGTTGGAACCAGATTCCAGAGACGCGAATTCTTTAGGTGTCCTGTACCCAAGCGAGCTATCCGGCCGGAACTCGTTGTAGTCCCTTCGCCGCGTCTCGATTTTGATCTTCGCATCTTCCAGGGATAAAAACCAGTGTGTCTGCAGACATTCTTCTCGAAAACTGCCATTGAACGATTCAATATGCGGACTGTCCGTTGGTTTGCCTGGACGAGAAAATGAAAGCTTTACGCCGCAATGATATGCCCAAAGATCAAGTTCCTTCAATACGAATTCCGGTCCATTATCGACACGAATGGATTCTAGCGTCGAGCATGTAACAAATTTTCTGAGATTTTCTAGACAGTAATGACGGTAGACACGCTTTCGGTTAATCTTCAAGCCTTCACGTTGCAAAAGTACATGGATTCTTCGATAGCCATACTTCACCCGCGCTGTAGCGTAATCGCGAATCTTCATCCACAAGACTGTTTGATCATCCTTTTGACAGCACCTGGTGCAGCATGTGCTTGTCCAGGCTGAGCTCGGCAACCATCTGCTTCAAATGTTTGTTTTCATCTTCGAGCTGCCGCAACCGTTTCAGTTCGCTGGGCAGTAGTCCAGCATACTTCTTCTTCCACCGGCAGAAAGTCTGTTCGCTGATTTCCATCTTTCGGATGATATCGGCGACAGGTGTACCGGTTTCCGCTTGCTTCAGGGCAAAAGAAATTTGCTAATCGGTGAAGCTCGATTTCTTCATTAAACCGCTCCTTCCTGGAGTATCGCATACAATGCGAGTACTAGCAGTATGGGTGCCCAGTTTTGGGGGAGCAGATCATGCTCTCAAAGCGTCAGTCAGGCGACATGTATGGTAATGTTCTCCTCTTCTCTGTCTTCATAATTTCCCCTTTATGAATAGTGATCTTGATCTTTACTGTTAAAAAATGCGGGCTCTTTGGTGCGGCTGGACTCTAGTGTCTTGCTAGGTGAAGTGTGCAATCTGTAGCAGGACAGTGCTGCGCCTCTTGAGAAAACCCAAGGCTTGCAGTTCATACATTTTATGCGGAGAGTGTGGGCTCTTGGTTTTCTCTGTTTGTCTGCTTTTTGTTTAGATCCTGTCTGGTTTTTGAGTAGTTCTTTGGGGAAGCTATTCATCACATACTCCCTGAATACCATTCACAGTGTTCACACTATTCATAGTTTTATTACGTTCTATTAGCGAAGTGGGAACAGTGTGAACACTGTGATCGGGTTTTTGGATGGTATAAGTACCGTAGCCGGTGGAGGCTATAGTACCTTCATGAGTCAATTTTCGGAGAAGATGGGATACGTTGCTTCTGTCTTTCCCTAAGCGTCCAGCAATCTGCCCAGGTTTTGCCGTACCACCTAGCTCTCGGATCACATCAAGTATCATCCTTCGATCTGCGTTTAAGGTAAGCTCTGTGGGATCAATATCAAGGGCTCTCCAGGTGCAAGTTTCGGGCATGAATTCAATTACCAGCTCACCTTCAGGAATATCTCGTCCAACAATGGACAGCTTCCCTGTATTCTCATTTCGTTTTTTATCTAGGATGATAGAACCATCAGCAGCACCTTGAAGAGCATTAGTCCCAGCTACACTTTGATGAATATCCTCTCTGATAGCTTTGCTCCGGTGGTGGACAATGAGAACTGTACAATCATGAAGATCCGCAATTGCTTTAAGATCGGAAATTCGTTTAGTATCCCGTGCCCATATATCTGAACCGTGAAAGTCATCCTGCCAGCGTGAAAGCGTGTCGATGGTTACAAGTCGTGCAGGACTCTTTGTTAGCCATGCATCAAGAGTATCTAGCCCATCATTACCAGGAAGCCATGAATTATAGATATGGACATTCTCAGCAAGGATTATTCCCATTGCTTGAGCACGTCGCTTTATCCTTGCAGGACCATCCTCAAGGGCAAGATAGAGTACGGTCCCCTGATTCGTTTCATTTCCCAAGAATGGCTTTCCCTTTGAGATGCAATCGGCGAGCTGTAGCATTAGCCAGCTTTTTCCGACTTTATAAATCCCTGAAAGCAGAATCGCTCCAGTAGGTATTAAGCCTTTAACAGCCCATCGAGTTGGAGGGAAGCTGGTTGTCATTATTTCTCGGCCAGTCCAATCTTTTGGAAGCTGCGCTAGCAATGCTTCTTTGCGTTCTTGCTCCTTAGCTGCTTTTTGTATTTGCTCATAGAGGGCATCGCGCATTCATGGCCTCCTGGAGTAAACACGCGAGGGCTTGCCACTTTAGATGTGTGAACTCAGCTTGGTTATCAAGATTAATTGCGATAGATAATGATTGAGCATCTATCTCAATGAGTACCATTGCTGCGCGTTCATATGATGATAATGCGGAGAAAGATCCTGCTACGAGCAATTTTACAAAGTCAGCCGGAACAAGCTCAGCAAGAGCCGGGAAAACAAGTAGTTCTGCACGCAATAAAATATGCGTGCGACTTTCAAGTTCGCCGAAGGCTACGCTAATCGAAGGTAGGGCTAAAATGCCCTTAAGCTCTATAGCAGATGCGGTAATCTTTGAGGCGATCCAACAAGGTATAGTAGTGTTCATCGGCTACCCCCTTCTCTAGAGGGGCGCGGGGCGATTCGGCGGGCTGCCTCGATACCCAAGGAGATTCGGCCAATATCCCAATCGTGGATATCGGCAGTTAAGACGATTCGGCCAAATTGAGGCGCGTTTTTACAGAGTTTAATGAGTTCGGGATGAAGGACGGTCATGAGCGCGTCCGGATTTACGGTTTGCGCACTCATATCAGTTTCCTTCTACGGAGAATGCGGCATCTGATGTCCGTTGGATAAAATCCACCGGGATTAGTACTCGACCGCCTAACTTGATGTGTGGGATTAAGCCCTTTGCTAAATGCCTTGAGATAGTAGGAAGGCTTATCCCAAGGGACTTGGCAGCTTCTTTTCTAGAGATGAATTGTGGTGTATGCGGTTGCATTTGCATACTACGCCTCCGACAATAATCCCTACTTATTTAGTAGAGGAGATGTCGGCACGCAGATTATGCTTGGCGCCTCTCGTCTTGCTTCTACAAGAGAAGTCAAGACAACGGATCGGGCAGGTATCAGTTAACCTTACTCCTGTATTCCCTTACGTTATTTGTTAAATAATATCATTATAATCTACTTCGTGTCCATTAGTATCAACTATTTTTTTTGCAGACATGATTCTAGATATTCGAAGAACCTCACTCTCATACACATGTACAGTAATTGATTTATTAAGATCTGGATTTTTCATAATTTTCCGAACTTTCATTTCAGATAAGCCAAACATTTGCCCGATTGTTGCATTTTTAAAGCCCATTACTCGCAGTTTCTTGAAATAAGACACAGGTAGTCTATGTACAACATGAGTTTCTTCGTAATATCCTTCAAATTCAGAATCTGAAAGTTTTAATTTACTTTGAATGCGTGCTTTAGCGGTTTCTACCAAAGCATTTAATTCTTCTTTTTCACATGAGCTCATTGGATGCTCTCCTCAATAATTGATCGGACAAATTTATAATCTATTGTCTGATTACCATGACTGTATCTTGTTAACATTTCTGGAGATTTATGACCACTTAAAGCCATTACTGATATATCTGGCATACCAAGCCCTCGCGCTAATGTTATGA
Organism: uncultured Bacteroidota bacterium; assembly: GCA_964609675.1. Classification (GTDB taxonomy): domain Bacteria; phylum CLD3; class CLD3; order SB21; family JBBIRG01; genus CAZSRX01. The sequence goes on along the minus strand of CAZSRX010000054.1, from coordinate 978 downwards.
AAGAGTGGCGCATTGCATGAAGATTGAGGTTTCGCCTCCTCCGTTCCACTTCATTGATTCCGATCATTTGAAGCATTTGACATAAGCCATTCAATAATGCATGGCCAGTGAGTGGTGTATTTTCCCTATAAAGGGAGAAGAATACAAAGTCATCTTGACCAATTCGAGGCGAGACTGCAAGTACCTCTTTGAGCGTCTTACTCACAGCTTGGTGAAGAGGGATGTCTCGATATGATCCAGTTTTTGGTGGTTTATCTAATTCTTCATTAACCGCGTTATGTCGGATATGCAGTAGGTAATTATCCCAGTCAATGTCGCCCCATCGAAGGCCTCGGATCTCTCCTCTCCGTAACCCCCCGAGAACAGCAAGTAATACAGCGGCTCTTATTCGTGGATCTCCATCCTCAATTCTCAGTAGAGCACTGATTTCTTTAGGAGTAAGAACTCCGCGTTCTTTCAGATGTTCGGGAATTTTTTTTACTATTGCAAGCGGATCACCGGCTAGTTCACCTCTGGCAACAGCATCACGAACAGGAACTCTCAAGACTTGAAGTGCAATATTACATGACCGAGGTGTTCCCCCATGCTCCATTACCCATAGCTGCCAGTCCTTTACAATTCCTGCCTTAAGTTTCGAAAGGCGGAGACCCTTAAAACCTGGAAATGGTGCTAAGTAAAGTTGAATCGACCGACGGTTATGGCTAAGGTATTCGGCAGATAGCGGTTTCTTGTCAACTAAAGCTCGCGACTTGATATGTCTGCTATCTGGAGCCCAAAATGCGGTTACGAAATCTAAAAGGAAAGGATCTTCATCTCGTTTGATATGTACAGCTAGCGACTGGGCAGCCTGGAATGCGAGATCTCGCCCATTCCGCTTACCTGCATAAGGGATATTAAGAGCTCTTGTTTGGGCATACCTGTTGGCTTCTTCATCCCAGAATCGGGCATACCAAGAAGTTTTTCCTGTTACCGCAGAAG
>CAZSRX010000053.1:0-13152 GCA_964609675.1 uncultured Bacteroidota bacterium | reverse complement strand
ATTTACCGGCGACCATGGATACATCGCTGGTATGGAATCTGACTTCCTCCGACGGCTTGCCCACAACGCCCGGAACGTATACGCTGTATGTTCAATTTGCCTCAAATAATGGTATTTGGGGACCGGTGAAGAGCCGTAAAGTGGTCATATCGCAGGAAGATGGAACCACAGGTAAAATCGTATGCGGTGAATACTTCTGGGCGCGAGACCGGAATTCGGTTTATAATTTTGAAAATCTGGACTCTTCGGAAGTTTCTTTGATGAATTATGTTCTTTCCGGCGTTGCCGGATCGAATGTGTCGGATACGTTATTGGTCCGATTCCGGGATTCCAGGGGGATTTGGTCCGCTTATCGGAGCATTCCTGTGATGGTGGACGCGGGCATGGCGCCGCCGGTGATAGCCGGTGGCGAATATTATTTTAATAATCCTGTCACGCCCGGTACCGGTATCCCGTTTGGCGGTACCTTCGGCAGTACGACTGCCAATGTGCAGGAGAATATTTCGGTTGCCTCTACCGGACTCGGACTCGGCTTGCACACCGTTTATGCCCGATTCCGCAATGATCGCGGTGAATGGGGCGCCGCATTAACCGATACATTCCGAATTCGCATCAAACCGGTAATCGTGCTATCGCGTACCGCAATCAATTTTGGTACCGTAGCGGTTAATGATAGTGTGGCGCAGAACTTTTCTATCCGTAATAACGGCGATGATACACTGAAAATCACCGGTATTTCTATTTCGCCTTCAGGGTTGGGATACGGCTGCCGAACCTCCGCGGATAGAATTAATCCGGGCAGTAATGATAGTATTGTGGTTACCGTCTGGTTGAAACCCACCTCGGAAGGCGCCAAAAACGCCACTCTGACCGTGAACAATAATGATGCAACGCAAACCGTTGCTTTGACAGCCAATGCGGTCATCAATCCTTATCCGACGATTACGGTTTCCATTGATTCGTTGGCGTATAAAGGGGTTCAGGTTGGAAGGGATTCCGTGATGACATTCCATGTGTCCAATACCGGAACTACGGCTTTTAACATCACAAATATTGCCTCTAATCATTCCGCCTTTACGGTGGTGAGTCCAACCACTTTCCCGGTACCGGTGAACATCGGAAGTCCACGTATGGTTCAGATTAAATTTACGCCAACAGGCTATATCCAGTACCGCGGCGTGTTGACGATTACGAATACTTCGGATAATAATCCGACCTATACATTAAACATGTCGGGAGAAGGTACTACCGGGCCTCCGGCGCGAACGATTGTTGTCAGCCCCGATACGGTGGATTTTGGCCTGGTAACAAAAGATTCCACGCAAACACGATTGATTACGATTGGAAATACAGGCAATTCGACTTTATCGGTAACCTCCGCAACGGTGGGCCATGCCGCCTTTACGGTGCTGAATCCGCCCGGCGTAACCAATCCGCTGGTCATCGCCGCCGATTCGACCCGTTTTGTTGTCGTCCAATTCCGCCCGACGGTAATTACATCCTATGCCAGCACGTTAACCATACAAAGCGACGCCACCAATACGCCGACGGTAACCCGTGTCATCCGCGGAACCGGTGTGGCAGGGCCAACGCCTAATATCTTTTTAAGTACCTCATTGCTGAATTTCGGAACGCTCAAAGTCGGGCAGAAAGATACGCTGGCATTTACCCTTACCAATACCGGCAATGCCAATCTGATTGTGAATAATATTTTATCTTCCAATGCCAATGTGTTTAGAATTCTATCGTCCACTTCGTTTACTTTAGTTCCTTCCGCGTCTCAGGATGTGATAGTCGAGTTCGCGCCTTTAACGGGTACCGTCTATTCGGGTAATTTAACCGTAAAAAGCAATACCAATGATGCCGTTGTGAATGTTCAGGGAACCGGAGCGGAATTAGCTGTCGGGCTGAATCCCGGATCAGTGAATCCGACGGGAAATCCTGGGTCAGCGGTACCTATTGTTATTACGCCTTCTGCGCCAATTCTATGGGCTAAGTTGTATTTTAAAACCGGAGGCAGTATCAATTATGATTCCGTTTCCATGTCGCCGGTGGGTGGCGGCAGTTGGGCGGCGTCCATACCGTCGCTGTATGTAACCAACAAAGGCGTATCCTATTATGTCGCCATCGGAGATGGTATCGAAATAAAAACCGCGCCGTCCGTCAATCCGCAACAGAATCCGTACACGGTGTTTGTGAATTTAAGCAGCGGACTGGCGAAAACGACCGTGCAGCCGGCCGGTAATCAGGTTGAGCATTACCGTATGATTTCTCTGCCGATTGACGTGACGCAGGGCGACGCCGATTCTGTCCTATCCAATTTTGGGCCGGCCGATATCAATGTGTGGCGTTTGTTCCGCTGGCAGGGGACGACGGTGGGTTATATCGAACATTACGATGACCGGTTTGAAAATTTTGCTCCCGGCCGGGGATACTGGTTCATTACAACCAAAGGAATAGCCTTGCGGACGGGACCGGGTAAAACAGTATCCACTTCCGGACCGTTTTCGATTGCCATGCAAAACGGATGGAATATGATTGGCAATCCTTTCAATTTTAATGTTCCCTGGGATTCGGTGTCCAAAACTACTCAAATTCAAACCCCGTATACCTACGATGACGATGGCAGCGGAAAGATTACTTATATACCCGCTTCGGTTCTGGAACCATGGAAAGGTTACTTTGTTAAATCAACCAGCGCCAATCCGGTGAATATTGGCATTCCGCCGATTCAGGCCCCGTCATTGATGGCAAAACCTTTTATGGCTTTGCCGACAAATGTCCGTTGGATGTTGCAAATAAAGGCCTCTTCGGGTACTGTAGCGGATAACTATAATTACATCGGCGTATCCGGGCAGGCGGATGACGGCTGGGATCCCATGGATATGATCGACGCGCCGAAACATCCGGGGGATTATGTCAAACTCTCTATTCCGCATCCGGAATGGAGTTTGAATCCTGATGAATACGGGGCCGATATTCGCAAAGATAATGAAGAAGGACAGGTTTGGGATTTCGAGGTTTCAGCGCGAAGTCAATCCCGTGAATTGCGGCTGGAGTTCGAATCCCTGAAGCCATTACCTCCGGAGTGGGATGCGGTTCTTCTCGATAAAGACCTTCAAATGTCGGTCGCCATCAAAGATAAAACCGATTATGCCATACCTGTCGGATTGAAAGAAACGGTGCGTCGTTTCCGGTTGATTGCGGGAAAAACGCCGTTTATCAAAGAAAACGATCTGGGTCTTTCCGTACTTCCTCAACGGTTTTATCTCGGACAGAATTTTCCAAACCCCTTCAATCCTTCAACGGCCTTGAAATATGCGCTGCCCGCCCCGGCGCATGTGACGATTAAAATTTATAATGCCTTAGGTCAGCAGGTCTGTACATTGATAGAACAGGATATGCCTGCAGGATATCATATCATTCGCTGGAATGGAACCAATCATCGGCATCAGGCTGTTTCAACCGGAATCTATATTTGCAGGATGACCGCCGTTCCGTATGATAAAACATTTAAAACCTTTTCACAGTCCCGAAAACTAATTTTGCTCAAATAACATTATTTTCAACGGGCGTATGGATACCATGCGCCCGTTAAAAATATCAGGAATCGTTTTATGTGTGAATATCCGATGCATTCATAAAAAGAAAATCTCAAATGTATTATGGCTTAACATTTAAAAATGGAAATTTTCATCAGACCCGTCGCAAATATCAGTCGATTCTTCTTAAGATATCGTCGCATAAAAGCGACCAAATTTTCATCGGTTGCATAATACCCAATGTAACCGCTTGTTTTTTATGTGTATATCTTCTTCATTAAACCGGGCACAGTATTTGCGATTTTCAATGCATTAAAAATTCAGCAGGACAATTTTGGGAAAACGAATACTTATTTTTAATCAAGACATAGAAGAACTATCAGCGATACGGAAATTATTTGCGCGTGAGGGATGCGAAGTCATTACGGCGACGAACTGGGAAACGGCGCAGAAACTTATCAACAACCTTGAGATCGACTATGTCCTGCTGAACGCCAAAAAAAAGGGACTGCCGGAAGCGTTTCATTTAACAGACAGCGCAGGAGGAAAAGTATGAAAAAGGCATACGATATTTTATTTCTTATTCTGGGATTTTATCTAATCGGAGCTTCCGTACACAGTCAAACCGATTATTCCGCCAATTATATTAATTCGTTATTTTTCTCCAACCGGCTTTCGGTGATGCGTACCAGTTATGACCGCTGGCAGAGTCTGATGCGAACGTATCATCCGGACACGAAGCCCTGGGAATTCAACGGTCATTTCTACGGCGGCTCGTACGATTTCAACTGGGCGAAGGACAAGAACGGCAAGGTTGTCACGCCGATGATGTTCGGCCTGGCGCTGGGCTGGGAATACGTGGGGCCGTATTTTCTCGCGTACACAACCGACTTCAGCAATTTTTTCAGGAAAGACAAAAACGAGTCCGCCGGTTATTATAAGGCGTTTACCATCGGCGCGAACATTGACCTGAAACTGCTGACCGTGCAGGCCGACGCGACCATGGCTACCGGCTCGCCGGTGACGTATTACACCAAGACGTACATTCCGTCCGTGAAAACATTCGTCGGCATGGGGCTGAGCAAATTCAAAGCTGGCTCGCCGCTGACGCAAACCATGATGGCGAAATACGCGGATGCTCCGGATGCGGCGGCCACAACGGCGAGCGTGAATTCCATCATCAAGTCGGCGAAGTACGCGCCGGATATGGTGCAGTTCGGGACTTCGATTTTCCGGTATTTCAATCTCGGCTTCCGGTACCTGCGCTGGGTGCAGGCGCGGTACATTCCGAACATCTCCGCGGCGTATTACCAGCTGAAGCCGTATGAGGAATGGGAACACATGAATTACGACGCAGAAATATTTTTTGAGTCCCGTACGCAGAAATTATCAAAAGTTTATATGCCGAAGGATTACGAAGTGCGCGTGGTGTTTTACAAGTTTATCGGCGACGCGCTGTCCGCGGGCGCAGTGGACAAAGGCGGGCGGCGGGGCGTTGTCACGCGGGCCGCGCTGTTTACGGGCGTCAGTTACAAGTCCGAAGAAGACGCGTTCGCCGGCTCCATTCCCGCGGAATCCGGAAAAGTCTATACCGGCCAGCACGGCATCGGCACCGAACTCGGCATCGCGCTGCGCGTGATGGGTTTTAAGCAGTTCGGATTCCAGGAGGACAGCTACGTCAAGTTCGGGTTCTTCGCTAATTACAGCCAGTATTTCGAGCGCTTCCCGGGCCTGAAATACGGGCTTAAATTCAGAGTGCTTATGTAACATTCATTAACCAAGGGAGAAACGTATGAGCAAGGGAAAGCAAACATGCATGTTCGGTTGTGCCGTCTGGTTGCTGGCGGCATTCATCTGGACAAATCGCGCCGACGCCGGCGACCCGGAAGGTAAGCCCGCCTGGACGCTGAAGGCGAAAAACAAACTGGAGAATTTTACGGAAGTGATGGGCAACACGCTCATTTACACGCGCGATGGCGATTACATCACCGTAATCGATCCGAAAGCCGGCGCCGTGAAATGGGAAAAGAAAATCGAAGGCTTTAAGGAAAGCGCGTTCCGTATCATCTGGAACGACAACATGTACATCTACGGCACCAAAAAAGAAATGGTCGCGCTGAATCTTGCCGACGGATCGGAAAAATACCGCTTCGCGATGAATAAGGACGTCGATCCCACGGACTACGTGGATTTTATCAACACGGAAAACGGCGCGCTGATTAATTTCAAGAACGCCGTCGGGTTTTATGATCTCACCAATGGAAAAGAACTCTGGGTGCGCAAGGACAAAGGCATGAACGCCGCCAGTTATAAAGTTTTCAAAAACGGTAATTTTCTTGCGTTCTATTCCAAAAACGTGGCGATGATCGATTACAAAACCGGAGCGGATATCTGGATGCGCAACGATCAGGGGTTCACGCCTTCGATGTATAACCAGCTCGGTAACGGCAATTTCTTCGCGTTTTATGAAAAAGATGTCCGGCTTATCGATTTCACGACCGGCAAGGATCTTTACGCGGCCGGAGAGGCGGCTTACAGCGATCTGAAATACCAATATGTATGGGATCCTGAAAATCCCGACACGCCGATTTTATTATTCCTGAAAAATAAAACCGAGCTGGTCAGCGGCAAGGACGGCAAGGTCTTATGGACTATTGCGGCCAAGGGCAGCAAGGACCGCGGCGGCGTGAAAGAGGACAAGACCTGCGCGGAATTTGTCGGCAACGCGCTGGTGGTGTATCTTGAAAAAACCATCGCCGGCATCAACTGGACCGACGGCAAGGAAACCTGGAAAGTCGATGTTAAAGATAAGGACGACGTCGCCGACGCGGTATTATTCAAGCTGACGGATGCGAAAGAAATACCGACCGCCGGCCTGATTTCCTTCGCCGGCACCCTGCTGAAATTCGACGCCGCCACGGCCGAAAAATTATGGAAAAATCCGGACGGTGCCATTCCCACGGACATTATCCGCAGTTCGCAGGACAAACGCACGCTGGGCGCGCTGGCGGACGGCGTTTTCTTCGGCGATATTATTAAAATCCTGCCGATTGAAGGCAACGATTTCATGGTCGTGTCGTACCGCTTTAAAATACTGAGCCGCACCTCCGGCATGCATTTCTACCGCGTCGATATGAGCACCGGCAAAGTCAAGTGGCACCGCCATGAACCGAATATAAACGTCGGCGCGGTCCTGGGATATAAACTGGAAAATATGCTCGGTCAGCATTTGCACGGGCCGTTCCTATTTCCGGATCTGAACGGATTTTACGTCTGCACTTCACTGGGCGTTCAATGGCTCAATTTATCGGACGGCCAGCAGCTATGGATGCTTAAAGAATATAGTTTTGTACTTTCCATGATGTACTATACTAAGCCGGCCGAAGGCCTGGACATCGTTTCCCTATGGAAATACCAGCAATCTCAGGCCTATATCAACCTGAATCACGAACCCATCATCGACAACGGCGTGGTCTATACTCAGGGCAAGGAAAAAATCTGGGCGATCGACATCAAGACCGGCAAAGAGCTCTGGAAATGCGGCATCAACGGCAATGTGGTTCAACTGCCGAATGAAAAGCGTATGTTCCTGAAGGACGGCGTGATTTACTGCAAGACGGGTTATTACCTCGATGAAAATATCGTCAACGGCACGCGCGTCGAAAAACCGCAGGTATTTTATAACCAGGGTGACTTCGGCTACATCGCTGTGGACGCAAAAACCGGCAAGGTTCTGTGGAAATACCAGGATTACGACGGCAACGATCCCGAATACCTGTACGGCTTCAAATTCAGCAAGGACGATCTCGAAAAAGGCAAGAACAGCGAGTGCAAACTGAAGAACCTGAAAGTCGGTACGATTTTCAATATCGTCGAGCGCGAAAATTACCGGATGTTTGTCGGACAGGACGGTCTGGCGGGCGTGGCGTTCGGCGCGGACAATCCCTGCAAATCCTCCTGGCGCATCAAGGGCAACATCAAGAACATCATGGATATCCATAACCTGAAGACCGGCAAGAACCACAGCGTGTTCTTCATGGACGACATGAAACGCTTTCTCGTCAACATGGACAAAGACCTGTATTACTTCGACGAAGCCGGCCAGAAAGTGCTGTGGAAAGCCAAAGCCGGCGGCCAGACCAAGCTCTCGCTTGCGAACGGATTAATCTTCGATGTGGACGGCAAGGAATTGAAAGCGTATAAACTGGCGGAATAAAGAACCTTAACGGCTAAGGACGCAGAAATGCGCAAAGGTCACAAAGAAAAAATATTTAATAAATCGCTGCGTTTCTTTGCGATGTTTCTTGAGGCCTGCGGTAAAAAAATATGGAAAACACGAAAGTTTTTATTTACATTTAATGAAAAATAGGAATATATTTAATTAATACCTATATGGATGAAATGATACAATCACGAAATAGAACGGGGGTGAAAGCGTTTATACAATAATGGTTCCCATAACTTTTAATTAACTTAACAAAAGGAGTCATGTATGAGAAAGTGGATGCTCACAGCGGGTGTGCTGATGCTGAGTGTAGTTTTATTTTCCTGCGGCGGCGATGATAAAGAGTCTTATGATACGTTCACGCCGACGGAAGCCAACGCGGCCGCCACGGACCTGAACAACCAGAACGCCATGGATCAGGCATTAGAAAGTATGGATGATGCGTTTGATTTCGCTACCCCAACCGTGCTTGCCAGCAAGGTCATGAGCCAGTCTGAACTACAGACCATGAAGAAGGGTGAAAACTTTCAATATAACCCTTCCACCGGATGGTGGACTTATGCCTATACTTACAATTCCGGTTCTTTCTGGAACGCCAATGTTCAAATGAAATACCGTTATACGCCCAGGGACGGTAATGGCCATGCCACCAATACTACGGATAAGACCGAGTACATGTATGATTACAATGTGGATGCCGATACTTCTTACAATAGCGGCGGGTACAATATCAGCTACAGCATGAACTTTAAAATGCTTTCCGATATGGTGGTAACCGGCATGGTGGCTTATAACGGAGGCACCGGAAACCTGCACCTCAACGGCAATCATGAATACGGCTATGATTACCGTGTCTCGGCGGCCGGCCAGTCGGTAAAATATATCTATTCGCTTAAGTTCAAATACTTAGACGTTCAGTTAGCTCCGACGGGTAATTATCCGGCCAGCGGTACCATTCAATTTACGGTAAAGCGTGATTTCAACCCCGAAGTACAGCAGTTGCCCAACTACACGGTTACCGGCACCATTACATTCGACGGTGACAACACGGCCACTCTGACGCTCGGCGGCCAGACATTCCAGCTTAATCTTGATACGGGCGATATCATCGTCGGCTTAGCGATTCTTAATTCATTTTACAAAACCGTTCCTCCAGGCGGGGGAACGGTTTTTTTTTGGGGGGCAAGAAAGCGAATATTATGAAAAGAGTACGCCTATAATCGATTCGGCTTGCAATAAAAACAAATATATTGTATAATAAGATCATTAGCAGAAGGTTAAATTTTTTTTGGAATTCCCGGGAGACGTAAGCGTTATGGCTTTCCGATACCAAATTAGTATTCCAGAACCACAAGGATTTATTCATTCACAGAAAGGAGGTTTAATCGTTTTTTTCCTAAAAAATTATTTTAATGTAAACCAACTGAAAGGAATTAAGACATGAAAAAAGCAATATTTACAGCATGGTGCTTGGTACTGATGACCGGTATGGCCTGGTCGCAGTATGGTAGCAAGAGCGGGCTGGGCAATTCGAAATACACATTCGATCCTCCGACCGGCCTGTCAGGCAACGGGTACACGGAATCCACAGTGATATTCAGTGATAATTTTGATGTCAGCGACACCAACGCGCTGAAGGGCCGTGGCTGGATCCTTTACCAGTACAGCCAGCCGGTAGGAATAACTTTTTGGTTCCAGGGCAATACAGGCACATTTCCTCAATATGAGGGAACCGGTTATGTCGGCGCAAATTATAATAATACCGCCGGTGTTGGCGTGATTAATTCATGGATGGTGAGCCCATTAATTGATATGGCTGTTGGCGATACGATTACCTATTGGGAACGATCACCGGATGGAAGTACCTATCCAGACTCTTTGTATTTAAAAATTTCCCCGACGGGTGATCCGGCGGCTTCCTCATTTACGATTCCTGTGGGCGGCGGACAAGTATCCACCACCGGTTGGGCGCAACGGCGTTTTGTTTCTACGGTATCCGGAAGCGTACGTATTGCTTTGCAATATCATGTAACCAATGCCGGTCCCAGCGGATCTAATTCCGATTATATCGGCATTGACGACCTCAAAATCCTGCGCGGCGGAACGCCTCCCGGCGCTTTTCATCTTCTTGAGCCAGCCAATGGAATCCGCATGAATGTACATCCTACTTATCCGGGCGGTCTTACGGCCGTATGGTCAACCGCTCAGGACACTGGCACCGTGACCTATAAGGTGGTGTTAGACAGCAGTATGAGTTTTGGTCTCACTAAGGTCGAATTGACTTCGAATAACGGGGGTTTGGATACGACCTATGAACTCGACTACAGTGAAATGGATACCTATCTCAGCTGGCTTGGTGTACCCCGTGGGGATTCAATCACAATTTACTGGAAAGTAGTGGCCTCGAACGGCACCCTGACAACGCCAAGCGCTGAAGTCTGGACGTTAAATGTAGTACGGGATAATTTTGAACCCTCTGCCTTTGACCTGATTGCCCCGCCTAACGGCTTCCGCGCGGTAGTCAGCGCGGCCAGCAGTGATAGTGCAGTGTGCATATGGAGCGCTTCGGTGGATCCGGAAGGTGAGGCGATGACGTACACTTGGATGGTGGACACCAGTATTGCTTTTGGCGCGACGACCTGGTCGAAGTATGCCGGCGAAGATACGACTCTTAAGATCCCGATCGTCGATATCGACAACTACATCGCCACTTTAGGCGTGTTGCCCGGCGATTCCGTTACGCTATACTGGGCGGTAATGGCGTCGGATGGTTTTAATAATATCGCCAGCACCAGTATTTATGAAGTAAATGCCATTCGGGAAAATCTGGTCAACAATCCGCCTACGCCCGTTCATTTATTGATCCCCACCAATGGCAGCCGGATAGTGGTGTATCCCAATATGCCGGATTCGATGAATATCACATGGACCGCTTCGACAGATCCCGACGCCGATCCGGTAACCTACACGTTTGTGATCGATCGTCTTCCGACATTTAATTCCGGGGATGAATTTGCATCTCTATCCAATAATTCCGGCGCTGATACCGTATGGACGGCTTATCTGGAAGGATTGGAAGAATACGTGGAAAACCTCGGCGTCGCATTTGGCGACTCGATTGTGCTTTACTGGAAAATCGTTGCCAGCGACGGGTTGTTTAACATCAACAGCTCGGAAACGTTTACCATGAACGTGATCCGTACCCTGCCGCCGGCTACGGTAATATTCTATGACGATTTTGAATCCGGCACAACGAACTGGACTCTGCAGGGAACCTGGGGATTAACCACGCTGCAATCCGTTTCACCGACCCATTCGCTGACCGAAAGTCCATCCGGAAATTATGCCAATAATCTTAATATTTCAGCTACATTAACCAACGGCCTGGATTTATCATCGGCACTAGATGCCACCTTATCCTTCTGGGGCCGCTATGTCATCGAAACCGGCTTTGATACCATGTATGTGGAAGTATCAACCAACGGCACGACCTGGACAACCATTGGCGGTTTCAGCGGAGAAAATCCCCCGTCATGGCAAAAATACTCTTTTAGTCTCGGTGGTTTTGTCGGATACAATAATGTGAAAATCCGTTTCCGCTTCTTCAGTGATGTCGGCTATACGGTGGACGGTATGTATATTGACAATGTTGAAATCAGCGCATCCAATTATGATGCTTCCGCGCCGTTGATTACTCATGTTGGGCCGGAATTCTATCAGGGCACAATCGGCGCCAAGCAGGTGGCTGTCAGTATTGTTGATGTTTCGGGCATTGAATACGCGGAACTGAAATACACGGTGGACAACGCTTCTATCTACACGATATCCCCGGACAGCAACAACGGGTCGAATTATTATTTCACGATTCCCGCGTATCCTGCCGGCGCATGGATCGACTATTGGATCGAGGCCGCTGATAATTCTCCGGATCATAACTTCGGCGCCTCCCCGGTTTATAAGTATATTTCGGGTAACTACATTGCGTATGATGATCCGACGGTAGATTTTGTCACGAATTTCGGAACCGGCACCGGCGCGGCGGTTAAATTTAATACGCCCACCAATTACAAGGCGCGCCTGGTAACCGCTTTAATCCGTAATTATACGGATGTGAACCGGCCGAATGATTCGATGATCGTTCACATCTGGAGCGACAACGGATTAGGTTATCCGGATGTTGACCTGATTCCGCCGTTTAAAGTAAAACCGGAAGCGACCCTGACCAACACCAGCCCGATGACCCGCATCGATCTTCGACCGTATGCGGCGAACCTGTCTGACCTCACTGTTTTCCATGTCGGCTTTACCGTTCCGGACGGCGCGGTAGATACCGTCTGGATTACCATTAAACAACCCGGTTCGGCATTACGTTCGAATTATTTTGACGGCTCGGCATGGAACCAGTACACCAATACCGATTTCCACTTCCGGGTTGTCATGGATTCGTTCCTGACCACGGTTGGCATCAGCGATGTTGCCGAATTACCTAAGAACTTCCAGCTGTACCAGAATTTCCCGAATCCGTTCAATCCGACCACTACGATTAAATATGATCTGACGGAACCCACGAAAGTGACCCTGAAGATTTATAATACGATGGGCCAGGAAGTGCGGACGCTCGTGAACAAAAATGAAACCGCGGGATATAAGTCCGTGGTATGGGACGGCCGGGACAATGCCGGTAATGTCGTTTCCAGCGGGCTTTATATTTATCGGTTACAAGCCGGTAAATTTGTGAAGAGCCACAAAATGCTGTTTGTCAAATAATTGCCTGACAGGCGATCCCGGTCAAAAGGGATGGTTAATCAGGTGAATTCGTTGCGATTGGTCAAATCTTTTTGATTGGGCCAGTCAAATTACCGATGAACCGCCGGTCTGAATCCATCAGGCCGGCGGTTTTTATTTGACCTTTTGGTCTTGTTTAAAAACCCAACAAAGAATGACTTTTAACCCAAGACTACGAAATGATTTGTAAATATATGGACATGAACCATAAGCGCGCCTTAATCGGTGCTTTATAAAATACATACAACTGGAGCGACAGCCGCGACCATCCTTCCGATAATTCCGGCCAGTGGGGATTACGAGCGGTTTTGGTCTGCGTGTCCTCGCGCTCATGAATAGCGGTTCCGGATATCGTCCGGTTATCCGAGAGGTCTTAATAATCTTTCTATAAATCTTTAATAACTGATAACGGTTGATAAAACCGTTTCTACATGGATGATAGAATGATGGATCTCCAGTGAGTATTCCATAGCGGCATGAAGCTTTTTGTTTCCCGAAAAACAGGAGTTGTTGCTTAATAAAAGATATCCCGTACATATATTAACCCCGGAATTGTCATTACAGAATAATTTCTAATGGCCGCCATTAGAAAAATGGGCT
>CAZSRX010000052.1:0-13448 GCA_964609675.1 uncultured Bacteroidota bacterium | reverse complement strand
TCCGCGAGGGCGGCCGCACCGTGGGCGCCGGCGTGGTGGCGAAAATCATCAAGTAACGGATAGGGGAGTGGCTCAATTGGCAGAGCGGCGGTCTCCAAAACCGTAGGTTGCAGGTTCAAGTCCTGTCTCCCCTGCCACTTTAACATAAACGAAACGGATATGAATAAGATTAAAGAATTCATTAATAATGTTCGCTCAGAAATGAAGCGGGTAACCTGGCCGACCAAAGAACAACTGATGGGCTCCACGGTAATCGTTATGATTGTCTGGATCATGCTCTCGGTATACGTCTTCACAGCTGACCGTATATTGCAGTCTATAGTAAAAATGTTTCTTGTATAATATTTTACAGTTGTAAGGAATTTTTTTAATTGGAACATACGGAAGAAAACAAAACCGAGAATACCGAGACGACCGAAAGTATTGAAACGGCTGAAACCTCTGATACGCCTGAAGTTGAACGCCCTGCTAATACCAAATGGTTTACTCTGCGCGTCTATTCCGGCCAGGAAACCAAAGTGAAAGACTACATTCAGCGCGAATTGGAATTACATAATCTCGCCGATAAAGTCTTCAGAATTTTAGTGCCTTCGGAAACCATTATTGAAATGAAAAATGGCAAGAAAAAGGAGAAAAAGCGTTCCTTCTTGCCGGGTTACCTGATTATTGAAATGGTTGACGATAAAATGGTGCAACACGTAGTTACCAATACTACCGGGGTGGTCAGTTTTGTAGGGCCAAAAAATTCTCCACAGCCTTTACGCCCCGATGAAATAGACCGTATGCTCGGACGCATGCACGAGCAGAGAGAAACACAGGTATTTGTGGTGCCGTTCCGCGTCGGCGATCACATAAAGATCATCGATGGTCCGTTTACCGATTTTACGGGATACGTAGACGAGATCAATTATGAAAAAAACAAACTCAAAGTCATGGTCAGCATATTTGGCCGTTCCACCCCTGTAGAACTGGATTTTCTGCAGGTCAAAATGGAAGAATAATTAACTAACATTTTTTACCCCGAGGTTTAACATGAAAAAAGTGGTTGCGCAAGTAAAATTGCAAATTCCTGCCGGATCTGCGAATCCACAGCCTCCCGTCGGCCCCGCGCTGGGTCAGCACGGCGTGAACATCATGGAATTCTGCAAGGCGTTTAACGCCAAAACTCAGGATCAGAAAGGTCTTATTATACCGGTGGTTATTACGGTATATGCCGACCGTACATTTACATTCATTCTTAAGACTCCACCGGCCGCTATTCTGGTAAAAAAGGCCGCTGGCCTCGAAAAAGGCTCCGCACAGCCGAACCGAACCAAAGTTGGGAAAATCAGCCGCGCAAAGGTCAAGGAAATTGCGACGTTAAAAATGCCCGATCTCAATGCCAAAAATATCGAAGGCGCCATGCGCATGATTGAAGGCACCGCGAAAAGTTTGGGCATTGAAGTCATTGACTGAAACAAATAAAAAGCTACCACCCTTTCTGGTGGGAGAATTCATCTCCGGTTAACCGGAATAATTCGAAAAGGAGTTATATGCGTGCACGAAGCAAACGCTATCAGGCGATAGCAAAAAAAGTTGACCGTAAAAAAGAGTATACGGTTGACGAAGCCTTTAAGTTAATCAAAGAAACCGCAACCACCAAATTTACCGAATCCGTCGAAGTATCGGTGAATCTCGGTGTGGACCCGAAACAGGCCGACCAGGCTATTCGCGGTACCGTGTTGTTGCCACATGGCACGGGTAAAACGGTCCGTGTTCTCGTAATCACCAAAACCAAGGACGCCGAAGCGAAAGCCGCAGGCGCAGATCATGTGGGTTTTGATGATTATCTGCAGAAAATAAAGGACGGATGGACGGATGTGGATGTGATTATTGCCACACCGGAAGCGATGGGCGAACTCGGTAAACTCGGCAAAGTACTCGGTCCTAAAGGCCTGATGCCAAACCCCAAAAGCGGTACGGTAACCCAGGATGTAGCCAAAGCGGTCAGCGAGGTGAAAGCCGGACGGCTTGAATTCCGCGTGGACAAACAGAGCATTGTTCATGTGGCTATCGGAAAAAGCAGTTTTGCGGCTAATCAGTTAATCGACAACTTCAAGAGCTTTATCTCGACTATTATTCGCATGAAACCCGCAACCTCAAAAGGCACATATCTGCAGAAAGTCTGTGTTTCCACCTCCATGGGGCCGGGCATACGCATCAGTCTGGCGGATATTACCGCCTTAACGCAACGCCAGTAAATTTTATTATCAGAGGCTAATATGAAAAAAGAAGACAAAAACACGCTCATCGCCGATCTCGCGGAAAAATTTAAATCCGCCAACGGCATCTTTCTGACTGATTTTACGGGCATTAATGTGCAAAAAATGGAAAAAATGCGCAAAAAATTCCGTGAAACAAAATCAGAATTCCGCATTGTGAAAAATACACTGGCTCGAATCGCCATGGAACGAGCCGGCTACGATAAGGCATTTACCAAGCATCTGGAAGGGCCGACAGGAATCGCATTCGGGTTTGACGATGCCGTTGCGCCGGCCAAAGTGATTGCTGATTTTTTAAAGGAAAAAGATTACGAAAAACTTAAAGTAAAAACCTGCATCATTGAAAAACAGGAGTTTCCGGGCGCACAGATCGAAGCCATCTCCAAGATGCCTTCTAAGAAAGATCTTCTGGCACAGTTAATGGGATTACTCAATTCCCCGATGCAGAACCTGGTCATGACATTAAACGCTCCGATGCAGAACCTGGTCGGTGTGCTGGAAGCTTTAAAAGATAAAAAAGCGGCATAAGAAAACACTTAACTTATTTATTATTCACAATAACCGTCTTAATTTGTTATTCTAAAGTCATACGAATAACTGGCGGTTGAAACAAGGAGATACTCAAATGGCTGTAACAAGAGAAGAAGTGCTGGACTATTTAGCCAATGCCAACATGGTCGAAATTGGCGAACTGGTCAAAGAAATTAAAAGCCGTTTTGGCGTTGAAATTGCCGCGCCGGTGGCCGTAGCGGCCGCCGCGGGCCCGGTCGCTGGAGCGGCCGCCGCAGCCGCTGCTGAAGAAAAAACCGAATTTACGGTTAAGATTACTAACGCCGGCGATAAGAAGATTCAGGTGATCAAAGTCCTCCGCGAATTGACGAATCTGGGCCTCAAAGAAGCTAAAGACCTGGTCGATAGCGCTCCGGCCGTTGTAAAAGAAGGCATACCGAAAGACGAAGCTGAGAAGATTAAAGCCAAATTCATGGAAGTCGGCGCCACGATCGAGATCATCTAATTGATTGCGGTAACGTTCTTTGTAATTCAGTTTGTTCGGGTTCCGGCGTGGTTCTAATGGCCACGCCGGTTACCCATATAAAAAATCCAGGCGATAATATGGATTTTTCTCTTCGATGCATAAGCCCTTGCATCGTAAATTATAAATAAATTTTAATCATTTATTATAACCAAAGGTGCCAGGCCGTGAAGAGTAAACAAATTATCAATCGGGTCAGTTTTGCTAGCACTCCCAGTGTGGTTCAAATACCTGATTTACTTGAAATCCAACTCCAGTCCTATAAAGAATTCCTTCAGGAAGATACGCCTCCGGAAAAAAGACTCCCGATTGGCTTACAAGGTGTCTTTCTAAGTTCATTTCCGGTTGAAGATGCCAAAGAACTTTTCAAACTTGAGTTTGTAAAATATTTTGTTGAACGGCCTAAATATGAAGTCCGTGAATGTCAGGAACGCGGCGTATCGTATTCACTTCCTTTGAAAGCCACGCTGCGCCTTTCCAGTAAAAAAAGCATTGACGATAAACATCCTGAAATCCTTGAACAGGATGTTTATCTCGGCAATCTGCCTTATATGACCGAACGCGGCACCTTCGTTATAAACGGCGCCGAACGGGTTATTGTTAGTCAGTTACACCGTTCACCCGGCGTCTTTTTCGACGAGTCCATCCATCCGAACGGCACTAAAATGTTTTCCGCCAGAGTCATTCCGTTCCGCGGATCATGGATTGAATTTACAACGGATATCAATGATGTTTTATATGTTTATATTGACCGCAAAAAGAAATTTCCGGTCACCACATTTTTACGCGCTCTGGGATATTCCTCTGACCGCGAAATGCTGCAGCTTTTCGGCGTACTGGACGAAATTGAACTAACCCGATTTGATGCAACTACCATATACGGCCGTATGATTGCCGTAGATATTGTCGATGAGAATACGGGGGAGGTCATTGTTGAAAAGGACACCATCGTTGATGAAGAACTGATTGCAAAGCTTAAAAAGAATAAAATTAAGAAAATAGACCTCATTAAAACTGAAGATATCATTCCCGAAGTCATCGCCAATACGATACGCAAAGATATAACCAAATCCGAGCAGGAGGCTTTGGAGCAGATATACCGACAGTTACGTTCCGGGGATGCTCCCGATCTGGAAACGGCCCGCGGACTTCTCGAAAGACAATTCTTCAATTCAAAACGTTATGACCTCGGCGATGTCGGGAGAAACCGCATTAACAAAAAACTCGGTCTAAACATTCCCGAGACCGTAACCATTCTGACCAAAGAAGATATCATTGCGATAATCAAATCTCTGATTGAGCTTCGTAACGGCACACGCCCCACGGATGATATTGATCATTTAGGAAATCGTCGTGTGCGTTCGGTTGGCGAGCAATTGGCGGCCCAGTTCAGCGTGGCGTTATCAAGAATGACCCGAACCATACGCGAACGAATGAATCTGCGCGACAGCGAAAACCTTACCCCTCAGGACCTGGTTAACGCAAGAACCATTTCCAGCGTCATCAACACTTTCTTCGGCACCAGCCAGTTGTCGCAGTTTATGGATCAAACCAACCCGCTGTCGGAATTAACTCACAAACGCCGGCTTTCGGCTCTCGGCCCGGGCGGTTTGTCCCGTGAACGCGCCGGTTTTGAAGTCCGCGACGTGCATTATACGCATTATGGCCGTCTTTGCCCGATTGAAACTCCTGAAGGCCCGAATATCGGTCTGATTTCATCTCTTTGTATTTACGGAAGAATAAATAAATACGGTTTTATAGAGACTCCGTATCGCAAAGTAGTTAATGGAAAAGTCACCCAGACGATAGATTTTCTTACCGCCAGCGATGAAGATGAAATGACCATTGCTCAGGCCAATGAAAGTCTTAACGAAAAAGGCGCTTTCACGACCAATTTTGTAAAATCCAGAAAGAAAGGGGATTTCCCCGTCGCCCTGCCTCAGGAAGTCGATTATATGGATGTGGCGCCTTCTCAGATTGTTAGTCCGGCGGCCGCTCTGATTCCGTTTCTCGAACATGACGACGCCAACCGCGCCTTGATGGGTTCCAACATGCAACGTCAGGCCGTCCCTTTGCTCGTGCCTGAAACGCCTATTGTAGGCACCGGACTCGAACGTACCGTAGCCGTGGATTCAAGAGCGGTAGTTGTATCCGAAATC
The DNA here is from genome assembly GCA_964609675.1 of uncultured Bacteroidota bacterium. GTDB lineage: Bacteria > CLD3 > CLD3 > SB21 > JBBIRG01 > CAZSRX01. The sequence goes on along the minus strand of CAZSRX010000052.1, from coordinate 7,995 downwards.
GACGGCATCGTGGAATCGGTTTCGGCTAACACAATTGTCATCCGTCGTAAATCCGCAATAAAAAAACAGAAATTAGACGCCAATGACGTCATTACCTATAATCTCCTTAAGTTCTTCCGCACCAATCAGGATACTTGCATCAATCAGCGTCCTGTGGTTTTACCCGGAACTGAAGTCAAAGCCGGACAGATCATTGCCGATGGTTGTGCAACCGACAGGGGAGAACTTGCTCTGGGCCGGAATGTTTTAGTGGCCTTCATGCCCTGGCGCGGATATAACTTTGAGGATGCCATCATTCTTAGCGAAAAACTGCTTAAAGAAGATATATTTACGTCCATACATATCGAAGAATTTGAAATTCAGGTTCGTGACACCAAACGCGGCGAAGAAGAACTGACCCGTGAAATACCAAACGTCAGCGAAGAGGCGACCAAAGACCTGGACGAAGGCGGTATTATAAGAGTCGGTGCCGAAGTGCGGGCAGGCGACATTCTGGTCGGTAAAGTTACACCTAAGGGTGAAACCGATCCTACGCCGGAGGAAAAATTGCTTAAAGCTATCTTTGGTGATAAAGCCGGTGAAATGAAAGATGCCTCACTCAAGGCGCCTCCCGGTATGAACGGTATCGTAATTTCCACAAAACTTTTCAGCCGTAAAAAGAAAGACACAGAATCCAAGAAACAGGATCAGCAGAAACTGGAAGAACTGGATATCGAGCTAAAAAAACAGTTAAGGAAAATTAAAGCCAATTTCCGCGATGAAATCTCCAAACTCCTCGCCGGAAAGCCGGCCGGCCATGTACTTTATAACGACGGCTCGGAATTTATTAAAAAAGGCCGTAAATACACCGAGGATTCATTTAAAAACCTCGACCCCGCCGAAATTAACATCCCTGAAAGTCGCTGGACCGACGATGAAGAAACCAATGAAATGGTTAATTTCCTCTTCGATACCTACGAAAGGAATCTTGAAGAACTTGAGATAGAATATAATACCGGCAAGTATCGTCTTCAGGTAGGCGATGAACTGCCGCCCGGTATAGTCCAATTGGCCAAGGTGCAGGTTGCCAAGAAAAGAAAGATATCCGTAGGCGATAAAATGGCCGGACGGCACGGCAATAAAGGCGTTGTTGCAAAAATCGTCCCTGAAGAAGATATGCCCTTCCTGAGCGATGGCACACCGGTAGAAATCATCTTAAATCCGCTTGGGGTGCCTTCACGCATGAATCTTGGGCAGATTTTTGAAACCTCTCTGGGTTGGGCCGGCAAAAAACTTGGCAAATATTATGAAACCAATGTCTTTGACGGCGCTAGAAGCGATGATGTCGAAAATGAACTGAAAATGGCCGGGCTTCCCGTCCATGGAAAAATTCACCTAACCGACGGCCGCACCGGAGAAAAATTTGACCAGGAAACCGTGGTAGGCTATATATACATGATGAAGCTCAACCACCTTGTGGATGATAAAATTCACGCCCGATCGATAGGACCTTATTCTCTAATAACTCAACAGCCCTTAGGCGGCAAAGCTCAGTTCGGCGGCCAACGATTCGGTGAAATGGAAGTCTGGGCGCTTGAAGCGTATGGTGCCGCTCATACGTTACAGGAAATCCTGACCTACAAATCCGATGATGTTACGGGGCGCGCCAAAGTTTATGAATCCATTGTTAAAGGCGATAATCTCCCTGAAGCCGGAATTCCGGAATCTTTCAATGTCCTTGTTCGCGAACTTCAGGGATTAGGTCTTGAAGTAAAAATTGAGTAAGAATAAGATATACTCTTTTATTCATAAACTTATATAGAAAAATATAATAAATACTTAAATATAAAGGTGACAACGTGTCATATTTATCAACAACCAGCCTAGCTAGCAATTTTTCCAGCATTACCGTCGGTATTGCTTCTCCGGATTCTATCCTTAGCCGGTCCTATGGTGAGGTTACAAAGGCCGAAACCATTAACTACAGGAGTTTCAAACCTGAAAAGGACGGTTTGTTTTGTGAAAAAATCTTTGGCCCGGTCAAAGACTGGGAATGCCATTGCGGAAAATATAAAAGAATTCGTTATAAGGGCATCATCTGCGACCGGTGCGGCGTGGAAGTAACGCTTAAAGCCGTTCGCCGTGAAAGAATGGGCCATATTTCACTTGCTGTACCGGTGGTGCATATATGGTTTTTCAGATCGCTCCCGTCAAAAATAGGAAGTCTATTAAATCTGAGCATCAAACAACTGGAAAAAATAATTTATTATGAAAATTACATCGTTATACAACCCGGTAAAAGCGGTTTGAGACATAAGGACATCATCCCCGAAGAAGAACTCTACCGTATTAAAGAGGAATTAGGGAAGGACAATGACGAATTGCCTAATACGCATCCGGACAAATTTATCGCGTTGATCGGCGGCGAGGCGGTTAAAGAGTTGCTAAAGCGTGTGGATGTGGAACAAATGTGTATTGACCTTCGCCGTAGCCTGAAAGACCCTAATTTATCTCAGCAAAAAACTCTTGAAAATCTTAAACAACTCCGAATTGCTGAGGCTTTTCGTATAAAAAGCGAGGAAAACTTCAATAAACCGGAATGGATGGTTCTTGATGTCATACCGGTAATTCCTCCCGAACTCAGGCCTTTGGTGCCTCTCGAAGGCGGTCGTTTTGCTACCAGCGATTTGAATGATTTGTACCGCAGAGTTATCATACGCAATAACCGTTTACGCAAATTGCTCGAAATCCGTGCTCCCGAAGTTATCTTGCGAAACGAAAAGCGCATGCTCCAGGAATCTGTGGATTCGTTGTTTGATAATTCCCGAAAAACCGCCGCGGTTCGGAGCGACAGTAACCGTCCGCTGAAGTCTCTATCAGACATGCTCAAAGGGAAACAGGGACGTTTCCGTCAGAATCTGCTTGGAAAGCGCGTGGATTACTCCGGACGTTCGGTTATAGTTGTAGGACCCGAACTTAAATTGCACGAATGTGGCCTTCCTAAAGAAATGGCAGTGGAATTGTTTAAACCGTTTATTATTCGCAAGTTAGTTGAGCGACGTATGGTTAAAACGGTTAAAAGCGCTAAACGGATGGTGGATAAACATGGACCTGAGGTTTGGGAAATTCTGGAAAAGATTGTTGAAGACCATCCTGTTTTACTTAACCGCGCTCCTACGCTTCACCGCCTCGGTATTCAGGCATTTCAACCCGTGTTGATTGAGGGTCGCGCTATCCAGATTCATCCCTTGGTTTGCGCCGCGTTTAACGCCGATTTTGACGGCGATCAGATGGCCGTGCATGTACCGCTGTCCTACGAGGCTCAAATTGAAACACGCATGCTGATGCTTTCCAGTCATAACATTATTCAGCCTTCGAGTGGCCGACCCATCGCTATTCCTTCACAGGATGTGGTTCTGGGATGTTATTACCTTACCAAACAACAGCAGGGCGCCAAAGGGGAAGGCATGAAGTTTAATTCCATCGAAGAAGTTCGGATGGCTTATGATGCCGGATTGGTGGATCTTCATGCTATCATTCAATTAAGATTTAATAACCAGAACAACGGAAAAACGAATGAATATCAATACATTAAGACCTCTGTCGGCCGTGTGATATTCAACGAAATTGTTCCGGAAGAAATGCGGTTTATTAACGAACTCTTGACAAAAAAACGTATTGAGGAAATCGTCTCGCGCATGCATGCCGATGTAGGTAATATTAAAACGGTTGTATTTCTGGATAATCTCAAAGATCTCGGATTTACCTACGCAACAAAATCAGGATGTTCGATTGGTATCGAAGACGTTTTGTCGCCGAAAAACAAGGATGAAGTGCTTAAAAAGGCTAAGGCCGATGTGGACAAGGTACAGAATACTTACCGTATGGGCTTGATGACTGACGGTGAGCGTTACAACAAAGTTATTGATATCTGGACACATGCCTCCAATGATGTAGCCGCCGCCATGTATGAGGAAATTACCAAGTCTCAAAATGGTTTTAACCCCGTCTTCATGATGATGGATTCGGGAGCCCGTGGTTCTCGTGACCAGATAAAACAGTTGGGCGGTATGCGCGGTCTTATGTCCAAACCTCAGAAAAGCATGACCGGACAGGTTGGCGAAATCATCGAGCATCCGATTACCTCAAGTTTTAAAGAAGGACTATCGGTCTGGGAATACTTCATATCAACACACGGCGCCCGCAAAGGCCTCGCCGATACCGCTCTAAAAACAGCCGATGCCGGTTATCTGACCCGCCGGTTGGTTGACGTAGCTCAGGATGTCATCATTTCCGAAGTCGATTGCGGAACCATTCTCGGCGTCCGTACCAGCGCGATTAAAGAAGGTGAAGAAATCAAAGAATCCCTGGGTGAACGGTGTATGGGACGCGTAGCAGCCGATGATGTGATTGATCCTTCAACCGGCAACATAATTATAGAAGCGGGTGAACTGATTGATGAAGAAAAAGCTGAATTGTTAAACAATTCTCCCATCGAATCGGTATCCATTCGCTCCGTGTTGACCTGCGAATCCAAACGCGGTGTCTGCTCATATTGCTATGGACGCAATCTCGCTTCCGGAACGCTGGTGAATATCGGCGAGGCCGTTGGTGTTATGGCAGCGCAGTCTATCGGTGAACCGGGTACACAGTTAACCCTTCGGACTTTCCACATCGGCGGTGTTGCGATGCGGATCGGCGAACAATCACAGGCTCTGGCCAAAACTGACGGACAGGTCATTTTCCAGCAGGGCATGCGGCTTCTTGATCGTAAATCCGACGGCTCCCAGATTTCTTTAAGCCGTTCCAGTAAAATTGAATTATATGAAAAAGGTCGTCTGGTTTATGTGTATAAAATTCCTTATGGCGCTGTTATTAAAGTCCGAGACGGACAATTAGTTAAAAAGAATGATCCAATCATGGGATGGGATCCGTTTAATACCCCGATTATAGCCGAAAACGACGGTTCTATTATCTATGAGGGAATAAAGGACGGTATCACCTGCCGTGAAGAAGCCGACGAAGCGACCGGTCGTAAAGAAATCGTTATTATTGAATCTAAAGACAAGAAAATAACGCCTACCTTGCAGATTAAGCAGGGCAGAGAGATTATAGAATCGCATATTCTGCCGATAAGGGCTTTTCTAACCGTTAAGGAAGGCCAGACGGTTACTGCCGGTGAAACCATTGCGAAAATTCCTCGTGAAATCACCAAAACCAAAGATATTACCGGTGGTTTGCCCCGGGTACAGGAATTATTCGAAGCCCGAAGACCCAGAGACTACGCAACGGTAAGTGAAATTGACGGAACGGTTAAAATCGGAAAAATCAGCAGGGGATACCGTGAAATCTCTGTTGAAGGTAAAGAAGGTGAAGTAAAGACCTATAAAATACCTTTCGGCAAGCATTTGATCGTCCATGAAAATGATTACATTCACGCCGGTGAACAACTTACCGACGGAGCCATAGCGCCTCATGATATCTTAAGAATCAAAGGCCCCGCTGAAGTACAGCGCTATCTGGTTAACGAAATTCAGGAAGTGTATCGCACCCAGGGCGTTAAAATCAATGACAAACATATTGAGATTATCGTCCGTCAGATGCTCCAGAGGGTCCGTATCGCCGATGCTGGAGACACTTATTTCTTGCAGGACGATCAGGTTGACAAACTCCGGTTTATCGAAGAAAACCAGAAAATCATTGACAAAGTGGTTGTCACCGATAAAGGTGATTCTAACCTCAAGGAAGGACAGATAATCACCCGTTCAGAGATGGAAAAAGTACTGAAGAAGTATGAAAAGAAAAAAGTTCCGGAATTCAGAGATGCTCAACCTGCCACAGCAGAACCGCTGCTTTTAGGTATTACGCAGGCATCTCTGAGTACTGAGAGTTTCATTTCTGCCGCTTCTTTCCAGGAAACCACCAAAGTACTTGCCGACGCTTCGATAAGCAATAAAACGGATTATTTACTTGGATTAAAGGAAAACGTCATTATGGGACGTTTAATACCGGCAGGAACCGGCTTGAAACATTATCAAAATCTACGGGTCTATCCTTTAGAAACAGAAACTGAAGAAGAAAAATCCAAAACAACACCAAAAAAGACTAAAAAAACAACTGTAAAATAAATAAATAGGGGAGATTGTAAAAATCTCCCCATTTTTTTATGGAAAATCAGTACGCGCTTGTAACAGGTTCGGCCAGGAGACTTGGGAAAAAAATAGCTCTTTCCCTTGCAAATGGAGGATATAACATCGTTATTCATTATCTGCATTCAAGAAATGAAGCAAAACAAACTCAGGAAGAAATAAAAAAAATTGGAAAAGACGCGATTATTGTAAAAGCCGATCTTACAAAAATAAATGATATAAAAAGGATGTTTTTATCCGTATATGATAAAGTAGGAAATATTGATGTTTTAGTTAATAATGCCGCGATTTTTCCAAACAAAACAGAATTTTTTAAAATAAAGAGCGATTTCTGGGATAAAGTTATCAATACAAATCTTAAGTCTGTTTTCTTTTGTTGTCAAGAAGCCGCCGGAAATATGTTAAAAAGAAAAAGCGGTAAAATAATAAATATTGCTTCATTAGGTGCATTCAGCCATTGGACCGGATATATGCCATATTGTATTTCAAAATCTGGTATAATTACGCTCACAAAAATATTAGCTAAAGAATTGGCGCCTTACATTACTGTAAACGCTATTGCGCCCGGTACAATCATAGTTCCAAATGAGGAAAAGAAATCCCAACATTTACCAAAAGTAACCAATATTTTGCTTAGAAAATACGGAAAACCATCAGATGTTTCTGAATTAGTATTATTTATCGTAAAATCATCAGATTACATAACCGGACAAGTCATACAAGTGGATGGAGGAGCTACCATTGTATAAAATAATCGGGAAAGATAAAGGTTTACATAATATATATTATACTTCTTTATTATCATAAAAAAAGGCTCATACCTAATCTGGGTATGAGCCTTTAATTTCTTACTTTCCTAATTGCGCTTTTAATGCGGCTAATTCGGAATCAACCGTCGAATCAGTATTAAGTTTTTTAAATTCGTCATCTAAATTGCCGGTATCGCCGGCCAGTTCGGCATGCGCATCGGCTTCAGCTTCCGCATCTTCAATTTTCTTCTCAAATTTATCAAAATTTCCGAAAGCGCCTCCTCCAACTCCGCTCATGGCCTTTGCAATTTCTTTCTTGGCTTTGGCAGCCTGATGCCGGGCTATTAATGTATTCTGACGAACCCTTGCTTCATCTAATTTTGTTTTCAGTTGCATTAATTGGGATTTCATTTGTTCGGCCGTCTTTGTGGCTTGCGCAAGGGTTGGTTCAAGCGATGTGGCGGCGTTCATAAAGGACGTCTTCTTGGCCAAAGCTTGAGCGGCTAAATCATCACGACCCGCATTGACCGCTTGAATGGCTTTGTTCTGCCACTCATCGGCCTGTTTCTTATTTTCAGCCATCTGACGCTCCAAACGTTTTTGATTCGCAATAGCGGCGCCGACCGCTGTGGTGGCTTTATTAACAGCTTCTTCCATTTCAATGACCATTTGCTTGATCATTTTTTCCGGATCCTCAGCCTTATCAAGCAAGTCGTTGATGTTGGCGCTCATAATATCAACTAATCTAGAAAATATACCCATTTCATTGCTCCTTTGCTTGGTTAATGGTTAATACTAAAAGATAATATAAATTAATCATAATTCAAAGCGGAATTGTCATCTTTCTGGGATAATGCCTTCTATTTTTTATAACATGGATTGTTAAAACAATCTTGTTATTTATCCTTTCTATTAACATCATCGAAAAAGGATTACCCGTTCTTGAAAATCATATAAGATTTATATCAAATAAAAAAGTATTGTAAAGTAAAAAATATGTAATTATTTTTTTATAAGCAAGAGAAAATGCCTCTTAACAAACTAATAAAAGCTAAGAAAAAAATTGTTAGCGGGCACTTAACGCGTTTTTGAAAATGCGCCATCTTTAACTGAAAACT
>CAZSRX010000051.1:0-16334 GCA_964609675.1 uncultured Bacteroidota bacterium | reverse complement strand
TCCTCAAAACCCTAAAAATGTAGTGTATAAAAACAGCGTAAAAGTTAGGTATTCAAAAAAGGAACGCCCCGCCCCGGAGCGTTCCTTTTTTTTGGTTTAATGCCGGATTATTTTTCCCGAATCAGCTCGATATTGAAATCCATATTGATTTCGCGACCGACCACAAGGCCGCCCGCTTCAATGGCCTTATTCCAGGTTAGTCCGTAATCAAAACGGTCAAGACTGCTTTTCGCTTTCCATCCGGCCCGGGTACCGCCCCATGGGTCCTTTACCTGTCCGCGGTATACGGCGTCCAGTTCGATGCTCCTCGTAACGCCTTTCATGGTCAGGTTTCCGGAGATGATGTATTTATTGCCTGAGGCGATACGTACGCCTGTGCTGGTAAACGTCATCTCGGGATATTTTTCCGAATCGAAAAAATCCGCGCTCTTGAGATGCTCGTCGCGTTTCGTATTGTCCGTATCAATGCTGTTGACCTTTATTGTCACCTGTGCTTTTCCGTCAGAAAAATCGTCTTTCGATGCCGTAACCGTTCCCGAAAATTCCTTAAACCGGCCTGTGACTTCGGCTACAACCATGTGGCTGACAGTGAACTGGATATTCGAGTGCGAAGCATCAATAGTCCACTTCGTCTGGGCGCCGGCCGGCAAGTAAAAAGCGAAACTCAAAACAACTGTGATCCATAGTGATTTCATAGTAATGTCTCCATGAAAGTTATTGATATTTTTAATTGATAATCATAACTCGTGAAAGAGATTTTTTATTCCGCGTATTATTATCCATGCTAACAGTATATCTGCATGCGTTTATCTTATTTGTGGACACTAATAGAATCAAGGGTCAAGCCGACGGATCTGGATTTATTAAAGAATCATCCATTTACTCCTGGATTTTCGTAGATTCGCTCAAATTTTGAGAGAAAATTTTCTAATAGATGGTTTATCTTCTTTATTAGTAGGATGTATCTATTATCATTTAACGGAAAGGATATATATGGACCCAAATGAAGATAGTGATAACCTTTATCCGAAAATACGAACTGAATATATTCTGGATAACAGCATGGATTTGGCAGAAAGATTTCATGCCCTTACGAACTTAAAACAGTTGTAAAAAAAGTTATCGGGAAAAATTTATAATAACAAAAGCTTTACAACAAAAATGAGGCCATACCTGTTGCCATTAAAATATTGGTTGTATTTTTCATCAGCACCCTGCTTATCTAAAGGCAGGGATAACAAGCGTAAAAAAAATGATAAAGAAACACGAACAGACTGTTGAGCGATTGAAGGGAATTGTATACGGAAAAACGGAACGGGAGCATCGCGGGAAGGAGAGGGCCGGCATCGCTGATAAGCCGGCCTTGCTGCTTTCGAATTATCTACAACCGGGTTTCATCATGCCGTTTGAACGAGTTGGATTCCCGGTGCTGCACATCAATCATTTTCCGCTTATGCCTTCCGTACAGGTGCATGTTCTTAAACATCTCAGCGATCCCGCAGCGGCTCGGTTGGAAAACGTAAACGGCCAAAGTTATCACCGTAAGGATTCCATCTATTACAGATGGAATCCTTACGGGAAAAACCTCACCTATCACCTATACCTATCACCTATACATATACTGAAGAAAGGACCCCCCTCTCCATGAACAGCACAGCCATTATCCCTCTCGAAGCCGGCAATTACTACCATATTTACAACCGCGGCAACAACAGCGGGCAAATATTCTTTACTGACAGAAACTACGGATATTTTCTCGATAAATACCGTCAATATGCAGGGCCTTATGTGCAGACGATCGCTTATTGCCTTCTGCCGAATCATTTCCATTTGCTTGTTAAAATTCGTCCTCTGATTACGCCGGGCTGTCTGGCTGATCTGATCAGCGAACAGTTCCGGAAAATGTTCATTTGTTTTTCTATGGCCATCAACAAGCAAGAAGGCCGCACCGGTAGCCTGTTTCAGAAGAATTTCAGAAGAAAAAAAATAACCGACATGAAATACCTTAAGAACGCGGTGTATTACATCAACCATAATCCTGAACGTCATGGTTTTCGGCAGGATGGGCTCGTTTATCCATGGAGTTCCTACCGTTCGTATCTCGATGGCGATAGGCTGATTGATCATAACGAGGTAACCGGATTATTCGGGGATCAGCGGCAGTATGTTGATTTTCACTCTCGCCAAATGTCCTGGATGAATGAAAACATCTGGGCTATTGAAGAAAAGGAATGATAAAGAATATCGATGAAAATGCCAATGGTGCCATCGTTGGCGTACGCGAATGAGCGGTTTAAGAAATTGGCTATGAACCATCAATAAACGTATCGGAATACATTTTTTTGATCATCATCGGTTGTATCTGGCGGGACTCGTTGCAACGCGATCCGGTATGTGTTGAAGGTAATTCTTACAATTTTTCGATTTTATGGATATCAAGCATTGGTATAACACGGTTGTAAAATGGAGCGCTTTAATAATCTCTAAATACCGGACCATATATGTTGTGAACCATAAAAAGAATAGGCCTTTTGATTTATCAATCAAAAACTTAACCTCTGGAAGAACCCATCGCGGGCATGAGAATTTATACGATTAGCGAAATCAACATGATTTATTAAGAACCCCTTAAAAATTAAATATCGTTGAAAAGTCCTTTGATTGTATTATATTATAAAAAAAACTATTGCGAGGTCTTGACATGTTCAAATTTATCCGTCGTCTTTTTTTTCTGGCAATCATTCTGATCGTGGTTATAGTTGTGTTGATCCTTGTTTACCCGAACCGCTACGAGAATGAAGCCACCATTGAGATTATGGCGCCGATTGCCAAAGTATACGATTCTGCTGAACAATTGTCCCGCTGGAACCTCATGGCGATGCTCGGTGGAATGGTTTCATTGCCCGAAGGTAAAATACCGGATAGAGGGAATCCGGCTTCAGGCCAGCTCGGTCCAATGATGGACGAGTTAAAAAATCAGATCGGTGGAATGGATATTAAAGTTTCCGTAGTGAAAAGCGATCGTGAAAAACTCCTGATTTACCGTGTAGACGGCGGTCCGATGAGCGGTATCCAGCCGGAACTTTATTTTTACAAAGTAGATGACGCTAAAACCCGCGTGGTGTATAAGGAAAGCTTTATTTTTATCGGCTGGAAAGGCAGCATCAAGGCTTTCTTCGCAAAGTACACGACGGCCAAAATCATCGACAACAGCTTAAATAACCTGAAAAAAATATCGGAAGAAAAATAGAACGAATATACAGAAGGAAAAGATTATGGCAGATGAAAAAAAAATGCAGGAAATCCAGATTAACTTTCCGCCGGACAAACAGGGCGGGGTATATGCCAATAACATGGTAGTGGCGCATTCCAAGGAAGAATTTATCCTCGATTTTATGCTGGTTGCGCCGCCGAACGGCGTGGTTAACGCGCGCATCATCATGAGTCCGGGCCACGTCAAGCGGGTCATTGCGGCGCTGGCGCAGAACCTGAAACATTATGAGGATAAATTCGGCCGTATCGAGGAAGCCCGCGATCCCCAAAATCCCTTTGGTTTTGAAGCTTAAAAAATTCATTTACGTTGAGACTTTTTTTGATATTTATGTTATATTGTTAATTATGTATTACGAGGGACTGATGATTATTTCAAGATTAATAATGAGTTTTGCGGCTTTGATTTGGATGATTTGTGCCGGCGGTTTTTCTGCGATATACGCGCAGGCGCCGGTAGTGGCGGTCCTGAATTTCAACAACGCCAGCGGCAAATTTTATCTGGATGACCTGAAACAGTCGTTTCCGGCGCTGCTTAAAACGGAATTGTCCCAGAAGAAGTCGATTACCATTGTCGAGCGGCAGAAGATAGACGCGATTCTGAAAGAGCAGGATTTTTCCATGAGCGATCTTTCCGAGGACAAGGACAAACAGGCGAAGGTCGGCCAGCTTCTTGGCGCCGATTTTATCATTACGGGCGACATTACCGAGAGCGACGGTAAACTTCGTATCGATGTAGCGCTGACACAAACGGCTACCGGCAAAGTGGTGGGTGAAAAAGCCATAGCGCCGTCCAAGAGTTATATTAATGCTATGGCGGAACTACTTGCCAACAACCTCGCGTTTGATCTGACCGGGCAGGGACAAAAAATCCAGAAGATGAAAATTAAAGGCGCGCCGACCATGACGTTCCTGGGAACCACAGTAGCGCTTGGGGCTCTGACGGCCATATCGTACAAACAAAAAACGAAGTACTACGACGATTATAAAAACAACGCCGATCTCGGTAAAATGAACCACCTCTACAAGAAGGCCAATAATTGGAATAAAGCCGCCGGTGTGTTTACGGGCTTAACCGTGATTTCGTTAGGCGCCTATGTGTACGCGGTCATCAAGAACCATACGACTGACCGTGAAGTGCTGGCCACCGGCACCCGCGAGACGAAGTTTGCTATGGCGCCGTTTTATTACCGGCAGCCATCGGCAGTAACGGGACTTAATTTCACCATACGATTTTAATTGTCAGGATAACCTCCATGAAATACGTACAAAAAATAACTTTCGCATCGGCGATTCTTATAAGTGCGATGCTTTTCGGTTGTAAAGATCTGGACCGGGATAATCATCTTGATCCGAAGAATCCGGATGCGGCGTCTTATCAGATTGCGGTTGTGGAAAATTTTGTCCACCGTTATACAACCGGCGACAGCGTGAACGCCTATATACGCAATTCCCAGGAAGCGCTTTATGAACTTACCGGTAAATACCAGCGGCGTATGATCATTGCGGAATATCACATGCGGCTTACGGATACGACCAAAAAGGATACATTCGCGCTGCCCGAAAACGAAACCCGCTATGTCAATGAATATCAGGGCGGCGCCCTGCGCGGATTCCCGCATACGTTTTTCAACGGCCACCAGATCGCCATACAGGGGGCTTCTTCCAAAGCGGTTGCCCGGCAACGTTACGAAACCACCCTTGATTCGCTGACCATCAAAACGTCTCGCTTGTACGGCCAGGCGGAAATGGACGTGCAGGGCGATTCGCTGACCGTGCGCAGCCGGTTGGTCAAATTTGGTGAGGAAGACGCCAGTAATTTACTCGTGGAATATCTGTTGTTAGAGGACAAAGGGGATTTACTGCATTTTACCGTTCGTCAGTTCGGCGTTCCGGAACCCGTTTATCAGTTGCAAGCGACTGAGATCATGAATCTTCCGGTAAAGAAATTTAAAATCAGGCCTTATTATGATATAAACCGACTGTCCGTTATGGTGATCATCAAAGACGGTCTGTCAAAAAAAATTCTCCAGGCATGTTTAGCAGAATAAAGGATTAATCTATGAGACCAATCATTCATGGGCTGACGCTTTTTCTGGCAATATATTATGCCGGGTGCATTGACGTCAATAATTCGACCAATGATGCCCAGAAACCGGTTATTGATCGTCTGACCGCCAATCCGGAGTCGGTACCGGTTGGGGACACCGTTACGATTACCGTGGAAGCGCGCGATTTGCAAGGTGAAAATCTCTCCTATATTTGGTCTGTACTTACTCTTGACGGCGGCGCGTTTACCGGCGATGTTACCGGGCCGGTAGTGAAGTGGATCGCACCGACCACAGCCAAAAACTGTACCATCAAAGTCGAAGTAAGAAATGAATCGAACAAAAGCGCTTCCCGCACCAAGGTGATTACCGTAACCCAGAGTCCTGAACCAGTGATTACGTTTATTTCACCGGCGCCGAATGCGTTTATCCCATCCAGCAATGCTACGGTAATCTGCAGCGCTAAAACCAACGTTCTGGTCGATACTTTGAGTTGTACGCTAGACGGCCAGACGGTAAAGACCGTTTATGCGACTAATAATATTCAGCATACCTGGGACATTGCCCAGGAAAACGGTGAAAAAATTATAACTATGACCGCGATCAGGAATTATCTCGGGAATGTTTACGTCAAAACGGCATCGATAACGGTGTCCATAGAAGGCACCATCGGGAAGAGGAAGAAATAATTTTATCAGGACATGCGCTTAATAAAAACCCCGGTTCTATTCCGGGGTTTTTTTATCCCGTTTTTTTTGGGATTGACGTGAACTTTTTGTATATTCCTGCGTATAATAACCGGCTTATTCTTTATTAACCATTTGAATTAACCATTTGAAAGGACTCTGTGATGAAATTATTCCGTTTGGCAATTACAGCGCTGGCATGGTTTATGGGAATATCCCTTTACGCGCAATCCTCGGACGATGAGGCCCGGCTGCTGCGTTTTCCGGCCACGGATGGTAAGCAGGTCGTGTTCAGTTATTCGGGCGACTTGTATTCCGTTTCAATCGACGGCGGCATCGCCCGTAAAATGACCGACCATGAAGGTTATGAAATGTTCCCGCGATTTTCGGCAGACGGTCGGCGGCTGGCTTTTACCGCGCAATATGACGGCAATACCGAAGTCTATGTCATGCCGGCCGAAGGCGGCGTGCCGAAACGCATTACCTATACGGCAACGCTCGGTCGCGACGATGTGTCTGACCGTATGGGTCCGAACAATATCGTGATGACATGGAAGAATAAAACCGATGAGGTTGTTTTCCGTTCGCGCATGATCTCGTTCAACGATTTTACCGGCCAGCTGTATGCCGCGGGGCTAGACGGAGACGTGCCGGAGCAGATACCGGTTCCGCGCGGCGGATTCTGTTCCTTCTCTCCGGACGACGGCAAAATGGCCTATAACCGTGTGTTCCGGGAATTTCGAACATGGAAGCGCTACCGCGGCGGTATGGCGGATGACATCTGGGTCTATGATTTCAAAACAAAGAAAACGGAAAACATCACCAATCATCCCGCTCAGGACATCATTCCCATGTGGGTCGGCAATAAAATATTTTTCCTTTCCGACCGCGACTCGACTAAACACATGAACCTGTATGAATATGATATAACCACCAAGTCGGTAAAGGCGATAACCCATTATACGGAGTATGACATCAAATTTCCTTCATCGGGTCATAATCATATCGTGTTTGAATACGGCGGATATATTTACAAATACGATATGGCATCGGGGAAGCCTCCCGTGAAACTGACTGTTTATATCAAGAGCGATTATTCCACCGGACGCGGCGGCGTGGTCAATGTCAGCGGGAACATTACGACCTTTGAAATTGCTCCTGACGGCAACCGGGCGCTGTTCGGCGCCCGCGGCGACATCTTCACCGTTCCCGTTAAATACGGACCGACACGCAATCTGACACAGACACCCGGCGTGCATGAACGCAATCCGAAATGGTCGCCTGACGGAAAATGGATAGCTTACCTGTCCGACCGGACAGGTGAGAATGAAATTTATATCCAGGCGCAGGACGGTAGCGGGGAACCGGTGCCGATTACCCGAAATGCCGATACCTATTATTATGCGCTTTACTGGTCGCCGGACAGCAAGAAAATCCTGTGGGCCGATAAAAAATTGCGTCTGCGTTATGTGGACATTGAAACTAAAAAAGTAACCGAAGTGGATCAGGCGAAAAGCTGGGAATTCACGCAATATACCTGGTCGCCGGACAGCCGATGGATTGCCTATGTGCGACCGGAAACCGAAGGCATGAACCGGATTTATCTGTATGCGCTTGATCAAAAGAAAGCCTATCCGGTAACGGAAGAATGGTACGCTTCCTACGAGCCGGCGTTCAGCAATGACGGTAAATATCTGGTGCTGGTGTCGAACCGTGACTTCAACCCTATCTACAGCTGGACGGAATGGAATCACGCCTATCAGGACATGAGCCGCGTTTATCTGATTGTACTGTCTAAAGCGACCGATTCGCCGTTCAAACCGTTGAGCGATGAAGTACAGATAAAAAAAGAAGAAGAAAAAAAGGCCGATAAGAAAGAGGAGACGAAATCGGATAAATCTTCCGAGACCGTAACCCAGGTGGATATCGACGGTATCGTCCAGCGTATGATCCGTTTGCCCGTGACGCCGGCGGACTATTATAACCTATCAGCGGTGAACGGTATCGTCTATTATATCCGCAGTGGCAGTAAGGACGAGAAGCCGCTGTTATTCATGTACGATCTGAAGGAAAAGAAGGAAACCGAGCTCGGCCAGATCAACAGTTACGAACTGTCTGCCGACGGCAAGAAAATGATTGTGGCGCAGAATCGGACGTACGCGATTATCGATCTGCCTAAATCCAAGATAGATATTAAGGATAAGTTGAACCTGTCCGGCATGGAGATGAAGCTGAACCGGCAGGAAGAATGGGCGCAAATATATAACGAATGCTGGCGACAGATGCGGGATTTTCTGTACGCGCCGAATATGCACGGGGTCAACTGGGACGGCATGCGGAAGAAATACGAACCGTTACTGAAACACGTGAATCACCGTAACGACCTGACATACCTCATCGGTGAGCTGATCGGCGAGCTGAACGTCGGGCATGCGTATGTAGGCGGCGGCGATCGTCCTGCGGTGCAGCGACTGCCCATGGGACTCCTCGGGGCAAAGCTCCAGCGGGACAAAGCCAGCCGGTTCTACCGGATCACGCGCATTCTTAAGGGCGAGAACTGGAATTCGAATCTCCGTTCGCCGCTGACCGAAATCGGCGTGGACGTCAAAGAAGGCGATTATATCACCGCCGTCAACGGACAACTGACGTCGCGGATGGATAATATATTTGAATCCCTGGTGAATACGGCCGGCAAACAGGTGGTACTGCGGGTTAATTCCAAGCCGTCCGACGAAGGCAGCCGCACCGTCACGGTGGTTCCGATAGACGACGAAGCGCCGCTGTATTATTTCAACTGGGTGCGGACCAATGTCGAGAAAGTCGCCCAAGCAACCGGCGGCGAAGTAGGGTATGTGCACGTTCCCGATATGGGGCCTAACGGACTTAACGAGTTTGTCAAGCAGTTTTACCCGCAACTGCGCAAGAAAGCCCTGATAGTGGATGTGCGCGGAAATGGCGGCGGCAATGTATCGCCGATGCTGATTGAGCGGCTGCGGCGTGAGCTGGCGATGTTCAACATGTACCGCAATTCCGGCGTTTACACCAATCCGCGGGAAATGTTGCTTGGGCCGATGGTCTGTCTGCTGGATGAATTTTCCGCCTCGGACGGCGACCTTTTTCCGTACCGTTTTAAGAAGCACAAACTCGGCACGCTGATCGGTAAACGCAGCTGGGGCGGCGTGGTGGGTATCCGCGGATCCCTGCCGCTTTTGGACGGCGGCTACCTGAACCGTCCGGAATTCGCGCCCTTCAGCACCGACGGTAACGAATGGATCATCGAAGGCCACGGCGTCGATCCCGATATCTATGTGGACAATGAACCCGGAGAGGAATTCGCCGGAAATGATCAGCAATTAAACAAAGCGATTGAGGAAATCCTGAAAGAGCTGAAAACCAAGAAGCAGGTATTGCCGGATATTCCGGAGTATCCGAAGAAGTGATTGCGTAGAAAAAATCCGGAAATGATAATATCCCCTCGTTAACACGAGGGGATGTTTTTTTACGGATAATTTTAACTTTATTTTTCGAGATGACGGCTCAGCGTGTTTATCAGTTCAACGATGTGAAAACCGACGGCATTGCGCGCTTCAAGGATTAATTCGTCGAGAAAAAGATATTTGGCCTCACCCAGCCATCCGTACTGGTTTACGGCAATCAGCGCGTCGAGCGAGCGGTTCAGTTGTGTCAGCGCGGTTTTGCATAACGCGATGTGGCCGCCGAGGGTGCATGGCTGGTAGCCCATAATATGACCGGCAGCGAACTTGGTAACAGCCAGCGCCGAATGCTGATACAGTTGCTGTATCGGCGGCTCCTTCCGGGTGCTTTCCGGCAAAGTGAGGATCCAGTATTTGGAATGGCGGTGAAAATCGCGTGTCTGCCGATAGGCGTTCAGGCGGTTAAGGGCTTGTTCTTTCGCCTGAAAAAAATCCTGATAATCGGGATCGGCCAGACCCATCCGCTTGAGTTCGGGCTGAAGGTAGTATTTTATGTAATTTCTCCGCGACGTATGAGGATTAAAGTGACGGAACGCTTCCCGTATGCAGTACAGCGCCATCGCTTCTTCAACCACGCGGTCGCGGTCGGCGTGATTCCAGAATTTTTCGTAATAAGCGATAATGCGATGTCCGGTGCGATCAACCCGCTGAATGAAGGTTTCCCATTCCTGTTCATTCCATATAGGGATGCAATCCTCCGCGTGAAAAAAAGCATCCTCTGCGCCGGTATCTGCAGCGCCAAGCCCGGATTTCCACTCATTATGGGCTTTTTTCCACGATTCCTCGTCGGATTCTTCTTTTTCGTCTTCTTCCCAGTCCTGATCCCTGGCCATGGTGATCCTTGCTTTTAAATTTATCGCGGAGGCTGTTTCTGCAGGTGGCGATCGGCCATCAGCAGCGACGTCATGGTTTTAATGTCATCAATGGTTCCATCATATACCATCTGAATCGCTTCATTAAACGGCAGCCGCATGGAAATGATGAATTCATCCTCGTCCGATTTAGATTTTACCGGCGTAAGATCCTCCGTCAGGTAAACCCACATGCGCTCATCGCTGTAGCCGATGCAGGAGTAAAACGTGGTGATCAGCGTCATCCGGCCGCAGCGGAAGCCGGTTTCTTCGGCTAGTTCCCGCTGAACCGCTTCTTCCGGAGGTTCCCGGCCGTCTAACTTTCCGGCGGGAAGTTCGATGAAGCTTTTTCCGGCGGCGTAGCGAAACTGGCGAATCAGAATTGTATCGCCGTTCGGGAACAGGGGCACCATGACCACGGCGCCGGGATGCTTGATATACTCGCGAATACCGGTCGAGCCGTCAGGCAGACGGACCGTATCGCGCCAGGCTTTAAGCAGGTACCCTTCGGTCATGACTTCCGAAGAGAGGGTGATTTCCTTCAAGGGATCCGATGATGCGTCCATGATTTGACTTTCTCAGTTAAGCGTACGGCCGACGGCTTGCGCCACGGCGCGGAGATCGGTAATAAGCCTGAAAAGGATTTCCGGACGGAGGGACTGTGCCCCGTCCGAAAGCGCGAGATGGGGGTGGGTATGCGTTTCTATCATGATGCCGTCCACTCCGGCAGCCACAGCGGCTTTGGCGAGGGGCGGTATCAACGCAGGCTTTCCGGCGGCGTGGCTGGGATCGACCATCACCGGCAGGTGGGTGCGTTGTTTCAGAATCGGTACCGCCGAAATGTCCAGCGTGCTGCGGGTTGAGGGCTCAAACGTGCGGATACCGCGTTCACAAAGAATCACACGGCCGTTTCCCTGCGCCAGAATGTGCTCGGCGGACATCAGAAACTCGTCAACCGTCATCATCAGACCGCGTTTGAGTAAAACCGGTTTATTGAATAAGCCGGCGGCCTGCAGAAGCGGATAATTCTGCGCATTACGGGTTCCAATCTGAATCATATCCGCATACCGCTGGACGATGTCTAAATGCTGAATACTTACCACTTCAGTAACAAAGGGCAATCCGGAGCGTTCACGCGCCCGTGCGAGCATTTCCAGCGCCGGTTCGCCGAGCCCCTGAAAACTGTACGGCGAGGTTCGGGGCTTGTAAGCGCCGCCACGAAGGATATGCGCGCCGGCTTCCTTGACGGCCAATGCCGTTTCGATAATCTGCGATTCGCTCTCGACACTGCAGGGCCCTGCGATGATGACAATATGGCTGGTTCCGACAGGCACCGCGCCGCAGGCGACGATCGTCGGTTCGGGGTGCATTATCCGGCTGACCAGACGATAGGAAGCATCATTGGTGAATGTTTTTTCCACATCCGGCATGGCCTGCAGTTGTTCCGCCAGTCCGTTTGAGCACGCACTGCCGAACGATACGGCGACATGATCATCATTGGTCGTTACGTTCGGATGATAGCCTTTAGATTCCACCAAATCCACCACCGCGCGGATAGACTCCGCAGAGGCTCCATTTTTCATGATCACGACTATCATAATTGAAGGTAATAAAGAATACCTTAGTAATCAAGTGGCCGGGGAAATTATTCATACAAAAAAAGCCGTTTCTGTCAGGAAACGGCTTAACCCGTCTATGGGTTATTGGGTTTACTGGACCTGATAATTTGGCGCCTCCTGCGTGATAAAGACGTCGTGGGGATGGCTTTCGCGTAAACCGGCATTGGTCATTTTGATAAACTGGGCTGCGGATTTCATCGTATGGATATCCGCGGCGCCGCAGTAACCCATAGCCGCCCGTAACCCGCCGACCATCTGATACACGACGTCGCGTACCTTACCCTTGAACGGCACGCGGCCTTCGATGCCCTCGGGAACCAATTTGCTGGTATCATTTTCGTCATCCTGAAAGTAGCGGTCTTTGCTTCCTTTTTTCATGGCGGGCAAAGAGCCCATGCCGCGATAAACCTTATAGCGCCGGCCTTCGTAAAGGACTTCTTCGCCGGGGCTTTCCTCCGTACCGGCGAGGAGGCTGCCGATCATCACGGCGTCCGCGCCGGCTACGATGGCCTTGGCGATATCGCCCGTTTGTTTAATGCCGCCATCGGCGATAATTGGAATGCCCGCATCTTCAGCGGCTTTTGCGCAATGCATAATGGCGGTAATCTGCGGAACGCCGACGCCCGCCACCACGCGTGTTGTACAAATGCTGCCCGGCCCGATACCCACCTTGACCGCGTCCGCGCCGGCCTTGATGAGTGCTTTGGTAGCTTCGGCTGTGGCGACGTTGCCGGCAATCAGTTCTAGGGAGGGGTATTTATTCTTGATTTGCCGGACGGCTTCAAGAACGCCGGAAGAATGGCCGTGCGCCGTATCGACCACCAGAACATCAACACCGGCTTCGAGCAGAGCGGCTGCGCGTTCAAAGCAATCCTTGCCGACGCCTACCGCGGCCCCCACACGCAAACGGCCATGCGCATCCTTGCAGGCGTGGGGGTACATTTTCTTTTTCTGGATGTCCTTGACCGTAATCAGTCCTTTCAGGCGAAATTGTTCATCGACCACCGGCAGTTTTTCGATCCGGTGCTCGTGCAGAATGCGTTCGGCTTCCTCCAGTGTGATGCCGGTTTTGGCGGTGATCAGGTTCGTCCGGGTCATCACCGTTTCCACAGGCTGGTCGTAATATTTGGCAAAGCGCAGGTCCCGGTTGGTGAGAATGCCCACCAGCCGGCCGTCTGCCCCGACCACCGGAAATCCGCTGATTTTGTAATGTTTCATAAGCTCAAAAGCATCCGACAAGGGGCGTTCGGGCGACAACGTCACCGGCTTCAGGATCATGCCGCTTTCCGAGCGCTTGACACGGTCCACTTCGCCGGCCTGATCGTCCACGGAACAGTTTTTATGAATGATGCCCACCCCGCCTTCCCGGGCCATGGCAATCGCCATTTCGGATTCGGTTACGGTATCCATCGCCGAACTCAGCAGAGGAATATTCAGGACAATGTTTCGCGTCAGTCGGGTGCTGACATTTGCTTCCCGGGGCAATATTTCCGAGTAACGGGGTACGATCAGTACATCGTCAAATGTCAGGCCTTCACCGATAATCTTTTCGTTCATATAGTTTCCCAGTATAATTTTTAATGATTATTAATATATTTAATACCGCCACAAAATCAAGCGATTTGAAATGCGCGTCAATTATACTTGCTTGTATGGTAAAAAATATTTACTTTTTTACGCCGTTCAGGAAATGAAATAAATAAAAAAACATTCATCATAACCCCTCAACAGCGGGAGAAAGCCATGTCTGCAAAAAAGAAAACGGAGAGCGCTTTTTCAGCCAGAAACAATCCCTTGCGTCAGAATGACGTGGAATCCCTGAAACATTCCTTTGTGGATCATCTCGAATATTCCCTGGCCAAGGATGAATACTCGGCCACCCAACGCGACCGGTACCGCGCGCTGGCATTGTCGGTCCGTGACCGGCTTATCGAGCGGTGGATTGAGACCCAGCAAACCTATTACAATAACGATGCCAAACGGGTCTATTATCTATCTCTGGAATTTCTTATCGGGCGTACGCTTGGTAATGCCATCGTCAATCTGGGCCTGCAAAAGGAACTGGCCGAGGCCATGAAAGAACTGGGAAATAATCTTGAGGATTTGATTAATGAGGAATGGGACGCAGGGCTCGGCAATGGCGGATTAGGCCGCCTGGCCGCATGTTTCCTGGATTCGATGGCCACACTGGAATTGCCTGCCTACGGGTACGGCATTCGTTATGAGTTCGGCATATTTTTCCAGGCCATCCGCGACGGGTATCAGGTAGAAACTCCGGACAGCTGGCTGCGTTACGGAAATATCTGGGAATTCCCACGTCCCGAATATTTATATCCCGTAAAATTTTACGGCAAAGTCAACCAGTATTTTGACGAAAAAGGACGCTTTACCAGCCAGTGGGTGGATACACAGGATGTCATGGCCATGGCTTACGATACACCGATTCCCGGGTACGGCAATAATACCGTTAACAACATGCGCCTTTGGGCCGCCAAGGCGACCCGTGAGTTCAATTTTGATTATTTCAACCACGGCAATTATGAGCAAGCCGTGTCCGATAAAGCGCAGACCGAAACCATATCCAAGGTACTCTATCCCAACGACAACGTGTTTGAGGGTAAGGAACTCCGGCTTAAACAGGAATATTTCTTTGTAACAGCCACGATGCAGGACATCATCCGCCGGTTCAAGAAAAACCGCGAAGGCGGCTATGAGCAGTTTCCCGATAAAGTGGCCATCCAGTTGAACGATACCCATCCGGCGATTGCCATACCCGAACTGATGCGGATACTGATTGATGAAGAAAAGATGGGCTGGGACGAAGCGTGGGACATTACGGTACGGACATTCGGCTATACCAATCACACCGTATTGCCCGAAGCGCTGGAACGCTGGCCGGTATACCTGATACAGAAAGTGCTGCCGCGCCATCTGCAGATCATTTACGAGATCAACCACCGTTTTCTGGAATACGTGAAATCACGCTTTCCTAATGATGACGACCGGTTACGACGGATGTCCATAATCGAAGAAGGCCCCGAAAAGAAAGTCCGCATGGCCCACCTTGCCATCGTCGGCAGCCACTCGCTGAACGGCGTGGCGGCCCTGCACTCGGATATACTTAAAAACGAGGTTTTCAGGGACTTTTATGAATTGTGGCCGGAACGCTTCAACAACAAAACCAACGGGATTACGCAACGCCGCTGGCTAAAACTATGCAATCCGGAACTCTCGGAACTGATCACTTCCAAAATCGGCGATAAATGGACGACCGATCTGTACGAACTGAAGAAGCTGATCCCGTTCGCGGATGATAAGGATTTCCAGAAGAAGTGGCAGGCGATCAAACGTACGAATAAAATCAAGCTGGCGTCTATCATCAAAGCCCAGACCGGCGTGACGGTGAATATTGATTCGATGTTCGACTGTCAGGTCAAGCGCCTTCATGAGTACAAGCGTCAGTTACTGAATGTGCTTCATGTGATCACGCTGTACCATCGCATCAAGGCCAATCCTAAGGGCGATTTTGTGCCGCGAACCGTGTTGTTTGCCGGTAAAGCCGCGCCGGGATATTACATGGCTAAACTCATCATCAAGCTCATCAATGCCGTCGGCGATGTGATCAACAACGATCCGACGATAGGGGATCTGCTTAAAGTGGTGTTTCTGCCGAATTATTCCGTTTCACTGGCCGAACGGATCATGCCGGCCTCGGATCTCTCCGAGCAGATTTCCACCGCCGGGATGGAAGCTTCCGGCACGGGCAACATGAAATTCGCGCTCAACGGCGCCCTGACAATCGGCACGCTGGACGGCGCCAACGTCGAGATTAAGGAAGAAGTCGGCGACGAGAACATTTTCATATTCGGCCTCACCGCGGATCAGGTATCCGCGCTGAAACGCGGTGGTTATGATCCGTGGAGTTATTATTACCGTAACGCCGAATTGCGCGCCACGCTCGATGCCATCCGCGACGGCCATTTCTCACCGAACGATCCCGGACTGTTCAGGCCGATTATCCATGCGCTGCTCGATCAGGGCGATACGTATCTGCTGCTGGCGGATTTTGAAGATTATGTGAAGTGTCACGACCGCGTGCGGGCGTGCTACCGTAAACCCGCTGAGTGGACGCGCAAGTCTATCCTGAACGTGGCGAATATGGGCAAGTTCTCCACCGACCGCACCATCAAACAGTACGCCGAAGAAATCTGGGACGTCCATCCGGTGCCGATACAAATACTGCGGGCGCCGGAAGGGGATAAGAAGCAATAATCGCAAAACGATATGTAAAAAAGCGGAGACCGGTTCTCCGCTTTTTTTTTTTTTTTTTTTTTTTTTTTTTTTTTTTTTTTTTTTTTTTTTTTTT
>CAZSRX010000050.1:0-18048 GCA_964609675.1 uncultured Bacteroidota bacterium | reverse complement strand
CCCATTTTTCTAATGGCGGCCATTAGAAATTATTCTGTAATGACAATTCCGGGTTGAATCAAGCGTTTATGGCAAGATAATAATAGAATAAAAACACGAACCGTAAAAAGGACACCGGTTGCTTGAGGCGCCTGCATCTTTTAGTCATCTTATATCATTTGGCTTTGGTAACACGACTATTAACAATAGTAACACGATGTCCGTCACCCTTTTTGGCATTTCGCCGGATGAAGATTTGATCGTGGCATTCGGCAAGCACATACCGAAACAGGACTATTCCAACCGTTCGGTGGCAATCGGCGCCCTCAAACGTAAAAAATCCGGTGCCGTCATGCTCCAATAGGTCTTGCTGATCAATGTTTTTCAAGTGGATTATATAGGCATTAAGAATTAATGGCCCTTGCCTTTTCACTCATTTTACGTTAATTTATGTGAGTTTGTACGCTTGAGCTTACCCATTCCTCACGATAAAAGCATTAAAATAATAGGAATATTTTTATGCGTTCGGAATATTCCGGATTCGTTCTACGTTCAGGTTTAATAGTAATCAGGATGACTTTAATGTTAATCCAAAACAGTGATGATTGTTGAATTTTACGCGCGACCGTATGGAAAAATCCTCAAATCAGTTTGAATCATCTTACAGCCGTCTGCAATCCGTTGTTCAGGAACGGTTGAAAATCGAATGGCGTTATCACCGGAGGCCGGACATCGGCCGGATGGAATCCGAGTTGAACGACCTGATGAACGAATACGGCGAACTGCTCCGGGTGGTTTATCGTTACGGGCTCGTCAACGAACTGATGAACGAATCCAAATGGTATGCGTCGGTGCTGGCTTCCCGCGGGCCCGGCCAGGATGCGTTTAAACTGATGGTGGAAAGCTGGATTATCGCGATTAACGGCATTGTGAAACCCCCGGAATGTCATGAGCTTACTGCGCCCTTACAGGATCTTCATTCTTTGATCCCGTCTTTTTTTCATGAAAGCGAAACGACGCCGGTGCCCAATCGTTTACAGGATATTCAGCCGTTTACGGACAAGCTGATAACCGGAGACCGCAGCGGCGCGAAGGATATCCTGCAAAACCTTATGCGGAAAGGCATGCCGCCGTATGAGACAGTAACCACAATGATACTTCCGGCGATGCGGGATATAGGACAACGCTGGGAACAAAACCGGCTGGCCATTTATGAGGAACACCTGGCCACCGAAACGCTCCTTCGCCTGCTGGCGGGATTATCCGACGACGATCCGCAACATCCAAAAAAAAACGGAATGGTTTTCGTCAGTTGCGTACCGCACGATAAGCACCAGCTGGTGCCGTTGGCGTTGAGCGTCTATCTGGAACTAAGGCAATGGAATGTCCTATCGCTTGGAACAAGTCTTCCGGGCGATCAGATCGCGCTAGCCGTTCGTAACCGAAAACCCGCCGCCGTATTTTTATCATTGAATATGTTATCGCGTTTGCACGAAGCCGTGAATACGATTAACTTGATTCGCGATGAGTTGGATCACGGTATGGTGTTTATAGGCGGACATGGCGCCGACGTAGGGCGAGCGGTTCTGGAATCCGCAGGGGCTGTTGTGGTTAGAAGTTTTGAAGAAGGCCACCGGCTGGCGTATGAAAGGTTATACGGCCATGCGCAGTAAGACGGCACTCCGGATGGTTCTGCACGACCGGGCATCCACGATCGGCGCGCTGCTTGGAGTCGTGGCGATTGTTTTTCTTGTCGGTCAGCAGTTATCGATCCTCTTCGGCTTGCTGAATTATATGTCCGTGCTCGTGGACCACAGCGGCGCGGATGTTTGGATCACCAGCGCGAATCTTCGCAATGCCGATGCCGCCAAACTCATACCCGGACGGTATCTGGACCGCGTCATCGGCCTGGAGGAAATTGAATGGGCCGAACCGATTCTGATCGGCAACGGGTTATTCCGCACGGGCGACGGGTCGTATGAATCCGTTCGGGTCATCGGAACGCGGAGGCCCCGATTGTCCGGCGGCCCGTGGAGGTTCGCGCAGGAAGATGAAAACGCATTGCTGGATCTGGAAGCGGTAACCGTCGACCGTCTGGATATGAATAAACTCGGTAATCCGGAAATTGGCGGAATTACGGAAATCGGAGACCGGCGCGTTCGTATCGGCGCGATCACTGAAGGCGCGCGTGGCTTCCAGGGAACGCTGATTTTTACTTCGCTTGACAAAGTCAAAGATATCGCCTGAACGCCGCCGGGACGCTACTCGGCTATATTAATCCGATTCCGCGAAGGCGCCGACCCCACTCAGGCCACCGCCCGCCTGCGGATGATTTTACCCGAATGTTCCGTATTCACCACCGAAGAATTGTCCGCATTGACCCGCCGGTATTACTTTTCCAATACCGGTATCGGCGGTAGTTTCGGATTTTCCACCTCCATCGCCGTTTTAATCGGCGTGGTCATCATTTCCCTGACGATGTACACCAGCGTTCTTGGAAGGACGAAGGATTTTGCGGTCATGCGCGCGATCGGCGGACGGCGGACGGATATCGCTGTCGTGGTGTTGAGCGAAGCGCTCATTATCGCCGGTATCGGCGTTTTCATGGATTCCTCTTGCTGGCCACGCTGCTAAACGCGACCAGAGGATCGGCCATTCCCAGTTATTTCCCGATTCAGGTTCCCGTGATCTTAGGGGTTGGGACGGTGCTTGTCAGTTTACTCGGATCATTAATCGCGCTGCGCGTCGCATTGAAAGCGGAACCGGCGTCGGTGTTTCATTAAAAGCGTTATGGCGACTCTGAAATTAGAAAATATTGCACGGGATTTTTCCGACGGACGGCAAATAAGACGGGTGCTCTATCCCGTCAACACGGAATTTTTTCCTGGCGAACTGACCGTGCTGTCCGTACCGTCCGGAAGCGGCAAAACCACGCTGATTTCAATCATGGGACTGGTATTAAGCCCTTCCGAAGGACGGATGTTTCTCGACGACCAGAATGTAACGGCGTTGTCCGACCGACAGGCGGCGCATATCCGCTTAAAGCGGTTCGGGTTTGTTTTTCAGCAGGCGATGCTCATCGAAGGATTAAATATTATGGATAATATTCTGCTGGCTTATTCCATTCAAGGATCGCGTCCCCCCGCAGACGCGCAGCACAAAGCGGAAGCGCTTCTGAAGTCGCTCGGGCTGGCGGGAACGGCCCGTATGCAGCCGCGACTGCTTTCCGGCGGCATGAAACAACGGGCTTCGATCGCGCGGGCGCTGATTAAAGATCCGGCTATCCTCCTGTGCGATGAACCGACCTCCGCGCTGGACGCCGAAAGCGGTCACACCGTGATGAATATTTTAAAACGTATCGCGATTGACGAAGGCCGGGTCGTTATCGTGGTCTCTCATGACGCGCGGGTCTTCCCGTTTGCCGACCGGCTCATCCAGATGGAAAACGGAACCATCATTTCCGATACGCGCGAATCTTATTCTCAAATGAAGGTGTAACGATGCAAAAAATTAAAAAATTAATCGGATGGCTGTTGATCCTGTCCATAGGCGTCGCGGGATTTTTTTATATAAAGAAGTCCCTTGAAAAGTCCTCCGCCCCGCCCGAGCCCAGTCGCACGCCCTCTCTTCCCGATGCCCCCCTGCGGGTATACGGTTTAGTCGAACCGCTAAACCGGGAAATATTTCTGGGACCGCTGCAAACCCGGCGCGTTATCACGGTTTTTGTGAAGGAAGGCGATACCGTCCGGAAAAATCAGGCGTTGTGCATGCTGGAACAGGACCTCGAAATCCGCAGCATCCGCATCGCACAGTCCCGTGTCGAAGAAGCCAAACGCCAGCTGGCGGTTATCCAAAACGATCTGGCGCTGAAACGCCAATTGGCTGCAAGCCAGACCATTTCCGATTTTGAACTGACTCAGATCGAATTGCAGGCCAAACTGATGGAACAGCAAATCGAAACGGCTCAGGCGGAAGAACGGTTACGGGAAGCGGAACTGGAAAAACTGACGCTTCGCGCGCCTTCGGACGGCATTGTGTACAAAATGGATGTTCGGGTCGGTGAACAACTGATCCCTCAGGATTATACGCGTATCGTCATTGGTCGCGCGGAAAAACAGGTGCGCCTGTTCGTCGAAACGTTCTGGCTGCACAGCATCCGCGTCGGTCAGCGCTGCCGCGTGCTGGAAGCGGAAACCCTGCGCGAAACCGGAACCGGGTCCATCATATCCGTCTCTCCCTATGTCGGCGCGCGGGACTTCCGCACGGACGACCGCCTCGAACGGATCGATACCAAATACGCACAGGCCATTGTAAAGCTGGATTCCCTAACCACCACGCCCATCGGCATGCAGGTAATTGGCCAGCTTTTTCCGGATGACAACCCTTAATTACAACAATCCGTAACTTCGCATGGTATCATGACGATGTACAAATTTGTTAACCGTAAGCCCGCACAGGAGTTTATTTTAGAATGAGGGGCGCGTACGTACTGCTTCCGGGCTGCATCGGGCTTCGATTATTTTTATGAGGTATACCCATCGACTTTTTTTTATTGCATATATACATAAACTCCATTATTGTATAGACGTAAGTATTATGATTCTATAGAAAGGTAACACCATGTCCGTCACCCGTTTTGGCATATCGCTGGATGAAGACCTGATTCTGGCGTTCGACAAGCACATACAGAAACAGGGTTATTCCAACCGTTCGGAGGCGATCCGCGACCTGATCCGCAAGGATCTGGTGCAGTCAACGAAAGCCCGTGGCGGCACGATTGCCGGGGCCATAGTCATGACGTACGACCACCACAAACGCGAACTGGTGAACAAACTGCTCGATATCCAGCACGATTTCCAGAAAACGATCCTGTCCACCCAGCATATCCATCTCGATCATCACCACTGTCTCGAGATTATCGCCGTCAAAGGCAAGGCGGCAGATATCGAAGCGCTCGCTTACCGGCTCCAGATCCAGATCGGCGTCAAGCATGTATCGTTCACGCTGGCCGCCACGGGAAAAGAAACGCCGTAATGGCCTTATTGGCGCTTATTCATTTGCCGCCAAGAAATCCTGTAAATATTCCTTGCATTCGGTAGCACGTTTTTGTTAATTGTGCTATGATTAAACAATGCCTCAACAAAACCCGCCGTATCCAGCTATATGAAAAAAAGTATTGAACTGGTTCTGACCGCTTTCACGATTGCCCTGGGCATCATCTTTCCGGTCGCGTTTCACATGTTCGCGTTCAGCGGTAAGATATTTCTACCCATGTATTATCCTGTTGCGTTATCGGCATACATCCTGCGCCCGTCATCGGTCTTTCTGGCAGGGTTGATAACGCCGTTGTTGTCAGCGGTTCTCACGGGCATGCCGCCGCTGAACCCGCCCGTCGCGTTCCAGATGGCCGTAGAACTATCGGTTACCGGACTGGTTATCGCCGCGCTGACCCGCGGTACAAAATGGCATTATTATATTGTTATGGCCATCGCGCTGGTCATTCACAAAATACTGTATGTTCTGCTGAAATATCTCATCGCGGTTCTGTTCGATTTGCCTTACGAATCCATGCTACTCTCGGATCTGCTGGCCACGCTGCCCGGAACGCTGATCCTGCTGATGGTCATCCCTCCGCTGGCGCATTACCTCCGCAATGAATTTAAAAAAAAGGAAGCGTTGTATTATGAGTGAAATCTGCGACTATTTTAACCGTTTAGCCCCGGAATGGGACGCGCGCATGCCCCTGAAAGAAGCTTCCATGTATCTGGGGCCGATCGCCAAACTCGGGCTGCGACCGGGGGATACAGTATTGGATGTCGGTTCGGGAACGGGAGCGATGCTGAAACATATCCTGTCCGTTCACCCGGCACCGCAGGTGATCGCCCTCGATATCGCCGAAAAAATGCTGAAACAATGCGCCGTGAACAATCCGGCTTGCGGCCGCTTCCTTTGCGCCGACGCGGGGGCCATTCCCCTTCCCGATCAGTCAGTGGACGCTGTCATGTGCTTTTCGGCGTTCCCGCATTTTTCTGACCAGAGACAATGCGTCAGCGAATTTCATCGCATCCTTAAACCCGGCGGCCGCGCGATGATCCTGCATTTCCAGTCCTGTGAGCGTCTGAATAATCTCCATCGTTCCCTTTCTCCGCCGGTTTGTTACGATGTACTCCCTTCGATCGCGGATCTGTGCGTGATGTTCACGGAACAGGGTTTCAGCGTTCTGGAAACATCCGAAAACGAAAATCTTTATCTGGCGCTGTTCAGAAAATGAAAACAATTCAACCGCTGATTCATTTTTATCTCTTCGCCGGACTCTTACTGCTTTCGGCGGCGGTGCCTCTGGCGTATTTTTATATCTACCTGATGGCGCTCCTTTTTTGTGTTCTGATTTTTCGCATACGGCTTCACCGGTTCTTCAAAAAAATATTTCTATACCTGATCGCGGGGCATCTTTCGGTTTTTCTTTTATTTTTTCTGAATGAGATTTTATTCGGTATCGCCGTAAGTTTAAACGAACAGGCGATTATCGTTTCCAATCTGTATTTCCGTACGGCTTCGGCGATTGCCGCCATTCTTTTCTACCGGCAGATAAATACCTATCGCGATACCCTCTTTATGCTGATTCGCCACCGGGTTCCGGTCAGGATGATACAGATCCTCATGATCGCGTTCCGTCTGTTCCAGGTATTCTATAGTGAATTGCGCGTGTTCGCCCAGCATTTCCGTCTGAGGATTTACCGCGTGGGGCGATGGCGGTACGCCGGCGTCATGGTAAAAAAATTATTCATTCATTTCTATCAGCAGGCCGAAACCGTTGCGCATTATCACTGCCTGAAAAACCTGGACGAGAATCCGGCAATCCTGCGTCGGTTATTTTATGATTAAACTGGAGAACGTCACATTCGCCTACAGCCGGACGGAACCCGCGCTGACGGGCGTAACCGCTGTGTTTGAGGAAAACGCTTCCACGGCGCTTATCGGCGCCAACGGCAGCGGTAAAACCACGCTTTTGCTGATGCTCACGGGCATGTACCGTTACCGGGGTACTATTTTTTACCGCGGCCACGACCTGCGCTCGATGCCGTCGCGGGAATGGAAGAAAAAAATTGGCGTCATGTTCCAGAATCCCGATCACCAACTGTTTATGCCGACGGTTGATGAGGAACTCAAACTGTCGATGGTACAGCGGTACGGCGATTGGGATGACCGCAAAATCGTTCGTATGCTGGAGCGGTTCGGCATCGGGCACCTCCGCCATAAAGCGCCGCATAAACTGTCCACCGGTGAGAAGAAAAAAGTCGCGCTATCCTCCGTGCTGATTCATGAGCCGGAAATCCTGCTCTTCGACGAACCTACCGCGAACCTCGATCTGAAAGGCATCCGCGAACTGGCGGAGATACTGAATTCATTCCCGATGACCAAAATTATCGCGACGCACCATTATGAATTTGCCGAAAAATGCTGTTCGGCAGGCCTGGTGCTGCAAAACGGCCTCGTCGCGGCGCAGAAACCGCTGCCGGAAATCACCGGCGATGCGGATTTGCTGGAACGCTGCGGCGTAATCTGAGAAGGGGCGTTCAGGTTTAAAGGAGCGCCGTTTGTTAAGCTGATTTTCCGGCCTCCAGGCGCGCCACAGCAAAAACCGGACGCGGAAAAATAGATTTAATAACTTATAAACCCCCGCCGTTTTCTCTGCGGTTGAATCCTGTTTTCCCGGCCGCGGTACAAAAAATAATCCTTGCATATGAGTAGCACGAATATTATAATGGTGCTACTAATTATTACCATGAATTATTGAAAGGAAACAACATGATCCGCTACATACTGCTGATAACACTGATGACCGCCCCCTTTTTCAGGATAAACGCCGGTAACGCCGAAGGCAAAGACAGTTTGCGTTCCTACCAGCTTAAAGAAGTGGTTGTTACCGGCAGCCGCGTGGAAACCAGCCGCCAAAACGTACCGATGACCGTAACGGTTATTACCCAGGACGAAATCCGCCAGAGCGGCGAAACCAACGTTCTGCCCGCCTTGACCCAGCACGTTCCCGGCTTGTTCGTGACGGAGCGCGGCGTGACCGGCTTCGGCGTAGCCTCCAACGCGGCCGGACAGATTTACATTCGCGGCGCCGGCGGTAGTCCCACCCGTCAGGCGCTGATTCTCGTGGACGGTCAGCCGCAATACATGGGCCTGTTCGCGCACCCGCTCAATGACATGTACGTCGCGTCCGATTTCGATAAAGTGGAAATCATACGCGGCCCGGCGTCGATCCTGTACGGTTCCAACGCGATGGGCGGAGCGATTAACCTTATTACAAAGAAGCCAACCCAGGACGGTTTATCGCTTAACGGCCAGCTGATGGGAGGCTCTTACGGAACTTACAAAGGCGTCGCCGGCGCGGGTTATAAGCATGACGCGCTCAGCCTGTATCTTTCCGTCAACCGCAACCAGACCGACGGTCATCGCGACAACTCCGAATTTAAAATCACAAACGGTTACGCCAAAGCCGGCTACCAATTGACGGACCGTTTTGCGCTGGCCTCCGATTTCAGCGTCGCCAAATTCAAGGCGTATGATCCGGGACCGGCATCCGCATCCTATGCGGGACACTGGATTGATATCATCCGTTACCGCACCGCACTCGGCATCGAAAATAAATTTGAAAAATACGAAGGCGCCGTGAAAGGATATTACAATTACGGCGATCATAAGATTTACGACGGTTTCCGCTCGAATGATTATATGACCGGCATCACGGCGTATCAGTCCCTGCGGCTGTTTCCGGATAACATCCTCACGCTGGGCGTCGATTACAAGACCTACGGCGGAAAGGCAAAAAACATCAACACCAATGCCCGCCTCGTTGATACCGCCCGCCAGGAAGTCGGCGTTTACGGATTCGTCCAGCACACCTTGTTCGGCAAACTTACGCTGAATTCGGGCCTGCGCATGGAGCATCACGAAGGTTACGGCGAAGAATGGATTCCGCAGGCAGGATTCGCCTACGCCCATACGCCGAATACCGTCGTTAAAGGCTCCGTATCCAAGGGTTTCCGCAGTCCGTCCATTCAGGAACAGTTCATGTTCCCTCCCCAAAACCCGGACCTCAAACCCGAACGCCTCGTAAACTACGAATTAGGCCTGATACAACGACTCATGGAAAATAAAGCTACTATCGAGCTGACCGTTTTCCGGTCTAAAGGCGATAATCTGATTCGCACGCAGGGACCGCCTCCTAAAAACGTGAATACCGGTAAATTCACCGTAAAAGGGTTTGAATGGTCCGGCCGTTATCAGATAACGGATGCCGCGTGGGTAACTTCCAATTATTCCTATATGGACACCAAAGACCCGATGATCGGTACGCCGAAACACAAGTTATACGCAGGCGGTTCGTATCAATGGTACAAATTCGTGATACACATGAACGGCCAGTATGTGGATCACCTTTACACGAAGCTTCCCGCCGGTACGGATAAAGGATGGATTGAAGATTACGTCCTGATTAACGGCATGCTGACTTTCAAAGCGCACCGCCATTTCGATGTTTTTATCCACGCGGAAAACCTGACGGATACCCGATACACGAACCTGTACGATTATCCGTTACCCGGCACGACTGTCTTCTTCGGTATCAACGCAAGGTACTAATTAACGCACCTACCATAGCCATACAAAACCCTTACGTTCGAAAGAATGTAAGGGTTTTGGTTTTAAAAATGGCATCAAACTTGGTATAGTTTATCCGCAAATCATGCGGGTATAATAACCCGCGAAACACACAAAACAAACGAAATGTCATGAATGAAATGATTCATTTCCAATATTAAGCATAAACCGTAAGGATAAACCATGAGGAAATATCTTACAATCTCTTTATTGTTAAACTGCTTTTTCCATGCGATGACATTCGCACATGAGGAACCGGCAAAGACGTTAAGGGAAAAACAGGACAAAGAAAAGGAAAGACGCCGTATCGCTTCGCAG
This sequence comes from uncultured Bacteroidota bacterium, assembly GCA_964609675.1. Lineage (GTDB taxonomy): Bacteria > CLD3 > CLD3 > SB21 > JBBIRG01 > CAZSRX01. The sequence continues at coordinate 8,082 of CAZSRX010000050.1, read as the reverse complement.
AAAATTCATACCGTCATCGCTACGAAAACAGTATTCGATACGACCGGTACAACCACGGCATCATTCCGCTACCTCGAAACGGAATACCTTGAAAACGGTTGCCTATCGTCAATCACCCTGTTTGAACCAAACGGCGCTACCCAATTAATGGTCCGGTATGAATACGATAGAAACCATAATATGACCGTAGACGCCGATTACGACAGTATCGGCAGGCTGATCGAAAAAGCCGTTTATTGCTATGACGATTCGGGGCGCGTAACCGGTTCCACGAATTACAAAAAAGATTCCATCGATTCCAGATTCGTCTATGTGAGCCAGTATGCCCAATCGTCTGTTTGCTTTTATAAATACGCGCCGAATGACAGTCTCGAGTACCGGATTGATTATTATTACAGTAAACCGTTATGCCAGGGATTGCTCATGGACGCTTATAAATACATTCCCGGCGGCGATACATCCGTTCATGCAGAATACGTGTATAACGCAATGAATCAATTAATCCGAAAAAATGTTTACGGACTAAAAGGAAAACTGACGCACCTATTTGATTATGACTATGACGACGCCGGCAACCGAAAGAGAATCACAAAGATATTATCCGGTGGTAACATCGAATGGACTCAGGAATTTACCCATGATAGCACCGCCAACACAAAGTCGCTGACAGTATTTGACAGCAAGCGCCGGAAGATAACTGAATTGAAATATGATTATAATTGTTTTGAATAATCGATACTCAAGGGATATCAATTATTTTAAATATTGTTTTCGATGTTCCTGATAAATACTTGAAGATGATTTATTATGTTTAGCTATCTCCGGCGATAAATAGGAATGGGTTTTTTTAAACTTAGATTTAAGTTCTTGGTGTTGATCATTAACTGCACAACCGCGTTGATTATAAAACGAATTAATACGATCGATTTTTTTCTTTGTTTTTTTTAGCCGATTGGTGGTCAATAGAATTACTCTGTCATATACGGATATCGGAAATCCGTCGGTGGGATCAGCGTTTCTTTAATAGTGCGCGGGCTGACCCAGCGGCAGAGGTTCATGTGACGGCCGGCATAGCCGATTTACCGTTATCATTTATGCTTACCCTGTCAATTCAAAGTTCCAAAATCAATGATATAACCTGAACCACCTTCGACCTGGAATCCGTGCGCGCCGGAATATGTAAAACCCCGCTTGGCGCTGAAATTATACGTGCCGCGCGTCAGCCTGAGGACCACTGTGTAATTTCCGGGAACGATGTAATGTTGGCTGTTATACGCGCCGTCCCATAAATAGGAATGAAAATTAGCCGATAGCCAGGAACTGTTGACAAGGGTGGTCAACTTAAGGTCATAATTGTCTTCAACGGTAACCTGAACGCCGGAAGCCTGGCTCAGCGTGAACTGTACGCGAAGATTCGGGTTGAAAAAACTATTGCCCCCACCGGTAACTGTCTCACCGCCACAGGAACAACCGTCGTCGTAGCTGTCGTCTTCATAATCATTATATTCGTATGATGAAGAACTTTCACAGCCGTCATCATCGTCCGAACAGCCGTCGTCGGAAGTATCATCGCCGCTGTAACCGCCGTCCGCTTCCGTTTCGCAGCCGTCGTCTTCGCTGCAACCGTCATCCGAAGCGCTGCCTCCGCCATAGTATTCGCTGTCCTCTTCGCTCTCGCAGCCCTCGTCATCCGAACAGCCGTCATCGTCATCAACTGACAAAAAAACAAATGAAGCTTCGCGGATTTTCATCGAATGCCCGCTTTTCTTGGTTTGGGCGCGTTCAAATTTTTTGTGTACGGAGGACTTATTTTCGTAAGGCAGCACCGAATGCCGGATGGCTTTCATCATATGCGGGCGGAACAGAATCAGAAAAAACATCAGCAGGGTATATTTATTGCGCCACAGAAACTTTCCGGCGCTGTTTATTATTATTATATTTTTCATGACCGCTTCCCGTTATGGCTTATTGCTATTACCCAGAATTTCAAATTGTATGCCATAATGTTTAAAAATAATCACATATATATATTATTGTTATTACTGATATTATATTGTTTTTCCGCTTTTAGTAACCGCTTCATTCATACACACTGTGAAACTGAAAAACAGTCACGCCGAAAAAAGAAAATGGAAAATTCTTGAAACAATAATAAAGATTATTTATATTTTGTTTTGCGGCATCAAACCTAAATTTATCCGTAATTATCATGAACATTATACAAAACAGATTTACGACTTAAACCGGAGAAAAATATGAGCAAGCTCCTGAAGGAACATCCGTTCAAAACCAAACCGATTGTTAAAGGCTATACCGACCGGATACTATACATCAACATGTCCGATCTGAGTATAAAGGAAAAAGACGTACCGCCCGTCATGAAAGAAAAATTCATCGGCGGAAAGGGCTATGGCCTGCGTTTGTTATGGGACGCCACGAAACCCGACACGAAGTGGAATGACCCGGAGAACGAGATAATTATTGCTCCCGGGCCTTTATGCGGCGTGACGCAGTATGCGGGCGCGGGTAAATCGCTGGTGGTTACAATCTCCCCGACGACCGATCTGGTTATCGACAGCAATGTGGGCGGTCATGCGGGACCGTATCTCAAAATCTGCGGTTACGACGCGCTGGAAATCCAGGGCAAAGCGGCCAAGGACACGATGATCGTTATCGACGCGGTTACCGGAAAAATTTCCTTTGAAGACGCCGCGGAGTTTAATCCGGACAGCCATATCATCGCTGAAGAGCTGATTGATCGATTCTCCGACGGCGATGAAAGCAAGAAGCGCTTCGTTTCGGTCATCAGTTCCGGCAAAGCGGCGGAGCACACGCTGATCGGCATGCTCAATTTCAGTTTCTACGACACCAAACGCAAAAAAGTCCGCTTCAAGCAGGCCGGACGGGGCGGCATCGGAACCGTTTTACGCGATAAAAATATTAAAGCGATCGTCATACGCGTCCCGAAAGTCGATCCCAACATGAATAACCCGGTTAACGTGGACGCCATCAAGGAACGCGGCAAGCGTTTCAATTACGAGATGACCAACTTCGACGACCAGCAGAGCCAGATGCGCAAATGCGGCACCGCCCACCTCGTCGAGATTATGGACGCTTACGATCTTCTGCCCGTGCATAATTTCCAGTACGGCAAGCATTCCGGATCGCCGAACATCGACTCCAACGTATGGAAAAAGCGGTTCACCCAGGATATTTTCGACGGCTGCTGGCTCGGTTGCACCATGTCGTGCTGCAAGGCCGTGGACGATTTTGAACTGAAGACAGGGCCGTACAAAGGCCAGAAAGTCATCGTGGACGGGCCGGAATATGAAACCGTCGGCGGCGTCGGCTCCAACTGCGGCATCTTCGACGCGGACTACATCATCGAATGCAATTTTTATTGCGATACCTACGGCATTGACACGATCAGTTTCGGCACGATTGTCGCCTTCGCGATGGAATGCTACGAGCGCGGCATCCTGAATAAGGAACGTACCGGGGGGCTGGAACTGAAATTCGGCAATAAGGAAGCGGCCTTTGAACTGATCCACCAGATGGCGCGCGGTGAGGGCTTCGGCAAAATCGCCGGCATGGGCGTGCGCAAGATGAAAGAATATTTCATTAAACATTACAACGCCGATCCGCAACTGATGCAGGATATCGGCATGGAAAACAAGGGGCTCGAATATTCGCAGTACAATTCCAAGGAATCGCTCGCGCAGCAGGGCGGTTACGCGATGACCAACAAAGGCCCGCAGCACGACGAAGCCTGGCTGATCTTTATGGACATGGTGAACAAGCAAATTCCGACCTTCGAAGATAAAGCCGAGGCCCTGCATTATTTCCCGATGTTCCGCACGTGGTTCGGCCTGATGGGTTTGTGCAAGTTGCCGTGGAACGACGTCGAGCCGGAAAACAACGCGCAGACCGATGAACCCGCCAAAGTACCGGAGCACGTGGATAATTACGTAACCATTTACAACGCCGTTACGGGCAACAACATCGACAAACACGAATTAATCCGCCAGTCCGAGCGGGTGTACAATTTCCAGCGCATCTTCAACCTGCGCCGCGGCTACGGCCTGCGCAAGCACGACGCCCAGCCTTACCGCGCCTGCGGTCCGGTGACGAAAGAAGAATACCTGTCCCGTGAAGACCGTTATGATAAACAACTGGTCGAGGAAGTCAAATACGACATCACCGGCAAGACTGTCGAGGAAAAAATGGCCGCGCTCCGCAAATACCGCGAAGACCGCTACGAAAAACTGCTCGATGCCGTGTACAAACGCCGCGGATGGACACCCAACGGCGTGCCGACCATCGAACACCTCAAGAAATTGAAAATGGATCTGCCGGAATTGATTGAACTGGTTTCCAAACACCAGTAATATTCATCGATATTAAAAACCCGCGAATCATACGAACAGACGCTGTATGTTTCGCGGGTTATGTTTTAAGGAATCGATATGCAGACTGAAAACCGATTCATAACCGTCAACGGCGATAAAATTCCGTACGAGGACCACATGACCGTCGCGCGGGTCCTGCAGGTGATGAATTACATTTTCCGGATGCTGATTGTGCGCGTCAACGGGGAGTTGGTGCAGAAAAAAGATTATGCAACGACCATAGTCCCCGAAGGCGCAAACGTCGAGGTTATTCATCTCATCAGCGGCGGATAATGATCCTCAAAAGGTGTGCCTTTGTTGAAGCCCGCAACGAAATTAACGAAAATTTAATCATCAAACCAAGAGATGGTATTATGCTCAAAAACAACGAATACTTCAACGGCAACGTCAAGTCCATCGGCTTTGACTCAAACGAAGGACCGGTTACCGCCGGCGTAATGGACAAAGGAGAATACGAATTCTCGACCTCCAAAAAAGAGATTATGCTTGTCACCTGCGGTGAAATGACGGTACAACTGCCCGGTAGCGCTGAATGGAAAACCTTCCGGCCGTTTGATAAATTTGAAGTGGACGCCAACAAGACCTTCAAACTGAAAATCGCCGCGCCGGTATCCTATTTGTGTTTTTATAAATAGTTTTCGCAGGACTCTGAAGGTCTTGAACGAAGATCGGCCATTAATGAATATCTTTGAACGCAACGTCAAAGGCACGACAGAAATCCTTCGCGCTAAAACCGTCGCCATTGCGGGCTGCGGCGGCATCGGCTCCAATGCGGCGGTCAGTCTGACCAGAGCCGGCATCGGCCGCCTGGTCATCGCCGATTTTGATAAAGTCGAGGCATCCAACCTCAACCGCCAGTATTATTTTCAGAGCGATATCGGGCAATATAAAACCGACGCGCTGAAAAAGCATCTGCTGAATATCCATCCGCAGGTAACCGTCCTCAGCCATACGGTGAAACTCACGCCGGATAACGTTCCGCGACTGTTTGCCGGCGCGGATATTTTAATTGAAGCGTTCGATCTCGCGGAAAATAAAGAATGGCTGATTGAAACCTGGGTTACCGCTTTCCCGCACAAACCCGTAATCAGCGGCAACGGTTTGGCCGGCCTTGGTGATTTTGCCTCATTAAAAATCATTCAATCAGGAAATATCTATTTGTGCGGCGACGGTCAATCCGACATGAGCCTGGGACTCAGCGCCGCCCGGGTGGCCATCGTGGCGAATATGCAGGCCCATCTGGCTATTGAACTGCTGTGCGGTTACTTATGATTTATTACAAATATTTCATTCTTTCTGCGTTTCTTGGGTTATACGCCTGTGTGCAACATCCGGCCACCGATGTATATCCTTATGCGGCCTGTCGTAACCGCTATGCGTTTACGGGATATTCCTATGATGACTTATTACTAAACCGCTATTCCCTTACTGGTGAGCGTATTTTGCTGGACTCTTTTTTACTGCGCTGGGAAAACGCATCACGTCTTTCGAGCGTCGATACCGCTTCATGGAACCGCCATCAGCGACTGGGTTTTTATTTTATTACGCGCCTGCTGGAAGAATTTTTTTCCGGCTCTGCAATACACGGTCGTTATTATATCTATGACGGCCGCGCCGCTATCGAAATCGTCGATTCGTTATACCCGGTGATGCAGGATTCTCTGGAATCGGAAGCCCTTATCGAAGACACCCTCGAGTACCGCCTGACGGATGTACCGTGTTCCCTAAAACCGCTGTATCTGGACCAAAATCATGAACGGATTCTGCGGCGCTTTTTGTGCAGCCGGTCGAAAGAAGAATCGCTCCGGAAATATCAACAACTGGACAGCGTATTTTACATTTATCCGAATCCGGATAAAATCAATTCGTGGTATCTTAAAACGCCGCCCAGCCAAATAAAAATTCTTCTTTCTGCAAAGGGCGCAGAAGCCCGTGTGTTCTATTCCCGCGGCTACAAAACCGGCGGCTGGATTTCCTTCAAGAAAAAACTTGAGGTATGGGAGGAAACCGAACACGTAGTATGGTCAGAATAGTCTCTTGCAGCGACCGGTATTTCTTTAAAAAAATATTGCTAACGTCGTTTTTCTTCGGTATTATTTTCCGGGAGTCTTTTAATTTTCAGAATCACGCTTACTTAATGGTTTTTCAATCCCCAAAGGACATCTATACGGTCATCCGTGAATACGCGCGCGGAGGGATGGGCGTTACGTATCTGGTTACAAGCGAAAAAACCGGACAGCCGCTGATTCTCAAGCAAATGCACCTGAGCCGCGTCAGCGACTGGAAGATGGTTGAACGGTTCGAGCGGGAAGCGGAAGTGCTGAAGAAGCTAAACCATCCGCAAATCCCCCGGTACATCGATTATTTCGCCGGATCGGATAACAAGCAGTTCTGCCTGGTACAGTCCTTCATCGAAGGGGAAACCATGCAGGCGGCGATTGAAAAGCATACGCCGGTTGACGAAAGTGAATTCCGCGCCTACCTGCGCCAATGCCTCCAGATTTTAAAATACCTGCATCATCTGGTGCCACCGGTAATTCACCGCGATATCACACCAAAAAACATTATTCTGAATAAGGGTAAAGCGTTTCTGGTGGATTTCGGCTCCGTGAAGAATATGATTAATCCGGTGTCTACGGGCATGTCCACGTCCGTCGGCACGTTTGGGTATATGCCGCCCGAGCAGATTATGGGCCAGTCCGTGCCGGCGTCCGATATGTACAGTCTCGGCGTCAGCTTCATCGCTCTGGCCACGCACAGCGACCCGATGCAGTTTCCGCTGAATCCGAAAACCGGCCAGATCGAGGCGAACAAGCTGCTGGCACATTTGCCGGACGCCATCCGAATGACACTGGAACAAATGACGCTTCCGGGTTTGGAAAACCGGCTCAGCGATCCCGCCCAAGCCATCCGGATGCTGGAATCCCGCGAGACGATTCATAATCCACCCGCCGAAGACACGATACAGACTATTCGCGAACTCGGCACGCCGTCGTTTCTCGTAAAACTCATCGAAAAACCGCATCGTGTTTCGATGGCGCTGATGATATTGATATTTGCTGTGGTACTATTAATCGCTTACCTCGCATTGACAGACCGTACCGAAACTGCAGCGACGGCCCGCCTGCCCGATTCAGAGACGGCTTCCGGTAAAACCGGTATCAACAAGCCCGTCCGGCACGAAAAAAATAAAATTGCGCTTAAAGCCGCTAATAATCTGAGTCTAACGGCCATTGACTCCATACTGGTATCAAAACCCTGGACCGGCCATAGCGGCGAAAATAAATTACAGCTGATAATCCGCCGGTCGGGTAAAAAATTAACGGGCGCTTTTACGGCGTATCATAAAAGAAGAAACGATTATTCCGGTCCATCCAGTCCCGCCGACATCGAGAGCAATCCCTTAGGAATCATCACGATCACCACGAGCCGTTTTGCGGACGGCGTGAAAATCAGCGAAACCTATTACGGCAACATCACCGATGACCTTACCGGATTTTTCGGCCACTGCGAGCAAACCTTTCAGCAAGGCGGATCCGTTTATACGGTCTCGCAAGGTTTCTATTTCAGGAATGACAACCCCTGATTGCCGGTCTTATTTTATCATATTAACAAAGGATGCTTTTCCTAAGATGAAACCGAACAAAATAAGGGTTTAAATTTTGGAGACTCT
>CAZSRX010000049.1:0-20736 GCA_964609675.1 uncultured Bacteroidota bacterium | reverse complement strand
TTTTTCTAATGGCGGCCATTAGAAATTATTCTGTAATGACAATTCCGGGTTTAAAGATCGGTTAAAGTAACGCCCGCCGGATGCCCATAACTGCTGCTTTTATTCCAACGGATAACTTTCCAGTTTTTTAAAAATATAACCGCCTTTTTCGGAACCCCAGACCTGTTTTCCGTCCGCATCAAATCCGCGGTCCCAGCTTTTAAAATAATCCGAAGTAATTTCCACTTCCGCCGTGGCATAGGCGGCGCCTTTACGCACGCTAAGACATTCTTTCCCTGGCGTCGTACCGATAAAATGCGCCGGGCCGGTTTTTTTAAGAATGATGGAGCAGCCCGGACGCTCGCTCAGTGAATCCGGAGACAGAGGATTCAAAACCGTGACATCTTTCCATGCTCCGGCAAACCGCAACGGATCGGGCATTTCGTAGACTTTGCTCTCTAGGGTCGAATCCGTCAGCCGGCGCAGGCCGTAAATACGTTGACGGTAGGGTTTATGTAATGCGTCGGCGTAAGCCTGTTCGACATACAACCATATCGCGTCGGCTCGCTGCGGCCAGATACGGATCATTTTCAATCGAACGTCATAGAAATTGGTGTCCCTCCGGAATTGTTCTTCGCTGCTGAATGAACCGCACAGGCATTGCGCCAGTATGTGTACGTCAGAATCTTTCGAACATTGCACGTAAGTTGAAGCGATAAAAAACATTCCGATTATGAATCGTAGCGGGTTCATGAGCATCCATCCTGACTGGGTGAAGGATTGATAAGTTATTCGGCATCACTATTTTTAGACTCTTGAATGGCAACATCTACGTTTTTTGGTAGATACATGAGAATACTAAATGAACCACAGAGCGCTGAGAGCCTACAGAGAAAATTTATATTTCTTACATTATCTTTATCTCTGGGTTTTCCGTGATCTCTGCGGTTAATGGTTATTTCCACCTCCGCCGGTTTAGAAGAAGCCGCCTCGGCTGTTATCCAATTTGAATCAAAAAAACTGAAATATTTAGCGCGGCAGATATTCGGATAGCTTAATAGGATTCATTTTCATTCGGAAATTTTCTCTCTTTAACATCCTGGTGGTAATTGCGGAATGCCTGTCGCATGCGGTCGGCAATATCGGCATAGCGGCGTACAAAACGCGGCTTGAAATCTTCGTAAAGTCCCAGCATATCATGACTGACCAGAACCTGGCCGTCGCAGTGACGGCCCGCGCCGATGCCGATGGTTGGTATACGCAGCGCTTGGGAAACATGGGCGGCGAGTTCGGCCGGAATTTTTTCGAGCACCAGCGCAAAGATGCCGGCCTTTTCCAGCGCCACGGCATCGCTCAGTATTTTTTCCGCCTCGGCCGGATCGGTGCCGCGTGTCCGGTAAGTGCCGTATTTATAAATCGACTGCGGCATCAGTCCCAGATGGCCCATCACCGGAATGCCGACTTCCACCAGGCGTTTGACAATCGGCAGAAATTCCACGCCGCCCTCCAGCTTAATCGCTTCGGCATTGGCATCCTGCATAAAGCGGCCCGCGTTACGAAGAGCTTCGTCTGCGCTGACCTGATAACTCATGAACGGCATATCCGCCACCACCAGCGCCCGCTTCACCGCCTTGGCTACCACCCGGACATGGTACAGCATTTCCTCCATCTTAATCGGAAGGGTGGTTTCGTTTCCGGCAAACACCGTACTGGCTGAGTCCCCCACCAGAATGACATCAATGCCGGCCTCATCAAGCAATTTCGCCATGATATAATCGTACGCGGTCAGGCACGAAATTTTTTCACCCGCGCTTTTCATCTCCCTCAGCTGGGCGGTAGTAACTTTTGTAATAATTTTGGTCTGCGACATGCGAATCTCTCTTTTTTTTATTTTTTTATGCCCGTATGGTCTAAGCAATCAAAGGAATAGACGCCATAGTTTTATCGGATAATCCGGTCAATGATACCGCCGCCGACAAGTGTTTCGGATTCATACAAAACCACGGACTGACCGGGTGTGACGGCGCGCTGCGGGTCATCGAAGATAACCGTCATGGCACCGGGTTCCAATGCCGTAACCAGGGCGGGATGTCCGGGATCGTTATAGCGGATTTTGGCGGTACAACGGAACGGCGTCTTCAGGCGTTCATACCGGATGATATTGACTTCCGTCGCCGTCAGGCCGCGCGCCAGCAGGCAATGCTTTTCACCGACAAAAACGGTATGGGTTTCCGGTTCGATACGCGTAACATAAATCGGATGGTTCATGGCGACACCCACGCCGCGCCGCTGTCCGATTGTGTAAAACATATACCCATCATGTACGCCGACCGGTCGCCCGTCCTCGGTTTTAATCGTTCCTTTATGATTCAACCAGCCGGGATTTCTTTTTAACAGAAATTGCTTGTAATCATCACGCAGAATAAAGCATATCTCCTGACTCTCCGAACGGTTCGCGGCGGGCAACCCAGCGGAAGCGGCATAGCGGCGCACTTCTTCCTTGGTCCATGCGGCGAGCGGAAACAGCGCCATGGAAAGCGCTTCCTGCGATAAACCCCAGAGAACATACGTCTGGTCTTTTTTCGTGTCGGTTCCACGGATTATATAATATCGTCCGGTAACCGGATCCTGCCGCCCCTGCACATAGTGTCCGGTAGCGACATAATCGGCGCCGGCGTCTCGGGCCCGTTCGACAACCGCGCCCCATTTAATTAGCCGGTTGCACCGCACGCAGGGATTCGGCGTCCGTCCCGCTCGGTATTCATTCTCAAAATAACGGATAATGTCGCGCTCAAAAATATCGTGCATATCCCAGACTTCATGAGGAATATTCAATAATTCGCAGGTTTGCGCGGCCACGGTAATATGAGGCGTGTCGGGATAGGACGCATCCTGCTCCGGCCACAGACGCATGGTCATACCGGTTACCTGATAACCCTGTTCCCTGAGCAGCAAGGCGGCTACGGAACTGTCCACACCCCCGCTCATAGCCATGACAACTTTTTTTGATGAATGATTCAACGCGCCATTATCCGGTTGATCCATCTGACAATTGCAACCACGCAGTCTGTTGTTACTTGGAAAATCCCATATGAAAACCGACCTGGAAATTGTCGAACCGGGAACGTTCGCCGAGACTATGCGAAAAGCGAATGATTTGATATCGGATGTCCATGCCGTAAGTGCTGGCGCTTCCCGGTTTACCGAAATCGGCGCCCAGTCCTACAAAGGCCGTCGGCGTATACTGCGAACGTTTATGGTCCGGAGCTTTCCGAACATCGCCGCTGAAATAATATCCGTAAATGCCGCCGGCTCCCGCCGCCACAAAAGGACGGAATGAGTTCGTAATACCTTCAGGAAAGAGCCGCCGTTTCACATTGAGCGTCAGCGGCAGAATCATAATGTTCTCACTGTTCAGCGTCCGGCCCGTCCAGTCCACAATCTCATTTCTGCCTTTGACTATAAACATATCTAACGATAATCCCAGATGGGTGTACGGAGCAATTTTTTTGTCAAAATATCCGCCGAGCACAAAACCATCCGTGGATATTTGTATGTTGAAGCCGATATAGTTTCGGATTTTTTCATCGCCGCTCTGGTAAGGTTCTTCTTCGTCATAGGCGGTAGCATCCTCTTCTTGAGCCGTTTCGTCCTGCGCCCAAAGCGTGAATGGCAGTACCATATATACCAGAACAAATAAAATGAAAATGCGCATACGTTCCCTTTCAGTCGTGATCATGAGGACCAATCATCTTGATGATTTTAACTTCCGTACCCACCGGACAGATATGAAACTGCACATCGTCCATGAGCGAGCGGAGAATAAATATGCCCCGGCCGGTTTCTTTGAGCAGGTTTTCGGGATCGAGCGGATTGCCGAGCTGGTCGGGATTGAAGCCGCTTCCTTCGTCTTTTATATAAATAGTAAGCTTGGGCATGTCAAAATAAAAACTGATGGTTACCTTTTTCTGGTAATTCAGCTTGTTGCCATGAATGATGGCATTATTGGCGACCTCGGTAATGGCAATGGCTATATTATCGCGTTCATCTTCCGACAGATGGTATTCATCGGCAACCTTTTCGGTCAGCGTTTCGATCTCAGCGAGACTCTCCAGCAGACTCGGAACGATAATCTGGAAATCCGGTTCACGGGTCTGGTCGAAGGGAATATATTTTAACGGACGGTTGTTCATGGCGCTCATTACTTGGTTCCGTATAATCGGTCGCCGGCGTCGCCGAGGCCGGGTACGATATATCCCCGCTCATTCAGCTGGCGGTCGATACTGGCGGTATATATCGGCACGTCGGGATGTTCGGCTATCATGCGCCGGATGCCTTCCGGTGCGGCCACCAGCGACAGCCATTTAATCGCGCGGGCGCCGTGGCGCTTAAGTAAATCCACAGCGGCCGTGGAACTGCCTCCGGTCGCAAGCATCGGATCGAGAATGATGACCTGAGATTTATCCAGAATCGGAGGAAATTTTGCGTAGTATTCCACCGGCTCGAGCGTCGTTTCATTACGGTACAAACCGACGTGTCCCACCCGGGCGTTGGGTATCAGGTCAAGCGCGCCGTCCAGCATGCCCAGACCGGCCCGAAGAATCGGCACCAGCACCACCTGACTGGCCAGTACTTTTGAAGTCGTCGTTTCCAGCGGGGTTTCCACTTGTACATCAATGGTTTCTAAGTCCTCGGTGATTTCAAACAGCATCAGCGCGGTAACTTCGCTGAGCAGTTTGCGGAACTCGCGGTGCGAAGTATTCTTATCCCTCAGATAGGTCAGCTTTTGCTGAACCAGCGGATGGAGAATTTCTTTGACGTTGGGATAGATGGTGTTATTAAGTGGCTGCAAATTCAGTTTACCTTTTTTTTATCGCGTAATATCTGTTTTTAGCGCATTATTAAAACGGTTAAAATAACAAAATAATCCGATCACACAAGTTAATTCGATTATTCCCTTTTCGCCGAAGCGTACCCGCAGGTCTTCAAAATCTTTGTCGGTAACGCCGTGCGCTTCCACGCTGACCTGTTCGGCGTATTTAATTGCGCGGTATTCATCATCCGTAAATAGATGCCGGTTGTTCTCCAGGGCTTTCATGCCTTCAATTTGTTCATCCGTTACGCCGCACCGTTTTGCCAAAACGGTATGAGAAGCCAGTCAGTAATCGCACAGATGCAGCTGGGAAACGCGGACAGCCGCCATTTCCTTGATCTTCAGGGATACCGCGCCGGGTTTCATGACGGCTTTGAAATATTCATGGGTCTGGCGCATCAGTTCGGGACTATGCGCAAGCGTTCGGAACATATTAGGCACGTTTCCGCGGAGTTTCATATAGTCGTCATAAATCGCCTGAATGGTTTCCGGAACTTCATCGCGTTCCAGCGGTCGGATGCGTCTCATTATCGGACCCTCCGGTAATAGGCGTATTCATTCTTGTTCATCCATTCGTCCAGCGTTTCAAGAAGCGGGCCGGTAAATTGAAACTTTTTGAAGTTTCCGGCCGTCACCGGAAAGCGCGGTTTCAGGACGATATTCTTTTTAGAGAGTGTTTTTTCGATTTCGGTCAGTTTCGGCGCGGGTTTATCCCATTCGATGCCGTTCAGGCCTTCAAAGACCCTTCCAATATCGCGGATTCCGAGCGGCACGGCTTCGGTCCAGAAAGGCGGGGCGTTGACCGGAACACTGACCGGAACCTCCGGAAGTATCGAGGCGGCATAGGCCAGCAGGTCGCGCAGATCCTCATACCGGAAGGACGGCGCGAAAGCCGTGTTGGTAATATGGGCATACTGGAACACCACCGTTTGTACGTGACGGTACTTGCCGTGCAGTTCGGCGATCACGTCTAACGTGGCCCGCAAATCGCTCACCGACTCGCCCAGCCCGATAAGAATCCCCGTAGAAACCGGTATCTGGAGCAGCCCCGCGTCCGAGAGGGTTTCAATCTTCGCATCAATGCTTTTATTTTTCTGCAGGGTTTTCATAAACGCGTTGTTCACATTCTCCAACAGGAGCGACACCGAAACGGTATACGGCGCGATCAGTTCCAGTTCGGCGTAAGTCATCGGGCCGATGTCGAGCGACGGCAGCAACTGGTTTTCAAGGATCAGGTGCTCGATGTCGCGTACGTAATGCGCAAACGAGGCGTAACCCTGATCCGTCCACTGACGCTCAACTTCCGGCACGCTGCCGAGCGCCTGTCCGGAGGACAACAAGACTTCCGAAATACCTGTGTTGACATGCGTGCGCAGCAGGCTTTCAATTTCATCGAAGGTCAGCAGGTGCGTGTCGCTTGTTTTGAACGTGCAATAGGCGCAATGCGCTCCGCAGGCCCGCGTCAGCGGAATCATCAGGCTGTGAGAGTATGTTAAAACCGTTTCAGGCATGATCGTTCATCCGATTCCTATTACGGTCAGGTCGCTGAAACCGCCGGTTGGGTTTTGGGTATAAGGATATGGATGCTGGCGCCCTGATCCGGTCCGGAGCTTTCCGCCCAGACTTTTCCGTGATGTTCTTCCACCGTGCCGCGCACGATAGTCAGGCCCAGTCCGGTGCCGCCGCCCATAAACTTGTATTTGCTGGTCCGGTGCTGATCCGCGTCGCCCAGCTGGTAAAATTTGTCAAATATCCGCTCCAGCTCTTCCATGGGAATGCCGACGCCGTAGTCCCGGCAGATGACGTGCACCATGCCGTTCTCTTCGGTTGCCGTAAAATCAATCGTACCGCCGTCCCGCGAATATTTCATGGCATTACTGAGTAAATTGAAAAACACATTGATCAGGCGGTTCTTATCGCCCTGGATTTCAATGTCCGGCACCTGGTTGTTGACCGTTTGCTTCCGTTCAGAAAGAAAAATACGGAAATCCCCGCATACTTCGTCAATCAGTGTGCGCAGGTTCACGGCCGTCAGTTCGAGTTTTACCTGGTTCAGGTCAATCCGTAGCACCGACAGTACGTCTTCGATGAGGTCAATCAGCCGGGTTACGCCTTTGTAGGCGTTGTCAACAACCTCCCTGGTATCGGCAGGAAATTCGCCCATCGCGCCGGACAGCAGCAGTTCCAGGTTGCCGGATATGATGGAAGCGGGCGTACGCAGTTCGTGGCTGGAAATGACCATGAATCGTGTCTTGAGTTCATCTAAGCGTTTCAAATCTTTGTAATTCTTTTCCAGCTCGGCGTTCTTGAGTTTTAGCTCTTCAAGCAACTGCAGATTGAATTTGGAGGTTTCATAATGCTCCACGGCCCGCTTGACGGTCATGACAATTTCTTCCCGACTCCACGGCTTGGTTACATAGCGGTAAACATGGCCCATATTAATCGCATCCACCAGCGCGTTGATGTCGGTGTAGCCGGTAAGAAGAATACGTATGGTCAGCGGATATTTTTCCCGCGCCCGCTGGAATAACTCCACGCCGGTCATCTCGGGCATACGCTGGTCGCTGATGATTACCGCAAATTCCCGGTTTTCGAGTTCTTTAAGGGCGCTCTGGGCGCTGCTGGCGGTCACCACATTGTATTCCCTGCGAAATGTCCGTCGCAGCAAATCGAGATTATCAACCTCATCATCCACGACCAAAATGTCGTGCATGGTTTTCCTGGTTTCGTCTTTGGGATTGTTTGAAATGACTTCCGTCACACGTATGGCTCCTAGTCGTTTCTTGGTTTTTATTCGTCAAGGTGATGGGGTATGGATATCGTAAACGTGGTGCCTTCTTCCGGCCGGCATTCGGCCCGGATGGAACCCTGATGCCGTTCGATAATGTCCCGGCTGATGGACAAACCCAGCCCGGTGCCTTCGCCGAATTGCTTGGTGGTAAAGAACGGCTCGAAAATTTTTTCCAGATGCTGCGGCGCGATACCTTCTCCATTGTCGTTCACCGAAACGTAAAAATATTTTTCATCGCTCCAGGTGGCAATCCGCACGGTCCCTTTGTCATGATCGCCTATTTTGTGCTGGATTGCCTGCACGGCATTGATAAGGATATTCATGAATACCTGGTTGATCTCGCTGCGATTGGCGACGAGATAGGGCCTCGCACGGTAATCCTTTTCAAAAATCACGTTGTGCCGCGCCTTGTGCATTAGAAGATTGATGGTATTGTCCATCGCCTCATGGGCGTTGATTTCTTCCATCACCTTTCTGTCGGCGCGCGAAAAAGCGCTCAGACTGGTAACTATACTTTTAATCCGATACGCGCCTTCATGAAAACTTTTAACGATATTATCTAAATCTCTCAGGGCAAATTCGTATTCGATCGCCTCCTTGTACCGTTCGGCGCTCTGGTAGGCGGGGCTATCGGCGGGCAATTCTTTTTCATACACCGCAATAAGCTGAAGAATTTCCTTCAAATACTTCTCCAGAAAACCGACATTGCTTTCAATAAAACTTACCGGATTGTTGAGTTCATGCGCCACGCCGGAAATCAGTTGCCCCAGCGAAGCCATCTTATCGGCGCTGATAAGGATTTTCTGAAGGCGGTCGGGATCCTGTTGCATGGGATTGAATTTCGGCACCGTCAGCTTAAGCAGGTTGCGGACCAGTATGATCCGTGTTTTGAAGGCTTTGGAAAACGCGTCACCGGAACTGCATTCCAGCAAAAGCACGCCGCTTAAGCGCTCCGCGGTATAAAACGGAATCATCAGCGCCTTTAAAGTCCCGGTAACATGATACGCCGGCAGGAAGAAGTTACCGGCCCGGTCATTGCCGTTAGTGATTTCATGGATAGTCCGGTTTGGAACGGAAAAAATGCCGAAGTCATCGGCCTTAGCCGATTGCATCAGGCGTTCCATCTGTTCGGCGCCGATCCGGATACCGGCTTCCGGCGTAAACCGCTGGTCGGTGGAGCCGATTACAAAGTAATCGTCGGATGGTTCCGTAGCGACAAACAGGCTGACCCGGCCTGAAGGACACAGAACATCCTCCATAATTTTAAAAATCTCACGAACGGCGCGGTTCCAGTCGCCGGCCGTAACGATGGTCTCCGTCAGCTGCATCCACTCAGCTTCGTGCGGCTGTAATTCCAGATTCCAGTTTTGGTGAAATTTTCTCGGCATGTTACTTCAGATCCAGTTTCCAGCATAGCAGCCATCCCGACGGCGCCGGTATAATGGCCAGGTCCATCTTGGAGTCGAAATCAAATAGATGGGCATCGACATAGGCATCGACCATGCCCATCAGATGGGAAAGGGCAAACAGCCAACCGTACAGATTACGGCGATCCAGTGCGCCGTCCAGGTCATTAGTCAGATTAGTGAACCGGCTCATCAGAATTGACCGGCGTGCCGGCGTCAGGAACGGGTCCGTTCGGAGCTGACGGTCAATGCGCTTACGCTGCCGTTCGATTGACTGAACTTTATGGTCCCGTTTGTGATAGAAGTATAGCATCGTACCGTCGGTTGTGATGAATAATGGCGCTTTCCATTTGCTTTCGTTATACCACTGCCCCCACCCCGGAATAATCAAAGACCGCAGAACCGCGCCCCACGGAGACTTTAACAGCGTATCCCCGCGGAAAGTCCGATAATCCACCCGGCTTTTCGGCGCCCCGCCGAGAGTGCCCTTAAATAGCATCGGCGCGATCGAATCATTTCGGAGCGTATCAGCCGCAGGGCTTTCCTGCGCGTTTACAACACCGGCCGCCAAACATAAAACGGCTAATAGGGACATCAGCCCGCCATAGCAGTGCCATAAATTTCCCGGACTGATTAGAAAGCGGCTTCGTGTCGTCACCTTATAAACCGTTCTCGCAATTCGACTGCGCCGTATCGTTTCAAAAAACGTTGACCGTTTAGCCGGTTTGTTTCAAGCCTGAAAAAGAGCCCTAGGCCTCATGAAAACTTTTGATCGCCTCATCCATCGTGCTGTAGGTTTTAAAAATTTTCATCAGCTGGGTAATAATCAGCAGACTCTCTACTTTATCCGCCACGGAAGACAACCTAAGGTCGCCGCCGCTGCTTTTCATCGTAGTCATGCTGGACATCAGCGCGCCTAATCCTGAACTGTTCATCCACTTGACCTGCCCCAGATCCAGAATCACTTTCTTGACGCCAACCTGCGCTAATTGCTTGATGCGGTCGTGGATTTCACTGGTCTCTGTGCCGCCCATAAGTTTACCCTTGACCACCAGCACGTAAACATCGCCATGCACTTCTTCTTTAAAGCTCATAACATCCTCACTATAAAATAGGGTTAAATATTTATATTACTTTTGTTTAATGCTATTAATCCTTATACCTGTATACCGGCTGAAATATAATAACTTTATTGGCAAAATTCCTAATAAAATTTAATGAATCGTTAATTTAGTGCCGTGCGAACAATGTGAATCGTTGCCGCAGCACAATCAGTCCGGCAATCACGATGAAAAGCAATCCGATAAGCCCCGTCAGCCAAGACAGCTCATCGCCCCGCTGGATGACGCTGGCGCCGGCCATTTTCAGTGAAGGTTTCTGGAACACCTGCTCAACATCATATTGCCATTTCAGCGTATCGCCGCTATTCTTTCCCGAACCGGCATCGGTAATCCTTCCCGGAAATACCGTATGAAAACAAAATTTGATATCCGCCATCATGACCTTGGCGGCGGATAGATCGTTGCTCAGGTCACTGCTTTTCACTTCTTCGCTGACTATCTGCGTAAAAAACGTTTCTGAAAAATACACGCTATCGCCTCGCATTGTAATACCGATTTCTGAAAACTCATCGCGCGCATTACGGACGCTATTGGCATCAAACGTACGTGAGGCCAATAGAACCATACCTTGCTCCTCGGAATGTTCGCTCAGATGGTAACCGTTACGGCTAAAAAATTGGCGTTTATGCTGGATGGTCTCATGGGCATCCGGATCCATGTTGATTTCGATCAGACGATAAGCGGAGCCGTCATCATAAATCGTTGTATAGACCTGCACTTTATACCCGGTCAGAGCTTCGTGGGCGTTAAGAACATAACTGTAAATAAAAGAAAGCAGGCAAATCAACAGAATGCGCATAGTCGTCCTTATGGCAAAATTTTTAAAGTATAGTAAGAATGTGTCTTTTTATCAATCGGTTTATGCGGTAATTAAAAATATACCTTTCTGGCGTTTTTTAATTTTCTGATATTACGTATCAGTTCACCCGGGGACTTCGGACGGACGAGTAAATATCGCTGGGTGTAACAGGTCGTCCAGCATCCGCGGCAGGCCTGGTAAGCTTCCAGCCGCTGCCGGTAAGCGCTGCCGGAAAAAATGGAGGTCAGATGTTCCCTGAAAATATTGCCGATCGGTTCGCCGTGGCAGAGATGCACGTCGCCGTTTTCCATGATGGTTGTGCGGGTCGACAAAAATCTTGACCGCACAAACGGACACCAGTTCAGAGCAGGATTCCGCAAATAGGGAAGAATGCCTTCGATAAACGATTCCAGATTCATAATATCGGGATTTCCGCGCAGGTGGCGGATGAGGGCCTCCATCCGTGCATCCGGTTTCACTTCCAGATCATCCCGGTACTGCGTGGACGCCGTAAGGTGGTGATACAGGCCTATGGTGGCCTTCCATCCCAGCGCGCGCACCTGTTGAATCAAATCGGGTATCTGTTCGATGTTTCGGTTGCTGATGACAATATTAGCGTAAAGCAGCGACCGGCGGCGGGCATGGGCTTGCAGGGACGCCCGCATGGCGGCAATGTGGCGCATCGCGTCGGTAACACGTTCAGAAAAATTCGTTACACCGCGCAGTTCGTCCCCGACGGCGCCGATACCGTCAAAGGACGTTTGGATATGCATGCCCTCTTCCAGGCAGGTTCGCGCCGCGGTTTCAATGATATCCTCGCGGTTAATCAGCCCGGTAACCAGCGTGGCCGCGTACCGGAAGGTGCGGGCGGCTTCCCGGAGCATATCCGGCAATTCCGGAACCAGCGTGGCTTCCCCGCCGGAAATAAAACCCACATACGCCCCGTACGCCTTCAACTCCCGCATAACATGCCGGAATTCGTCCAAAGTCATCGTATGGGAATTCTTGTACGGGATAGCGCATTGCCGGCAACGCTGCGTGCATTGATAAGTCACGCGCACCTCGGTGCTGGAATTGAACGGGCGCCGGCGCAGGTAATGACGAAGCAGATGGAACACTGTAATCCTTTGCATAAAAATAGCTCACCCCGTCAGCCGGGATGAGCTATCAGAAAAAAGGTATGATTTTTTAGTTCATATAAAATAACACGCCGCCGCTCAGATACGACGTGTTTTTATTGTTGATATTGACGCCGATCTCGCCGACAAAAGCCATCTTTCGCTGAAACGGAATGTGAATACCGCCGACTAAATTGGCAATGGTAACGCTGTTAGGATCCACGATAAACGTCATGTCCAGACCGCCGTAGATGTTCACCAGCTTGAACTGGTTGCCCACCATCATGCCGATGTCTAAACCGTTACCCATTCCGTCGTTATTCATAAAGCCGCCGGCTCTCACCAACAGCCCTACCGATCCGGGTTTGTCCGGAAGGATCTGATAATCAATTCCGCCCCGGAAATAAAATTTTCCGAGCACGACGCCCAGCGATCCGTTCAGTTCAAAGGACGGCATTAGACCGTAACGGGCATGGCCCAGAACCCCGAACTGGTTATCCACGTCGCTTAGAAAAAGATGGGGCTCAACGCCGAGAATAAATTTCCCTTTTTTAAGTACGGCGGCCGGACCGAACACGCCGCCGGAACCGGCATCCCCTCCGATGCCCGCCTGGCTGTACCCGGCAGGGAAGTTGACGTTAAAACCGCACCCTTCGCCGGCATAGGCCGACGTGGCCGTAAGGATTGCAATCAGGATAACCGCCGCGGTTTGGATTCGTTTCATAATAACACCTCCGTTTTATAGTCTATTATTTCATCGCTCTGCGTTTAAAATGTTGCTATAATTAAAAAATATTCTATTTTTTTGCAAGCACTATTTCTGGATAAAGATAGTATGGATTGGGACGTAATCATCATCGGGGCCGGCGCGTCAGGGTTGATGAGCGCCTTGGAGGCGGGACGGCGCGGACGAAAGGTTGCGCTGCTCGACCATAACGCAAAGCCCGGCGCTAAGATTCGCGTCTCCGGCGGCGGGCGATGCAACTTCAGCAATCGGTTTATGGATGCTAGTAATTATATCAGCCAGAACCCTGATTTCTGCCGATCGGCACTGAAGCGCTTTACTCCGGATGACTTTATCAGCCTTCTTCGGCAATATCGTATTCCTTATGAGGAGCGCGAAGAGGGTCAGCTGTTTTGCAAAACAGATGCCGGCGCCGTTACCGATATGCTCGCAAAAGAATGCCGCGCGAACCATGTGACGTTCATGATGAATCAGCCGATTGTATCCGTCGGCCAATCCGTGTGTTTTAAGGTACGTACCCGGCAACATACATTGCATGCGGCGTCGCTGATTGTCGCGACCGGAGGCCTTTCGTGGCCTCGCTTGGGCGCTTCCGACCTGGGCTACCGGCTGGCGCGGCAATTCCGTCTGAACATTATTGATACCAGGCCCGCCCTGACCCCGCTCTGGATGGACCGGCAGCAATCATGGGCTTACTGCAACCTGAGCGGCATTTCATTTAAAGCGCAGGTTAGCTGCGGTAAAAAACGGGTTGAAGGCCATGTGTTGTTCACCCATCACGGCCTCAGCGGCCCCGCCATTTTACAAATATCTAATTTCTGGAATCACGGCAACCCGCTGATCATCAACGTTTTACCCGGTCAGAATCTTCGGCAACTGATCCGTGACTGCGGCCGCAAGCGCATAACCCTTATGAGCCTGTTAAGCGCGCATCTCCCGAAACGCTTTTTAAAAACCCTGCTGGAACCTGGGATACTGAACACGCCGGTATCCGACATCTCAGTCAGGCGCGCCGCAGAACTGGATGAACGCTTGAGGTGTTGGACTGTTTATCCGCAGTCGGCCGCGGGGTACCGCTATGCAGAAGTGACGCTGGGCGGTGTCGATACGCGCGAACTGTCATCCCGCACGATGGAATGCCGCTCCGTGCCGGGCTTGTATTTTACCGGCGAAGTTCTGGACGTCACCGGCCGGCTGGGCGGTTATAACCTGCACTGGGCCTGGGCATCCGGATTTACAGCCGGACAATATGCCTGATACGCCGGTATCCTGATAGGAACCCATCAACGAAAAAACTTTTATCTTGAATAAATGCTTCTATTGAAATAGATTTTAAAAAAAACAGTTACAAAACCTGAAGAAATGATATATATATTTGTTATGAACGAAACCGCCAGTAACCCGGCATGACACGGTTACGTTTAGCGGTTTTCGGCTCCGGGTATGGTTCTAACTGCCGGGCCATTCACCAAGCCATCAACGACGGACAATTAACAGCGGAGATTACCGTTATCATCAGCGATCAGGAAAAAGCCGGCATTCTGGACTTTGCACAGGAGCAGGGTATTCCCGCTTTCAGGATAGCCAGCGGTGACTTTGCGTCTTTGACCGATTTTCACCATGCGCTCCTCGAAATTCTGAAACAATACCATGCCGATATGATCCTTCTGGCGGGTTATATGAAAAAAATCGGCAAGCCCATTCTGCGAGCGTATCCCAACCGGGTACTGAACATCCATCCGGCGCTGCTGCCGGCGTTCGGCGGCAAAGGGCTTTACGGAAAACGCGTGCATCAGGCCGTTCTGGATTACGGCGCAAAAATAACCGGCGTTACCGTGCATCTGGTGGATGAAGAATACGATCACGGGCCGATCGTCATGCAGAAAGCCGTGCCCGTGCTGGATCATGACACGGCCGACAGCCTCGCCGAAAGAGTGCTCCAAACCGAACACGAACTCTATCCCGCCGCTATCCGGCTTTTCGCGGAAAACCGGGTCCGGATTGAAAACCGAAAAGTCATAATCATGAATTGAGACATAACCATATTATCAACCAAGTAAGGAGAAAACCGCATGAAAACCATCCGAACAATACTGACCGCCGCTGTACTTCTGGCCTTTGGCGCCGGCATGGCCTCCGCGCAGGGCAAGACGGGATTTGACACGGACAAGTCCAAGATCGCCATCCTGCCATTTGAAGCCACGAAAATCGCCGAACAATACGGCTTCAAGGGCACCATTTCCTGGGGTAAGAGCAATGTGACGTACGAAGAAAAACCCGATTCGCCCTTCTCCAGCGTGGAAGCGATTATCGCGTTCGCCGAAGCCGCCACCCAGCGCGCCGTGGACGCTTTCGTATCCACCAAGCGGTTCATCGTCATTGACCGTACCGCGATGGAAAAAGTCATGAAAGAGCAGGATTTCCAGCTGAGCGATAATGTGGACCCGAACAGCGTGGTCAACATCGGCGCCCTCCTCGGCGCGCAATACATCGTTAACGGCAATGTGCTCAGCGTCAGCACCAATCCCGTGTACGATCGTAAAAACACCAGCAAATTGCTCGGCTATTCCGGCACCGTCGAAGTGCAGATTACCCTCATCGACGTTACCACCGGACAGGTCACTTCCTCCAAGCGGCTGAAAGGCAGCACCGAAGTGGAAGGCAGCAAAGTACTCGGCGTCGCTCTGTTGGAAGTGTACGAATCTACTCCGGCTAAAGCCGCTTATAAAGGCCTGAGCGAAATCACCTCCGATATGAAGAAATGGCTCCGGGACGCGTTCCCCGTTATCGGCGATGTCTATGAAATTCTCAAGGAAAAGAAAGGCGCCGCCGAAAAGATCTCCATCACCTGCGGTAAAGATATCGGCGTCAAAAAAGACGATAAATTCCGCATTTACGAAGAAAAAGAAGTGGAAGTCAACGGCAAAATGATTAAAAAGACCACCGATGTCGGTACGGCGGTCGTTGTTAAGACCGAAGAAGACGGCGTCTTTTCAACCTGCTCGGTGGAAAAAGGCGGCAAGGCCGTTTCCGAGAAGATCAAGGCCGGCGTCAAATTAAAAGTTGTTTCGATAAAGAAATAACAGCCGATTACACCGCGAAGTCTACAATTATATTTATGTATTATTTCTGCGGTTAAGCATTCAGACCGACTTTTATCATAAACTCCCGGGTTCTTTCAGCCCGGGAGTTTTTTTTGACGCTCCGCGCGGATGACTTTCTCGAAATTTTTCAGCGCCTGATTGATCAGCAGTTCATTCCGGATGATGGATTCCACCATATCCGGAAGTTTCTCGTACTGACCGCAGGAATCCAGTGTATCGTAATTCCTGAACAAACCCCGGTGGGCTTGCAATAATTCCTCATACGATGCTTTAAAGACATCGGGTGGATTGTGGATGATTCCAAGCAAACTGTCCAGATGCATTTTATTAAACTGAGCCGCCATCTGGAAATTTTCCGTGGCCGTAACCAGATGGATGACGTCTTTCCAGTCCGATCGCGCCGCCGCCAGCGTGAGAATTCCATCCAGCCGTTTATCAAAATCCGCGCTCCGTTTTCCCAGTTCAATCGAATAGGCCAGAATCCGGTCACCGTAGGGTTTCGTTTTTAACAACTCGATATTCCTGCCGGGCAGTAACGGCAGGTTCACGCTCACCTTCGGCTGTCCCGGTTGTGATTCCTTTATGATTTCATCTAATGAAGGTTTTTTCTTGGAACATCCGATTAGAATCAGCGTGAATACAAAAAAAATAAAATAGGGTTTCATGTCCGTTCTTCTTTTAAATTTATTATTTTCTCAGGAATACCTGAAACGTAAGAATTATGGAACGCCCTACGCAGGGATCTACAACTTTTTAAAGTGTAAGGTATCGTTGCTCATCGAATTCATATGACCGCTCAAGGTCATAATATGTTTGCTCATTGAACATATACAGTTACTCAGTATTAATATATATTTGCTCACTGTTAAAATGCTCTTGCTCATCGGTAAAATATTATTGCTCAAAATACGAGTGATATTGCTCATTGTGAATAGGGGTTTGCTCATTATTCATTGATTATTGCTCATTGGTAATAGATATTTACTCTGATTGGAGCAAACATATAATAAGCATAAGCAATTATATATTTATTATGGATATATTCATTTAAACTATAATTATTTATTTTTAAACTTCTTAAAATAATCATCAATCTCTGATCTGAGTTCTAAACCCGCTTTTTCAAAGCAATCTAACAAATCTTCATAAGCTCCTTTACCTCCAAGGAAGTCCCAAAATTCGTTGGCAACCTTTAATTCCTGTTCTAAATCAAGCATGCCCTTCATTGTCCATCGTTCGTAAGGCTGTGGTTCATAGGGATTGTATGGTATTGCAATCAATGAATGTACTTTTGCCTTGTTGTCTTGCGTCAAAACTATTCCAACCCATTCAAGAAGGGTTCGTTTGAAATCTTTAAAGTTACTGATGTTCGGTTTAGCTGTTTTAAGATCAAATAGATAGATGTTATTATCATAATCTTCTAAATATATATCAACTTTAACAGTTTTGAGTTTATTAGTCCTGCCTTTATTAACTGATTTTCGAATTAATTCAATTTCTTTTTTCTTGTTGGGACTTTCATCCAAAGATAATTTGTTCATAATTTCTTGTATCGATTGCTGACAGCCATTACTTATCGAATCGCCAACCACATATTGCGATGACGCTATTTTAAAACGATCTTTAGCCATTGCAATAGCTACCGGCTCAAATATTGAAGTGCCAAAAGTAGTATTTAAAGATTGTATGAATGAATATAAAGCCATTCTGTCTTTACCAAGTAATCGGTAATGAAAAGGCATATTATTCGATTCGGGTTTATAATGCTGAAATTTTGAACGAAGACAAGTTTTTATGTCTTCAATAATTATTTGTTTTTGCTTTGTATTTAATGCCAAATTTTAGTTGTTGTTTAAATGAAAAATTATTTCAGAATAGGCATTCTTATCTTTTTCTGTGCGATTTAAAACAGGCCTTTTAAATTGATCGACAATTTTCATTTTTGCCTTTTCTGCAATGATTGGATACATATTGTATTTATCGTTAGCCACGAGAAAAACATCAAAATCGTCAACCATAAATTTCTTGCAGTTATTTAAAACCGCTGCAATTCCTTCAATATAGCTAAGCTTTGCTTCTTTACCTTGCCCTTTAAATAATGGGCCAATCTCTAATTCATCATTTCTTTTAAATTTGAATAAATCATAGGCATAAGCATGCTGTTCATGATAATCAATTAATCCAACATAAGGCGGACTTGAAAAAATACCCTTGATTTTTTGTTTTTTTATTAATTTAGCAAAATCAGGATTGATCTCTTTTATGGTATCGATGATATCAATATTCCTGCTGTCGCCAATTAAACAGTGTTGATATGTGTTAGTTCGTAATTTATTGAATTCGACAAGGCGTTTAATGGTGTCTTTTGAGTATGTATCCCACCATTTTAGAATTGAAAATAAAGGCTTGCAAATTTTTCCGTGTTTGGTACAATAATAAGGTGAAGTAACCGGTTCTAAGAGGGTTGCTAAATCCGAATGTGTTGTTGCCCTGCATGATCGAATGGTTCTGCTTAAAATAACGCTTACGATGTTTTTAGTTTGTTCATCTTTAATTTTCTTAATCTCATTATATACGCAATCAATTTCTTCTCTGACAGGTAAAATATACCAAGTGTCTAAAAATGACTGCTTTTCTTCTTTAAATAATTGGATATGGTATTTCTTGATTAATTCATCATAAACGGGTAAGAACTTTTTTGCCTTACTTTCACCATACTCATCTTCATTAATCTCGCCATTAGCCAATCTATATTTATAATCAGGGACAGGGAAATATTTATTATTGAAAATATATAATTCCTGAAGCAGTTTATCTTCAAATTCTACGGTATGAGAATTCGCTAAAAACTGCTTAAGTTTATTTGTTATCTTATATAGAGTCGCCTGAAGTTCATAGATATTATATTTTGCAACCTTACAATTGCTGATCATTGCATTGAAAGGAGATATGTCAATACCAACACTATGCATACCAAGTTCATTAGATTGAACCAGCGTAGTTCCGCTCCCGCAAAATGGGTCGAGTATAATATCGTTTTTATTGAAATAGATTTTCTTTTTAAAATGATCAGTATGTTCATCTAAGAAATATTCAACAAGCTGAGGAATAAACTTACCTTTATAAGGATGTAAGCGATGAACATGTTTAGTTGTTTCAGCCTCTTTATACTGATCAAAAGAAAGAGCCCAATTCAGATCATCTCCAAGTTTACCTTTATAAACAATTTCACGGTAACCATTGTAGGAATGGTAATATTTCTTTAACTCTTCCTTTGATACATAAGTATTTCCATTATCTCCGATTTTCTTAATACGACCATATTGGATAAGATAAGAAATATTTGATGTGGTTACAATCTTACCAATATGTTTAGTAGCCCATTCACTGGCTTCTTTAATGGTCAATAAATCTTTAGATTTATACAAAAGTTCTGTCATATTTGAAAATATTCAGAGATTTAATTCAAATAAAACTTACTTGAAATAATATATTGAAACAAGAAAAAAATAAAAATACGTAAGAAATATAGCCGGCCGGTTCAATCGATAAGTGCAACTGTTAGATAACTGCCGTAAATCGAGTGGAACGTAGTGAAACGAGATTTACGGCAGAAAAACTTGAAAAGGCACTTTCATTGTGGTAAAATGAATTAGTCTAACAACCCATAATCACAACGGAGTGCCTATGAAACAAGATACCAACAAAACCAGAGTTTATCAACACCTTTCTTTGATGGAACGAGAAACAATTGCCCTGGGTTTGGCGGCTGGTAAATCAAAGGCCGATTGGGCCAGAGAATTAGGTCGCGATAAATCTACCCTCACTCGGGAGGTGAAGCGAAATTCTTCCGTCATTTACAATTGTCAATACCGCGCTCATATAGCTGATCAGAGGGCCCGTGAGCGCCAAACCAAAGCTCAGGCTAAAGTCCGATTACCTCATCCGGAACTGCGAAACGTGGTAGAAAGCCAGCTGGAGGAAGGCTGGTCGCCGGAACAAATTGCTGGCCGTTTAGCTATCGACAACCCAACTCTGAAAACGAACTATGAGTCCATTTATCAATACGTCTACACCGAACGAATGGATTTATTCGTTTATCTAAGGCGGAAACATCGAAAACGACGAAAACGAGGGTCAGCCTCTCGCAAACATTCCAGCCGGATTCCCAATCCTACTTTCATCGATCAGCGACCGGAAGTCATTAATCTTCGTCAGGAATATGGCCATTGGGAAGCCGAAACCATGGTATCCAGAATCAGCAAGCCCGTTGTACAGGTTGTCAGTGAACGAAAGTCAAAAAAAAGTCATACTCAATAAACTCCCAGCCAAAGAATCGGCACCTATGGCACAAGCGCTCATCGATACGTTTTCTCCGATGCCCGCTGAATTCAGGAAATCCTTCACCTATGATAATGGAACGGAAAATGCTTGCCATGAAATCGTCAATGAAGCCTTAAACGCGGTATCCTATTTCTGTCACCCATATCACAGCTGGGAGAAAGGAACGGTTGAAAATACGATCGGCTTAGTAAGAGAATACTTGCCAAAGAAAACAGATTTTAGTACTATAACAGAATGGCAATTAAAGCAGATCGAAAATAAACTTAATAACCGACCACGAAAGTGCCTCCAATTCCTAACTCCAAACGAAGTTTTCTATAGTGTTGCACTTATCGCTTGAATTCGGAATAATAAAAAACAGCCATTTTTACAAAAAATCATCATACAAAATATTTACACATAAACTGGCACTCCCCGAAAAATATTTCTTGATTTCTTGTAGAAGCCTAAAAATAG
>CAZSRX010000048.1:0-21898 GCA_964609675.1 uncultured Bacteroidota bacterium | reverse complement strand
ATTTTTCTAATGGCGGCCATTAGAAATTATTCTGTAATGACAATTCCGGGATTAACAAATTTTTTCCCAACTATAATATCCAAATATGGCCGTATGCCTGAGGAATATAAGGCATACGCTTTTATAAAACATATGATACCGCGTTATTAATAGTTCGTCGTCTTGGTTACATTGCCTTTATTATCCCAGAAAGTCCACGTGCCGCTGTATTCACCGTTTACGTATTTCCCTTCCGCTGATTTTTTGCCGTTATCGTGGTAAAAAACCCATAGTCCATCCTGCTTATCGTTATTAAAAAGGCCTTCGGCGGCCAGCTTACCGTTTTCATAATATTTTCTATAGATACCGTTCTTGATGTCGTTGCTGTGATACACTTCAAATTTTTTTACGCCGGTTTCATAATAATAGGTCCAGAGGCTATCTCTTTTACCGTTGGCATATTTTCCTTCGCTGTTTAATTTGCCGTTTTCATGCCACATTTTGTAGGGTCCGTCTTCCAAACCATTTTTATAGTACAGCTCTTCGCTCTTCATGCCGGAGGGCAGGTAGGTGGTTTCAAATCCGTTTTTCTGGTTGTTTTTATAAGTCGATTCGCATTTCTTGGTTCCGTCTTCGTAATAAAAAACCCAAATCCCTTCGTACATGTCGTTGACATACATGCCTTCGCAATCCTTCTTCCCGTTTTCAAAATAAAACGTCCAAGTTCCTTGTTTCTGATTGTTGCTCGAGTTGCCTTCGCCGATTTTTTTGCCGCTGACATAATAAAATATCATCCGTCCTTCCTGTTTGCCTTTCACGTATTCGGTTTCCCATTTCTGATTTTTATCGTTGTACCCGTAAACTATTCCGGTATAGGGTTCGCTGGTTCCTTTCTTATAAGCGAGGCCGTTGCGCATTTCCATATCCGAGTTATTCACCTGCGCCAGCAACAGCGGGGCCGTTATAACCGAGCCGATAAGAAGGATAAGCATCCCATTGAACGGTTTCATACAAGACTCCTTAAAGATGTTTGGTTATAAATTAATTAATAAAGGCAAAGATTTAACCTGTGGTCTAAAAACCATCCAAGGTATATAAAATGTTTGAATCGCATAATCGCCCCCCGGACTTCGCGTTTATGTATGGGTTACCAGGGAAAAACCATTCCTTGAAAAGAGGATTGACGCAGCACCGCATGCAAGGTAAGCATTTATCACGCAAATAGCAATTTTAAATGACAAGCGCTAAAACCTTAATACCAAAGATGTTTACCAAACCCGATTTGCGGAGGCCTATGGCATCATAGTAACGACCATCGGTTTCAGTCCGCTGAAAAAGAACTCGACAGCGATAACCATGACAATGAGGCCCATCAAACGCATCATGACGTTATTGCCGGTCTCGCCGAGAACGGTGATGATTTTCGAGGAGCTGTAGAGGATTATATACGTCAGTCCCAGCACGACGGCGACGGTGAGGAAGAGGATAATTTTCAGTTCCACGGTAGCGGCGTCTTCCATCAGTACAATGGCGTTGGTGATCGCACCCGGCCCGCAAATCATCGGGATGGCGAGCGGCGTCACCGATATATCGCTGATGTAACTTTTCACTTCGGAATCCTGCACTTTAACCTTACCGAGCCGCGCCTGCAGCATGTCCATACCCATAATAAAAAAGATGACGCCGCCAACCACACGGAAACTGTTGACGGATATGCCGAAAAACTTAAATAATATTTGTCCGGACAAGGCAAATAGGATAATCGTCAGGAAGGCCGTAATCACCGCTTTTTTCGCCGTACGGTTACGCTGTGATGCCGTTAGTTCGGATGTCATGGTCATAAAAACCGGCAGCACGCCGAGCGGATTGATCAGCGTGAAAAAGGAGGTGAAGCCGAGCAACGCAAACGCCAGAAGGTCAGCCATTGAAACCCATCCCTGTTAGTTCGTTTTGATAAACCAGCCCCAGCATGATTGCAACGGCGGATAAAACAAACGCCGACGGGCAGGCGCCATCCTGTAAGCCGCGACGCGTTATCGCCGCCCGCCACACCTGATCTTGCGCCGGCGCCCGACTTAAAAGAACAAGCAGCCAACCGATGCCGTATGCAACACATACCGGTCCCGTATTTACCGGATGCATGCCGTCGAAGCGCATCCAACTTTCGTTCAGAAGAACAATGATCCTCATCATAAAAGCCGTCATCATAGTCCCGTTTCTTTAATCATGCAATAGTCTGATTTTCCCAGTTAATTTTTTGATGCCATTCGCGTCGGCCATTCCATACCCCTGAAATTTATGAAAGTTTACCATTTATGCAAGTACAAGCCATAATTGGAAAGAGTCCGAAAACCTTTATAATCGTATTATTAAATCATTGGGAAATTTGCGTCCAATGTTCGTGGAAATCATTTTTAAATATTGACATTAAAGCGGTATTTTTATAAGTTTTAAAGTTTAAAAATATCAGATATACCAATACCACTAACCGCCTTACGAGGTGATACATGGAAGAAATATTAAAACGATTGCGGAACGACACGCCCAATGTCAGCGCGGTGGCGCTGGTGAGTAACGACGGGCTGATTATATCCTCGCTCTTACCGGACAATATCGAGGCGGAACGGGTGGCGGCAATTTCCGCGGCGCTCCTGAATCAGGGCGAGACCAGCTCGGAGGATGCCATGATCGGCGAGATGTCACAGATTACGATTCACGCCAATGATGGTTACATTATCATCACGCGCGCCGGCAAGGAAACGCTGCTGACGGTATTCACCACGACGCATGCCAAGCTGGGGCTGGTGCTGTTTGACATTAACACGGCGCTTAAAGAATTAAAATCCCACGTCAATTAGCGGAAAGCAGCCATGATATCTCATAAAACCTATTTTGATACCGTCATTAATGAAGTCGCCGCCGCCGGAAAAGGCCTAACCGCGATGATTGTCTCGGACGACGGTCTGGTACTGGATTCCAATACCGAAGACGCGCACGCCGAAGCGCAACTGGCCGCTCTGGCATCCATTTACCTGGAATTCGGCCAGAGGATGATGGACGTACCGGGATTCACCGAGGCGGCTAGCGGCACCGAAGCGCCCATGCTCATCAACCTGAGCGTAAGCCCGGCCCGGTTTATTATACTCACGCGACTCAGTGAAACCCTGGTGCTTATCGTTACCGCGGAAAACAAATCGCTAATCGCCGAGGCGATGAAGCGCTCGCTGGGACAGGCGGAACGTCTGACAGCTATGGTCAGGAATCAGGAGATCCTGCTTTAAAAAAGCCGGAACCGGGAATTGCCGCTTATGATTCGGATAAATTATGAACGTTGCGATCTGTGTGGGACCTGCGTCGGCGTATGCCCGTTTGATGCGCTGGAACTCACGGAAATGCGTTTATCGGTTATCACGGAACGCTGCACGGAATGTAATTTCTGCGTTGAAATATGCCCCGTGCGCGCGTTGCTGAACGACCGGCCGGAGAACAATAAACCCTCCATGCACCCTAACCCAAACCGCCATGCCTGAAATTCTGAATGCCAATATCTTTACCCTTTCCGCAGGAGACACGTGGTTTCTGGGCATAGCCCTCGGCGCGCTGGCTGTTCTGGTGATTATCAGCGAGTGGATTCGGACGCACTACGGATGGACCGGCGAAATCACCCGTAAAATTGTCCATATCGGAACAGGCCTTCTGATTTTTCTGGCTGCCCTGCGACTGGAGTCGGGTTATCCCCTGGTTGCCATCGGCGTGTTTTTCACCGCGTTCAATTTTATTGCGGTCCGGCGGGATTGGTTCCGCGGTATGCATGACACCGAGCGGCATACTTACGGAACGGTTTATTACCCTGCGGCGGTTACGGTGCTTATCCTGTTCTTCTGGGAACACTACAAACCAGCGCTGGCAGCGGGCGTACTGGTTATGGCGGTCGGCGATGCGCTGGCGGCGTTGGTCGGGAAGAAAGCGCGACAACCGCACCTGTTTTACCTTTCCGCTGACCGAAAATCCGCCGAGGGCTCCGCGGCAATGTTCCTGAGTTCCTGGCTGGTTATCGGACTGATTTATGTGATGATGATTCCGGAAGCCCTGCGCGCTGATCGGGCATTGAGTCTTGGGATAATTACGCTGACCGCTTTTTTCACGACGGTCGTGGAAGCGGCCTCTTCCAGAGGCTTTGACAATATCACGGTGCCCTTTGCCGCCGCATGGATGGTGCATTTCCAGATGACGCAACCGGCAGACGCCCTGATTCAATTGCTTCATGGTGCTCTTTTATCCGCAATCGTCGGTTACCTGACGTACCGCCTGAAATTTCTTACACTGAGCGGCGCGGTCGGGGCGTTTATGCTGGGTACGGTGATTTTTGGCATCGGCGGATGGGTGTGGAGCATTCCTATTCTGACGTTTTTTATATCCGCCAGCGTGATATCCAAAGCCGGCCGCCGCCGTAAAGAACAGCTGGATGACCTATTCGAAAAAAGCAGCACGCGCGATTTCGGACAGGTTCTGGCCAACGGCGCGGTACCCGGCGTGATCATGCTGATTTATTATTTCATTCAGGACGAACGGCTGTATTTGGTTTATTGCGGCGTGCTGGCGGCGGTTGCCGCCGATACATGGGCAACGGAGACCGGCACCTGGCTGGGCGGCACGGTCCGTCATATACTTACTTTTCAGAAAGTGGAAACCGGTTCTTCCGGAGGGGTCACGGTTTTCGGTACGCTGGGCGGCGCCATCGGAGCCGCGCTGATAGCCATGGCCGGATTTCTTTCCAATGCTACGTTCTTTGCCGCTCACGGCGCCGTACCGATTATCGCTTTAGTCGTTACGGCCGGATGCATCGGTTGCCTGCTGGACAGCGTGCTCGGCGCCACCCTGCAGTCGCAATACCGATGTCCTGTATGCGGTAAGGTCACGGAAAAAATCATCCACTGCGGAGCCGAGTCGCACCTGATCCGCGGTTACCGTATGATGCACAACGACAGCGTTAACCTGCTCTGCGGGATGGTCGGCGGTATGATTATCCTATTCGTTTCATTTTAGATACGGGTAACTATGTTTATAGGACGCGTGGTAGGCACGGTATGGGCTACTAAAAAAGTTGATAATGTCAAGGGACTTCGGTTTTTACTGATCCATCCGGTGAATATTGACAAGGCGCCGAATACGAATGTCGTGGTCTGCGCGGATATGCTCGGCGCCGGTATCGGAGAACTGGTTATCTGTTCTTACGGCCACGCGGCGCGCCGGGCGCTTACCGACCAGCCGAACGACTTGTCCATCGAAGCCGCGGTTATTGGCATCGTCGATGAAATCGAAGTGGACGAAGCGCTCCTGAAGGGGCTGAACGCCGAACAGCTGGAAAGCGAATACCCCAAACTTCCGGTGAAAAAGAAATGAGCCGAACCGGAAGAAATATCCTGCGCACCGGGTTTCTGATTCTGTTGCTGCTTATCACTGTCCGTGCGGACGGATTCGCCCAATCCCATCATCCAATAAAAAAATTCCGCCCCTTTCTTTCAGATTCCACCGGCGGCAAGCTGGATTCCCTGCCAACACTCGACGACAGCGTATTCGTCAAGGGACGCGGGTATGAGTTTTATAAAGTCGATAAAAAAGGAAAACCGGACGGCGGCATCAAGGTGTTCTCAGACCTGGATTTGAACCTGACGCTGCAAGTCGGCGAAGAAGAGGAACGCGAGTTAGGCGGCGTAACCCGCGCCTTTTACTGGTTCGGTAATTTTATGGTGCGCCTTGCCACCCTGACATTCATTAATCCCCATTGGGGCGAAAACCGCATATATTTTGATCAAACGGTTTTCAAAACGGATATGCGACGCATTTTGCGCTCGTATGCCACACAGGGGTATTTTGACGCCAAGATCATTAAATATGAAGCCGTCATGTCGGAAGATCAGAAATATATTACGCTCAAAGTTTATATTCAGGAAGGCAAACCCACCATCTATGACGAAAACCCGCATATCAGCATTCTTTCTTCAAAACCGTTGTTCGACCGGAATAAGACGCTGGATACTGCCAAGCTCGCCGAGAGCGTGCCGACGCAGAAAGGAGACGTGCTTATAGAAGAGAATATCGGCGTTGCGAAATCGGTCCTGCAGAAAACCTTCCAGCAAAACGGTTATCCATCCGCCGTAGTCAGCGAGAAACTGGATACGACTTCCCTGGGTAGATACAAAGCGCGCATTGCCTACATCATCAACCCGGGACGGTATTCGGTCTTTGGAAAAACCACCGTGACGGGAAACTACTATCGCACGCAGCGCTTAAAGAACAATCAACCGGACACGACCCAGCCCATCGTCTCCAATGATGTAATTCTGAAGAAAATCCGCTACAAAGCCGGCCGAACGTACAATCCGGATCTGCTGAACATGAGCATCGGCCAGATCAACGCTTTGGGCGTATTTCGTTCCGTTAAGCCGATTCTGTATAAGGTCAAGGGCGTAACGGATTCATCGCTTTATAATGATGCCTCGTTTCAACGCCGGCTGGATTCGCTGCGGCAATTCAGCGGTAACCGTCTGACGGCTAAAAAAACGAATCTGGCCGAGTGGGGCATACCCGTCGATACGATGAATATTACAATTGATGTTTCGGACCGCAAGGAGCGGACGATTAAGCCGGGCGTAGGCTTCACGACGGATTTCCGCGACCTGCCACAGAAAGAGAGGGACAAAGGGCTTTCCACGCTTCCGTTTCTGTCGCTGCAGCTTTCCTGGCAAAGCAAAAATTTCTTCGGGGGCGCGCGGAAACTCCAGATCGCGGGGCAAGTGAGCCGGGGATTTCAGAATGACAAGTTTTTCGCCAATTACATGCAGCTTAAAACCACGTTCCGTCAGCCATCCTTTCGCATCCCCTTCACCAAAGACGTGAACAACGACCTGCTGCTGACGCTGTCCGGCGAACGCAACAACACGTTTGCTTATGATGTCGTGATGTATGAAGCGTCGCCCACTCTGATTCGTCAGCTCACCCGGACGATCAGCCTCAACTTTACGCCGTTTTCTTTCAAGAAGCAGAATATCCGCGCGATACGGGCTGTCGTGGATACCAATTCCGTACGTCAGGTTTTTACGACAAACACGCTTATCGGGCTCACGTTCAACAACACCAATGATTTCTTCTATCCGTCCGAGGGATTTCTGATCAGCCTCACCAGCGATTACGCCGGGTTGATACTGCCATCGGACCTGAAGTATTTAAAGCTCAGTTTAGACAACCGAAAATATCTCCAGTTGTCCGGCAAGATGGTTTTAGCATTGCGCGTGCGGGCCGGCACGGCGATCCCCTATACCGACAAGAATGGAAACAAAAGCGAAATCCCGGTCCCTGAAAAATATTACGCCGGCGGCCCGAACAGCATCCGTGGCTGGGGCATCAAGGAGATGGGCATTCCCGTGGAGTCCAATGGGTCGGTTACTTACGGCGGCGGCAACAGCATTTTAGAAACCGGCGCGGAACTCCGCTATAATCTTTTCCTTTCAAAAAATCCCAACGATGCAATCACCGGTATGGACTGGGCTGTTTTTGCCGACGCCGGCAATGTGTGGACGGAATACAATTTCAGAAATGTCCCTAAGGAATTGCCGGCCGTCCCGCTGGTTTCTCTCGGTTCGGGCGTCCGCATACGCTCATTAATCGGGCCGATCCGCGTGGACTTCGGTTACAAGCTGATGGATATCCGTTCCATGAAAGTCATCAACAACGGCGCGGTGCAGACCATCAGCAAGAACGCGGCTGACAAGGTTTCGACCTGGGCCATTCAGATTACACTGGGTCAGGCCTTTTAAACCGATGAATAACGGTAATGTTGTACATAAGAGAAAACTATGGAAATTTTTTATTCCGGCCATCGTGTGGTCGGTAACCATTTTCATCACTTCATCGATTCCGGGTTATGCCCTGCCGGATATTTCCATCTGGTCGTGGGATAAATGGGTGCACGTCAGCGTATTCGGCCTGCTGGCCTTTTTGGCAATCATCGGCTTTGAAGCGGCGGCATCTTACTATAACCGGACTAAATATTGGGTGATCGTTTGGGTTATTAGTATCTGCATTCTGTACGCCGCCACCGACGAATGGCATCAGTGGTATGTGCCCAACCGCTCCTGCGAATGGCTGGATTTCTGGGCCGATACCATCGGCATAACGATAGTTGGCGTATCCTACGGATTAAATCTACCGCCGTTTGGCAAAATAAGAAAGTTTATTTATGCTCGGATTGAACCGCTTAAAAGAACGGCTTTTTAAAACGCGCGAAAATATTTTCGGACGGTTGAGCCAGATGTTACGCCTGTCCGGGCGTATCGATGACGCCACGCTGGATTCCATTGAGGAAATACTTATTGGCGCGGACATCGGCGTAAAAACATCGAATAAAATTCTCCAGTCCGTTAAACTGCGTTTGAAAAAGGAACCCCTTCTGTCTCCGGATCATCTGAATCAAATCCTTCGGGAGGAATTAGAGCAATTGGTTACGGCACCACCGGCCGAACCGATAGAAAAAAGAACTGCCGGTCATAAACCCTACGTCATTCTCATGGTTGGCGTGAACGGCACCGGCAAAACCACCACCATCGGCAAACTGGCTTACCGTCTGGCGCGGAACCATAAAAAAGTCCTGATGGCTGCCGGCGACACTTTTCGTGCGGCGGCATCCGGACAGCTGGAAATATGGGCCAAGCGGGCCCAAGCGGATATTGTGCGGCAGACGGAAGGCGCCGATCCTTCCGCGGTGATTTATGACGCGATGAGTTCGGCCAGGGCCAAAGGCTACGACGTCGTACTGGTCGACACCGCCGGCCGTCTGCATACCAAAACCAACCTGATGGAAGAACTGAAAAAAATCGATCGCGTCATCAAAAAACAGATAGCGGACGCGCCGCACGATACCTGGCTCGTCCTTGACGCCACCACCGGCCAGAACGCGATTCAGCAGGCCAGGCAATTTGCGCAGTCCGTGCGTCTGACGGGACTGATTCTGACCAAACTGGACGGTACGGCCAAAGGCGGCGTGGTGCTGGCCATCCAGCAAGCCCTCAACCTGCCCGTCGTGCTCATCGGCATCGGCGAAGCCATCGACGACCTGGTTGATTTTAATCCGCATGATTTTATTACCGCTATAGTCGAATAACTATCTACCGCAGCGAGGTCCCCTTGAAAAAAATTCATCTCATCATCGGCATCCACAACCATCAACCGGTCGGCAATTTCGATTTTGTCTTTGAGGAGGCTTACCGTAAGGCGTATCAGCCGTTTCTGGAACTGCTCCAGCAATTCCCCGCGGTCAAGGTATCCATGCACTATACGGGAATTGTGCTGGACTGGATCTATAACCGCTATCCGGAATTAATCCAGTCCCTACAGGCGATGACCCAGTCGGGTCAGATTGAGATGATGGGCGGAGGATTTTATGAACCGATATTATCCGTGATTCCCGATCATGACAAGCTGGGCCAAATTAACAAGCTGAGCCGTTATCTTAAAGAAACCATCGATGCCGAGCCCGTGGGCATGTGGATGGCCGAGCGCATCTGGGAACCGCACTTACCGAAAATCCTCGCTCAGGCGGGCATGAAATACACCATCCTGGACGATACCCATTTTCAGTATGTCGGGCTCAAGGAAGACGAACTGCAGGGCTATTATATCACCGAGGAAGACGGCTATGCGGTCAATCTTTTTCCGATCAGCAAGAAACTGCGGTACACCATTCCCTTTCAGGAACCCGAGAAAACCATCGAATATCTTCGCAGTCTGGCCACCGAATCGGGCGACCGTATTGCCACGTTTGCCGACGACGGCGAGAAATTCGGCATCTGGCCGGGTACGTTCAAACACTGCTATGTCGAAGGGTGGCTGGAACGCTTTTTCAAATTGCTCACGGAAAACAGCGACTGGATCCGGATCATCCACTTCCGCGAAGCCCTCAAAACCACGGGCCCGCTCGGACGCATTTACCTGCCGACGGCTTCCTATGCCGAAATGCAGCACTGGGCCTTACCGGTCAGAGGCTATCAGGAATACGAAACCTTTGAGAACAAGCTGAAGCACCTGAATCTGTATGATGACTATACCATTTATGTGCGGGGCGGTTTCTGGCGCAATTTCATGGTTAAATACGATGAGGCCAACCGCATGCACAAGAAAATGCGTCACATCAGCCACCGTGTCCAGATGCTTCAGGCCGTAGTAACCGCTGGCGGCGGCATCCAGAACCCCGAAAACGGACGCATGCTCGAAATGGCCCAGGATCACCTGTGGGCCGCTCAGTGCAACTGTCCTTACTGGCACGGCGTTTTCGGCGGAATTTATCTGAACCATATCCGTTATGCCATCTACAGGCAACTGCTGCTGGCTGAAAAGCTACTCGATACGGTGGAATACGGCGACGACACTTCCTGGCAGCACACGACAGTCGGCGATTTTAACCAGGACGGCTACGATGAAGTCATCATCGAAACGAAACATATGAATTTATATCTGGACATACACCGGGGCGGCACGCTGTTCGCCATTGATTATAAAGTGGCCCCCATTAACCTCGGCGACACCATGACCCGCCGCGAGGAAGGCTACCATCAGCGGCTGATCGAGTTCAACCGGATGAAAAACCAACCCCGCCACGCGGCGGCCGGCGGCGGAACCGGCGAAAAAGAAATTCCCAGCATTCACGATCTCGTACAGTCTAAAGAAGAAAATCTCGATCGGTTTCTGATTTACGACCGCCACCTTCGTAATTCGCTGACCGACCGGCTGATTCCCGAAGCCACTACCCTCGATGAATTCTACCGCGAGCAGTACCGGGAATACTACCCTCTGGGAAAAGCCGATTACGACGCCGAAGACCTCTCTAAAAACGGCCACGTGTCCTGGCGGCTCACGCATGATATCAAAACGGGTCCGATACCGATTCTATTACAGAAAACCGTTTCCCTGACGCCGGGCCAGACGGAAATGACCATCGCCTACGAATTGATCAATAAAAGCGCCGAACCGCTGCGGTTTTGCTTCGGCACCGAATTCAATCTCACCCTGCTGGCCGGCAACGCCGACAACCGCTATTACTATGCCGACGGCCCCGGTATCGCCGACCGCAAACTGAACAGCTTCGGCGAGACTGCCGACGCCCGTTTCATCGGCATGATCGACGAATGGCTAAATATCAATCTCAGCCTCCGCAGCGACCGCCGCACCACATTCTGGCGTTTCCCCGTGGAAACCATCTCCTTGTCCGAAGAAGGTTTCGAGCGCGTGTACCAGAACTCCTGCATCTTTCCGCACTGGAATATCTATTTGAAACCCAATCAGCGTTGGAACGTACAATTAGTTTTACATATCAAACGAAACGTTTAATCACGGAGGTGTTTTTTATGTTACGAAATAAAATAATTCTGCCCGCGCTGCTGCTGGTGATAGCGGTCGCCGTCATCACCGGTTTCACGGGTATCGGACAAAATGTTTACAAAAACCTGCAGAAATTCCAGTATGTCCTGTCGCTGGTATCGCAGACGTATGTGGAAGAAGTCAACCAGGACAAAATCATCGAAGATGCCATTTCCGGTGCGCTGAAGGGATTGGACCCGCACTCGGTTTACATCAACGCCAAGGAAATGGCCAAAGTCAAGGAGGATTTTCAGGGCAATTTCGACGGCATCGGCATCCAATTCGAGATTGTCAATGGCGTATTAACCGTGATCACGCCCATACCCGGTACGCCCGCGGATCAAAAAGGCCTGCAGGCCGGCGACCGTATTATCAAGATTGACGGCGTTCCTACAAAAGGCATCACCAACGAAGGCGTCTTCTCCAAACTGCGCGGCCCGCGGGGCACTACGGTGCGCGTCACCATCGAAAGGCCTGGCCTGGAGGATATCCTGGAATATGAAATCGTGCGCGACAAAATACCGCTTTTCTGCGTGGACGCCAAGTTCATGATCGACAAGGAAACAGGCTACGTGCGGCTCAACCGTTTCTCGGAAACCACGTCCGATGAAGTGGAACAGGCCCTCCAGGAACTGGAAGCTCAGGGCATGAAGCAGTTGATCTTCGACCTGCGCAACAACAGCGGCGGCTACCTTGAGCAAGCCCATCTGGTGGTGGATAAATTCGTTGCCGGCGGAAAGAAAGTGGTATACACCCAGGGCCGCATCCCCAATGCTTCCCGGGATTATTATTCGTCCAATAAAATCAACTACCGGAAATATCCCTTAATTGTGCTGATTAACCGCGGATCGGCCTCGGCCTCCGAGATTGTCGCCGGCGCCATTCAGGATCTGGACCGCGGGCTGGTGCTCGGCGAACGCAGTTTCGGCAAAGGATTAGTGCAGTCCCAGTACGAATTAGGCGACGGCTCAGCCGTGCGCGTCACCACGGCCCGCTATTATACGCCGAGCGGCCGGCTCATCCAGAGACCTTATGACAATAAGTCCCTCGAGGACTATTATATGGAAGGCCGCCTGAATGATACACTGAAAACGGATTCATCCAAAATTTATTATACGGCCAACGGCCGCAAAGTCTACGGCGGCGGCGGCATCGTCCCTGACCATCACCTCGATGGCGACAGCGTTTCAGCCTATTACGTACGGCTCTGGAATAAGGGCGTTTTTAACGATTACAAAAACCAGTACCTTGAAAAAAACGGCACCCGACTGCGCGAGCAATATAAAAATAACCTGAATAAATTCCTGAGCAGTTACAACCTGTCGGAATCTGACATACAGGATATCGTCAGCCTCGGCGTCGCCAAGGGCGTACCGGTGGTCGAAAAATCTCTTGAACAGGACAAGGAAGATATGAAGAATATGATTAAAGCCGAAGTAGCCCGCTACTTATGGGGGTCCAACGAAGCCGCCCACGTCCGCGCACAAACCGACAGAATCGTTATTCAGGCCCTGAAATATTTTCCTGAAGCCCGGGCATTCAGCGCTACGCTGAAATAATCGGATGGTTTAATATATGAATAGAAAAAAGCGGTGGAAAAAATCACACCGCTTTTTTCGTATAAGAGAGGAGGGGGATTATGGTCTTACTATAACGGTTGTTTGGAGAAAATATTCTCGAAAACAAAATTATTGATTTTATAATTTTCTTTGGAAACCTTAAAACAAAACGCTTTCATTAAGTCCAATCCGCCGCGGAAATCTATGGCGTAACGGCTGCCGCTCCGGTATACTTTTTCCTCATCCACCAGCCGGTCTAATATTGCCTTTATGGCGGCAATATTTCTCGGGCTTTCTTTCATATGCAATCGTTTGGCCACCACATTAGCCGAGGTCGGATCTGAAGTCAGCCCAAACATCAGTATTTCTTGTTCAAGCCGCAAATATTTTCTGTCTCCTTTTTGAGTCTTTGGCTCCTGATATTTAACTTTCATCATCCGATTCCTTTCGTTTTTCCCCATCTGATAAAAAGACAGCCTTATGTGTGAGCAAAATCCTTACCAAATAATTTTCGTTTTGTAATTAATTGTATTTATTATGGTTAGAATTTATTATTCAGCAAGCTTGTATATACAATGTTTCAGCATCTTTTGTTTATGCTCGCATAGTATCATATTGAAACATATTCGGACTGTTTACACATAATCAATGTGAATATTAAAGATCTTTATAAAAATTGTGTTATATATTGTTTTTACTGCAATTAGACGTATTAAAATTGTATTTGATTTTTTAGGGTTTCTTTTATTACTTTGAAATAAACAATTTTTCCTTAAAGGATATTACCATGAAACTGATGAAAGCCATTGTATTAAGAGAAACCGGCAATTATCGATCGCTTAAGCCGGAAGATGTTGAATTTCCCGTATTATCCGGCACAGAGGCGCTGGTCAGGATGAAAGCGTCAGCGCTGAATCACAGAGACCTTTGGATTGTGAAAGGACTATACGCGGATATTAAACTGCCGGTGATTCTTGGTTCGGACGGAGCGGGTATCGTGCATTCCGTCGGAAATGAAATGCATCAAGCATGGGTCGGCAGAGCGGTTGTGATAAACCCCGGCCTGTATTGGGGCGAGAATGAGCGCGTTCAGCAGCCGGCTTTCCGGATACTCGGCATGCCGGACAACGGCACCTTTGCGGAATATGTCGCCGTGCCGGTTATCAATTTGTATCCCAAACCCGAGCACCTGAGCTGGGAAGAAGCCGCGGCGCTGCCCCTGGCAGGTCTCACGGCATACCGCGCGCTGTTTACGCAGGGTCGTTTGCTTCCGGGAGAAACAGTTCTGATCACCGGCATCGGCGGAGGTGTCGCTACAATGGCCATGCTGATGGCCGTTCAGGCGGGCGCTCGGGTCATCGTTACTTCCGGCAGTGATGAAAAAATTGAGCGGAGTCTTAGCCTGGGCGCCCATGCCGGCGTCAATCACAATCACCCGGATCTGCGCAAACACATTCAGCAAGCGGCTCTGCCTTTCGGCGGTATTGATCTGATTGTCGACGGCGCCGGCGGTAAATTATTCGAGATAGGGATAGACGCCGTTAAACCCGGCGGCCGGATCGTAAACTACGGCGTCACCGCGGGAAAACCGGAACAACTCGATTTGAGGAAAATTTTTTGGAAGCAGATTACCTTACAGGGTTCCACCATGGGCCGTCCCGCCGAGTTTGAACGCATGTGCGCGCTGATACAGTCACGCAAAATACGGCCGGTGGTTGACCAGGTGTTTACTCCTTCGGATATAGCGCGCGCTTTTGAAAAAATGGATCAGGGCCTCCAGCAAGGAAAATTAACAATAAAATGGGAAGGCAAATGATGGAACTTTATGAGTTTTTATTCGTATTGAATCCGCAAAACCTTTATATTTAATTTTTAACAGGAGAAGCGCGATGACGGATCAACCGACAATAGCTCAGCAAGAGCCCCGACCAGGACTGTTCAGCCGGATAATAAACGTATTTTTCACGCCTTCAAAGACCTTTGCGAGCCTTATACAAAAGCCCGACTGGATTACGCCGCTGATTGTGACCCTCCTTTTGATGACGGCTTTTATGATTTTTCTCAACGATGTGATTCAAAGTGAACAAGCCGCGGCAACCCGCGATGCCATCATGAAGAGTACGCGTATCGCCGATAGCCAGAAAGAAGAGATCGCTGAACAGCAGATTAAAATGATGAAAAACTTCTGGTTTGTGGGCGTAATTATCGGATATGTCGCCGCTGTCGCATTGTATTTCCTGGCCGGCCTTGGACTCTGGATCGCCGGCAACATCATCCTGGGGAAAGGCCCCAAATACCTGCAGGCGCTGTCGGTTTACGGATACGCCATGCTGATTGACATCCTGGCCATGATTATAAAAATTCCGCTGATGGTCAAAAACCAGACGATTCGCATGGACACCGGGCTCGGCATTCTGGTTAGCAAAGAAGAATCCCGCTCGGCGCTTTATTCTTTTCTGAGTTCATTTGATTTGTTTACATTCTGGGAATTGGCACTGCTGACGATCGGTTTAGCCATGCTTTATAAAGCCTCGAAGGGAAAAACAGCCGGTATGGTGTTCGCCTTGTGGTTTATTATTGTTCTGATTAAAGTCGGTTTTACGGCTTTGGGCAAGCTTTTCAGTTAACGTTCCTCATCTTTTCAGCGCTTAAAGCCTTTCGGATTTTTCCGGAAGGCTTTAACTTTTTTAGACATAAGCCGTCTAATAAGGC
This sequence comes from uncultured Bacteroidota bacterium, assembly GCA_964609675.1. Taxonomy (GTDB): domain Bacteria; phylum CLD3; class CLD3; order SB21; family JBBIRG01; genus CAZSRX01. Next base: position 6,236 of record CAZSRX010000048.1, on the reverse strand, counting down.
GCCCATATAACCTTTTGATTTATGAATAAAAGGTAGTATTTTTAGTTATAAACACAAACAAATAGTGAAACATTTAATCACAAATTACGAATACAACATTGTCACTTAAAAAGTGATGGAATTATTTAGGAGAAAACGCATGAAATATGTATCTGTCCTATTAGCTGTTATGTTTTTTACCGGCGTGACCCTCGCTCAGGAAACCCGCATCATGGACATTAAAGAGGCGATTGACGTCGCGATGAGCAATAACATTCAGGTTATAACCGCGCAGAACAATTACAACTCCACGGCCGCGTCCGTATTGCCTAAAACGCTTGGAACGAACCTGCCGACGGTTACCGCCAACGCTTCGTATGCCCGTCGTTACTGGTCCACCGTAAGCGCAACGACCCCAACCGGCCTACCGACCTCCTATACTCCATCGGATAATTCGTACAGCTATTCGCTGAACGCTAATTACATTCTATTTGACGGGTTTAAAAAATTTAACGATATGTCGCAGGCGCGCCTGAATGAAAACTCCGCATGGTTGGACGTGGAGAATACCCGCCAGCAGGTCACGCTCCAGGTTTATCAGGCTTATATCAACGTGCTGAAGAACAAGCAGTTGCTGAAAATCAGCGAGGAAAACCTGAAACGAAGCGAAGAGCAACTGAAAAAACTGGAAGAACGCAATCGTCTCGGCGCGCAGATTATGTCCGATGTGTACCGCCAGCGGGTCCAGGTAGGCGCCGATAAGCTGGCCGTGAACAAAGCCAGAAACAGCCTGAACACCTCCAAGGCCTCGCTGAACAGTCTGATCGGTATTGACGTCAACACACCCATTGAGCTGAAGGAACTCGACACCAACGTTCAGTATGACAAAGCCGCCTACGATTTTAACCGGGCTTATGCGGATGCACTCGATCAGCGCCGGGATTATCGCGCGGCCCAGAAACGCGTGGAAAGCACCCAGCGGACCGTTCGCAATGCCCAAAGCGGTTATTATCCCACGCTCAGCGCCTTCGCCGACTACAGCTGGGCCAATACGTCGATGAGCATGAAAAACTACAGCAATAACGATAATATGCGTGTGGGGCTGCAGCTTTCGGTTCCGATTTTCAACGGATTCCAGACCAGCGCCGCCGTGATTCAGGCCGACCAGAGTTTGCAGACATCCAAAAGCAATCTGGAAAATATCCGGCGCCAGATTGCGCTGGACATCAAAATTGCGCTGCTTAACCTGCAGACGTCTTATGAGAACGTTCGGTTGTCTGAGGAGAACGTGAAGTCCGCCAAGGAAGACCTGCGCCTGGCCACGGAGCGTTACAATCTTGGCGCCGGCACCATCCTGGACCAGATCACGGCCAACACGAACTACGCCACCGCGGAAGCCAACTATACGCAGGCGGTGTACGATTTCCTGTATGCCAAGGAACAGTATCATCTCGCAACGGGAAAAATCCAGAGCAAAGAATAGAATCATTTTACCGGGAGTTTGTCATATGTCCAAGAAGAAAAAAATCCTCATCGGCGGCATCATCGGTTCGCTGATCATCGTGTTTGTCCTGTTCAATCTTAAAGGGAATGGCGGCAAACCGATTGAGGTGCAGACCGAGAAAGTCAAGCGAAGCCATCTCGTCCGCACCGTAACTGCCTCGGGCAAAATCCAGCCGGTGACGGACGTCAAGATCAGTTCCAACGTCAGCGCCAAAATCATCAAACTGCTTGTGAAAGAAGGTGATCGTGTTAAGAAGGGGCAATTGCTGGTCTCGCTGGACCGCACCAACTACGAAGCCGGCGTCAATCAGGCTAAAGCGGAGCAACTGCGGGCCAAAGCCCAGCTGATGACCGCCAAGACGAATCTTGAAAAAGCCCAGCTCGATTACAATCGCGTCAAGGAGTTGTTTGAAAAGCAGCTCGCGTCGGAAGCGGAGTTTCAGACCTATGAAGCCAACCTCAAGACGAGCCAATCCGCCGTGGCCTCAGCCGAAAGCCAGGTGCTGGCCGCCAGCGCCATTCTTGACCAAAACATGGATAACCTGAGCAAGACGGAAATATATTCCCCGATTGACGGTACGGTGAGCAAGCTGAACAAGGAAATCGGCGAAATCGCTCTCGGTTCGGCATTTTCGCAGGATGTCATCATGATTATCGCGAACCTGTCGAGCATGGAAGCGCGCGTGAACGTGGATGAAAATGACGTGATTGCCGTTAGTCTCGGCGATTCGGCGGAAATCGAAGTGGATGCGCTGCGAAACCGTAAAATCAAAGGCGTTGTCACCGAGATTGCGAATTCCGCCAATATCAAGAGCGCCGGCACCCTTGAGGAAAAAACCGAGTTTGAGGTGAAGATCGCGCTGAGCGAGACTGTCACCGAACTGCGGCCCGGTATGTCCACCACGGCCGATATCACCACGGACGTGCGTCCCAATACGCTCAACGTGCCGATCCAGTGCGTCACCGTGCGCGAACCCGACAAACTGAAACGCAAACCCGGCATTGAAAAAGACGCCGCCATCGCCAACGATACGAATACGGAATTCAAAGTTAACAAGGACGGCGTGGTGGAAATAGTCTTCGTTGTCGAGAACGGCATGTCAATTGCCCGCGCCGTAAAAACCGGCATCCAGAGCGAGTCGCATATCGAAATTCTCGAAGGTCTCCGCGGAGACGAGGAAGTGGTCACCGGCAGTTACCGCGCCATCAGTAAACTGCTCGAAAACGGTTCACTGGTCACCGTGAATAACGATAAAAAAATCAAATACAGCCGCAAGGGTGAAGACGAAAGCCGATAACCCAACGGTCAACAGGAAAAAGCCATGTTAATCAATTTTCAGAATATCACCAAAATCTATCAGATCGGCACCGAGCAGGTACACGCCCTCCGGGGGGTGACGCTGACGGTGGACAAGAACGAATACATCGCGCTGATGGGGCCCTCGGGATCCGGCAAGTCCACTTTGATGAACATCATCGGCTGCCTGGATACCCCGACTTCCGGCACCTACCTCTTCGGCCAGGATGACGTATCGCACCTGACCGACGACGAGCTGGCGACCATCCGGAACCGTAAAATCGGTTTTGTGTTCCAGAATTTCAATCTGATTCCCCGTTCGAATGTATTCCATAACGTCGAACTGCCGATGATCTACGCCGGCGTGCCGGCATCCGAGCGTCGGAAAAGAGCGCACGAAGCCATTGAAAAAGTCGGCCTGGCTGACCGCATTCATCATAAGCCCAACGAACTTTCCGGCGGCCAGCGTCAGCGGGTGGCCATCGCGCGCGCGCTGGTCAACAACCCATCGATCATCCTTGCCGACGAGCCCACCGGCAACCTGGATTCCAAAACCGGCGAAGAAATCATGGCGGTATTTGAAGACCTCTACAAAGCCGGCAACACAATTATTCTGGTTACGCATGAAGAGGACATCGCCTCCCACGCGCGCCGCATCGTGCGCCTGAAGGACGGTTGCGTGGAAATTGATGAAAAAGTCAACGGCCGGAAAGTTTACAAAAAAGTGCTGGTTGACCAGGCCGAAGCCTGATTCCAGTTAACCGGATAGGATCTTATGCGACGTTTTTTATATGAATTATTTGAAGCTTTTAAGATAGCCCTGCAGGCCATTCAAAGCAATAAGGCGCGGGGTATCCTGACGACGCTCGGCATCGTGATCGGCATCACCGCCATATCCACCACCATGACGGTCATGGTGGGCATGAAGGATTCCTTTCAGTCCCAATTGTCCATGCTGGGCGCGGATGTGCTTTATGTCCAGCGTTCGCCGTGGTTACAAATGGATGACTGGTGGAAATACCGCAACCGCCCCCAGGTAAAACTCGACGAAGCCGAACGGCTGGAAAAAATGCTCGGCGACAAAGTCACCGCGGTCAATCCCAGCACCGGCACGATGAAAAATATCAAGTATGAGTCCGAAACTATCGAAGACGTCTTTATCACCGGCACGACAGAAAAATACCTTAAAACCTCTTCCGGACTTCCTGAAGACGGACGCTTCCTGAACCGCCTGGATGAAATCAGCGCCCGATATGTCTGTGTTATCGGCTATGAAATCAAAACCCGCCTGTACAAAAACACCGACCCCATCGGCAAGCGCCTTCGAATTGGCAGTTACAATTTCCGCGTCATTGGCGTGATGGAAAAGCAGGGACAGTTCCTCGGCAGTTTGGGCGGCCCCAATCTTGATATTCAGGTTTATGTTCCCATCACCACTTTTCAGCGCTGTTTCGGAAAGCAGCGCGGCCTCTCCATTGCCGTTAAAGCGGCGGATCCTTCTCTTATGGACGAAACCCAGGAAGAAGTCATTGGCGCCATGAGGAAAATCCGAAAGTTGTCGCCCGTTACTCCCGATAACTTTTCTATTAATAAACAAGACGCCTTCACCCAACTGTATGACAGCATTATGGGCGTCGTCGGAATTATCGGATTTCTCATCACGGGAATTTCTTTATTCGTGGGCGGTATCGGCGTCATGAATATTATGTTTGTATCCGTTACCGAGCGCACGCATGAAATCGGCATCCGTAAAGCCATCGGCGCCAAACGCCGCACGATACTTATCCAGTTCCTGCTGGAAGCGGCGATGATCTGTCTCATCGGCTGTTTGATTGCGCTGGTATTGTCTTATGGGCTGAGCTGGATCATCGATATATTCTTCGCGGCTACCCTGTCGCCCGGCGTGGTATTATTTGCGATTTTCATCGCGGTGCTTGTTGGCGTCCTGTCGGGATTTTTCCCGGCCCTGAAAGCGGCGCGACTTAATCCGATTGACGCCCTGCGGTATGAATAATAAAAGTCAAACGACGGATAGAAGAACATGAAAATCGAATGGACGGAAAATATCAAAATGGCATTGGTTGCCGTTTTTACCAATAAATTACGATCGTTTCTGACTCTGGTCGGTATTGTCGCCGGGGTGGCTTCCATTATTGCCGTCATGACCGGGATTGAGATACTGAAAACCCGCCTTGAAAAGGATATGAGCCAGCTGGGCACCAATACCTTTCAGGTTCAGAAATGGCCGGCAATGGGCGGCGGCAGTAACTGGCGCAAAATCATGAAACGCAAACCGCTGACTATAGAAAACGCCGCTTTAATCCGTGAGCGGGTCGCCGGCGCCGAATTGGTCGGCTCGGAGCTTTGGGATCAAGCCGTCTCGATTGCGCATGAAGATATACGCACGAATCCGAATGTTTCACTGGCCGGCGCCACTCCGGAATTCCAGTATAACAACAACCAGATGGTAAGCATGGGGCGTTTTATCACCGAAGAGGACGTCAAGGTCGGGCGCAAAGTTATCGTTCTCGGCATGAAAGTCGTCAATAAGTTATTTCCCTTCAAAGATCCGTTGGACCAGGTCGTCCGTATCGGCGGACAGAAATACACAGTCATTGGCGTTTTTGAAGAACTCGGTGATTTAACCATCGGCGGTTCCAGAGACAATGTCGCCTGCATCCCGATTAGCGCCTTCATCCAGCAGTTCGGTCTTAAAGACAACCGGGGATTCGACCGGTCCGTAAATATCACGGTTAAGGTTCGCGACGGTTTTATGATGGAAAATGTCATGGAGGAAGTGCGGGGTGTCATGCGGCTTGCCCGCAATGTCAGGCCTCTGGACGAGGATGATTTTGATATCTATTCCAATGACAGCCTTATCCGCACCTTCGGTGACATGACCATTATTATCCGATTGGTGGCGATTATCATGGGCGCTATTGCTCTGCTGGTGGCCGGTATCGGCATCATGAATATCATGCTGGTTTCCGTAACGGAACGCACCAAAGAAATCGGCATTCGTAAAGCTATCGGGGCCAAGCGCAGAGACATTCTGACTCAATTCCTTATTGAAGCAATCGTTCTTTGCCAGATTGGCGGTTTTATCGGAATCGGTATCGGGGTGGCTTTGGGTAACATTGTCAGCGCTCTCCTGGATGTCAACGTTACGATACCCTGGGGCTGGGCATTCGGAGGCCTCATTTTCTGCAGTATTATTGGTATTGTATTCGGCATGTGGCCGGCATCCAAGGCCTCCAAACTGGACCCCATAGAATCTCTGCGTTATGAATAAGTAAAATAATGAGCCCGCAAAAGCCGGATTTTTTTGAATCCGGCTTTTTTTATGACCATGAATAAAGTGCGTTTGTACAAGCTGTTGTGTGCTAAGGAGTAAAATAAATATCTGGCACTCCCCGAAAAATATTTCTTGATTTCTTGTAGAAGCTCAAAAATAGGG
>CAZSRX010000047.1:0-22502 GCA_964609675.1 uncultured Bacteroidota bacterium | reverse complement strand
AACTACTTTCCATCATAAATAAACATTTTTAGGGTGTTGCAAAGCGGAAAACAGGCGTGTTGAATAACGAGCCTTCACCGGCGTCCATCCGTTCAACGCGGATCCTGGATAGATACCGGCAAACTTTGGGAAGCGTACCGTACCGTCCGGTGATTTTCCGTATTTCGCTGGTGGCGTGATTTTTTAACGCGAGATGGTATTCGGTCTGCCAGGCCAGTTCGACCATAATTTTTTCTTTTATCAGCAGCAGCTGATTCTGATTGTCTGACTCAATAACCCTCACGCAATCGGCTCCCGTACAGGAAAATAAGCATACCCATAGCGGTATAAATAAAGCAATCCTTTTTAGTCGCTTCTTCATTGGTTTATCACCGTTGACAATTCCGTTCCGATTTATTTTCGGAACATGAGATTATTTTTTTTAATATTTTATAATGTATCCCGTCGTATGCTGAAGCTGTCCGTCTGTGTCTCACGGCTCCGGAGGAATCATCGGTTCGCCGCGGGCAATGCGCTCGGACCAGGTGATGTAGCGTTGGAGACGGCGGACGAGATAATAGAGCGACAGGCGGATGCGGGGTACATTGGTTTCCATGAGTTCGTTTCGGGCCTGTATCAACTGTTCGCGGTATACGGGCAGGATGGCGTCGCGGTAGTAGTTTTTATACAGGTAATTGCTCTCCGTAAACTGCCCGTTGCGAAAGCTGTAGATGTCATACCAGGTAGCGATGGCGCCGAGACTGAACTGCGTTTTTTTGGAAGCGACGACCTCATCCACGCCGTCGCCGTCCACATCACGCGCTTCGGCAAACGGGCCGAATTCGAAGAAGCGGTACTGCCCGTCATGATAATACACCATCACCGAGTTGTTATTACCCCACGGACTGCCGTAATCGGTGAAGCGAAACAGCACCTCATAACCGGGCACATTATCAATGTTACATACCTGGATATCGGACCGGAGGAACGAGTTCTCCAGATAATACTGATGCAGGACTTTAACACGGGCGCTGTCGGTCTGCCGGTAAAGCTTGAAGAAACATTTGCTGTCGTCGGGCGTGACGGTCCGGCACATACCGATGATCAGCCAATCAGGGCGCCCGTCGCCGTCGATGTCAATGCGGAAGCCCTGTGTCTCGCCCACGTAAGGCGTGGACTGGAACGGGATTTCGGAGGAATCGATCATCCCGAGTTCGAGAAGGTTTTTTTGCGAATAATGCGGAAACAGGTAACGAAAGGCGCTCACCATGCGGTTGTAAACCGAATCCGGCGCACCGATACAGCCAAACTCCAGCACGTTCACATGCTGATCGCCCATAAAAGCCGAGGGGAAACACGTGATGACGATCTGGGAATCTCTGTATGCGGAAAGCCATTTTTCCGGCCGTTTGCGGTCTCCGGCGTCTTTACGGATTTTGTATTCCAGCCGCCAGCCTTCAGCTCCCGATTCGGAAGTAATCATGCGGACAGCGGGGAGGGTATCATACAGATACGGGCGTGTCTCAGGAATACGCTGGATCAGGTAGTCTTCGGTAGGATTTGCGAACAGTGCATTTTCATCGCCTCGGAACATGAGCGAGTAGATTTTCCCGGTATGTGGATTCCGAATTTCCATTCCGCCGTTGCCGCGGGCCATTTCCCAGTTGGCGGGGATTTCCGTAGCGAAGCCGTAACGGGCGTTCATATAAGGAGACCATTGCGCCTCTCGAATAAACAGCCGGCCGGTTTCGAGCGCTTCTCCGAAAAGGCAATAAACAAAGATGATCCCTGCTGTTAACAGCGTAATCCGGAATAATCGGGTATGCCGAACGGAAGTCCACATAACGTGTTGGCGGGAAAGTCGTTTAGGTTTTTAATTGTTCGAATAGCCGGAATACCGCAGTGTCGTATTGAAGCGGATCGGAGACTTTGATCAGTACATTGTGAAAGACATCCTGGATGCGGGGATGATAGAGCGCTACCGTAATCATCGCGCCGCAGGCGTAGAAAGCGTGCGCTACCGTGAGATTGAAACGGAGGTCGAAGTCCACCGCGAGGTCAAACTGCCCGCTGCGTAACTCGTCCAAACGTTCTTCTTTAAGCAGGCGTACCCATCGGATATCGGCCGTCCGAATGACATGCACAGCCCCAACCGGCCGTCCCGCCGTAGGCGATTGCAACCACTCCGCCGGGAAAAAATCGTTAATAAGATAATGAAGGGCAGAAGACGGGAAAAGCTGTTTCAGGCGGTTTTGGATTTTATGAAACCGGGTGGCTTCTAAATTTTCCGGAAGATGAATTAATATCCGTTTCGGATGGCTGACCACCTGTTTGATGTTTAACAACTGAACGGCCGGAAAAAACCACCGCGAAAACAGCACCAGGATTCGCGTAATCATCCGCTCTTTGATTGTTTTCCACACGGTTACATCCGTATATCAATATAGAACCGGTTTCGGATTTGTTTGAGCCACTTGTTCATTTCCTGATACTGCTTTTCCTGAAGAGCCATCTGTTCGATGGTTTGCCAGTCTTCCTTCAGGTCGAGCGTACGCCGGTCGCGGCGGTCGTTCAGCCGGATGATATGGTAACCGAAGTCGCCCTCAAACGGCTCGGAGATTTCGTCCTTCTTTAGCGTTTCCGCCGCCTTGAGAAACGGCTTGCCCCGCTCGTTCAGGGATTGAATCTCAATCCATCCGAGATTACCGAGATTGCCTTTCTTGGTGTCGTCGTCGGAATACTGCATGACGGCGTTTTCAAAGGATATTTTGTTATCCAGGATGTCCTGTCTGATGGCGGCGAGTTTTTCCCGGGTGTTTTTTTTATCCTGCTCCGTGGTGGCCACGCCGATTAAAATGTGGCGGACATGGATTTTCTCGCCGGCTTTTTCAATCATCTGGATAATGTGCCAGCCGAACTGGGTTTTTACCAGGCCGGACATTTCCCCGGGTTCGAGCCGTGAAGCCGCGTCGGCAAATTCCTTGACAAAATCGCTGCGGTTAAACCATCCGAGGTCGCCGCCTTTTTTTCCGGAACCCGGATCGGTGGAATAGCGTTTAGCCATCGCGGCGAAATCGGCGCCGTTTTTAAGCGAATCCAGAATCAGCGCGGCGGTCTTGCCGGCTTCCTCAAACGCCTCGGCGCCCGGTTTGATTTCCAGAAGGATATGACTGAAATTGATGGATGCGCCGACCTCCGGAAGACTGTCCTTGCGTTGCCGGTAATAGTGCTCGATTTCTGAACGGGAAACTTTGATATTCTGAAAACGTGTTTGCTGGATTTTCTGGGCCAGCAGTTGTTTGCGGACATTTTCGCGGTACATTTTCCGTATATCTTTCAGGCTTTTTCCAAGATATTTCTCCAGCGCCTGTTCGCCGCCGGCCTGCTGGATGCGTTCTTTCAACTGTTGTTCCAATGCCTGTTCCACCTGGCTGTTCTCGATGACAATACTGTCCATCATGGCCTGAGCCAGCATTATCTTCTGGTTAATGAGCGCGTCCAGAACGTTTTTTTCAATCGCTTTGTAAGCATCCGGGTCTTTTATCGGATCCATTTTCTGATTCATGGCCTCAAAATACGCGTAATTCTGCACTTCGGACAGCAGTATCACTTCATCATCCACCACGGCGGCGATTTTATCAATAATCTGTTCCTGCGCTTTCAAATAATTGATGAATAAAACATGCATTAAAATAAACCAAACTAAACGATTCATGCGCTTTCCTGTTTTTTCATTAAGGGATTACAGATAGTTATAAACAAAATTATCAACGGTTTGTGAATAAATCATATTACCGGAATACTATTTATTATCTGTTTGTTTTCTATGAAAATAACCTATAAAAATAATATTTTATAATCAAGCAAAAACATATCATTCAACAGTTTATACACACCAGGAACAAGCAAAGTTAGAGATATGTGAAATTGGAAAATATTTTTACACACAAAAATATATAAAAGGTCAACATGCGGATTTCCATACACCCGCATAGCTTAACCGGTATGGGATGCTGGTTTTAAAAGACATTATTCGATAATTTCAAGCTTCACCTTGGCCGTGCCGGCCTGAATCATGCCGATTTTTTTGGCCGCGGCATAGGAAAGATCAATGATTCTTCCTTTAGCGAATGGTCCGCGGTCATTAATAACCACAATGACATCCTGGTTATTGGTCAGATTCGTTACCCGGACGCGGGTGCCGAATGGCAGGGTGCGGTGAGCCGCGGTCAGCCGGTTCTGGTCATACACTTCTCCGCTGGCGGTTTTTTTTCCATGGAAACCGTCGCCGTAAAAAGAAGCGATGCCGGTGACGGCGGTTTCTTTTCCGGTAAGGGTTTGCTTTCGGGTATCCTGTTTATCCGATGCGTTCGATTTTACGGTTGTTTTGTATACCGGCTGCGGTACGCAACAAGTTAAAAGAAAAACGGAAAGCGCGATAAGAAAAAAGTTATTCTTTTTCCATATCTTCATTGAATTTTTCCTCTTCCTTTTTACCGGCCGAATCAATGACCGCGGAGCCGTTCTCTTTTTTCAAATCCGAAGCTTTACCGTCCGATTGAACCATCGTATCTCTGGTAACCGCGCCGCTGTCTGGCAAGGTTGTTTGGATGGATGAGGAATCATGCGGAAGTATTTCAGCGGTATCTTTTTTGATAAGGATTTTAGAATAATCGACTTTGACAAACTGCGTATCCACCCAGTAAGCCAGGGAGTCGCGGTGCATGCCGCGTTCGCGGATAAAGTTGGATATTTTTGGCTTCACCCGTGCTGCCCATTCGGAAGCCGAGTCCGCCCACTGCAGGGTACAGTACCAGCGGAAGGCCTGTTCGCGATTGTCCAGTTTCTGCTCGCTGATGAGTCCCATCATATACAAAGCGCGGGATTTGTAAGACAGGCTGTCACTCAGCGCGAGGGCGGCGTATGTCGTGATGGCGCGGGGATAATCGTTTTCGAAAAACAGGGCGCGCTCAGCCGCCTGAAGCAGAGCGTCGGCCGAGTCGGAGGCCGTTTTTCTGCCGCCGAACAAGCGTTCATAAATAGCCGCCAGCCGGCCCTGCGGATATTTTTCGTACGCCCGCCGGATAGCCGGTAAAAACGCCGGGGCGCTCATGGTTTCATATACAGCCGCCATGTTGTACAGTGCGGTTTCTTCGTAGTCGCTGTCCGGGTAGCGGTCTGCTACGAGCTGAAAATAATTCAGAGCCGAATCATTCATTTTCAGATCGTAGAAAAAATGTTGCGCCATTTCAAGATACGTCTGTGCCAACCGCGAGCGAACCCGGCTTTGAAGGGACAGTAAGGAATCCCGCACCCATACCGTCTCGAGAAATTGCTTTTCCGTGGTAAGCATTTTGATTTTTTGCGCCAGTTCGCTGTTTTCGATACGTACATCCATGATTTCCCTGGCGGCTAAATCCGTCGTATCGACGGAAGCTTTTCGGCCCTGTTGGGTCGTATCGGTAGTTTTATTCAAGTCGCCGTTACCTTGAGACCCATAGGGCGCTTTGTGGTTTTGCAGATCGTTTTCGGTGTGATCCTCTTTCTCGGTTACGGATAATTCCAGCGAGTCCAGATTCTCAAGATTTTTCAACCAGGAGAGCGTGTCTACATCCACAGAATCCAGCCAGACGGGTAAACGGTCATGACCGGTCATCAGGAGAGAATCCTGCAATATTGTGGAATCTTGATTACGATCGGTACTGTCGGTCGTTTTAACGGAACGGATCGCCGTTAACGAATCGAAGCAATCATAGATAAACTGTATCGAATCATACAAGGCCTGTTCGAGGCGCAGGCTTTCTCGGAAGTAGCTGTCCCGGAGTATAGCGGTGAGGCGTCTTCTGGCCTCATTCGCGAAAACGCATTGGGGATATTTTGTAGAGACCAGTTGATAGTACTTGGCGCTTAGTTCACGATCGGGTTTGAAACCGTCGGTATTGTCTGGTGGCACGGAATCAAGCATGGCGCCGATGCGGAAAAAAGCCAGACCGCTATAGGAAGCGTTTTTATACGTGTTAATGACGTGACGGTACTGTTTGTCCGCTTCCCGGTAACGTTTCTGAATTCTCAGGATTTCAGCGATTTCGTATTCAGCGGCGACATAATAGGGCTTGAAGCGCAAAGTGCCCAGCACATCATCCAGGAGATCCACGGCCTGATCGTATTGGCCCATCTGGCCCAAGGTCCGCGCCAGCCGTAGCGTTACGTCAAACTGCTCGGCCACATCGAGTTCCCGGCGGAGCAAGGAGCGGTAATAATCCTGCGCGGCGTCGTAGCGGTTCTGCCGGAGCGACAGCGCGGCAAGTTTGTACAGGCTGAATTTTTTTTGATGCTCCTGTCGCGCCGAACGTAGCGCCGTGCGGTAATGTTCTTCCGCGGCAGTCCAGTCGTTGTCGTATTCGTCCAGCACGCCCAGCAGCAGGAGGGCTTCCGTCTGAAGAAACGGACCGGCGTCGGCTTCCACAACGCGGTTAAGGTATTCCCGGGTTGCATTCCTGAAATTCAGTTTGTTCAGTGTACGCGCATACCACAGCCACGCCTCCGGCAGATCCGGACTTTCCGGATACTTGAGGAAATACACTTCAAGCCGGTTCTTGGCGTCGTAATAATCATTGACCGTCCCGCGATTGTAATAGGCTTTTCCCAAAAGCAGAATGGCCGGACCCACCCAGCGGCTTTCCGGGTGAAGGACAATCACCTTATTGGCTTTTTCAATAGCGGTCGCGAAAAACTGTTTGGCATCTTCGGGCACCGACGACGGTTCGAGCAAAAACGGCGTATCGGCCGTTTCAGCCGGATTGATATTCTGGGCACGGGCGGACTGGGCTTTACGGAGACTCTGCATACCGTTGTTATAGGCTTTGCGCGCGTTAAAATACGTGTTGAAAAAAGCGCAACCGTTCAGCAAACCCAGCGCGGCCAGGCTGAGCAGGATATATCGAAAACGGTTCATAACGCCTTGGGTAGGGTTAGCGTAAGGCCGTCATAAGCAAGGAACATCCGCTCGGGCAATTGGCGGGAGACTGCATCATGTCCCATCTCATGCGACAAATGCGTAAAATAAGTGGTACGCGCTCCGATCCGCTGCGCCGCGGTTACAGCCTGTTCCAGATTAAAATGCGTGGGATGCGGCCGCAGGCGCAGGCAGTCCAGCACCAGTATTTCGGCGCCAGCCATCAGCGCGAAGGACGATTCCGGGATCGCGCTGCAATCGGTGGCATAGACCAGGTCGCCGATGCGGTAGGCATAAATGGTCGCTGTGCCGTGCAGAATTTCTATCGGTTGCACTTTAACGCCGAACAGTTCAAACGGGCCGGTTACGGGATGGAAGCGGATCATGGGAATGCCGCCGGGGATGTCGGGATAGTCGAAAACATAGGAATATATCCGCCGGATTTCTTCGATGGTCTGCGGACTGCCGTAGCAAGGTATTTTATCGCGGCTGATGCGGTTGACCGGACGCGTGTCGTCCAGTCCGAAAATATGGTCGGCGTGCGCATGGGTGAAGAGAATGGCGTCAATCTGCCGGATACCGAATTTCAGGAATTGCTGACGGAGATCCGTGGCCGTGTCAATCAGGACGTGCCGGTCGGCGAATGTCACCTGTACGGAGGTACGCAGCCGCCGGTCCTTCGGGTTGTCGGAGCGGCAGGTCGCGCAGTCGCAACCGATCATGGGCACGCCATGCGAGGTTCCCGTGCCCAGAAAAAGAATTTCCATGGTGTCTTTAGGGATATCCGTTCACTCCTTCGTCTCCGGCGACCTGGTTTTGCCGATCGATATCATATCGACCCGCTGGGCGTGGATGACGCCCGGTACCTTGCGTATGCGGTCCAGGATCATCGCCAGATGCTTGTTGTTGCGTACCTGTATGATAAAATCTATTACATTTTCATTGCCGGTGGTTTTCATCGCCGCCGAAGCGATATTGGTGTCGGTTGTGGATATTTTCTGGGTGACATCGCTGAGAAAATTCTTGCGATCGGTGCCGACGACGCGGATCTGCACATGAAAAGTCTTGGTGTCGTCCACCGACCAGGATACCTGTACGGCGCGGTCCGGCTCTTTTTTAGCCGCTTCGATAATATTGATGCAGTCGCTGCGGTGGATGTTGATGCCCGTGCCGCGGGTAACATATCCGATGATGGCGTCGCCCGGTATCGGGTTGCAGCAGCCGGCAAAATGGATCATCATATTATCCATACCGTCGACGGTAATGCCTTCGGTCTCGCGCGGCGAACGGTGAATAAGACGCTTGAAAAATGACGGGGTCTGCTCTTTCTTTTCCGGATCAATAAATCCAGCGATCTTCTGAACCAGTCCCTGCACCGAATGAATGCCGCGTCCGATGCCGGAGAACATCATATCTAAGCTTTCGTACTTCAGATCTTCCATGAGACGCACCAGTTCTTCGTGCAGCGAAGCCAGCGACTGGCGGATTCCCTGGTGTCGCAGTTCTTGAATCAGCAGGTCCTTGCCGAGCGCGATGCTCTGTTCGAGTTCGGTATTGCGGAAGTAGCGCCGGATGTAGTTGCGCGCCTTGCTGGTCTTTACGATCTCAAGCCAGTGGATACTGGGCGTTTGCTGTTCGGAAGTAATAATCTCCACCTGGACGCCGCTCTGGAGCTCGCTGTGCAGGGGAACGACCTTGCCGTTGACTTTGGCGCCGATACAGTGCGTACCGACTTCCGAGTGCACGGCAAACGCGAGATCAATAGGCGTAGAGCCGGCCGGCAGTTGCAGGAGATCGCCCTTGGGCGTGAACACAAACACTTCGTCGCGGAACAGGTCGATCTTCAGGTCTTCCACAAAATCGCCCGGTTCGCTCTGCCGGTCAATCAACTGGCGGATCCATCCGATCTGTTTGTCGAACTGATTCATCTCCATACGGTTTTCTTTGTACAACCAGTGGGCGGCGATCCCTTCCTCGGCAATCTGGTGCATCTCGCGCGACCGGATCTGGATTTCCACCATTTTACCATCGGGGCCGATGACCGTAGTGTGGATGGACCGGTACCCGTTGATCTTCGGCACGGCAATATAATCCTTGAAACGCTCATTCACGGGCTTGTAGGTGCTGTGGACGATGCCGAGCGCGTTATAGCAGTCCTCCTTATGTTCGACGATAATGCGGATAGCCAGCAGGTCATAGATTTCCTGAAAAGGCTTGCCGCGTTTCTTCATCTTGTTGTAGATGCTGTAAAAATGCTTTGGCCGGCCGGTAATCTGATGCTGCACGTTAAATTCGGTTAGTTTGTTGCGGATCGGCCGCGCGACGGTTTCAATATAATTTTCACGGGCTTGGCGGTTTTCGGATATGAGCCGTGACAGTTCGTTATAGGCTTCCGGGTCAAGGGTTTTGAGGACCAGATCTTCCAGTTCCCACCGGATACGCGCCATGCCGAAGCGGTGCGCCAGCGGAGCATAGACGTCGCGGGTTTCGATAGCAATTCGTTCCTGCTTCTTCCGCGGCAGCGATTCGATGGTGCGCATGTTGTGGAGCCGATCCGCCAGCTTGATGATAATCACCCGGATATCCTTAATCAGCGATAAAAGCATCTTTCGGTAATTTTCCGCCTGCGAAATTTCAAGGCTGCTGAAATGGAATCCGCCGATCTTCGTTACGCCGTCAACCAAATCGGCGACTTCCGAGCCGAATTTGTGGCGCACCTGCTCGTACGAAATATTGGTGTCTTCGATGACATCGTGAAGAAACGCCGCCGCTAAAGTCTGTACATCCATCTGCTGCTGCGCGAGAATTTTAACGACCTCGATCAGATGGTCAAAATACGGCAGCCCGGATTTACGATACTGGTCATGATGCCGCGCATAACTGTATTCAAAAGCTTCGCGAAGCAGATTCAGGTCGGCCGGCCGGATATAACCGCTGATGTCTTTTAAAATATCGGCGAATTGATTCTCATAATACGCTTTATCATAACGCGATACGTCCACAGCAGGTATGCTGGACTCATTGCCGGAGCTTTGAACTGCACCGGCTTTTACTTCGGCTGAAGTCTGCTGGCCGGTTTTTGCGTGTGTGTTTTTTATATCAGAACTCATATAGGATTTTTGCGCCGGGGCAGGAACCTATTTTCACAATCACTCATTGCGTCGTTCCCGCTCACAGGATATAATTACATTAAAAACATCTTCGTTGAAATAATTCTAACGTCGTGCGTTATAAGATAAGATGAAGGCATCATACATTATATTAATATAAATAATTGCATCATAGTGAACAAGTTTTTTTTAAATAAATTTTATTTTACATGAAAAATTCCTTATGTTGTAACGGTTTTTTTTACCTAATTGAAAGGAGACAGGGATATGATCATGCAGGGCAAACAGGGTTTAATATGCGGTGTAGCCAATAAGGCCAGCATTGCGCATGCCATCGCGCGGGCGCTACGACGCGAAGGTGCCGAGCTGGCATTTACCTATCAGGGCGAACGGCTCCGGCGCAATGTGGAGGATATTGCCGCGGAGTTGGACTCGGAATGGGTGTATCCGTGCGATGTCACAAACGAAGAGGACATTCATAATTTATTTGAACAACTGCGCGTCGTGATGCATCATCTGGATTTTGTCGTGCATTCCATCGCCTATGCCGTCAAGGACGAACTGAAGAAAGATTTTCACCTGTCCAGCCGCGACGGTTTCCGGATTGCGCACGATATCAGCGCGTACTCGCTGATTGCCCTGGCCCGAGAGGCGTATCCGCTCATGCGGCGGCGCGGGGGCACCATCCTCGCGCTGACGTATTACGGCTCGGAAAAAGTCGTGCCGAATTACCACGTGATGGGCGCCGCCAAGGCCTCGCTGGAAGCCAGCGTGCGCTATCTCGCCGCGGATCTCGGCCCGATGAATATCCGCGTCAACGCAATATCCGCGGGTCCCGTCAACACTCTGGCCGCGCGCGGCGTTCCCGGCTTCACCAAAATTCTCGATATCATTCCCGAACGCGCCCCGCTGCGCCGTAATGTCGAAACGGAGGAAATCGGCAACGCCGGCCTGTTCCTCTGCAGCCCTTGGGCCAGCGGCATCACCGGCGAAATCCTGCATGTGGACTGCGGATATAATATCACCGGTATGTAAGTGTAAACTGTTTTTTGAAACTGTCTTTTTTTTTATACCATTTCTGTTCAAAAAATGGTATATTGGCGAATAACCGCTTATACCAGTTAACGGGCAATGACCATGAGCCAGGAAATTATAAAAAAAGAAAAAGAAGTTCTCCTGAAAAAGATATCCGAGCATAAAGCCCTGGCGAAACCGATTCTAGACAAGGTTAAAAAAACCTCTGACCTGGAAGTCGTCTTTATGTTTGATACCACCGGCAGCATGGACCAGTACCTTTCGGAAGTCCAGGTGCATGTAGAGCTGATTGTCAGGGAAATCTTCCGGCGGGTGCCCGGCGCGCGGATCGGCGTGATTGTTTACAAGGACCACGAACAGGGCCCGTACGTGACGAAAACGCAGCCGCTGACCGATAAGGAAGAGGAGATTGTTCGTTTTCTCAAATCGCCCGCTATTGAACCCGGAGTAGGCGGCGGCGGACCGGAAGCCGTGGAATGCGCGCTCTATGAAGCCAACCAGCTCGACTGGAGCCATAACGCAAAAGGCAAAGCGGTGATTGTAATCGGCGACAAGCCGCCGCACGGCGTCATGGACAGCTACGACGAATGCACCAGCGGCCGCAACTACCGCGAGGAAACCAACCGGCTTGTCGAGAAACAGGTGAAAATCTATACCGTGCTTTGCAACAATGTTACCGAAACCCGGAGCACGTTCGAATGGCTGGCCTCGCGCAGCGGAGGGCAATTCGTTACGCTCGAAGCGATTCATGACCTGACCGAACTGCTCGTAGCGGTCAGCATCAAAGAATCCAGCCCGCTGCTGCTCAGAGCTTACACGGAGGAACTCCGGCAAAAAGGCATATTAACCGAATCCAAACGCAAACTCCTTCAGAATCTCAGCGACTGAACGGCCGCTTTCACCTTCAACGACTCTGCCTATGTCCGATGCCGAACCGAACCCGATGGAAACCCCCAATGCCGATCCGGTAATGGATGACAACGGTCTTAGCCGCCGCATCCTGATCATCGAAGACGACGCGCTCATCCGTCAGCCGGTTGCCCAATTCCTGAGAAGCAAGGGCTATGAGATACTCGAAGCCGATAATGGACCGGAAGGGCTGGAAAAAGCCACCAGCGAAAAGCCGGACATGATCCTTTTGGACCTGCGGCTGCCGGGTATGGACGGGCTGGCAGTGACCCGGGAACTGCGGCGGCGCGCGGGAACCATGATGATTCCCATTAATGTAATCACGGGCCTGAACGACCGGCAGACCCGCATTGACGTGTTCCGCGCCGGCGGTGACGGCCTGCTGATGAAACCGTTCGACCTTGAGGAACTGCTGGCGCGCGTGGAGCGGGCGGTGGAAGTATCCCGCGGTTTTACCCGGCTGACCCACATCGACGCGCTGACCGAAATCTACAACCGGCGTTACTTCAACGGCCGCATCGAAGTGGAGTTTTCCCGCGCCCGGCGGCACCGGCATGCGCTCGCGCTTGCCATGATCGACATTGACTTCTTCAAGCATTTCAACGACTCGTATGGCCATCAGGCCGGCGACTTTGTGCTCCGCGCGGTGGCTCAGTTTATTAAAAAATCCCTGCGCATCCAGGACATCGTCTGCCGCTACGGCGGCGAGGAATTTGCCGTGATCATGCCGGTTACCGCCAAAGCCGACGCCGTCTTGGTTCTCGACCGGATCCGCGCGCAGATTGACCAGCAGAGGTTCCGCATGGACGGCGTCGCCGAACCGTTTGAAATCCGCATCAGCGCCGGCATCGCCGCTTTTCCTTCCGACGCCGACAACGAAATGGCCCTGATTCATTGCAGCGACACCGCGCTGTATGAGGCCAAAAAAACCGGTAGAAATAAAGTCCACGCCTATGCCGGTTGCGCTGATTCGGTTGAAAACAAAATTTTGAAGGAGTAAAATATTCAACCCTGGAAGACCGATTATCAACCCCGGAAATATTCCAAAGCAGAAAAGAAAAAATTCGCTTAAATTATACCGTAATTAATTGTAACCAAAATTTCATTTTCTTATGAAATATTACCAGTATTTCACAAAATTTTATTAATTAAAAATTCTATATCTATGGAAGAAGACATTATAAACCTTATCAAAGCAAATATAAAACTGATACAGATTATCAGTTACGAAACTTTGAGAATTCACGCAATGCTGGTAAAGGCTGCAAAGGAGTTAGAAAAAGACTTGTTCATTTGGAACAGAGTTGAAGGAATCAAAAAGTGGGATTCTGTTAATCGAAAATTTCAAACAGAAGATGAAGGAGCTCAGGCTCCCGATTCGGCATTGGTTTTTTTCAAAGAAAAAGATAAAATCATATTATTATTAGAAGATTTTCATCCTGACTTAACAGAACACAATCCAGGCACTATTAAAACCCTTAGAAACCTTGCATTAAATGATTCCAAGGATAAAACTTTGGTGCTTTCACAACCATTCCGACAACTCTCTAAAGAACTCGAAAAAGAGGTTCATATTCTTGAATTACCTTACCCTGGGTTTGAAGACATTAAAGCGATTTACAAAAAAGTTTGTAATGAATATGGAATTCAAAATCCAGAAGACCCTGACCACGATTTGATTGAAGCAGCTTTGGGCTTAACAATAATGGAAGCAGAAAAAGCATTTTCATTGGCTTATATCGAGAGTGGAAGCCTTTCCAGTACAGAAGTTCCTTTAGTAATTCGTGAAAAAGAAAATGTAATCAAAAAAAGTGGATATTTGGAATATTATCACCCCAAAGAGACAATGACTGATGTAGGAGGATTATCAAACCTAAAAGATTGGTTAATTAAGCGAGGAAGAGGTTTTGACAAAGGAGCAAAAGATTTTGGTTTAACTTATCCGAGAGGTATTTTGCTACTGGGTATTCCAGGTACTGGTAAAAGTTTGACAGCCAAGGCAATTGGAAATGAATGGCATTTTCCTTTGTTGCGTTTAGACATGGGCAAAATATTTGGTGGTATTGTTGGAGAGTCAGAAAGCAATATTCGAGAGGCTTTAAAAATTGCCGAAGCCATTGCTCCTTCTATTTTATGGATTGATGAAATAGAAAAGGGCATGTCAGGAATTTCTTCTTCTGGCGGTACAGACGGTGGAACAACTGCTAGAGTATTAGGAACATTCCTGACCTGGATGCAGGAAAAAACAAAACCTGTTTTTGTGGTAGCAACGGCTAATGATATTTCACAACTACCACCTGAATTGCTCCGAAAAGGGCGTGTTGATGAAATCTTCTTTGTGGACTTACCGACCGAGAAAGAAAGAGAAGAAATTATTAAAATCCATTTGAAAAAGAAAAACAGAAAACCAGAAAAATTCAATACACAGGAGCTTGCTAAAAAGAGTAGGGGTTTTTCAGGAGCTGAGCTGGAGGAAGTTGTAAAAGAAGCGTTGTTTCAGGCGTATGATAAAGAAAGAGAAGTTAATGAAGATGACATCTTAGAAGCCATTGGCAAAACATTTCCGCTTTCAAGAACAATGCACGAAACCATAGAGAAAATGCGGAAGTGGGCAAAAAGTCGTGCAGTTTCTGCATCTAAAGATGAACCCGAACCACTTGATAAAGAGCAAGACAAAGAACTGCCAAAGTTGAAACAGGAAACCTATAACAATCCATTTATCGGTTAGCGAATGTTATCGTATTACATCAATTTGCCAAAAGACAGAGAGCGAGATTTTCAAGGAAATCTAAATGCTTCTTATGCCATTCAAAAAACGGCTAAAGCAGCATTAGAACCCTTTGAAGTATATCTTAAAAATGCAATTAATGCATTAGAGAAGAAAGAAAACATTAAAGCCAAATGGAAAAAGATAGATATTGACAACGCAGCGGAATTAAAAATTATTGGAGGGCTTTTTGAGATTCCAAAACAAACAATAACTCAATTTGAAGAAGGAGCAATAGACACAGCCCAGGTTGGTGACACAATTATGGGTAGTGCTAATCCTCATAAGATTCTTTCCATTGAGGAAAATAATGTTGTTTTTGATATTGTTCCTGAGTCGGACGAAATGCTTTTTTGGAACAAAAAGCCACTCAACTTTTCTGTAGTTAATTCCGACAAACCCGAAGGCATCATAATCCGAGAAGAACCACATCGGTATGTTGTTTACTCTGAAAAACCAATCAATCAAGCAAAACGAATTCAAGACAACAAATTGAGTTCTTTTATTGAATTTGATAATCTTTGTTTTGAAAACGGGACAAAGCTTTCAGCGACCCGCAACGAAGGTTTAAGTATCACTCTTTCTGACACAAATGATTATGGTAAAAAGGTTACTTCAAACAAAATCAGGTTTTCCATTGAGAAAACTCGAAAAAATAGCAAAGATGCCTATTGGATTCAACTTTTAGAATTAGATGAAAATGGGATTGATGACATTCCTGGGTTCTCTCCGCTTCGTTATTTCTTTGATGATGATATAGTTATCACAGACGACAAGAAAAATGAATATCAGGTGGCAACGGGAATAGAAACTGAAAACAAAATCGTTTTAAAGCGAAAAGCTGAATCCAAGAAAGGAGGCTTTTTTTGGGAGTATTGCTTTCCACCTGACAACTCTATTTTAACTGTTAGAGTAAACACCTATTCATTAAGAAAACAAAAAGAAGCCATCTCTACTCTATTGCAAATGCCTGTTGCTGAACAAGCCAAGTTGATTAAACTCTTTGAAAAAAGAGACAGAACAGAATGGCAGCCATCAGAAAGAAATCGAATCAACGAATGGTTTGTAATTACAGATGAATCTCGCAGTGGTTCTGCGGAACAACGCAAATTTATTTATCAAGCTATCAATACTCCTGATTTCGCCATCTTGGAAGGTCCTCCTGGCTCGGGGAAAACTACCGTTATATTAGAACTGATTTGTCAACTTGCCAAGCAAGGTAAACGTGTTTTACTGTGTGGTTCAACACACGTTGCCATTGACAATGTTTTGGAACGATTAAAAGAACAACGCAATGGGACATCTTTGCTGGATAAGTTTCACATTCTACCTGTTCGCATTGGTGACGAGAAAAGGATAAATGAATATATTAGAGAGTTTCAAATCAACAATCTGATAGAAGATAATGATATTGACCAAACATTATTGTTAGAAGCGTCAAATCTTGTATGTGGAACTACTATCGGAATATTACAACACCCAAAATTTAAGGAAAGAAGCAAGAATTGGCGGGATACCCCAATAATTCCTGAATTTGATTATTTGATTATAGACGAGAGCAGTAAAACTACTTTTCAGGAATTTATTGTTCCGGCTTTGTATGCAAAGAAATGGATTTTGGTAGGCGATGTAATGCAGCTTTCTCCTTTTACTGATAGAGAAGAAATAGTTTGCAACTTTGAGCAAATATCAATAGACGGAAAACCCTTGTCTTATGAATTACAACAAGCGGTATTTTTCCTTCATAAGTTAAAAGATTGTCTATACCACAAGAACAACAAGTTTGTTTTGCCGGTTTCGGAAAATACTTTACTATTTATTGTTCAAGAGTTCGAAAAAGGGAGAAACAATGATTTCAGAAATAAAGTCATTTTTGCGGTGTCAAATAGTCCAAAAAAAACAAATTATATTGAATTACGCAAGCCAGATAAGTTAAATACTTTAGAATTAAGTTCTGCTGATTTAATCCTAATTGAAGATACCCTTCTTGACAACATCTTATCTATATTACCCGAAAGTCACGCAGTATTGAGAAGCACAAAATGGGCAGAATCTGCTCACGCTTTTACTCATAACGCATACCAAAAACAACACCCTTTTCAATACAAAGAAAAAGGGAGAGAAATTAACGACAGTATGGATGTGGTTAAACAATTGAATGGATATTTCTACGAAAAGAATTGGGCAGAGGAAGTAGCTTGGCGGGTCGATAGAGAACATCAGTTAAGAATGGTGAGAAAAAGTCGGATAAAGGGCAACTATGGAAAAGTCATCGAAGAATTGCTTCCTAAATCTATTGAGAAAGAAAAAGTTGAATCTCAAATCAATCAAATTGCATCTATGGCTTTTCCTTCCATATTGGAATCACTAGCGAAAGGTATTTCAGGCAGGAAGATGAATTTTGAAAGCACAATGTCAGAAGGGTTTAAGAAGGAGGATTTAGACAAAAGAAAAACAACCCTTGTTTATCAGCATCGGATGCATCCTGAAATCTCCAAATTTCCGAGAGAACAGTTTTATCAAACTGAAAATGCCTTGTTGGACTTAGAACACCCCAAACACATTGAGGAGTTAAGAAAATGGAATCACAATAAATACGAGAAAAGAAGTATTTGGATTGATGTTCAGGGCAAAACCGTCAAGAACTATAATCAAAAAGAGGTTGATGTCTTAATTCAACACTTAAAGTTTTTTTTAGAATACGCCGAGAAAAACCCACAACCGGAAGGAAAAGAGTGGACAGTCGCTTGCCTTACTTTTTACAGAGGTCAGGAAACACGTATCAGAGAAAAGTTACAGCAACTGACGGGAAATGAAAATGGTATTTCCAATTTCAATATTTCCAATGGAAAACAAAAAATCAATATCAAGTTGCACACCGTAGATAAGTTTCAGGGACACGAAGCCGACATAGTTTTTCTTTCTATGGTACAAACTTCAAGAGATGGTTTCTTAGATAATCCCAACCGATTAAATGTTGCAATAACCAGAGCAAAATTTCAATTAGTTATTATCGGACATTACGAATATTTCCTAACCAAATCTCAATCAGATGATTTGAGAGAATTAGCTAAAAATACATACAGGCAGTTAAATGAAAGTCACTTTAGACAAGCAAATACAATTACAATCAGCAATCGTTTATCTCCGATTTGAAAAGGATATAAAGCGTAAGGATATTCAGGAATACCTGAATGGAAAGAGGTTTGATAATCCTTTGATTGAAAACAGAATTAAGGAATACCTAAAGAATATCAAAGTGTATGATGAAAAATATCAACTTACGACTTTAGGAAATACGGTGAAAGAATCAGGAATGTTGCCAACAGTTGAAGAAGGCAAGTATCAGATATGGTTCACAAACAGAGATTCCTATTTTGGAAACAAGATTTTTTATTTCAAACGAGTTCAGCCATCAAGAGAAAGCAATGATGAAAGATTAAATCTGATACTCGATAGTGACGGTCACTTTTACTTGCCTACAGAAAGTAACCCGTTTTCAAACTTAAAACTCTTGCCAATAACTGATTACTTCGGACAAAAAAAGGATCATCAAGATGTAATTGACTTGCATTGGACTTGGGATAATCTTGAAAAATCATACTTCGTATTCGATGGTCAATTAGGTAAAGGAGAAAACCAAATAAAATTTAAAGCAACACCCATTCCTTGCCAGGAAGACCTAAAATCAAAAATGGAAGAACTTTTGCCTGATTGGGATAAAAAAAATGAACGATTAAGAATTCCTTTTAATAAAATAAGCGACCAAAGCAAAAATTCTTTTGAAGGCAACCATCAAACGAAATGGAAGGATTTTCAAGTTCAGTTTCAAAATGTGCCTTTGATGCCTTACAATCTTGAAGACGCCAAAAAATGGAGGAATTGGCTGTTGACAGAATCGCTTCGTAAAAAGTATCTGAACCCATCTGATTTTGAGAGTTTAGTTCTTGACACAAACGAAAAAGATGCTTTTAAATCTTATATAAACTCATTAGATGCACCAAAGCCGGAAACCTTTAGTAACACAATAAAGAAAGACACGCTTGCCTTTTGGCATTTAAACGCACCTTTAGATTTGAATCCAAACACCAAAACAAAACTTGCTTCAAAACCAATTGAACTTAAAGAAGGTCAAAAATTATCCTTCAAAGAACTAGCAGGCAAATTAGATTTTGAAAGCATGAATGGAGTTTCCATTTTTGTCTACTATGACCGTTACATTGTAAGAGAACATCAACAAAAAGCAGTAGCCGCCTTCTTAGAATCAGTAAAATGCAGAAACAAAATTGTAATTACCGATACATTACCCAAAGAAAACAGTAGCGACTTTATTCAGAAACGAAAACCTGAAATAAAACTCAAAGACTTTAAGACCATATTTAAAAACCGTCCTGCACACGATAGATATTTGGTTATTGGCAATATGGATGAAATCCAAATTTGGAACATTAGCAACTCTATTGATTACATAACATTTTCGGATAGAAATATTGATGCGAACACATTTGGAACTATCCGTCAAAGCGTTGTATTCACTCCTGTGAGTAAAGAGTTGCTTAATGAAGAATTGTTGAACTTTTTAGAGAATGAAATGAAAAATGGCAAATAAGATTCTCCCAATATCCAAATCTAAGGTCGTTGATTACAGCAATGAACCATTGGTAAATTTTTGGCGGGTTAAGGATGGCAAATTTCATTCAGTTAGCCAAAACTATAAGCAACAAATCATTAATTTGTTACAATCGGTTACCGAAGGATTTATTTGCATTCAGTCCGTAGCTTTAACAGACAAACAAATAATCAAGCTAATATTTGATACCGCAAGAGGCAGAGAAGTGAAAATCTACATTCTTGTAAACCAATACTCGCCTGAATTAAAAGCCTTAAATGGTCTATGCTTGATACGTTACGAACTTCAAAACACGGGTTCCTTTATTCTAGTGAATCCGAATTCCAATCAACCAAAGGGAATATTCTTTTCTGGTCATTTAACAGAAAACTCACTCACAGATTCAAATCAAGTTTTAATAGAAATCAACAATAATGAAGTGAAGGAGTTGTTTCGTCATTTCTGTTTTCAATTTTGGGAAACAGCTAAAAAGGGAATCCTTGAAGAAGAGAAACATCTAAATATTGAATCAAAGCCGATAGACGTATTTCACGATACAAAAGAGTATGGAGATAAAGATTTTGTTTATGCAACTTTGTTTGATTTTGTTGAAAAGAGCAAAAGGGGAGAATTAGCAAATAAATTGATTGTACCATTAAGGAAGGAAAATCAACCTCCTATTCTTATTAAACAGGAAGAAAAAAAAGAACTAGGGAACATAAGTTTGAATGAATTGCCTCCGCTTAATGAATTTGAAAAATATACCCCTGACTTATCAGATGATGGAATTTCTTGCCGAATTGAATATTTTTGGACAAACGAACCTTTTTATCTACCTGATAAATGCGATAAAAGTCCACTATATGATAAGTGGAAAAATGAAACAAACAAAATCAATAATCATCTTGAAACAATATTAACTAAAATCAAAGAAGCTGAAAAGAAAGAAAAAACTATTTCAAAAGCATTATCAAGATATTTTCTTGGCAAGAAAAACACATTCAACAAACTCAAGTCAGATATAGAAGATTTAAAAAAAGTCGACTTTGCTAATATTAATGAACGTGATTTAAAAGAGAATATAGCAAAAATAAGCGCAATATATACTCAAGTAAATAATGAAATTAGCGAGATTGAACAAGAGGACAATAAAGCAAAATTGGATGAAGAAATAGAAGATTTAAAAGAAAAGAAAAAAACTAAACAAGAAGAATTAACAAAAAAACAAGAAGAACTAAACGAAAAGGAGAGTGAATCTAAAGAAAAATTAAAGGTCTTTCTTAAAAAGCATAACCTTGAAGAGTCATCATTAGGCAAAATTAAAAATGAATGGCAACAAAAATCAGGACATAAGAACAAACAAAAGAATCCAAAGGAAGCAGAAGAGGCTGAAGCCAAACTATCTGAATTAAATGAAATTCAGAATCTGGTTTTTATTAGTAAATTAAAATCAGAAGTTGAAAGTATTCAAAGAGAGATAAAGCGGATAGAGGATGAGATAAAACGAAAAGAGAATGAGAAGATTAAATCCAATCAACAAAACGAAACAAAGTCATCCCTTTCAGAATTTATTTCAAAAGAGCCATCAGAACAAAGTTCAATTTCCGTTAAGTCGCTTACGGTTCCAGATTTGCCACAATTACCCAAAATTGGAAAACTCTATCAGTTAGGTAATCAAACTTATCTGGCAATTGAATTTTGGGAGGAATACGAGCAAGGTAAAATAGAGGCAGAAAGATTGAAAGCGAAATTATGTACAATCAAAAATTAACTATATGGCAGAACAAAGAATAGTCATTATCATTGACGAAAGCGGAAAAATAAATGCTTCAACTGAGGGCATTAAAGGCGAAATGTGCCTTGACGAATTACAAAAACTGTTAGGCGATTTAGCTGATTTAGATTCTATTACCAAGACAGATGAGTTTTATCAGGGTAATGAATTGAAATCACAAAATAAAATTCAAAATAAAAAATTATGAGTGCAATAGTTAAAACCATAACCCCATTTATCAATCAAGAATTTCTTTTGCAAGCTCTTGATGCCATTGGGTGCAAATACACTTTGCAAGGGAATGAAATAGTTACAGAGAGAGTTGATTTCTATGGTAATCAAAAATTTGTGCTTGTAAATGGAAGATTTGTCTTACAACACGATTCTAGTGCCAACAGAGAGCACTATTTTTGGAGAAACTTGAATTTCAAAGAGTATAAAACGGTCAGTAGTTTTCTAAAAGCAGTTGAAGAGAAATATAATTTTTTCTATAACCAGAAAATGGAAGAACTAGAAAAGCAAAGGCAAGAAGAAGAACGTATAAGATTAGAAAACGAAAGAAAAGCCTTTGTTGAGAAGCAAAAGCAAGCCATTATTGCCAAAGCAAAAGAAAAGGGTTATTCAGTAAAGGAAGAAAATGTAAAAGGCAAAATAAAATTAGTGTTAGTTCGAAACACCTACTAGTATGAACATAGCCCACATAGAAGAACATAGTTTTATTTACGGACCGGGATGCAGATTTGTAATTTGGGTTCAGGGCTGTTCTATTCGTTGCAGAGGTTGTTGGAATAAAGAAATGTGGAGTTTTGAAAACAAAACCATCTTATCTGTTCAAGAATTGCTTTGCAAAATAAAAAACGAAATCAACTACATTGAAGGAATAACCTTACTGGGTGGCGAACCATTAGACCAATTTGATGAAGTCCTTGAATTGTTAGTGGAATGCAGAAAACTTGGTTTAAGCACGATGCTTTTCACAGGTTACGAAATATTTGAAATTGAAGAAAAGCAAATGACCTTAATACTAGAAAATTTGGATATTCTCATTACAGGGCGTTACGACAAAACAAAGCGGACATTGAATCATCAATGGATTGGCTCAACTAATCAAGAAATTCATTATCTAACTGTGCGATACAACAACTTTAAAAATATAAATTCAAACTATGTTGAATTTTCTATTGATGATTTTGGTAAAATAGAAATATTCGGTTTCCCTCATGAAAACTTGTTTAAATCATTACAAATAGAAAGCCAACCCATTTTATAAACACATTGCCAAAGCCGCACCGGCCAGTTCGATAGGTACTGTAAAGATTTTTGTGTAAATGGGAATAATAAATGGTAAGTTAGAAGACCATACC
>CAZSRX010000046.1:0-22604 GCA_964609675.1 uncultured Bacteroidota bacterium | reverse complement strand
TACGCCTTTTTTAAAATGACAAACCGCTCATTTACACAAAATTATTTACAGACTCGTTCGATATAGAAAAACCATTGCCAGGACGGCCTGTTCAATAACCAGCAAGAAAGAAATAATTTGAATTTAATACTGCAATCAATCATCACATGCCCTGAGTGCGGACATCAAAAGGAAGAAACGATGCCGACCGACGCTTGCCGGTATTTTTATGAGTGCGAGCGCTGCGGGAAAACATTAAAACCCAAACAAGGAGACTGTTGTGTGTTTTGCAGTTATGGGACTGTGAAATGTCCTCCCCTACAAGCCGGAACGCATGGCTGCCCTTGACAATCAAACACGTGGCGGATAATCACGAGCTGACCGCACAACCGATTTGACGTCTTAGTGCCGGCCAGGCCGTTTCCAACGGCATGACCGCCGATTACGCCGTCCTGAAACAATGGCGGGAACAAATCCTAAAAGAACTGGTTCACCGGCTGATTACCGCGCGCCCCTGCTTTGTAGCCATGTATTCGGTATCGTAAAAAATCCGACGGATTATCTCTGAATATCAAATCTACCGCAAGGGATTGCGATCGATGCGATCGGCGTGATCGCATCGACGGATTTTACCGGACGCATAACGAAAGGGATTATTGGCGCAAAGTCAGGCAAACAGGCGCGCCAGAATTCCCGTCAGCGCCGCAATGAATGTGCTCCATGTCGATCGCTCCGAACGCAGGGCTCGCCGGACGTCAAATTGAATATCGCCGTTGAAAACCGATGACGATTTTTGAAACCGCGGAATCCATGCCGGGGTTTCGGTAAGGTAGCGCTGATAGACATCTCCGTACTTATTCTTGAGGAAATCTTCCTCACTTACTATCATGACCGCATACACCCCTGTGAAGTACAATACCGTAAATACAGCAAAGTACGGAAAGAAAACATTTGACAAAACTGTAAAACCTGAATATATTAAAATATTGCTTAAATAAAGGGGATTACGAACTTGGCGGTATGGCCCTGAAGTCACTAACTGATCTGCCGAAGGCCCGGAAAGGCTTCTGGACAACACCCCTATAAAACCCGCGGCGTAGAACCTTAAAGCCATTCCCGAAAGAATCAGTAAAATACCCGCATAAAAATTTGTTTTATCATAACTTGCATATATTATACAAAGTGCGTATAATGGTAACGGAAATATAAATCTGAAACGAAAGAACAGACAGCTTAATTTTATCATTTTTCATTAAGTGTGACGCAGGTCACAGCGGATTATAAAAAACTTACTTAATATATATACCAAATACCTTTATGTTTGATATATATGAAAAAAATGACGAAAAATAAACATAAAAACCTAAAGGAGAGTTTTATGAAAATGCATGAACCGATACGGTTGATAGCGGTTTTGTTAGCCGTTTTGTTTACCGTCTGGATGGCGGAAGGTCAATCCTTAAACGCGCAGACAGGCTGTGAGATAAACGGTGTTCAGGTACAGGTGGAGCCCACGACGCCATTGCAGTTCCAGTTTTTCCCGATGGGCCTGCTGGGAATAGGTTCCGGCGGCAACACCGGCGGTCTGGAGGGTTTTTCCAGATTCGGTATTACATTTACGAGGAGTTCAAGCGATACCGGCAGCGGTGAGGTCAACGTTAAAATCAGCCTGTTCCTCGGAAACCGCAACCTGTTCAGCCGTGATATGGAAGTAACCTTGACGATACCTAATAACGGTATTCCGTATTTTGTATCCGTACCTCAGTTTATTAACGGGAACATCCCGATGAATCTGTATCCGACAGCGCCGCGTAAACCGCGGATTGACGATAAGTACGCGCAGGATCTGATGGGCGGTATGCCCAGCGGCAATTTCCGTTTTGAGATTTATACCGCTAAGGGCGGCAGCCTCAATTACCAGCTTTGCGGCTCGATTACCGTGGAAGTAACTGCCGGCGCCACGGTGGATTTGATTATGCCGGCTAAAGGCGAGGAAACTTCCGGTCTGCCGTTCTTCCAGTGGGCCGCCGTGGGCGGTAATAAATTTCAGCTGACCATTGCGCGCCTCAAGGCCGGACAGACGGAAGAAGACGCTCTGCGCACGTCATCCCAGCGCACCATTATCGAGTTGGTTAACACGCGCTCGTACCAGTCCACAGCCGGCGGTCCGGTGACGTCGATTGAAAACAACCTGACCTGGAATCCCGGCCTGCTCGACGGCCAGTACTGCTATCAGGTTACCATGATTCAGGAAGACCCGATTACCGGTTCGCGCAATCTCGTCAACAGCGTGATCCACAATTTTGTGGTTACCGGTTCCGGAAAGCAGATGTCCTCCGGGCTGAATACGCAGGAAATCCTGAATATCGTCGCCTCGCGCGTCAACATCAACCTGCAGGATCCGTTCAAAGGTTTTAATGCCGTCTCCATCGAGATTAACGGTAGTGCCGCGACGGTTGAGGATCTGCGCGCCAAGGTCAACAACCTGCCCGAGAAGTTCAAAGTGGAAATCAAACCCTAATTATGAAAATATAAAAATCGGAGATAAAACTATGAAATCAACCATTATGAAACTGATCGGCTGCGCGCTGGCGGTGGCTGTCATCATCGGCAGTACGGTTATGTGGGCGGAAGCCGGCGCCGACAAGACAGTAGCCGTGGTTATGAAAGTCGTCGGCGACGTGCAGGCCAAGCAGGCCAAGGGTTGGGCGAAAATCGACAAGGGCTCCAAGCTGCTGTCGGGCGACCAGATACAAACCAAGAAAGACGGATTCGCCGCCGTCATGTTCATCGACGATAGAAGCATCGTCCGTGTAAAGCCCAACTCGATTCTTAAGATTCAGGGCACCTACGAAGGCAAGTCTATTTCCAAGCAAGTGGTGATGGACGTCGGGGAGATGCTCGTGAAAGTGTCCAAGCAGAAAGGCTCGTTCCAGGTGGCCACGCCGACCTCGGTGGCTTCGGTGAAAGGGACGGAATTCTGGGTACTCGAGGGCACCGAAGGCACTAAAATCATCGGGCTGGACGGTATGATCGAATTGACAAATAACTCCTCCGGCCAGACGACCACGGTGACAGCCGGCATGACCGGGACCTCCGGCAAAGACGGTTCCGTAACGGTTACCCAGACCAAAGAAGAGGACATTCCCGATGCCGGCGTACTGCAGGAAGAGATTAAGATCAAGTTCCGCGACGCCGAAGGCAACGAGAAAGAACTGCGGATTAAGTATTAATTCATCCGTTACATCGGAAATGAAAAAAAGAACCGCCGTTATGGCGGTTCTTTTTTTTTTATACGTCCTTTTGGTAGAATTGCTAATGGTTGATATCAGAATGAGCCGCCAATGATAACGGGTCTTATTTCAGCATCACCATCTTCGCGGAACGCACGCCGTATTCCGTTTTTAACCGGTACACGTAAATGCCCGAGGAAACGGCTTCTCCGGCATCACTGGCGCCATTCCACACGACGGATTTCATACCGGCGGTTTGTGTTCCCTGAACCAGCGTTCGGACTTTCTGTCCGAGCGCGTTGTAGATTTCCAGACTCACGCGACCCGCCGCCGGCAGGCAATAAGTGATCGTTGTCGTCGGGTTAAAGGGATTGGGATAGTTACGGTATAAGATTAGTTGATTCCGGTCCGGATTGATATTTTTAATATCCGTACCGACCGGCGTCAGCCTGACGTTTAGAACTGTTGTGGAGTCGGCGCCGACCCTTACATTTGTTACGGTTAAAGGGTAATAACCGGCGCAGCGGAATAAAACAGAATAAACGCCTTCCTGAATGGGGCGGAAATATTTGCCGGATACCGAATCCGCAAGGACATAGGTGCTGTCCATCAGATCCCGCCCAATCACCGTGATGCTGGCTTTTAGCGGCAATCCGGTTACAGAATCCGTTGCCATGCCCTGTAAACCAAAACGCGCCTGATCAATAAATTGTAAAAGAGACCGGACATTATAATTCCACATTTTATGCAGAGAATCCGCCGGAACGAGTTTTGTGCCGGACAATTCTATCGTGACTTCTTTTGAATGTCTGAAATACGTCATGTAGTCCTGCCTTCCGCCCGTGACGCGGTACCAGGCATAGCCGTTAACTATGCCGGGAAGATTGGGATATCCCAATACCGCGGTCATGTAATCCGAATGGGAATACGCATGCACGGTATCCACGTATAGACGGGCCAGACGGATAAACCAGTCATTATCCGGATGCAGGCGCGCCCAGGTATCCCATGGGAAGTTGAATACTTCCTCCCCGCCGTGGAAATTTGCCGACAGGGTGAAGGCGTTCTGGGTCGCGATTTGCATCATCACCAGTGTTTCCGGCTGCCAGGTGCCGCCCGGATTGGGGCCGGCCGCGGGATCCGGGAAATTACGGTTGAGGTCTTTATTATTGGCATTATATCTTCTTGCGCCGGTTACCGTGTGATTGCCCGACCAGTAAGTTCCGTCGGGGTTGGCCAGCGGATTAATCCAAATTTCAAAATCGCTGACTAAATGGCCGACCGGCGAATCATTTGCATAACTGCGCAGAAGCGTATCGATTAAATGCAGCAGAGTTACGTATCCCGCCGTCTCGTCGCCGTGCATCGTGGAAGACAGCATCACTTTCGGCTTGACGTTCAGGCTGTCGGAAAAATTCGTTATACGCGCGAAAAGGATATGACGGCTTTGTACCGTCAAACCCGCGTCGACGATTTGGCAGATCCCGGGATACCGCGCGGCAAAATCGTACATCAGCGTTACGTAGGCATCGTACGTCGGATAGACGTTCCAATTAATGACGGTATCCGTGGCCGCACTCATACGGATGTGCTCCGCGTCTCCGGGATGCGGCAAGACGGTGCATTCGATATGTAAACCTGAAAATTGTTCCATCTCTTCGCGGTTCGCATAGGCATTAACGATAAATCCTCCGTTAGCGGGAACGACGCGGTCAATGGCAATCATACGCGAGAGTTCGTTAATCCGTTCATGGGAATCGGTATGGAATTGAAAATATACTTCGCCTTTGCGGTCGAGATAACGGTCAATGAGTTGTTGCCTGGTAAGGTCTTGCGCGGGGGAAACGGCCGTAAGCGTAACCAGAAGGAAGCAGAGACGGTACATGGATTTCATCAAAGCGCTTTCGTAGACATAAATGATTTTAGAGTTTACGTGATAAAACGGATAATTTCAAGTTTTAATAAAAAAAGGGCAGGTGGAACTGCCCTCTATAAAAAGCACCGGATTAAACTTAATCGCCCAGTGTGGCGACCATGACGGCTTTAATGGTATGGACGCGGTTTTCGGCCTGATCCCATACCACCGATGCCGGCGATTCAAATACGTCTTCAGTGACTTCCATGCCGTCGAGCCCGAATTTCTTGTAGATGTCCTCGCCGATCTTGGTTTCGCGGTTATGGAATGACGGCAGGCAGTGCAGGAATTTACATTTCGGGTTACCGGTCAGTTCCATGGTTTTCTTGTTGACCTGGTAGGGTTTCAGCAGTTCGATGCGTTCGCCCCAAACGGAATCCGGCTCGCCCATGGAGACCCACACGTCGGTATAGAGGAAGTCACAGTCTTTAACGGCTTCGGCCACTTTGTCGGTGATGAGGATTTTCGCGCCGGTTTCTTTGGCGATGTCGCGGGCGGTTTTCTGGAGTTCCTCGCTTTGGTGCAGTTTGGGCGGGGCCGCCGCGCGGAAATCCATGCCCATCTTCGCCGCGCCGATCAGCAGGGAGTTGCCCATGTTGTTGCGGGCGTCGCCGAGGTAGCAGAACTTGACTTGATGCAACGGCTTGTCGGAGTGTTCCATCATCGTCATCAGATCGGCCAGGATCTGGGTCGGATGGAATTCATCGGTGAGGCCGTTCCATACCGGAACGCCGGCGTAAGCGGCCAGTTCTTCCACGATTTTCTGGCCGAAGCCGCGGTATTCGATGGCGTCGTACATGCGGCCTAAAACGCGCGCGGTGTCCTTCATGGATTCCTTGTTTCCGATTTGCGAGCCGGACGGTCCGAGGTAGGTGACCTGCGCGCCCTGATCGAAGGCGGCCACCTCAAATGCGCAACGGGTGCGGGTTGAGGCCTTCTCGAAAATCAGCGCGATGTTTTTTCCTCTCAGACGCGGCTGTTCATAACCGCCGTATTTGGCTTTTTTCAGATCGATGGACAGATTGAGAAGAAATTTCAGTTCTTCCGGCGTGAAATCAAGTTCTTTAAGAAAATGACGGTTGCGAAGATTAAAAGGCATAATTCCTCCGGTATGATGTTTATAGGTTGAACAGGTTCGGGTTATTTCAGCACGATCCGTGTGCCGGCGTCCGGATTGCTCAGTTGTCCGGCTTCGGTGATGATGGCGTACTGGCCGCCGTTTTCCACGAAAGCCACGGCCGCTCTGACTTTCGGTCCCATGCTGCCCGCGGCAAAATGGCCCTCGTCAATGTATTTTTTAGCCTCGGCCACCGTAATCGTGTCGAGTTGTTTCTCGCCGGGCTTGCGGAAGTTGATACAGGCCTTGGGTACGTCGGTCAAAATGTAAAATTCGTCGGCATGGATTTCCGTGGCGAGCAGGGAGGAGGCCAGGTCCTTGTCGATTACCGCATCAATGCCCTGCAGTTTTTTCTCCTTGACGTAGAAAACCGGTATGCCTCCGCCGCCGACCGCGATGACAATCTGCCCGTCGCGGGCCAGCTTTTCGATGGATTTCTGGTTGTTGATGCGGATCGGCTTGGGCGACGCGACGACTTTTCGCCAGCCGTTACCCTTCGGATCCTCGGCAAACTTGGCGCCGGTCTCGGCTACAATCTTTTCCATCTCGTCTTTCCGGTAATAGGGCCCGACGGGTTTGGTCGGATTCTGAAAAGCCGGATCGTTCTTATCAACCAGCACCTGCGTGACAATCGTAATGATATCTTTCTGGATATCATGCGCCTCCAGCACGTTGCGGAGTTGCTGCTCAATCATATAGCCGATGAAGCCCTGAGAATATGCCACCGAAATGTCGATCGGCATATCGGGTATGCCATACATCTTGTAGCCGGCCTGGTTGCACAGCATAATATTTCCGACCTGCGGGCCGTTGCCATGGCCGATGACAATGTTGTAATCCTGCTTGATAAGTTCCACAAGGTTCCGGCAGGTGTTGTAAACATTTTCTTCCTGTTCGTCGATGGTGCCTTTCTGTCCGGCACGGATAAAAGCATTTCCGCCAAAAGCGACTACCGCTAATTTTTTCATAACGTATCCAATACTAAGTTTTCTGTTTAAAACCAAAAATGAATAAAAGAATACAAAAAATAAAATTAAAAAAAAAGAGAAAAAGCATTAACCGAATTCCATTAACTTCTCATTAACTAATGGTTTGGGCCAATGCGTTTACGCTGAATGCCGGCTCCGTGGCCGGTTTTCCGGAATTACCGTAAGTTATCGGGCCGGCGTCTCCGGCTTGGAGCCGTATCCTGGAGACATACCAAACCATCAAACAGGGCATTTACAGAATGCCCGCGTTAGGGGTTGATGATTTTATAGTAAAGATGCCACCGCCGGTTACTCTAAAACCTGTCAGTTCGAAGGTTGAGTAAACCAGCGTCCGTGGATTAACCGGCATTACGGCGCAGGTATGAAAGACGAATGAGCGAAGGGACTTAACAAACGCCTGTTTGTCCCTTCCGTTTAATCCGTCAGCCGGACTGCTGATTGGTAAATGTCTTATTTAATCAGCAGAAGTTTCTTTGTACTGGCATACCGTTTTTCTCCGGAAATCAATTCCAGCCGGTACATATACACACCGGAAGCCACGGCGTGGCCGGTGCTGTTTTGTCCGTTCCACACGGCTGAATAAACGCCCGCCGCATGGGAACGGTTCACCAGCGTCGCGACTTCCTGTCCCAGCAGGTTGTAGATTTTCAGCGTGACTTTTCCCGCCGCCGGAAGCTGATAGCGTATCGTGGTGAACGGATTGAACGGATTGGGATAATTCGGATAAAGCACAAATGCGTCCGGGGTTGCCGGTTCTTCACTGTTAATGTCCGTCACAACGGTGCCCAGATCCACAGCGGAGAAATCATCGATATACCATCCGATTTTGACCACGCTGTCGTCTGCGCCAAAATCAAACTTGATCCGAACCTGATCACCTGATTGAACGATGCCGTTTAGCGGAAAAGTTATCTGCTGCCAGGTCAGCGCCGTGCCGCTGAATGCGGGCTGGCCGCCGATGGGGTTATTCCAGCTGGTGCTCAGCGCGTTGACCGGATATCCGCCGGCCGGTGTGATTATTTGGTACTCGCCGTTATTGACGGCCATCTTGACATTGCCTCCGTCGTAACCGTTCTCCATTTCGTATGCTTGCCAGAAGGTGAACGACGCGTTGCCGGATATAGCCGTCAGTTGCGGAAGGGTCAGCGTGGATAACAGCGGCCCGTCGGTATAATTGGTGTCAAGCTTAGTCGCCCAGAGTTTCGGAGACGAATGCGGCAGCGGCGACGAACCTGACGGCACGCCCCACTCCCAGTCGTTATTACCGGTCAGACCGCCGGATGTCGTATTAAAATCCGAAGAAAAAACGGTTAAATTGACGATATAAAAACGGTAATAACCCGAGGACGGGACGATTACAGTATTGGACGTAGTTGCCATGTCGTTCGCAATGATGCGATAATCGATGTAATCTCCAACGGCGACGGGAATATTGCTGAAGAGCGCGCCATATTCAGACGTAAGACCGTTACGCGCCAACCGGAAAGGTGTCTGACTCATGCCGTTATGCGCAAATTCCACAATCACCGAGTCCACACCAATATTATCTGTAACCGACGCGGAAACCGGAACCGGCCAGGCTGAAAGCGCCTGATTACCCAGCGGCGTATGCGTGATGACGGGCTTCACGGTATCGGCGCCCGCATAAAATGAATGATATAGCCCGGGCGCTCCTTGTGGCTCATAGGTTAATGAGCCAAGTTTGTTTTTTACTTTTATATAGTAATTATAACGGGTTGGTACACCCGTACTCGGAATATTTGCGGTATAGGACGAACCGAGGGAACTCATTATTAAGGTGTTCGTGAAATCACCGTTTAATCCATATATCAGGTATACTGTATCAATTGCAGCCGCATGGGTCACAACCGCCTCGACCGGAAACGGTCCAGCCGGATTTTCTGTGTCGCTGACGGGAGTATGCTGAATATGCACATAATTGATCGCATTCAGCGCGTTGACAATGCCCCATCCGTAATACTTATTCGGACTGGAGGCATTGTTTGCCGTATTGCGAAGCGCTTCGCGTACCTGATACGGCGTGAGATTCGGATTGGTCGAAAGTATCAATCCGCATACGCCGGCCGTCAGCGGGCAGGAGAAGGACGTACCGTCAACATATTCATATCCGGTGGCGCCGGGACTTCCATAGGCCGCTTTCACGCCCGATCCCATGGCCATCACATCCGGTTTGATGCGGCCGTCCACGGTAGGGCCGACCGAGCTAAACGATACGCGGGTACCGCTTGAATTTACCGCCCCGACCGCGATGACCGTATCGCCGTCCGCCGGCGCTCCCAGTGTGTTATGGCTGGAATTATCATTTTCATTGCCGGCGGAGTTGACCACTACTACGCCGTTCCATGTGGCCATGTCGGCGGCTTTGGTGATGCGGCAGGAATCGCCGTTCATCCACTGCCATGTATAATACGATTGCCCGTCGAATTCGATATAGCCGAGCGAGCAACTCACCACATCCACGCCGTAGGCCTCGGCCCATTCCATGGCCGCGATCCAGTTATCTTCTTCAACCGGCGTTTCGCTGTCGGTGTTTTCGGTTTTTGCCAATATAAACGTGGATCGGAAAGACGGACCGATCAGCTGGCCATTCTTAAAGCCGCCGATTACCGATAGCGTATTGGTGCCGTGACTGCCCTCGCCCATCTGCCCGGGATCGTCGGCCACGCTGCTGTCGCCGTTCACGAAATCATGGGTTGCCAGGATGACCATGCTGTCAAACGCCTCGTGCCCAAGGTTGTTGAATCCCGCGTCGAACACGCCGATCATCACGCCCTGTCCGTAAATGCCCAGGTTATGCACCGCCGGCACATTGATCTGATTGACCTGTGTATAGGAAGTTCCGTAATCAAGCGTGAGCACGTTTGCCCGCCTGGAATCGCGTCCGGCCTTGTCTTCAATGAAATCCTTCGATTGAAATTCCAGGGAATGCGGATCTTTTTTCAGGCGTAGGACAAGGTCAAGATTAGCCACGCAATTTAATTGTTCCAGTTCGGACAGTTGTTCCCTGCTGACCCACGCGCTCACTGCGTTGAACCAGCGCGACGGCTGCCGGATTTTTATACCCAGCCCTTCCACCTGCCGGACATACGCGGCTTCCAGGGGATAGTCTTTTGGTTCAATGAGTCGGTCGAACGGCCGCATCTTCGCGCGTCGCTGCAGGGCGCGGGTACTGACCGTCCGGCGGGCGTCAAGGTATTTGGAAGCCATATCGCCTTTATCTTTAAAGGTTATCCATACCAGCAGGGAGGCCTCTGTTTCAGCGGCCTTTGCCAATCGGGAACTGATTTTTGTCTGCGCCTGAGCGCTATCAATCTGAGACTGCATCACAAACCATCCGCTCAATACCAAAAGGCTGCAAAACCAACTTTTCATTGGGAAATCCTTTATTAGGTGGGTCATAATTACAAAGGCATAAGATATTCAAATAGATATTGAAAAGCAAAATAATTCTTGTTATGATACTTATACAGTCAAGGCAGGAGCGTATATGTTAAAAAAAATACTGATATTTTTATTAGTCATCCTTATCGCCGTGTTGGTGGTGATTTATTATTACTGGAACAAGGTTACCACTCTGCCTTCGTGGTACAAGCCGCAGGCCGCCGGAAATTATCAGATCATCGATACGCGAAAAACCGCGGAGCGCTCAAGGGCGATTATTTCAAACAAACTGTCCGCGCCGTTAAAAAAAACCGGCAAGCAGAAAACCGCACAGCCCGTTGAGTTGAGTCTGAGTGAAGACGAGGTCAACGATTTGCTGCTGGCCGCGCTGCTGGAAAAATCGGCCGAAAGCGACCTGAGTAAAGTGATTAAAGCGACCCATACGGAGATTAAGAATGGAACGATGGAATCCGGCGCGGTGGTCAATCTTTCCGATTTGTCTAAAGACCAGTTGGGAGACAAAGAGCAAAAAACGCTCGACAAAGCCATGACGATTTTTCCGTTTCTGAAGGATCAGGAAGTGTATATCGGCGTGGAAGGCAGGCCGGTGCTGGAGAATAACGCGCTTACCATCAGCGGAGATTCGCGTGTAAAAATCGGCGAGACGGAACATGACCTGAATACGTTAGCGGAAATGCTGGATATAAACCCGAAAAAACTCCGGGATGCGGTGCGCCTGTCGCTGGAGTCCGTCGAACTCAATCAGGTGCGTGTCGAAAACAACCAGATTCTGCTGAAAGGGCAGAGCCGGTAAGGAAGGGCGTGATGGCTAATATAACGTTGAAAAAAATCTATAAAAAAGAGAAACTGGAATTTTACAGCTTCGATCCGACGCTGAATCTGAAACTGCCGCTGTATGACTCCAAAATCTCGGCCGGATTTCCTTCGCCGGCGGAAGATTACGTGGAACTCAAGCTGGATCTGAACCAGCACCTGATTAAACACCCGGCCGCTACGTTTTTTGTGAAGGTTGCCGGCCATTCCATGAACGACGCCGGCATCCACGATGGCGACCTGCTCGTGGTGGACCGCGCGCTGGAGCCGAAGAACAGCGACATTGCCGTCTGCGTCATCGACGGAGAATTTACCGTTAAACGCATAAAAAAAATCAAAGGCGAATTATATCTGGTTCCTGAAAATGCCGCCTACAAGCCCATCAAAGTTACCGAGGAGAAAGATTTCCAGATCTGGGGCATTGTCGCGTATATTATCCATAAACCGAAATGATCGCGATTGTTGACTGCAACAATTTTTACGCGTCCTGCGAGCGGGTGTTTAACCCGAAACTCGAGGGCCGGCCGGTGGTGGTGCTGTCCAACAACGACGGCTGCATCATCGCGCGGTCGAACGAGGCCAAGGCGCTCGGCATCGAGATGGCCATGCCCGCCTTCCAGATCGAGCCGTTCCTGCAGAAGCATCACGTGGCGGTATTCTCGTCCAATTATGTGCTCTACGGCGACCTTTCGGAGCGGGTGATGAACACGCTGGCCACCCTCGTGAAGGAAATTGAAATCTATTCTATCGATGAGGCGTTTATCGATCTTTCCGGTTACCGTGAGGACCTCACCGAACTGGGATTCCGGATCCGGCGGAAAATTAAACAATGGACCGGCATTCCGGTATCCGTGGGCATCGCCCCGAGCAAAACGCTGGCTAAGGTCGCCAATAAAATCGCCAAGAAATCCGGCGGCGTGCATCTGCTCGCGGATCCCGAATCGATCCGGCAAGCGCTGGAAAAACTTCCCGTTAAGGACATCTGGGGAATCGGCGGGCAATACAGCAAATTCCTGAAATCCTACGGTATTCTCACGGCTCTTGATCTTACGCGGGCCAAAGATGCGTGGATTCAAAAACACATGACCCTCGTCGGTTTGCGGTTAGTCAAAGAACTGCGCGGCGAATCCTGTATCGAACTCGACACGGAACCCGCGCCGAAGAAAGCGATAGGCACGGCGCGCTCGTTCGGCCAGATGCTTTCGGATTTCGAGACGATCGCCGAGGCGCTGGCTAATTACGCCGCGACGTGCGCCCGCAAACTGCGCCAGCAGCAAAGTTGCGCCAACATGCTGACGGTGTTTCTGGAAACGCACCCGTTCAAGGAAGACCTGCCGCAGTATTTCAACAGCAAAGTCATCACCCTGCCCGTCGCCACGAATTACACGCCCGAAATCGTGCATTACGCCAAACAGGGGCTGAAGGCGATTTTTAAAAAAGGATATCAGTACAAAAAAACCGGCGTCATCGTGTCCGGGCTGGTGCCGGAGGATCAGGTGCAGCGCAACTTCTTCGACGAGGCCGACCGCGGTAAACAGCGCGCCCTTATGAAAGTAATGGACGCCATCAACGATACTATGGGTAAAGACCGCGTGCGCCTGCTTGCGCAGGGATACGACCGGAAGTGGAAACTGCGACAGGAACGCCTGACGCCGTGCTACACTTCGCGCTGGGAAGAATTATTAACCATTGACGTCGATAAAAAATAATTCGTGAGTTATTCCCTGAATGGGGACCCGATCATGAAACTTGTAAAAAATCCATCCGCAAACCGATTTGCGGGTCGGGCGGGCATGGTTCCCGAATATGCTGCCCTGCCCGGATTCCGCCACGATTTTCAGAACTGCGCAAACGAAGTGCGCACGCTCCTGAACTCGCGGCAGACTGCCGGAACACACGAAGTGATGTGGGACGGTAAAGATGGCCGCGGCAATGCCGTATCGGGCGGAATCTACATGCGCCGGCTCATCACGGGCCATGGCGTCCGATCCGGTAAAATGCTGCTGATCAAATAAAATGACGGTTCTGCTAATCGTCTGTATTTAAATCGTATGGTATATCCAGCAGCCGGTTATTTTATTTCTGAAAATTTCTTTCCGATTTACTTGCACTTTTAAAAGATATAGCTTACTTTTTAAAAGAGATAGCTCATCTTTTAAAAAAAGATAACCTACATACATAATAGTAACTAATTAAGTTATTTCTATTGCGATTAAATCCATAAAAATTTTTTAAGAACATTAATCAGGAGAGATATATGAAAAAAGCATTACTATTCATCAGTATAATTCTTTTACCGTTGTCGGTTCAGGCACAAAATTCTGACTGGTCGGTGTATGCGCCATGGCCGCAGGGTAATAGCCTGAATTCGGTCTGCGCGCTCAGCGAAAACACCGCCGTTGCGGTCGGTGAAAATGCGTCAATCCTGAAAACCACCGACGGCGGCGTGACCTGGACTGTACTGGATTTTTCTTTTTACATGATGGATTTCAATTCGGTCTTTTTTTACGACGCGCTGAACGGATGGATTGTCGGCAGGGGAGAATCTTACCGTGTCTTTAAAACGACCAATGGCGGTGAATCGTGGGAAGTTCTTGATGCTCCTGCGAATAATCTGAATGCCGTGTATTTTGTGAGCCCGACTATCGGCTGGACTATCGGCATTAACGGCCATCCCTATAAATCCACCGACGGGGGCTATACATGGATTGATCCGGGAGCTATAGTGAGCGGGTGTAATGATATATTTTTTATTGACGCGGATACCGGATGGGCGGTGACAACATTTGTGAGCAAATTAAACACAGAGGATATGGGTTGGATCTATAAGACTACCAACGGCGGCACGGTATGGTCAAGTCAGTCCCTGCCGATAAGCGGAGCTTATGCTGTTCATTTCACGTCACCGCTTATCGGGATTGTTTGCGGTCCCAACGGAGGCATAGCCCGAACAACCGATGGCGGCGCTTCATGGTATCCGATATCGGTTGGTACCGCGGCGTCTTTTTATTCGATTGATTTCGCCGACGCGCAGTACGGCTGGATTACCGGCGAAAGCGGCGTCATCTATTATACCATGGACGGCGGAGAAAACTGGGCGCCGCAAACATCGGGATTGACATCAATACTGAATGGAATCAGCGCCGGCAGCACAGGCGAAGTGTGGGCGGTCGGTAACGGCGGAAATATTATCAAAACTATTGACGGCGGCGCGCTGTGGACGAAAGTCAGCCGGACACTGATCGACGGCGATTTTTATTCCATGTCATTTCCGAATGAAATGACCGGTTGGGCGCTGGCAACGGATTACGGTGTAAGCCAGGACATCATTTTCCGTACGACGGACGGCGGGCAAACATGGTATCAGGCGGCCAGTTTTGCTGGCGAAGAAATGATCGATCTTTTTTCGACCGATGACGAACATTGCTGGTCCGTTGGTCTAAACGGTACCGTCCATTATACCACCGACGGCGGCGTGAGTTGGCTAACCAGAAACGCTGGCAGCACGTTATACCTGAATT
The DNA here is from genome assembly GCA_964609675.1 of uncultured Bacteroidota bacterium. GTDB lineage: Bacteria > CLD3 > CLD3 > SB21 > JBBIRG01 > CAZSRX01. The sequence goes on along the minus strand of CAZSRX010000046.1, from coordinate 7,614 downwards.
CCGTGTTTTTTATTAACAATTCAACCGGATGGGCGTGCGGCCCAAACTATGTTTATAAAACCATTAACGGGGGTGATACTTGGTTCAGTCAGGATGCCGGGTCAATGGTCGGCAGCTATTCCATTTTCTTTATTGATGCAAACACGGGATGGTTGGCGACCGAAAACAGTTTCGGCATGATTATCATAAAGAAAACAACCGATGGGGGAAACAACTGGGATGACTACAACGTTCCAAGCGTAGTAACCTATGCCGGCGATATTAAATTCATTGATGCCATGACCGGTTTTGCTGTCGGCAATGAATCATCTATTCTGAAAACAACCGACGGCGGCGTCACCTGGGAACTGAAACATGGCGGCCTTAAAAAACAAGCCGGTTCGGCGACAGTAGAAAATAGACGTTTCAAAGGCAGGTATATCGACCGCGTAACCGGAAAGCTGATCCAAGCGCCTAAATCCGGTTTTACCGAGCAACTGCCCATGCTGTGGGCGATAGGGCCAATGAACAGCAACTCCTTGTATGCCGTAGGTGAACAAGGTACAATCCTGAAATCCACCAACGGCGGGGATTTATGGGCGCTCGAATCATCCGGCACCAACAAGAGTCTTAATGATGTCACGTTTCCTGCTCCCGGACGCGGATGGGCGGTCGGCGCAAACGGAACCATACTGAAATATGAAAAGAAATTAGCCGCTGAGCCTGAAGCGCAGCCGACGAATCTTAATTTTACCGATGTCACGACCAGGGGATTCCGCGCGCAGTTCGATCACGCCTCGCCGATGGCTGACGGCTATATCGCCGTAAGGCGATTGTACGAGGCGCCGGATTATATTCCCGTTGATGGAACAACCTATAAAGCGGGCGATCGGTTCGGCCTAAATGAAATCGCTTACGTGGGCGCCGATAATTTTTTCATCGAAAATATGTTATTACCTAATCAAGAGTATTATTACAAAATATTTGCCTTTAACGGCTCCGGTGAAAGCATCAATTACCTGACCGTAAATCCTCTCGAAGGCAGCCAGACCACACTAAACAGTAATGCAATTTTCGTGACGAATCCGAATGATTATATGGAAGGTTCCCTGCGCTGGGCAATCGATTCGGCCAATAGTCATATCGGTCCGGATACGATATTATTCGCGCTTCCAAAATTCACAACCTTGTATACTGAAAGCACACTGGATTATATCACGGACAGTTTTACCGTCATTAACGGCGACATGGATGAAGACGGAAAGCCGGATATTATTTTGTCCGGCAGCGGCAACTATAGCGCGATCATGTTTATTGAATCGTCGCACAACGTCATTCAGGGGCTGGTGTTTAATAATTACTATTCTGAGGAAGAAGGCGCGCTGGTGATTAATCAGGGACATTATAATAAAATTATCGGCAATTATTTCGGTACAGATCCCTACGGTAATTTTAATAACATGAATGAAACCGGAATTCAAATATCCAACGGCTCGTATAATCAAATCGGTGACGGTACGTCGGCCGGGCGGAATATCATTTCAGGGAATTTAACCGGAGTCTGGATCACCGGTGAATCCAGCCGATATAATCAAATTTTGGGTAACTATATCGGCCTGAATGCCGCCGGAATGGAACCCCTGCCGAATCAAGTCGGCGTCGTTCTTGATAATGGAGCTAAATACAATCAGATCGGCTCGCACGATCCCGGCGGACGAAATTTATTCTGTAATTTCGCTGACACGACCGGGTTTATATTTCCTGCTTCCGTCATGATGGGCATGCCGGGCACCGATTCCAATTATGTAATCGGAAACCGGTTCGGATTGAATGCGGAAGGCGGAGATTTTTTAGATTTTACGTCAGGGTGCGCCGTTGGGCTTTTTATGGGAGTACAGAAAAATTTCATCGGAGACGGCACGGTGGAAGGCCGGAATGTCATCGCCAATCATTTTATGGGCATTCAGAGCATATCGGCGGATAGTAATTATTTCTTTGGAAATTACATCGGGACCGATACAACCGGTTTAGTAGCAAGATCCAATGAGTTTGGCATGTTTATTAATGGTTCCGGTAATATAATCGGTAATGCTACCGAAGGCGGCCGGAATGTCATCGCCGGCAATGATATGGGCATCGGCATTCTCGGTGGAGATTTTTTTGGAGGCGGACCTAATCCCAAGCATGGAGAATCTTCTCTTTTAACCAAAATCAAAGGAAAACTCGAAACAAGAAAATCAAAATATTCGGGTTTATTCAAAAACAGCCATCGTTCCTTGGGTCAAATCAAAAAATGGATGAAAGGACGATTGAATACGGAAGGTATCGCAGACGCTCAGGATAATCGAGTTATCGGAAATTACATCGGCGTCGGGGCCGACGGTTTTACGCCCATTGGAAATCAAAGTAACGCGTTTATTGATTATTTTGATGGAGGAGAGCCTGGTTTTGTTACCAACAACACATTTGAATATAATGTCATAGCGAATTCGTATAATGCGGGACTGGTTATTGGCGATTGGCCGAATGTTTATCAGAATCGGCTTTACGGAAATACCATTTATAACAGTCTGGATCTGGGGATCCTGATAGGAGCGAGCGCGCAGGAAAGCGTATGGCCGCCGCATATTCTGAATTATGACACATTAACTCATATTTTATCCGGCAATGCCGCTTCCGGCGCGCTGGTACAGATTTATGCCGATTATGAAGATGAAGGCCAGATATTCATCGATACAACTTATGCCGACGCATCGGGCAACTGGTCGAAATTCGTTATGCCGGTGCTGAATATGAATTTCACGGCCCTGCAGGACAGTAACGGAAACACATCGGCATTTTCGGAGCCGTTTAGTTCCGGATTATCGGATCCGCTTTTGGTATCCCGAATTATCGATAATAATACACCGGGTACATTACGCTATGCTATGGAGTACGCCAATACCCATCCCGGGCCGGACGTCATCCGGTTCTCGCTGCAAAAAGGAGACGTTATCCAACTCACGGATGTTTTACCCGCTATGTCATCAGATGACTATACGACCATTGACGGTGATATAGATGCCGATGGTTCTCCGGATATCGTTGTATCCGGCTTTAATGTCGAAGGCAGTATTTTCTTGATTTATTCCTCGCATAATACCATAAAGGGAATGGTGCTGAAGGATCAGAATTTCAACAACGGCGCCGCGATTACTATTGACGGCGGGCATTATAATAAAATCCTCGGCTGTTATATCGGTACGGACATCACGGGCATGGCCGCAAACCCGAATTACTGCGGAGTGAAATTAACCAACGGCGCCATGTTCAATCAGATCGGCGATGGAACGGCCGCCGGGCGCAACGTGATTGCCGGAAACCGGGATGGCATCGGCATCCGGATTATGGAGCCGGGAACCAACTACAATGTTATTACCGGTAATTTTATCGGCTTGAATGCGGCCGGTACCGATTCCCTGCCGAATCAGAGCAGTATTATGATTTCCGGCGGAGCCCGGGGTAATATTATCGGCGGCCATACGGATGAAGAGCGTAATTATATTTATTCCCAGGAGCCTCCTGGCGGGATGGTTAATGAAACTATTAGCGCATCGCTCTTCATCATGGGCGATGCTACCGATTCAAATTATGTGACCGGTAACTGGTTTGGTCTGAACATCTACGGCAGTGCGTTATCAGGACATAACATAATTGGCGTAACGGTGTGGGGCGGAGCCAATAACTTTATTGGCGACGGACTTCCCGGCGGAGGTAATGTCATTGCGAATAGTGACTATTGTGGGCTTCTCTTCCATTATGCCGACTCGAATTATGTATACGGAAATCTCATCGGAACGGATCCCACAGGTACCAACGCAATTCCCAACGAAAGCGGCGTGGTGATTCGTAAATCCAGTTATAATCAAATTGGCGGAAACAGCCCCTGGATGCGCAATGTGATTTCCGGAAACAATGGTCACGGCGTGGCGGTCATCACCAATGATATCACCGGTGGCGTAACCAGCGTGTACAACAAGATCATCGGCAATGTTATCGGCCTCAATTCCGACGGAGTCAGTCCTTTGGGTAACACCGTCAACGGTATCTACCTAAAATCTGAAAGCGGTTGGAGTGTCGCTTACAATGAAGTTGTCGATAATGTCATTGCCAATAACGGCGGCTATGGAGTATCTTTTAATAGCGCCACAACCTATCAAAATACCCTCTTCAGAAATTCGATTTACAATAACACCGCCGGTATATATATCGACAGCGTGGCACAGAACCAGATTCCGCCTCCGGTAATTGATTCGATAGTCGGACATATGGTCTATGGTTCCGGGGCTTTTAATAATGCGCAAATTCAAATCTTTTACGATTACGGCGATCAGGGACAGTTCTTTGTAGATACCACGCAGGAAGGAAGCGACGGTTATTGGAGTTTTGTGCTTCCGGATTCTGTCATCAATTACAATATTACCGCCCTGCAGACGCATAATATGAATACATCGGCGTTTTCCAATCCGGTTATGGTGATATTCCCGCTCATCGTTAACCGGTTGAACCCGTATTCAGGACCAGGTTCACTGGATTACGCCGTTACATACGCCAATAACAACCCGGGACCGGATTCAATTACATTTAAACTGCCACCTCAGACGATTATATATTCAGACATGACTTACGTGCTCTCGTCCGACGGTACAGTAATCGACGGTGATATGAACCATGACGGAATACCGGATATTCATCTTGGTCTCGCAAGTATTGATATTGGGCACACGGTTGTCATCACCGGTCATAACAATGTGCTCAAAAATATGAGCATCGCAAGCAACGGCGCCCAGAACGGCATTTCGGCGCTTCATATAACCGGCAACGGAAACCAGGTACTGGGGTGTTATATCGGAGTGGACTTTGCAGGAAACCATGCCGGAGGCGGACGATGCGGAATTCAAATCGCAGATGGCGCATCCTATAACTCTATCGGTGACGGAACGATAGATGGCCGAAACTTAATCGCTGGCCAATGGTATGCTGATGTGTTGATCACCGGCGCCGGAACAGACTCCAATTATATTTTAGGCAATTATATCGGACTGGATAAAAATGGCCGTGATACAAGCGGTGTTCTCGGAATTTTAATTTCCGATGGCGCCCGATATAATTTTATAGGCGACGGGACTCCCGGCGGCAGGAACATCATCGGCGGAAACCGCGCGCAATCGGCGATGAACAACAGCGGTATCCGCATTACCGGTACCGGAACGGATTATAATGAAGTCAACAGCAATTACATCGGCACGGACCCGACGGGCATGGAAGCGCGTCCAAATGTTACAGGAGTGTACATTCAAAATGGCGCGCAACAGAATGTCGTGAAGAATAATTTAATATCTGGCCATATTGCTTCAGGAATTTATATTGAGTCTGCTGAAGCATGGAATAACCGGATACTCGGAAATAACATCGGCGTTAATGCTCAAGGAATAGCCACGCTTCCCAATGTCAATGGCATCCTGATTGTCGATGCCGATTCAACGATTATCGGCGATCCAACGAGTCAGGGGCGCAATATTATCTCCGGTAACAGTAATTATGGTATTCATCTTTATAACAGTTCTTATAATTTAATTCGCTTTAATATCATCGGCCTTCATGCCGATGGTCAGACCGCCGCCGGCAACGCTGTGGCCGGTATTCGGGTTGAAAACAATTCAAGATACAATGAAATCTACCGAAATATTGTATCAGCCAATTCGGGTGGAATTCAATTCTATTGCGGTATCGACACGGCTGTTTTATCCGATAATACGATCCTGGGGAATAAAATCGGAACCGATTCAGCGGGTCTTTTACAAAGAGGAAATCAGATTGGCGTGTATTTCATGACGGAAAACGGGGGGCAGATCGTCAATAATTTTATCGGCGACGGCAACGCCACAGGGAATAATCTGATTTCAGGTAATTTATCAACCGGCATACGTTTTCACGGAAGCGGCGTGCATCATAATCATATCTACGGTAATATCATTGGTCTTGATATAACCGGACACAACGCTCTGGGCAATCAGGGCGACGGTATTCGCCTGCAATCAGGCCCGAACAAAAATTTTATTGGCCATACGGATTTTGGCTCGCCGAATGTTATCTCAGGAAACAGCCAAGGCGGAATTGTTCTCGAAGAATTTGCCGATAGTAATCAGATTATGCGGAACTATATCGGCACCAACCTCTCCGGCGACATGGTCATCGGCAACCATCTTGATGGTATCCGGATTGGGTACAGCACGGGTAATGCCATTGGAAACGGCACCGTGCAGGGGCGCAATATCATTGCCGGAAATTGCCTGGATAATCCCGCGGGTGAATTTGCCGGATTGATGCTGGATCATGCCACCTATACCGTGATTGACAGGAACCACATCGGAACGGATAACAGCGGAAATATGAATCTGGGCAATCGCGGATACGGTATTCACGCAAAAAATTCTCATTATATTACGATGCGCTTCAATCGGATTACAAACAGCGACAGCGGCGGCATCAATATCGGCGGTACCGGGGTTGGAAATTTAATCCACAGTATCCACTACAATGAATTCACCGGCAACAGGAAATTCAATCTGCTGATTACCGAACCGGCCAACAGCGGAGCAAGAATACCGGAGATTACCGGCTTGCAGTCGGGAAATATTCTGACCGGTAAGGGTATGATGAATTCGATGATTCAGATATACCGCGCGTATCCGCAAGGCGATGTTCCAACGCTGACCTTCATTGATACCACTTATTCGGATGACGCCGGAAATTGGTCGAAAGCCGTGGCGATGGTTCCGGGTACGCATTTCACGGCCCTGTCCGACTCGGCATTAATGACGTCCATGTTCTCGCCGCTTTATATACCGGCGGTAGGTACGCCGGGCACATCGCCGGTAGCGCTTCATTTTGGCAATTGCCAGCCCGGAGACAGCGTACAGAGAGTTTTGAAAATCGGAACCAATGCATTTCCAACGGAAATTTTAGGCGTTGTTTCATTACAACCGGATCTTTTCAGAGTGGATCTGATTACACCCCAACCGGTGACCACATTGAATCCGGGCGATACAATGCTGGTTTATATCACATTCAAACCCCAGGGTTTTATAAGTTATACCGATTCCCTGCGCATTGATTATACAAACGCCCCGGCGCCTTTGTTTGTTAGTTTAACCGGCTCCGGATCGGGTATCGGCAATCTGACGCTGTCCAAAACCGAGTGCATGTTTGGCCAGGTTGTCGTGAATACTGAAAAACGCGACACGGTTTATTTGTCGGCGAACAACGGGCCGGTGCAAATTGATTCCATTGTCTTTGAGGAGAATAATGCCTTTACTCTGATAAGCGCGCTAACCTATCCGTATATCCTGAACGCGGGTGAAACGCTGCCGCTGGAGATTCGCTTCCAGCCGGCCGAATCCGGCGCTTTCAGCGATGTGATGAATATTATTAATAATTCAGGGATCAGTCCGTTATCCGTTAGCGTAAACGGATACGGCATTATTCCATCCGGTATCTTGAACGCATCGCTGGATACCATTGACTTTGGTCTATTGAATGTAGGCGACAGTTCGGATGTAGCCGTCACCTTCAAAGCCAGCGGAGGGCCGGTTG
>CAZSRX010000045.1:19423-25521 GCA_964609675.1 uncultured Bacteroidota bacterium | reverse complement strand
TCCTCAAAACCCTAAAAATGTAGTGTATAAAAACAGCGTAAAAGTTAGGTATTCAGTCTGTGAATGCAATATTTATTATCGGGAAGGGTAAAGATTACTGAAATCAAATAAATGAAACGAGCAACAAGACTTTATAATGCCCCGCTACTCGCCCACCAGCATGTTATTCGAAGGGGTTCAGTTCTGCGGTTTATATTGACTTTTTAAAATTGAATAAGATGTTATAATAAAAACCTGTTCTTGACAAGCGGGTTTAACGTCTTATTTCCCTATCAATATAAACGGACTCCAGTAAAACGGATGCGCGTATTGTTTATTTTTGATCATATGCCGTTTGGCCTGCTGCAGAGATTTGGAGTAATCCGATTTTGACAATCCTTTTTTCAGTAAATCATCATAGAACACGACCATCATATCGGACGTAGACTGATCCGCCACCTGCCATAAGGAGACGATGATGTTTTTTGAGCCTGCGTATAAAAGAGCGCGCGTCAGCCCCAGAATCCCTTCGCCTTTCTTGAGCTTTCCAAGTCCGGTCTCGCAGGCCGAGAGTACTACCAGATCGGCGTTCAGTTTCAGGTTGTATATTTCCCCGCTATAGAGAATGCCGTCGTTCTCTGTATCAGACGAATCGGCCGAGGCGAGCAGGATGCAGGATAATTCAGGCTTCTCGTTATGCGCCATACCGTGAGTGGCGAAGTGGAGGATTCGGTAATCCTTCAGCAGGCCGGATTTGATCGTTTTTTCATCCGCGTTACGGTTGATTTCGATTTTTGCCTTCGACTGGCTTTTATCGAACAAGTCCAGAATGGTTTTCACTTCCGAAAGCGTGCCGGGAAGGGGAGCGAAATAATCTCTTAAGCTGCGGGTCTGAACGCTATCTGAAGATAAATTCTGATACCTCTGAAGTAATTCCCGTGACGCAAGGGACATACCGGTTTGACAGGTGTCCGCGACCGGCGCGAATGCCAGCCAGTCATTCAGATCATGCATCTCAATTTTTTTGGTCTTTTCTTTCGGGAAGGTTTTCATAAATAGCGTCGCCGAGTAGCTGTAGCTGACGGCGTATTGATTGACCAGGTAAGGGAGTTTATGCATTTCGGTTTTGTCCGTGACGGGCTTGGTCAGGAAGGTTTCAAACGGTATCGTTGCCAGCGCGTGATCGGGGACGATGATGAGTTGCTTGATTTTTTTACCGGTTTTCTTCGGGATGAGCAGATCGTAAAATTCGGTTGCGAGTTTTTTATAATTGCGTTGACCGAGGGCTGATACCCGCGTCAGTGAGCGCCTGTACGAATCTATTTTACCCGCGAAATCTTTTGGCGTGGGTTTCTGTTCGATATCAAAAGAATTGTGTGTGATCGTAAAAATCGTGATCATACTATCACCGGCGAAGTAGCTGACCATGGCCGTCGATTCGTCGAGTTGCTTCTGGATATCGGGAACGGATGCCGTGGTTTCGCTGTATTTGAGATTGTAGTACTCGGGATAGTTTGTTTCAAAAACCGCAATGAGGCTGTCGTAGGAACGGTTCAGCGAGAAAAGCCGGTCACGGTAAATGGCCTGTTTGGAACTGTCGGGCGATTCAGCGAGCTGCTTATTGTAAAAATTGATATCGATACGCAGGTCATGTTCCTTTGAGAGCAGACTGTCGGGAATTCCCGCGAACTGAAGCGCCTGCTGGCCGGAAAGAGATTCCAGAAGAACCGAAGCTTTGTTTTTCTCGGAGAAATAGAATGCCCATTGTTTGTATTGATTAGATTTTTCAAGATCAGTTTTGTCTTGTGCTAATTCCAGACAAACATTGATCGATTCTTCATAGATTTGACTGGCTTTTTCGCCCAAAGCTATTTTATCGCTCAGGGAAGTGATCTCTTTTCTGGTTTTATTAATAAGTGTATCGCATAACTGATAATTCCTAAGCGACAATTCAAGTGAGTTATTGATGCCGGAAGGATTTTTTGATAGGCATCGAGCTTTACCATGAAGAGTAGATAATAGTTCTTCCCATGCAAAATATCCCGCGATTGACGGAAGTTCATCGATATTTATCAAGTCGGTAATCTGTAAATTGCTGATCGTTCCCAGATGATAATAGTTTAAAGCTTTATCATATTGTCCTTTTTTTTCAAATACTTCTCCAATTTTATAATAAGTCTTGGCCACGCTTGGGTGCTTGAGTCCAAATAACTTCATTCGTATTTGCAGGCTTTTATTCAAATAGACCAGGGCTGAATCTGTATTCCCTGTTTTGCTAAGTAATGAACCGATATTCCAGTATGATACTGCGGTTTGGGTGTGTTCATTTCCCATCAGTTTAGTTATGATATCTAGACTTTTTATATAATATTCAATTGCCTTGTCATATTCATGTTGATCCTCAAAAAGACTTCCTATGTTACTGTTGATCTGGACAAATGATATATGATTTTCACCCAGATATTTTTTCGTAATCTCAAGGCATTTAAAGTAATACCACAGGGCTTGTTCATAGTTTCCTAAATAATGACTCACAACACCAATATTGTTATAAGTAGTCAAAATACTCAGATTGTTTTCGCCTAAAAGTTTCTTTTCAATTTCAAGACATTTAAAAAAATATTGCAGCGCTTTATCATATTCTGATTTGTAGGTATAAACAATGCCAATATTGCTGTACGACGCCGCCACATCGAGATGTAATTCGCCGAGATGCTGTTTCCGGATGTTCAGACATTTAAAGTGATGGTCAAGAGCTTTATCGTATAATCCTTTGTAGACGCAGATAATTGCGATATTATTATATGAAGAAGCTATATCGGGATGATTTTCACCCAACAGGCTTTTCCTCAGGTCCAGGCTTTTTAAGTAATACTCCATCGCTTTATCAAATTCATCCAAATCTTTATACACTATCCCAATATTATTGAGTAATTTGGCCGTTTCAATACTGTGATCATCTGAAAATTTTTTCCGTATCTCAAGGCTTTTAAAATAATATTTTAACGCATTGGAATAATCACCCTTTCTGAAATGGATATTACCAAATAATAAATACGAAACGGCTGTGGAAAGATTTTCATGTCCGATTTGATCGGATGCAAAGTCTATAGCTTTTTGCAATACAATTAATGCCGTATCAAACCGATCGGTGCGGAATAAAACATCACCTATAGTATTTTGTGTTTTGAGATAGTTATGAATAGTCAAGCTATCAAATGGGGATAATCTGTTTTTATGAGTTTTTAACGGTAATAAACTATAATAAATGTTAGCAGCCTTATTATAAAATAGTAAACTACTATCCGGTTTTCCGGTTTTTCGCAATACTTCCGCTTTATCGAAGTACGTAGCCGCCAGAGTTGTGTCTTTGAGAACAGAAGTTTTTTGTGAATAAATTAGATTCGATGATATTAAAAAGAAGGCTGAAAATATCAACAATGACAATTTCATCGTAACACCTTAAAATGATGACTGGTTAGGTTATTATCGTTATTTTTTACTTCCCGATCAATATAAAAGGCGCCCAGTAGAATGGTGCAGCGTATTGTTTATTTTTGATCATTTTCAATTTCGTTTCACGTAATAATTTGGCGCGGTGGTCGTAACTGTTCTTATCTTCCGATAATCGTTTGAACATGTCCTGCATCAGCTTCGATGTTGATTCATCGGCGACCTGCCATAAGGATACGACCACGCTCCGTGCGCCGGCGTACAAGAAACCGCGCGTCAGCCCGATGATGCCCTCTCCGCGAACTTGTTTACCTAATCCCGTTTCACAGGCGCTTAAGATTACCGATTCCGCGTCTAACTGCAATCCGTATACTTCGCCTGCGTACAGCACGCCATCTTCCGTGATCGAAGTGTCCTGCGCGAGAATGATTCCCGATAGAGATGGCTGTTCTTCATTGACAAATCCATGCGTCGCAAAATGAATGTATTTGTAATCGGATAATTTCTCTTTCTTCAGATTATACTCATTCGCTTTCTGAAATGTATATACGGCCGCTTTTTTATCTTTTATATTAAACTCATTAAATACGTTCAGGATTTCGTCTTTGGTTCCGGGAATCGCCACAATATTATTCCGGTCAACTAATCCCCGCTGCGTCCCTGATGAGTCCGATAAAAAGATCGCGTGACTTTTTGTAATCGTACCCGCATTCGATTCTTTGGAAAACACCGGCGCAAATCCTATATACTCTTTTTTGGCCTGACTGATGCCTTGGCGGACACTTTCATCATACAACGTCGCGGAATATGAATAACTAATCGCGTATTTCTGGATTAAATAGGATAGCTTCTTATACCCGCGTTTTTCATCTTTAGCGGACTCGATAACCAATGATTCAAAAGGTATCAAACTCAATATGCCATCCGGAACGATGACCAATTCAGTAACGTTTGACGATAATGGCAGGGGTTTTATAAGTAGATTAAATAATTCATTCGATGTTTCACCATAAATCCTCCAGTCAGATGATTTTCCTTTGCTCAACAGGCTTCGTAACAATTTGACTTTGGAATCAAACAGAGAATCTTTGCGAACAACGGTTATATCAAACTGTTTTTTTGTGATCGAATAGATATAAATACTGTCTTTGGTCATGAAATATTCGATCACAGCGATTGATTTGTCTGGAAGATTCTTTTGAATATCGTCAACGGATGATATCTTGCTTTGATACTTGAGTGTATAATAGGATGGATAATTCAGTTCTAACCGTTTAACGTGATCCTCATATTTCCGTTTGAGTTCAAAGACTTTATTCTGAAGCGTGCTGAGCCGCTGTTGATTGGCATCCTTGCCTTTACCGAGTTCTTCCGTGAGATGTTTGTCATACGCGATGAGTTCGTTACGCAATAATTTTTCGTAATTCAAAATGCTGTCGGGAATACCCGCGTAGCTTTTGGCTTTCGTTTCGTTCAGGGATTCCAGTAACACGCCGGCTTTGCTTTTTTCGGCAAACCAAAAGGATAGCTTTTTATATTTTTCATCAATTGTGATTTGATACATCATCGCAGCGCTTCGGACGCCGGTTTCGAATATTTCATAGGATTGTTCACCGAGAAATAATTTGGAAGATTCCGACTGATAGCTTGAACGGATTTTATCGATAAGTTGAACAGCTAATTCCGATGTTTTGGTCGTTGCTTCCAAATCTTTGTATTCATGGTTCTGGCGGTAGTATTGCATCAGGGTGAGACTTTTACTTTTCAGTATTTCAAGTAATGCGGGTTCAGAAAGTATCCGGAGATTCAGATCCGGATTATGAGTATAAATAGAATCACGGTAATCTTTCACTACAGCGCCTATGGCCTTCTGATGACATTCCAAAGCTTTATCATACATGCCTTTGTCTCTAAGAATTTCTCCAATGTGATTATAAGAATCTGCCACATGAGGATGTTGGGGTCCTAAGGATTTGAGCAATATATTGAGTGATTGGTAATAATATTTCAAAGCCGTATCATATTCGGCTTTGGAATAGTAAACATTTCCAATGTTTTCATAAGACAATGCCACATCAGGATGTTCAGGGCCCAAGAATTTAATAAGTATATCAAGTGATTTATGATAATATTCCAAAACCTTATCATATTCGCCTTTTTCAATGTAAACATTTCCAATGTTAGTAAAAGAGGATGCCACATCGGGATGTTCGGGGCCCAGGAATTTAGTACGTATATAAAGTGATTTTTGATGATATTCTAAAGCCTTATCATTCTCACCTTTAGCCCTGTGATCTATTCCAATGTTATTATAACAGTCTGCCACAAGAAGATGTTCGGGTCCTAAAGATTTGAATATAATATCAAGCGATTTATGAAAATACTCCAAAGCCATATCATACTCGCCTTTATCATTGTATATATTTCCAAAATTAATATATGACATTGCCACAAGAAGATGTTCGGGTCCAAAGATTTTGAGTCGTATATCGAGCGATTTTTGAATATACTCCAAAGCTTTATCATATTCGCCTTTGTAATAGTAGATTTCTCCAAGGTTATTATAAGAAACTGCCACATCGGGATGTTGGGGTCCTAAGGATTTAAGCAATATATCGAGTGATTTATGATAATATTCCAAAGCCGTATCATACTCGGCTTTGTAA
>CAZSRX010000045.1:17575-19323 GCA_964609675.1 uncultured Bacteroidota bacterium | reverse complement strand
ATGTTATTATAAGGGGATGCCACATCGGGATGTTCAGGCCCTAAGGATTTAAGCCTTATATCGAGTGATTTATGATAATATTCCAAAGCCGTATCATACTCGGCTTTGTAATAGTAAATATTTCCAATGTTATTATAAGGGGATGCCACATCGGGATGTTCAGGCCCTAAGGATTTAAGCCGTATATCGAGTGATTTATGATAATATTCCAAAGCCGTATCATACTCACTTTTGTCAGAATAAACATTTCCTATGTTATTATAGGTCTTTGCTAAGTTGGGATGGTCTGGTCCTAAGTTTTTAATCCCAACAGAAAGTGCGCTATTTAAAATTTTCATCGCTTCATCATTATTACCCAAATTATTATGATTATTTCCTATGTTATTCAAACACTTCACATAATTCGCCCATTGTTGCTTATCTTTATATATTTTAGCAGATTTCTCAAAAAAGATTGTCGAGCTATCATACATTGCTTTTTTAAGGTAAGCTTCGCCTTTAGTAAAATAATCATTTGCTAAAGTCGTATCCGCTTTGGTCTGTGCGTACAGGAAATTGGAAGAAAATAAAAAAAACACTGTGAAGAAAAATAATATGGATTTCATGGCTCTCTCCAAATTAATGTCTATTGATAAAAAATATCTCGCGGACTAAAGTCTATTAAAAATTTATATGTAAATGTGATTAAAAACAAATAATTATTTTAAGGTGTGAGCGCCTTGGTATTATCTTGTCGAAAAATTTATTACCACCAAGTCACCACACCAGAGATACATGCACCTCGGGCGTAGAACACACGCGTAAGTCTTCCGCGTCAATTAAAAGTTTTCCCGACAAGCGGGGAAAACTTTTAAGGCTTTATTTCCCTATCAATATAAACGAACTCCAGTAAAACGGCGCGGCGTAGTGTTTGTCCTTAATCATTTTCAATTTCGTTTCACGTAAGAGTTTTGCGCGGTGATCGTAACTATTCTTATCCTCCGACAATAGCTTGAACATGTCCTCCATCAGTTTCGACGTTGATTCATCGTCGTTCGCGTAATTTGAATAATAAATTACGGACAGGGAGTATTGAACATCCAGGTTGAATGGCTGGATTTAAACTTCTACGTTTCGTACACTTCTTTTTTCGTTCATATCCTGATTTTTCTCTTCAGACGTTTTCATAGCATACGTGTTCATCTAAGTCTGTTGCGATGCTGCCCAATTTAGTATATAGATTTACCAAATTTTACTGCTATTGTTTAAAAATCAGATCCTTCCGGATTTCTGTTAAATTTAAATGGTAAGATTTGGCAAATCTGATTTAAAAAAACCGCCCCTCCTGCGATGAAGGGGCGGCGTATTGATTAGCGCTACGCGGTGAATTCCCTCATTTCAGTAGTAAGCATTTGCGCGATTGGGTGAATGAACCAGCTTGCAAGCGGTAGATGTAGATGCCGGAGGAGACTGTGTTGCCGAGGTTATCCTTGCCGTCCCAGATGACTGATTTTAATCCTGCGGATTCGTGTGTATTGACAAGTGTTCTGATTTCTTGACCTATCAAGTTATATATGATGATATTTACATACGTCTGATTAGGAATATTATATTTGATTAAGGTTGTTGGATTAAATGGATTGGGGCTATTTTGAAATAAATAATAATATTTTATCGTTAAATCATTTTCACTAATATCAACCAGATCATTATTAGCGCTTTCTAAAGGCAGGTTATTAAGATCATTATCCGACGAGGCATCGCGGGAA
>CAZSRX010000045.1:0-17475 GCA_964609675.1 uncultured Bacteroidota bacterium | reverse complement strand
AACCGTCACCATCATTATCCGTAACCAATGTTCGCCAAGCATCGTATATGGTATATACGATATTAATTGGCACATCATTATCAGCGCTTTCTAAAGGCAGGTTATTAAGATCATTATCCGACGAGGCATCGCGGGAAGCAACTATGGTCGTTGTTCCGGCTTCATAAAGTTGGATTCGTATATCATACAAACCCGCGGGATATCCTGTATTTAAAGTCGTAGTAACCTCAATCCAATCATCACTTGAAGCGCCCGTGATGGTGAAATTGGGTGTTGTATAATATAAATTCCATGTTGTTGATCCATCGAGCCGGATATATAACTTAGCGTAAACACTCTTCGGACTAGTTGTGCCGCTCACATCAGCGTCAAACTTAATTTTGTAGGTTGAATAATAACCGTCACCATCATTATCCGTAACCAATGTTCGCCAAGCATCGTATATGGTATACCCTACAAGAAAATAATTGGTATTATTAAAATTTGAATTTATTATTTTCGTTGTTATCGAGCTGTCTTTGTTTTGTTCAAAACTGTTTTTTGTTTTCTCATCTTTATTTAAGTTAGGATTTTTTTCATTTGACTGTTCAAAACTGTTTTTTGTTTTCTCGTCTTTATTTAAGTTAGGATTTTTTTCATTTGACTGTTCAAAACTGTTTTTTGTTTTCTCGTCTTTATTTAAGTTAGGATTTTTTTCATTTGACTGTTCAAAACTGTTTTTTGTTTTCTCATCCTTATTTAAGCCTGAATCTTTTTGCTTTGCAACATTAGTATCAAATTGTGATTGAAAAAAAATTGATTTGGTTAAATCTTGACTGTTAGCTAAGTTGCTTAAAAAAATGAAAAGAATAATAAGATTTGTAAACATTAAAGGCTTCATAACTTTTCCTTTCAGATAAAAGTAGTTTTAATTATTTTCTATTCCTAAATAACAAAGTCTTAAATAAAGCGGTAAAGTATTCCGCAAAAATAATGCCATCTCAATGAGATTGTTGTGCCCCTGTTTTTTTTAAAATTATTTTAAAGTATTTTAAGCTGTTATTTTATTTTTTCCCTCCGTCCACTTTTGTCGATATATGTCGACTTTTTAGGTTTGAATCTCATGTTTTATATCTGTATAATGAAATATTTGCTATAGAGTTCATTAAGGAACGATAATTGCGTAATATTATGCGCTTAAATAATTTAAAGCCGGAATGAATGGCAAAACATTTCTTAAAAATAAGAAATTGGATCTATTTTTCGATCGCAGTAACGCTGGGGCTGATTATCATTTCAGTAGAAAAGGTTTTCAAAACATCCGA
Organism: uncultured Bacteroidota bacterium; assembly: GCA_964609675.1. Taxonomy (GTDB): domain Bacteria; phylum CLD3; class CLD3; order SB21; family JBBIRG01; genus CAZSRX01. The sequence continues at coordinate 16,171 of CAZSRX010000045.1, read as the reverse complement.
ACTGAAACAAAGAACGGTTTTCTCGTCTACTAATGTAACCGCGCTAAAGACAGCCATCTTAAGCAGAACAGATTCTATCATTGTTAATCTTCAGGGTGCCGAAAATACATCTGCCGTGTTTAATTGGATGCATTTGAGAAAAGGCCCTATCGGCGAATGTTACCAGGACGGCTTGCGGGCGATCGGGATTACGGACGTGGGCGATATTTATATCGATACCGCAAACAACGCCGCCTATGCCATTGTGCACCGGCGATGCAAGGATTATTATTTGTTCCGGCTTTATAAGCATTACGATGCATTCAGGTGCCGGTTCGATTATGTAATGACCCATGACAGGTTTACGTCTTTACGCGATTCAGCGCTTCTTCACAACGGAATCGTTTTTTATCCTTTTCAGTTTGCGTCTTTCCCGGACGACAGCATACTGATTAAGAAAAAAAGGAAAGGTTACGAGGTGTTTTTACCGGCGTCTGTCAGGGACAGTATTGATTATCACTTTCCGGAAAAAAATAAATTGTCCAGCGTCTATTACCGTATCGCGCAAAAAATTTCAGCTCAAACCCGTCGGTCGTTTACACCTGAAGACGTTCATTATATTTACAATTTTTTCCGACGGAATAACTATTTTGACGACATACTTTTTTCTAAAGAACCTCAACACAGCATAGGCTTTCTTGGTGGAAGCGTCGTCGGACAAATAAAATGCAATAAGGATACGGTCGCGGATTTGATCATTTATATTGACGGTTCTAGATGGATCAACGCAAAAATCTTGTGTTTTGATCCGTTGAATAATGCTATTCTTTGGCAAAGAGAATTAGCGCCAACCATGAATGCCTCTGACATTTTAATAGCCGATATAGATGAAGACAGGAAGGAAGAAATTATCTTCTCGACCTATAGCCCGTACAGCGCTTTTGACCTCAATTATTATGCATATCCGGATTCTTTCGGACTGCCCTCAAAATCCTATTTCCGGATATGGAACAAGGATGGTACCGATAAATGGATTAATGGGAAAAAATGTGAATGGGTTAATCCGGAAGCATTTACAAAATTTTATTATGCGTATACTCCGGAATCCTCTTCTTTTTTTTTAGGCATATATTCTTATAATTACAATCCGCACTATCTGATGAAATATCATATTAAGACCAACACGATGGATACACTTGATATTCCAACTCAAAGCGTCAATTTTGTCAAAATATTTGGAAAAAAAATTATAGTCATTAACAATAATCGAAATCTTGATGAAGGAAACATCACTGAATCCTATCTGTTGAATCCGCAAGGATCGGTGATAAACCAATACAAAACCGCATTTCCGTTTGTATTTGAAGTGAATTTGATATCACCGTTATTGTTGTTTGGTGAATATTATTTATCAACAAGCCATGGGCTTTTTAATGAAAAGCTTGTAAAAGTCCTTGATTTTCAGCCTAATACCAGTGTGATTTCCGCGTTTGGCAACACGCTGCTATTGCATACCCATTATAATGCATTGCTATCCAAACAAAACATTGTTTACCAAACAGAGGTATATGAAAGCTACACTTTTGAACGATGGTTTTTATATTTACTGATAGCTGAATTGTTTCTTTTGCTTTTCTATTACTTCACACGATATATCGTTTTCCAGCCGATTAACACAGGCGCGAACAGTTATATCGAGCTGTATTCCGTGTTCAATAAAATGTTTTTCTGGATACCACAGGGCAATATCCGGAATGTATTTAAAATACCAAATCATCTTTCGTACACCAAGGAAACCTTTTTCAAACTTCTCCGTGATCTTGGCGGGAAACCGGAACCGCTTCTGCGCCGCCGGTTTTTCGGGACACGCTATGAAGTGTATGAAATCCCCTCCAAAGATGAATGGATCATCATCCAACGCATCGCGCACGACATCAAAAACCGGATGCTCACGATCGGCATAAACCTCGAAAGCCTTGAAGAATGCCTGCCGAACTGCCCCAAAGCGAAGGATCACCGGTTTTTGTATTCAATTAAAGAGCACATTGAAGGCGTGTCCGAAATCGCAATGAAACTTTCACGGTTTTCGCACCTAGAACGCCTGCAAGCCGAGACCGTAGAGATGGAATCTTTTCTGAAACAGTGGATCGACCGGTACCTGAATCATCCGCAAATGGGCTTGATAAAAACTGAAATGCACCTTCCCGGCCTTCGCGCGCATCTCGACATCAAATTATTTGAGATGGCGCTCTGCAACCTGCTTGATAACGCGCTCGACGCCGTGAATGAAAAACAATGGGTGAACATTGAAGCCCGCAAGGACGGCGATATTGCCTTCATCCGCATATCCAATCCCGCGCAAATCAAACAGGAAGAATTTAAACGGTTTTGGGAACTTGGGTATTCCACGAAGACAAACGGTTCCGGACTCGGCATTCCTATCGCCAAACAAATTGTTGAGAAACATCAGGGCGAAATGACGATCGATTATGCGGACGGGATTTTTTCGGTTACGATAAAAGTTAAACTTCTGGAAACAGTTTAACTTATTTTACGACGCGACCTATAAGGTACCGTGATAATAACAAATAAAAATTATTCACCAAAACGAGGCCGTAAAGATCTTTCGGTCAAACCTCAAGGGTTTCTAAATACATGAACAAAAATATTATCATTCTTGAAGACAAAGAATTCATCGCCCAACGGTATGCGGAGATTCTTCAGAAAGAAAATTATAATGTCCGCACCGCCGGAAACAGTGATGAATTTTTCAGGGTATATTCAGAATTTGCTCCGGAACTGATTCTTCTGGATATCGAACTGACCGGCAGCCGGATGAACGGACTGGAAGTTTTCCGGGAGTTAAAAAAACGAAATCAACTGACGGTGCAGGTGATTGTCGTCTCCGGAGAGGCCAGCCGCAGGGAAGTCGCCGAAGCCATGCAACTCGGCGCGTATAGTTTTATTGAAAAAACCGGCGCGTTTGATACTAAAAAGTTTCTGCTGGATATTCATCACGCGATTTTTATCAAGAGACAAAAGGAACATTTGCGCGAACTTGAAGAAGAAAATCTTCGCCTGCGGCGCAGGACCATCGACGCCATGCCTCTGATAGGGAGTTCAGAAGCGATGCGGGAAATACGGCGTTTAACGGAACGGCTGGCGAATGTCGATGTTCTGCTCACCGGAGAGACGGGCACGGGCAAAGAAGTCATCGCGCATCATCTGCGCTGTTTATCCAAACGGTTTGATAAGCCGTTCATTTCCGTCAACTGTGCTGCGATCCCCGAATCCCTGACGGAATCGGAGTTGTTCGGTCATAAAAAAGGCTCGTTCACCGGCGCCGACCGGGATAAACAAGGCGCGTTTGACAAAGCCGACGGGGGCATTCTGTTTCTGGATGAAATCGACAGCCTCAGTTTACGCAATCAGGGTGTAATTCTCAAAGCAATTGAACATAAGGAAATCCAGCCCGTCGGCGGAAATGTGAAAACCGTGGATGTACAATTGATTTGCGCCACTAATAAAAACCTGAATGACCTTCAGCGGCAGAAAATATTTCGTCAGGACCTTTACTTTCGGCTTCAGGGTAATGAGATCCGCATTCCGCCTCTCCGCGAACGCGGGGATGATATTCTTGAACTCATCGAATATTTTTTCGCAAAAAAAACACAGCGCCGGACAGACGATGTGGAAATTGAAACAGATCTGTCGCAAATTAAGAAAGAACTGCTGTCGTATGAATGGCCGGGGAATGTACGCGAACTGGAACGATTCTGCGAAAAAATGATTAATCAGTACTCTGTTATTAATAACGATGCCGTGATTAAAGAACTGAAGCTAAAGTCGGTTTCCTCAAAGCATGACGATGATGAAGAAACAGGATTTTTAACCGCGATGTTCCGTATGGGCAACTGGAAAGAAAGCATGGATGAATTTGAGAAAGAATTTTTATTATATCACCTCAATCGTAACCGCTGGAAAGTCGAAAAAACGGCCGAAGCAATCGGGCTGGATAAAACGACGTTGTACAAGAAAATCAGTAAGTATCAAATAAAGGAATGAGGAAGCTGTTGGGATCAAGATGTTTGCAATTTGAAATCGCGCCATAAAAAAAAGACCACAGTATTCTGTGGTCTTTTTTTTTATCTCGATATAATGTGGCTAACCGTTATTTTCCTCTAATATCACCGTTTTCTTATCCATCAGTGTGGTCGTATTGCTCATAACCATCCGGGCTTTCATTTCGACTTCCGGAGCGGCATATTCGAGGAAATATTTCAGGACGTCTTTTTTACGGGCTGATTTCAGGGCGTCGCGGAGCATCAGGTAGCCGATAAGCACTTTAGCGGCCATTTCTACCAATCGGCGGGAATGGTAGGTCTGGTAATCGGCGTCTTTCTTTTCTTTGACAAAGTGGATGGCTTTTTCGTACGTGGCGAGCATGTCCTTAACCGTTTTATAATGCTCGGCCAGCGGTGAAAAATCGTACATCGTTTCATAATCTTTAATCAGTTCTTCCAGCGTGCCCTTGACCAGCCCGCCGATGGCCGCTACGACCTGTAACTGCGTTGTGCCTTCATAGATGTTGGTAATGCGCGCGTCGCGGAAATACCGTTCAGCGTCAAATTCCTTCATATAACCGGCGCCGCCGTGGATCTGGATGCCGTCGTAAGCGACTTCATTGGCCATTTCTGTCGTATAGGCCTTGCAAAGGGGCGTCAGCATATTCGCGTAGGCGCCGTATTTCTTGGCAAGATCGCGCAGTTCGCGGGAGGGCTCAGCCGCTTTTTCCTGCTGATGCTCAAAGCCGTCTTTCAGATCTACCATGCGGGTGGTCTCATAGAGCAAAGTGCGGCCGGCCTCGATTTTGACTTTCATATTGACGAGCATTTCGGTTACGGGAATAATATTCTTGATGGCTTGCTTAAACTGTACGCGTTCCTCGGCATATTTTTTCGCCGCGCGGTACGCCGCTTCGGCGATGCCAACGGCCTGCGAGGAAATGCCCACGCGCGCCTCGTTCATCAGCGCCATGACGTACTTGATGAGTCCCATTTTTCTCTGGCCGATAAGTATCGCCGGCGCGTTGTCAAACTGCAGTTCGCAGGTCGGAGAGCCGTGGATACCCATTTTATGCTCGATACGGCGTATCGTCATGTTTTTATCGCGCTCGTACAGGAACATAGAAAGTCCACGCGCGTCGTACGTGTGTTCCTCGCTGCGCGCAAGGACGAGAGAGATTTCGCCGCAGCCGTTGGTGATAAACCTTTTGACGCCGTTCAGATACCATTGTCCGCTGGCGTCCTGCGTGGCTTTGAGCATCACCGCCTGAAGGTCGCTGCCGGCTTCGGGTTCGGTGAGGGACATAGACGAGGTGACTTCGCCGGAGCAGAGGCGCGGTAAATATTTTTTCTTGATCTCTTCGTCGGCAAATTTGTTAATTGTGCCGGCGATGTCGTCCTGAAGGCCGTAGATATTCATGAAAGAAGCGTCCGCGCGGGAGATCATTTCGATGGCAATGGTATAAATCGTTACCGGACAATTCAGACCGCCGTATTGACGCGGCAGCGTGAATCCGAAGAGTTCCGACTGTTTGCAGACTTCCAGCGCTTCGGCCGTGGCCTTGGCATACCGGACTTCCCCGTTTTCAAACGTGGCGCCTTCCTGATCCACTTCCATAGCTTTGGGCGCGATTACATTGCCGGCAATGTCGCCGACAATTTCGAGGACATTGTCATACGTTTCCACGGCTTCTTCAACGCTTCCGGGCGCAATGTCGTAAATGTCCTTATCGGCAAAATTATTCTCTTTCAATTCAACGATCTTCGAGAGATCCATGGTTTTCATGTGGAACAAAATATCATCATTGTCCCGATAGAAATTCGGCATAAAGTTCTCCTGGTTAAATGTATATTAATTTAAATGATTGTTGCTTACCGATGGCGCCCGTGCGTAGAGGAGCCGGTTAGAGCCCAGTTTCCTGGATTCCTGACAGGATATCTCCAGCGCTTTAAGAATGTCGGCCGGTTTTACGATCCATTCGTGCGACAGACCCGATACCACCATGGTCGTTTTCAGGTGTACCGTAGTTTCCGGGGGCGGCTGGTGATGCTCCGGAAGAAGATCGTCATAAACGGGGAACGGATAACTGTCAATAGCCTCATGAATCATTCGCGCTTTGGTCATAGCGTTCGGTTCCGCCGTATGGGTCAATATCAGGGCGAAACGGCCGCCTTCATAGCGTGTTACCACGTCCGAACTGCGCACCGAGTTGACCAGCAGACTCGCCATTTCTTTGAGCAGGACGTTCATTTGCAGTTCACCCCATAAAGTCAGTTTTTCAAAGTAATCCTCAAGATCAATAAAAATGACCGCCGAATCAAATTGGTAACGACGCGTCGCGCTGATCTCTTTCTCGAGCCGTTGATGAAAATACTTCCGGTTAAACAGCGCGGTAATGGGGTCGGTTACCGAAAGGGATTCGAGATGGGAGTTGGTTTCCTTAAGCCGCTGATTGACAGCCTGGAGCTCCTCGTTGGACTGTGCCAGATGTTCCTTTGTGGCGTTAAGCTTTTCGATTTCCTTCAGCAGATTATCGTACAGCTTTTTATTTCTCAGAAGCGCTTTGACTTTAATCCGCAGGTCCTGCGGGTCATAGGGCTGGATGACATAATCGTCGCCGCCCTTCTCAAACCCCCGGACCTGATCCGTAAAGTCCTTGAGATTGGCGGTAACAAAAACGATGGGTATGTGCGGCCATTGTTCTCGTAAGCGCTCACAAATGGAAAATCCGTCAATACCCGGCATGCGAATGTCGAGCAGTACCAAATCGGGCTGATGCCGACGCATTTGATCCAGCGCGGTCAAACCGTCATGCGCCTCGATGAATTCGTAATTCGGATTCTGGAGAATTTTGCATAGGGTGTAACGGTTTTCTTCCAAATCATCCACCACTAATATTTTGTATCGGGTATCAGGCATACGCTTTAGGTTTCCTAGGACTCACTCTAAAAATTTATGAAGACGATGTATCGCCGAGAATGCGGTGAATCTGTTCAAGCAGTTTTTCCCTGGAAAACATGCTTTTCAGGAACAAATGATAATTTTTGCCGGACAGTTTCTGCTGGTCTTCCTGCGTGAGCAGTTTTCCGGTGAGTATCAGGACCGGGACGCGATTCGAGGTTGGATCCTGGCGCAGATTTTCCAGAACGGCGAATCCGTCCACCTGAGGCATAAGGAGATCCAGAATAATCAGGTCATATACTTTATGCCGGGTCAACTGAATCGCCATTTCCCCGCTGGTGGCCACTTCAGAAATGTAGTCGTCGCTGGCCAGGATTTCTTCCACCAGTTCCGCCTGCGTAAGGTCGTCGTCCACAATCAGGATTTTTTTAAGATCTTTTTCTTCGCAGAGTTTATGCACCCGTTTAATAAGCACGTCCTTGCTGATGGGTTTAACGATATAATCCGAGGCGCCGAGACTGAAGCCGAGTTTCTTATTATCTACGATTGATAGAATAATAATGGGAATGTTTTTGGTCTCGGGCTGGCGCTTGAGTTCCTGAAGAACCATCCAACCGTCTTTGCGCGGCATCATGATATCCAAAAGGATTACATCCGGCCGATACTGCGTTGCGAGTTCTACGGCTTCATCGCCGTCATGGGCTTCTATAGTCTGATAATCGTGGCCGTCGAGATATTTTTTAATAATGTATATGGATTCCGGGTCGTCATCCACCATCATAATCAGTTTTTTTGCGGCATCGCGCTGAAAAGAGCCGGAGGAGGCGGCCTGTTCGACCTGTTCGCGGTTTTTGCCCGGATACATCATTTCTTCGATTTCGTTCTCAGACAAGATCGTTGCCGACTCCCCGCGTTTTTTGGAAGGCAGGAAGAAACGGAAATTGGAACCTTTGCCCATTTCGCTTTCCACGTAAATCCGGCCGCCGAGCAGTTCTACCAGTTTCTTGGTGATAGCCAGACCGAGACCGGTGCCGCCGTACTTGCGCGTGGCCGAGCCGTCCAGCTGGCGAAACGGGTCAAAAATGGTCTCAAAATGCGTGGGTTCAATGCCGATGCCTGTATCAATAACCTGAAATTCCAGCACGTCCTCAAATTTGGTCTGCTTGACCAAAAGGCGCACTTCTCCGCTAGGCGTAAATTTCACGGCATTGGATAACAGATTGAGTAGGATTTGTTTGAGTTTATTTTCATCCGTGCTGTGGACTTCGACGCCCGGATCTTTTTCAATTATAAAATCAAGATTCGATTCCTTGACCAAGGGCTGAATCGTCATGCGGATGTTTTCCAGAAATTCCTGAACATCGTATTCTGCAAAAATCAGATCCATCCGCCCGGCCTCGATTTTAGAAATGTCGAGAATATCATTAATCAGCCGAAGCAGATTTTTTCCGCTGCGTTCAATAATGGTGATTTGCTTTTCCTGCTCTTCAGTAAGGTCGCCGTCCATGCGGGCCAGCAAGATGCTGGACAGGGCCATGATTGAGTTCAACGGGGTTCTTAGTTCATGGCTCATATTCGCGAGAAATTCGGATTTCAGCCGGTTAGCTTCCATGATGTCGTGTTTCAGCGCTTCCGCGTCGCGTTGGGCGTGTTCGATTTCCTGGTAGCGCCGCTCAAACTCGAAGCGCTTGTTTTCAATGTCTCGCATGGCGGTTTCGAGACTTTTCTGTTGGCGGTGTTCCGCAGTCAGATCGCGGATAGTCCACGCCCGGATGGCGGTTTCTGGTTTTTCGGATACCCATTCAGCATAGCGACTGCTAACCCATTCGAGCGTAGGATGATCCACCGCAATTTTTTTATCATGCGGCGATTGCAGATGGGCGGCGAGCGCTTTCAGACAGCCGTGTTCTCTGGCGTCGCCCAATGTTTGTATCCAATTGAAAAAATCCGTACCCGGAACGGGTTTATGCGTGATGTTAAACCATTGGATGAAACAATCATTGATCATCAGCACACGGCCGTCTGCGTCAATAATTGCCATGGCAAAATCAAGGTGCTGAAGAATTAACGACGGCCATTCAGCGGGCTGAACAGGCGTTACAGAAACCGTAGAGGATTTCTGTTTTTGCCCGACGCCTGCACGGGTAGATTCCGAATGGGCGCGTTTTTTCGCTGAAACTTTTTTTGAGCGGATAACAGAGTTTGTCGGCTTCTTTTTTGACTTCATGCTAATAAAACAGGTAGGTGACAGTAATGCAATTACATGGCGCCTACCCGTTGTAAAGTTAATAAGATAACCGATTAGTGAGCGGTTAACGCTTTATAATCAGCTGCGGACTTGAGATTGTTTTTTCCGGACATATCGGAAACCTTGATTTTCACGAACCATCCTTCCCCGTAACAATCGCTATTCACTATCTGGGGATTGTCTTTGATTTGATCGTTGACGGCCGTGATTTCGCCGGTGAAGGGCGCATAAATATCGCTTACGGTTTTAACCGCCTCGATAGATCCAAAGGGTTTGCCGGCTTCTACTTTTTTCCCGACATCGGGGAGTTCTACAAAAACGATATCGCCCAGCTCGGATTGGGCGTAATCAGTCAGTCCCACGGTGGCCGTATCGCCTTCGAGGCGAACCCATTCATGCGTGGCAGTATACAAGAGATTATCTGGAAAATTCATATCCGGACTCCTTATCTAATTCTGTTGCGGTAATAGTTAACGTGTCGGAATATACACATAAAAATTTAATATCCAAATGTTATCCTACCAACTGAGTGCTCCATAAGTAGAGTCGTTTGAGTTCAAGTATTTTTCGGTCCACTTTCGCATCCGTTGGGTTTTTCAGTTTGAGCATTTTACAGACTTTGTAAGCTGTTCCGAACTGGCCTTCCAGCGCCAGTTTTTCAACCAGTTCAAGGGAAGCTTCGCGGGGATCAATTTCTTCTTCGTATTCTTCTTCCGTTTCTTCAACGGTTTCAGCGGCGGGTTCCGCAGCAGGAGTTTCGGTTTTTGTTACAGAAGGTATTTCCGTTTTCGATTCGGCTGCTGCCACGATTTTTTCGGCAACGGTTTCCGCAGGAAGAGGCTCGGTTTTTTTCGCCACAGGAATTATTGCCGGTTCAGGTTCGGTCTTTGCCTCAGTGATAACAGGAATTGCCTCCTCAATGGCCGAGGTCTCTTCGGTGGTTACATCCGAAATCAAAGCTTCTTTTTTATCTTCGTCGCTTTGCAGGGTATCCAGAAACGCCGAATATGAAAGGGCTGGTTCCTCGGATTCAGGTTCTGCCATCAGTTCCTCAATACCCGGAAATTCAGGGTCCAACAGGCAGTAGGTCTCATAATCAAGGGTTTCGTCGCTGGCATCGAGGAACCGGGCAAATTCGGCAAGCGATATGGCGGCTTCGCTCTCCTTTTCAAACAGCGCTTCGTTTCTTTCCGCATCACTCGTTGTCTGAGTCAGATATGACTGATAATCTATGGGCTCATCGTCGGGGGTTGCTTTCGCCACGAGCTCCGGCGCGCCTACTATTTTGGATACCAAATCGGACGTTTCTTCAGCATGAGGCGCTTCCGCGGATTCGCCCATCAACGCTTCCAGCAGATCGTCTTCCTCGGTCATGATGTCCAGATAATCCCGGTAAGACATTTCCACGTCTTCGAACGCCTGCTCTTCTTCGATTTCTTGGTTTAGAACAGCTGGTTCAGCGGTAACCTCCGTAACCGTTTCTTCCGCGCTGACCGGCGTCTCGTCAGGAACGGAAACAGCCGTGGGTTCTGTTTCTGGTTTCGGTGCCAGCGTTTCCTTAACCTTTTCAGTTTGTCGCGGGGTTATCACGATACCCAGCTCGGCCAGTCTTTCATCCAGCTTGGCTTTGGGCATAATCACCGCTTTTCCGGCTTTCAGCAGGTCAAAGCGCTTTTTGTATTGTTCGAACGAAACCTCATCGTCCTCGTAAAAATACATCTTGCCTTTGTCATCAATGTAAACCGGTTTCAGTTCCATCGCTTCGGAAATGGAATGTACCGGTTCTGTTTCCCGGATCTGAATGCCCTCTTCTTCCTCTTCTTCCTGAATCGCGGGTATTTCTTTTATCGCGGGCGTCAGATCAACCGGTTTCTCTTTTACCGGCGCTTTTTTAACTGCTGCGGGTTTAATATCAGGCTTGATAATCTCCGGCTTCTCTTCTTCCATAACCGGGACGGTCGTCTCAGGCTTTGGTTTATCTTCCGTTTTCAGCGGCGGAATAATCTCGTCCAGTATCTTGTCGCTGAGTTCCGTTTTAACGGGCTCGGCGGGTTTTGTGATCGTAAGGACCGGCTTGACGGTTTCATCATCTTCTTCGGAAGGTAAAGAGTCTTTGATTTTATTATATTGATCACGCACTTCCATGAACGTCTGAATCAACGCGCGGTTTACCGGATCAAGTCGGAGGGCTATGCGGTAATGTTTGGCGGCCTTGCGGATATCGTTCTCATGCATGGCGATGTCGCCCAGGAATTTATGGGCGCGTATGTGGGCGGGATGCCGCGCATAGAATCCGGACAGTACTTCAGCGGCTTTCTTGTAATCGCCTTTTTTTATGAGCGTTTCTGTCAGCACCAGTAATAGGGTGCCGTAATCAGGAAATATTTTCTGACCCTGATGGCACAGGTCGGCCGCAATATCATACTCGCCGATCCGTATGTATGCATCCGCCAGCTGGGCGATACGGTAATTGTCCGGGTTGAGCGCGAGCTGGGTCTCAATTTCCTGGATCTGCGTGATAACATTAATCTCCGCCATGATCTGCTCATGCTGTGCGGGGGTTGCCGACGCTGTCTTTGTATCTTTTGCCATAACTGCCTCGCCTTAACATATCCGGATATCCAAAACGCCGCACGTAAATATGATGTGCAAGGGCTTCAGACCGGGTGCGCCATGGATGGTTATTTTCATAACTTGTAAATATGAGAAAAAGTTTAACAATTATCAATAAGGATATAATAAAACTTTGCGCTCACCAGTTGGCGGTTACTTTATTTAATATATTTTCAGTAATCATGCGTATGGCGTCTTCGATTCCGGAGTTTCGGTTTTTTGCGCCGGCCAGAGTATAGCGCCCCCATCCGGAAATGGTTTCTTCCCAAAGCACCTTTTTATCCTTAACATTTTCAAAACGTATCGTGGTAACGATGGTGATTTTATAATCGGTCGTGGTAAAATTATTTCCGCCGCCTTCAAAGGTAAAGGGGGCGTCTTCCACGCGGATGATAACGCCGGACAAGACGGCATCGGCGGTCTTGCGGTCGGTGATTTTAAACGTGTTGTCCTCGATAAGGCCGTTGGTAACCTGATTGGTTACTTTCTCCCGGATACCCGGTTCGGATGTCTGGTTTTCAAACGGGGGAATGGCCACGTTTTTTAAATCCCCCAGATTGGCGCCGGTAAATGAATAGGTGCAGGCATTCAGCGTCAGCATGCCCGCAACAAAGAGAAAGTATATGACCTTCCGCAAAGTGTTCATAATACAAGCATCACAGGTCCAGATGGTATTGTTTGATTTTTCGGTAAAGCGTACGCTCGGAGAGTCCTAAGGCTTTGGCCGCAAGACTGCGTTTGCCGTCGAACCGCCGCAGGGCTTTGATGATGGTTTCCCGTTCGGCGTCACTGAGTCGCATGCTGTGCAGGTCGGAATGCGGTTCATCCACTTTGAATTCCTCGGGTTCTACCGCCTGGCTATTCGCCAATGCGTTTTCATAGTTACGGCGAAGATCCGTTACGGGCGGTACAGGGGTTCCCGGAGCGGCGCCGAATTTATTCCAGAGGAATTGTTTGATATCCGTAATATCCTGTTTCAGGGCGAGCAGTGTCCGGTAGAGCAGTTCCCGTTCGGCTTGTTCCGGTGTCAGATGCGTGGGCACGGGCAGAAACCGGCGATCATCATCCGGGAGTTCCTCATGGTCGATGGAGCGGAAATGCTGGAGGTTAGCCGAAACGTCTTCGGCCGTAATCCGGGCGCCGCGTTTGATGGTGATAAGGCTTTCGACAAAATTTTTAAGTTCCCGGACGTTGCCCGGCCAGCGGTACTCGGTCAGCACGTCCATCGCGTCGTTGGTGAATCCTTCAAACGCGGCATGCTGGCTTCGGATAAAATCGTCAGCAAACTTTTCAGCAAGGATGGGGATATCGCTTTTACGCGCGCGGAGCGGTGGCAGCGCAATGGTAATCGCTTTAAGGCGGTAATATAAATCCTTACGGAACTCCCCTTTACGTACCATGTGCTCCAGATTGCGGTTGGTAGCCGCGATCACCCGCACGTCGCATTTTTTAGTGACCGATCCGCCAACTTTCAGAAATTCACCGGTCTCAAGGATACGCAGCAGTTTAACCTGCGTGGTCAGGGGCATCTCGCCGATTTCATCGAGAAAAATCGTGCCGCCGTTGGCTGTTTCAAAATAACCTTTCCGCTCTGAAACCGCGCCGGTAAATGCGCCGCGCTCATGGCCGAAGAGTTCACTCTCGAGAATTCCTTCCGCGATGGCGCCGCTGTTAACAATGACCAGCGGATAGTTACGCCGCGGACTCAGCCGGTGTAAAGCCTTGGCCACCAAGTCTTTGCCCGTGCCGCTTTCGCCGACAATCAGCACCGATACATCGGACGGCGCAATGTTGATGATCTGACGCGTGACCTGAAGCACGGCATCCGAACGCCCCCACAGTCCCACCGACTCGGCAATGGCCGGTAGATTTTTTTCGATGTCCGTCTCCGCGCTGGCCAGTATAAAATCTCTGACCGTTTCAGCGTTTATAGTCCGTGCCGCCATTTATTTTCCCTGACGGATGATTTCCAGAATTTCATTGGTAGCCCGCTCCACGTCATCATTAACCACGACATGATCAAACTGAATGATGTATGACATCTCTTCTTTAACCCGCGCCAGCCGCTGCTGGATGCTTTCAGGCGTTTCCGTTCCGCGGGCTTCCAGGCGCCGTTTCAGTTCATCGAGCGATGGCGGCATGATGAATACCAGCAACGCCTGCTCCGGATATAGCTTCCGGAACGCCAGCGCGCCGTTTACGTCCACGTCCACAATGACATTGCAGCCCAGTTTTAAATCCGGCTCAATCGCCATTTTAAGCGTACCGTAATAATTCCCGAAATGATAATTATACTCCACAAAATCATTATTGGCAATATGGGATTTAAACTCTTCCTCGCTCATGAAATAATAATCCCTGCCGTCCCGCTCATTTTCCCGCTTCTTACGTGTGGTCGCCGAAATTGAAAACATAATTGTCGGATCCAACTGCAATAGCCGGTTTTTGATGGTGGTTTTCCCCGCACCCGAAGGCGCGCAAAGTACTATTATTTTTCCTTGACTTGATTTCAAAATTTACTAATCTAATAGTTACTATAAAAGTATAAATAATATAATATTAAATATATAATGACTCAATAATTATATCAAGGTATTTTTATTAATTTTAAAGTATAAATTTTGTCAGTGAAAATTTGTCATATAAATATTCAGAGAATGGCCAGAAAAAAAAATATCGTAATTATACTCTTATACGGGACGTTCTCGTTTATAGGGGGTAATATTAAAGCCGGCAATAATATGCTGATGGATTCATTGGCTAACAGCGGTTTGGAATCTGTATATAACCTTGAATTTGTAAAGGCCGATGCGTGTTTCGATTCGCTGATAAATTTGAATCCGGCGCATCCGGTTGGTTATTATCTTAAATGTTCCGCAAAATTTTTCCGTATTGTTTCGGGGTATGATAACGAATGGGATGATGAGGCATTCGGAGCGTTGCACGAAAAAGCGCTGGAAAAGGCCCGGATGTATCAGCGGGAACGACGCCGGGATGTGGACGGCTATTTTTATGAAGGATGCCTATACGGCAATCTTGGGCGTTACTGGGCGGCGCGCGGGGAGTGGCTGAAGGCCTTTTATTACGGAATGCAAGCCGTGTCCCTGCACGAAAAAGTTATCGGGATGGACGATACCTATACCGATGCGTTTCTGACGCTTGGTATATACAATTATTATGCGGCCGCCCTTCCCGGATGGATTCAGACGATCATCAGCGTGCTTGGCGTAAAAGGCGACCGGGAAAGCGGATTGGATATGATTACCGATGTTTCCCGACGGGGTAAAATGGCGAGACAGGAAGCGGGATTCATTCTCGCCAACATCTATATCGAGGAAGGCGAATATGAAAAGGCGCTGGATATATTCAACGGTTTGCTGGTTCGGTATCCGGCTAATATATACCTGATCTTGCAGAAAGGGTACACGCTGTATCTTGCAGAAAGATGGAACGATGCCGAATGGTGCTTTCGTAAGGTTCTTTCGGAAAGCGGTCAGGGGTGGTCGTCGGCGCGAATGCAGGCGCTATTCTATCTGGGAAGGACGGCCCTCCTTCGCAATGATTATCCGGCCGCAACGGATTTTTTCCGCCAAACCTTATCGCTCACCGTCAATCATCGCCGCCTTAAGACCATGGACGGCTGGATCGAAGGGCATGCGTTCTATTATTCCGGCGAATGCTCAGAATTGGCGGGTAACAGAGAGCTTGCAGTTTCATTTTACAAAAAAGCCGCCGATCAGGAAATCCGGGATGAAACCCTGAAAAAGAAATTAAAAACACGGCTATCCAGCGGCATTTCTCACCATGAACGCACTCTTATTAAAGCCCGGCGGTTCGTTCTCACCGGCGATACAGCAAACGCCCAGCCGCTGCTGGATGATTTGCTGGCCGATCCGAAGATAGAGCCGGTTCTCCTGATGGAAAGCCGCTATTACATGGCGCGGTTGGATATAACCCGTCAACAATTTAAGGAGGCACTCAAACAATTAGAAATCATTCTTCAGACCCCCGCGTCCAATGACGAATATTTGTGGATATGGCCCTATAGCTATTACTATGGCGCTGAAGCACTCTGTCAGACCGACGGCGGGCAATCGTATGCCTTGGAATCTATAAAACGCGCCCTTGGATATAAACACTATCAGGGAGAAAAACGATTGAGAGTGTTAAGCCGAAATCTTATAATGTCGATAGAAAATCAAACGAAATCAAAACAATAATGATAACAGGGTATTGTTTTCGTCTTATAAATCACTCAGAGAAAAAATATCTTTGTGCTAGTTTTTCCCGATTTTTTAAGAATTAAATAAAAACTGGCACTCCCCGAAAAATATTTCTTGATTTCTTGTAGAAGCCTAAAAATAG
>CAZSRX010000044.1:0-26570 GCA_964609675.1 uncultured Bacteroidota bacterium | reverse complement strand
TTTTCAGTTAAAGATGGCGCATTTTCAAAAACGCGTTAAGTGCCCGCTAACAAAATGATGATGGATTCAATAAAATCACTTGTAATTAATCATGCGGATATATTAAATTTGAGTGAATTTAATCTCAGAGGGCATTATGAAAATTCTTGGAATCGATGTCGGCGGTACAGGCATTAAAGGGGCCATCGTCAATACAGCTTCAGGCAGATTAATCACCGAACGAATCCGAATCAAAACGCCGGAAAAATCGACGCCGGCGGCCGTATCAAAAGTCATTAAAGAATTAATCCGGCAGATACAGTGGCAGGGCCCGGTCGGATGCGGTTTTCCGGCTATTATTCAGAACGGCGTGGCCCGTTCGGCGGCTAACATCCATAAATCATGGATCGATACCGATGTCGCCGCGCTGATCCGGAAAATTACCGGCGATACGGTGGCGGTACTTAACGACGCCGATGCGGCAGGACTGGCGGAGATGAAATTCGGCGCGGGGAAAGGCTGTCACGCCACAGTGCTGATGATTACGATCGGCACGGGACTTGGATCGGCGCTGTTCTACGACGGCCGGCTGATTCCAAACATCGAACTCGGGCATCTTTTGATTAAAAATAAAATCGCCGAACACTACGCCTCCGAAACGGTACGCATTGAAGAAAAGCTTTCCTGGAAAAAATGGGCGAAGCGGTTCAACAAATATTTAGAACATGTGGAGCGCCTGTTCAGCCCCGACCTGATAATACTGGGCGGCGGCGTCAGCAAGGAACATGAGAAATTTTTAAGCTATTTATCCGCTAAAGCCCGGATTGTTCCTGCACAACTGCGCAACGAGGCCGGTATCATCGGCGCGGCGCTGGCTGCCCGGCTGGCAATGCCCAAAATGAAAACACAAAAAGCAAACGATGAAAAACCGACATCCTGATACCGTATTCGAAGATGCTGATTACGTTTTCATCAACAAGCCGCCGGGTTTGCTAACCATACCGGACCGCTTTGACGTCAATGCGCCTAGTCTTTACCAGATACTTACTGAACGATTTCATGAAATATATATTGTTCACCGCCTTGACAAGGACACCAGCGGTCTGGTTGCTTTCGCAAAAACCACCGAAGCGCACCGACACCTGTGTCACCAGTTTGAAAAGCATACCGTTCAAAAAACCTATCTGGCGCTAATCATCGGTTTACCGGCGCAAGAAGCCCAGATCATTACCCTTCCGATCGCTGAAGATCCCAAATTCCCGGGCCGGATGATTATTTCTCATCATCACGGTAAAACGGCGCATACCGAATTCCGGATTATCGAAAAATTCAGAAACTATTCTGTTGCCGAAGTCACACCGAAAACCGGACGTACCCATCAGATTCGCGTGCATTTCAAGGCCATCGGGCACCCGCTGGCTGTGGATCCCCTGTACGGCAACGCGCGCGGTATTTACCTGTCCGATTTCAAGCCGGATTACCGTTTCAAGGAGGGCGAACCGGAAAAACCACTTATCGCCCGGCTGACCCTGCATGCGGCTTCGCTGCGCTTTCAGCATACAAACGGAGAAATGATAACTGTTCAGGCGGAGCTTCCAAAAGATTTTCGGAGCGTGATTAATCATCTCCGTAAAAGCCGCACGCGGACGCGCGTTTCACAATCATAAGCGGCGTACCCGCTGTCCCCTATTTAAGGATCGGAAAGAGCGAATAAAGACTTGCGGATTTCTATTTGTAATTTTCTATTTCCG
The DNA here is from genome assembly GCA_964609675.1 of uncultured Bacteroidota bacterium. Lineage (GTDB taxonomy): Bacteria > CLD3 > CLD3 > SB21 > JBBIRG01 > CAZSRX01. The sequence goes on along the minus strand of CAZSRX010000044.1, from coordinate 24,840 downwards.
AAAACGTCTGAATCTTTCGAACGATATCCCTATTGATATCTCTTACCATTCGTAAAGGAGGTCTTATGAAAAATCTGTTGCTCATCATAATTGGCATGCCACTCATCATCGGGGCTTGCAGTAAAACGGAACAAAATCCGGGAATTGTGCGGATTGACACGAAGGACTCGCTGATTTTCATGGATGGCAAACCAATCGGTCATCTGGGATATGAGTCCGGCGTTTTCCAATTCGATATCCCCGGGCTGGCCAAACGATTAGACTCCATCGATAGAGCCCTGACCAAAATGGAAGACACCGGCTGTGTACGATACGACCGTCTGTGCCTGCTGACGCTGGGCGATGAACAGCCGTTTATCGATCTGTTTCGTATCGGACTTACCTGTTTCCGCAGTGGATTCACCTACGTGCAGTTGCAGCCGCTCAACCAACTGGCCGCATCCGAGCTCACACTTTGCCTGCCCGACCAGCCTATCGGACTGAGGCACCATATTTATATTACCGCCAAGGGTATCTGGATTACCTTGCCGTATGAGCTTTGTTTATGGGGCCCTCTGGCCGTGCCGTCCGGTAACAATGTTACTGTGCCGCGCGCCCGTAAAACCATTTCGCCTTATCCCGACGTCGCCGCCGTTTTCATCCCTCTGCAGAATAACAAACAGGACTGGAGCCGGTTTGAGGCTGAACTGGCGCAGATTACCGAACAACTCAGCCGTATCGGGTATACCTTTGGCCGGCATTTTTCGGTTTCTGCCCAAGCCGACCTGTCTTGCAGTGATATCCGGCGTATCGGCAGGATCATCCAGAAAACCCTGCCCAAACTGAAATTGCAGACACTAAAAACCGCATCCTTTGTAAACATGACCATTCCGTCCTACAAAGGCAGAATATCCCTGCCGGACAATCAGTTCATCAGCGCGGACAGTTTTTCCGTCGGTATCGGCCTGATTACGGACACGCTTGTTGACAGTGCCTATTTCCGCACCGTGGACACGACCCGATTCGGATTACTGGGATTAGACAACCTGCTGGTCACCGCGCTCTGGTACAAAGATCATGCTTTGCTGGAATCACTGTCCGGCATGGAAACGGATTTGAACCGCTATCCGGCTCTGCATTTTCATGATGACGCGGAATGGCGCGGCTACACGCCGCTGATGCTGGCTATCATGCAGGGCGATACCTTTGCAATCCGGCATTTGCTGGACAAAGGCGCCGACATCCACACGCCGTCGCGAAAATATCAGCAAAACATCTTTACCCCGGGCACTAAGTATAAAGATACCAAACCGGTTGAAAAAGGGAGCATTAAAAAACCCATTCAACTGGCCAAAGAAATGAATATTCCGGAAATTATTAAACTGTTGAACGAGCGGATGAAAAAGCATTAATCAAGCGCTGAAAGATTTTGGCGTAATAATTTTACTGTTTTCGTTTGATTTGTATTTCTGAAGGTATTACATTCCCGAGTTAAATAAAACGTAAAAGGATAATTATGTCTGACAGCATTAAGAACCGTATTGTGCTGATAACCGGCGCCAGCGCGGGTATCGGCAGGGCCTGCGCGGAAACTTTTGCCCGTGAAGGCGCCCAGCTCATTCTAACCGCCCGGCGCGCCGACCGTCTGAAAGTATTATCCGAGGATTTAATGAAGCGGTATGCGGCCCGGTGCCATAGCGTACCGCTTGATGTCACCAACCGCGCCGCCGTGGAAACCGCCATTGCCAACCTGCCTGAGGAATGGGCGGCCATTGATATCCTCATCAACAATGCCGGCCTGGCCCGCGGTTTAGACAAATTGCATGAAGCTTCCCCGGATGATTGGGAAGAGATGATTGACACGAACATCAAAGGATTGCTCTATGTCAGCCGCGCGGTGGTTCCGGGCATGGTCGGAAGAAACCGCGGACATATCATCAACCTCGGATCCATTGCCGGCCACGAAGTTTATCCCGGCGGCAACGTCTACTGCGCCACCAAACACGCCGTGCGCGCCCTCAGTAAAGGCCTGATGATTGATCTCGTGGATACGCCCGTCCGCGTGAGTTCCGTGGATCCGGGACTGGTGGAAACGGAATTCAGCATCGTACGGTTCCGCGGAAATGAAACGCGCGCCAAAAAAGTGTATGAGAACATTAAAGCGTTGAAACCGGAAGATATCGCCGAAACGATTTTATTTATCGCCACACGCCCGCCCCACGTAAACATCGGTGAAGTCATCATCTTCCCCACGCATCAGGCCGGCGCGACCTTTGTCCATCGTTCGGGGTAACGGCATTAATTAACGACTTCCGTAAAAAAAGAAAGCCTCTCATGTCCAAATACGTCATGCTCAAAACAAACCTTACGGAACGGCTATATCTGGAAGCCGGGCTTAAGGACCTTAAATGTGAAATTCTTAAAACAAAAAAAATCCAGACACTGCTGAACAGGGTTTTCGAGGTGGACCTCGCTGTGAAAACCCCTTTCGGTATCGTGGGGTTTGTCCTGGACAAAGACGGCGCCTATCAGCTTACCGGCGACGATATGATCCTGAAGAAAAATACCCGCTTCATCGATCAGGTTGCCCAGCGTTACGCCTATCATAAAGTGCTCGCGGAAGCAAAAAAGGCCGGCTTCAATTTGGTTAAGGAGACCACCGACGATCAAAAATCGGTACGGCTGGTTCTTCGCAAATGGAATTAACCCTGCCACAAAAAAGAAATCCCATGGAAGAAATCGAATTCACCATTCATTCCGACGGCCGCGTAGAATATACCATACACGGCATCAAAGGCGCTTCATGCGAAGATGTTTCTCGATTGTTCGAGACGCTCGGCGCCGTGACAGAAAGCCGTAAGACCGGCGAGTTTTACGAAAAAGAAAGCGAGACCAAAATCATCCAGCAGCGTCAATAAGTTTCCATGTCCAAGAAAATCCTTTACATCGAAGACGATCTCACGGCGCAGGCGCTGGTGACGCGCATCATCCGCGGTATGGGTCTGGAAATCCACACCGCGCATACCAGCGAGGAGGGTTACGCCAAAGCCCTCGCCGATCCGCCGGATCTCATTCTGATGGACCTCATGCTTCCCGGGCTGGATGGTTTCGAGACGACAACAAAAATCCGCCATACGGATGCGCTGAAACACATACCGATTGTCGCGGTATCAGCCCTGAGTTCCGAAGAAGAACGCCAGTTGGCGGGCATTTCCGGTTGCAACGGCTATATCGTTAAACCTTTCGATCAGGATTATTTTGAGAATTACATCCGTAACGCGCTGGAAACCGGCGTCATCGAGCCCCCTTCGTTTGACACGGTAACCGCTAACGTTGAACTGCGTAAATACACGCAGCGGCTGGTACAGCGCCTCACGGACAAGATCCAGCAATTATACGAAATCAATCACCGGCTGCAGGCCACCAATCAGCAGTTAGACCAACTGCTCGAAGAGGTCAAGTCCAACAACGCGGATCTCCTGCAACTGAACATGCTGGCCAACCAGATTCTCGCTTATCCCGGCCGCGAGGCCCTCTACAACGATTTACCGAAGCTAATCAGCGAGCACCTGCATCTGACCAGCGCGGGACTGTATCTGGTCAATCAGGAAACGATTTCACTCGACCTGCGTGCGCATCACCGCGTGCTGGCGCCGACGGACTGTGGACGCATTTATATTCACCGCAACCCCTTCTTTGACCTGGTTTATTATCAGGAGCCGCTGCTGGTGGACGCCATCTGGATTCAGGCCGCCGAACGGGTGGATGCAGAGCTGGGCGCGCATATCCGGTCGATCCTGAAGGCCTACGGGACGGATACGCTCTACTTTCTGCCGATACAGGGCCGTCCCAAAGGCGAGGCAGAATGGGACTGCGATAACAACGACTGCCCGGCTTTCATTAACAAAGACAGCCATTACTGGACCAAACAACTCAGCCAACTGGATCCTAAGGACATGATGTTTGAATCGCGCCTCAGGGATATCAGCAGTTATTATTTCCGGTGTTGTCATTACAGCCTGCGCGGTATTCTGGCGCTCGGCATCAGCAACCAGCGGCTCAACGAGAACACACGGCCGATGCTCCAGTCGTTCGTTCGCACCGTCGGGCTGACGCTCGAAACCATCCAACTGTACGAAGATCTTAAGGAGGCCTATTTGCTTGCCGAAAAACAGGCTATCACCGACGGGCTCACCGAATTGTACAATTACCGCTCGTTCGGCCGCCAGCTTGACCGTGAAATCAAACGCTCCAAGCGTCACTGGAGCAAAACGTCCCTGATTATGATTGATATCGACTTCTTCAAGCATTACAACGACACCCACGGTCATCCGGCCGGCGATAAGATTCTGCGCAAGCTGGCCGATTTGCTTCGTTCCAACATCCGTAGCAGCGACGTGGTGGCGCGCTACGGCGGCGAGGAGTTTGTCTTTATCCTGCCGGAAACGCCCAAAGCCGCGGCCGTCAAACTCGCCGAAAAAATCCGCAAGGTCGTGCAGGATGAGCATTTTCCGTACGAAGACACCCAACCCAACGGCGACCTGACCATCAGTCTCGGCGTCGCTACGTTCCCCGATGACGCCCAGTCCGCGGAAGAACTGATTCAGAAAGCCGACGAACAACTCTACCAGGCCAAAGGCGCCGGCAGAAACAAAGTGTGTTATAAAGAATAATCATTCATGTAAGAGGATTCAATATGAAACACTATCTCTATGTGTTGGCGTTTTTACTTTCTTTTCACTCAGCCGACGCCCAGTATGCCACACCGGGTAATCATAAAAGCTGGACTTTGGATAGTCTGGTCGCGTATTCCGGAGGAGTGGTAACCGGCGGCCCGGAAATCTATTTTTTTAATAGTAACCTAACATTGTCCGCGACCGATACGCTGAGCATCCTGCAAAATGTCACGGTTAAAATCGCCGCTGCCTGTACCGTAACGGTAACCGGAATCATGCTGGTGGATCCGCCGGAGGAGGTTATTTTCACGGCAATTGACACAACCGCTAACTATGCCGGTTTCCGTTTTGACAATTCGCCATCGTCATGGATGCGTCATGCGCGGTTTGAATTCGGCGGAGGAAACAAGATTATCGGTTCCGACATGATTTTTGAGTACTGCACATTCCGAAAAAACGGATCGGCTTATGCATCCGGCGCCCTGGATATCCTTCAATGCAATCCGGTCATACAAAACTGCACCTTTTTTTTGAACAACCGCGCCGCCATCATGTCCAGCGCCAACGCCGCGGCCTCGCCGAAAATCATCGCTAATCATATTTACCACAATGATGTATCCAACGGCAACTATCCTCAAATAAACCTGGGCACCGGCTCAGCGGACACCCTCATCATCCGGGACAACCTTATCGAAGGCCTTTATACCAACGCCGGCGGTATCGGCATTTCGAATCTTACGGGAACCGGACAGTTATTATGCCGTGTGGAAAATAATCATATATTTAATAACCGTTACGGAATGGCTTTTCTGGGTTACCCCGTCTCGGGGCTTGTTTTGAATAACCGGATTGAAAACAACAATATCCAGAATAATCCGAATCTCGGTGGCAGCGGCATCAATTTCAACGGAAATGCATCCGCTAATCAATTAATTGTATCAAACAATACCATAAACGGAAATCTATGGGGCATTACGATTCAGGGAAAAGCGCAGCCGATTTTGGGAGACCTGTCCAATTTGTCTGATTTTGACAACGGACACAATATTATTTACAACAACGGTAATAGCGGTAAAACGTTTGCGCTTTATAACAATACTCCGCAACCTATCAGGGCGGAAAATAATTTCTGGGGTTCCGTTATCCGCGATTCGGTCGAAAGATATATCGTTCATAACACGGATATCGACACGTTAGGTTTCGTTGATTATCTCCCGATATGGGACACCGCCGCCAAACCGACATTGTTCATCGATACTATAACTTTATTCCGCGACACGATTCATGTCGGCGGAGAAGCGTTTAATCAGTTGGCGCTCACGAACATCGGTAACCAAAGCCTTATCGTTACCCTGAAAGACACCTTCGGCCTACCGACCAGCACGAAACATCACGCGTTCCAGTCAAAAAAATCTGCAACGAAAAATTTTCATTCCGCAAAGCTCAAAGACGTTTGGCGCAAACTGAAAAGCGCTCCGTTCCCGGCGGACCTTTCAACCCTGGCCGCTCATGCTTCTCCGGAATTGGGCGATTGGATGGAATCGACGGTAACGACCGATCCGGCCAATGATTTCAACGGGAGACCGCATAACATCCCCGGCTTGACGTACCCGGATGCCGTTAGCATCGACCTTTCGATCAATACCTTTATCCTCACCACCATGCCGTGTACGGTTACGTTCAGCGCGCCGGTGGACACGAATATGGTAGGTGTGATTTCTCTGGATACGGATCAGGATTTCATGACCGGAATGTATCCACCGCTCGCCAATCTGGGTGTAAGCAATACCGATGTGGGCTCAGAGTACGAATTGATCTTCACCACCAAGCCCAGCCTGTATTATCAGTACCAAACTCTTTTTGTTCCGGCGGTACTGATTAAATGGGCCGGTGATACCGTCGAAATCGCGGGCGCCGCGCTTTCGGGCATAACCCGATCCGGAAATCAGGTGCGTTTCACCGTCACTCTTCTTTCGTCAATTGACACCGATAACACTATCAACCTCGCCTCCGGTTTCATCGAAGTGGATTCGACATTTGATATTTTTTCGTTTGAAGATTACGAGCCGAAGCATATCCCCGACGCGGCGCCGGATCTCGGCCACGGAAGGCTGGGCACGGAAAAAGATCCGTCATGGTTCAGCATGGACCTCCCCGGCGACACCTTGTCGCCGGCGGCATCCGGCTTAATCAGTTTTATGACGCTGGGGTCCGTCCCGCCCGGCAGTTATCAGGCTACCGCCATATTAAAAACCAATGATCAAAATCAGTCAGTAATGAAATATCCCTATTACCTGATTGTACTGCCGGAACTCCAGCCGCAGGTGAACTTGGCGCCGCTGGCCGTTACGGATACCGTTCCTGAAAACGGCTTCATCACCGTCCATGTCTGGCTTCACAACAACGGCCCCGGCGATTTTAAATTTTTTATCATGGATACGGCCGGCACATCATGGCTGACGATTACGCCGAGAGCCGGCCTGTTAAGCGCCGGCGCTGATTTACAGATATCGGTTCGTCTGTCCGCCGAATCCGGACTGCCCGCCGGCCATTACACGACCGATATTCTTGTGATCAGCAATGACACACTCCACACGGTTACCGGTGTTCCGGTTCAGATGACGGTTACTTCTTCCGTTGGTGTTTCCGAATATGATTCACGGCCCGGTCAATTTGAATTAATGCCGAATTACCCGAATCCGTTTAATCCTTCCACGGTAATCCGTTATCAGTTGGCCGTGAACAGCAAGGTGACGCTTAAAATCTACAACATCCTCGGGCAGGAAGTCTATACGTTGGTGGACCGGGAACAGCCGGCCGGCCCATACACTGTCGTATGGAACGGCCGCGACCATTATGGAAACGAAGTCAGCAACGGCGTTTACCTGTACCGTCTGCAGGCGGGGGAATTTGTGAAAACAAGAAAAATGATACTTGTAAAGTAATCCTGGCGGTTTATTTATGTAACTTTTAATGTTGATGGCACGTTAAATAATAATACCCTTATACTATAAACACCATTCAAAAAACAAGGATAACCCATGCGGTACTTATTTTTACTTCTTATTCCGATTTTAATCCCATCCGGTAACATGTTCTCACAGGAACTCCATCGCGAGCGTATCTGGGAAAAACAAATGTTGATGGAAAGCGAAAAAGCAAAATTCCTTAACACGCAGAAAATCGAAAAATGGGCCAAAAGCTACCCGGGCGACCAGAATATTGATGTGACGTATTATAAACTGGATTTAAAAATCACGGTGCCGCCGCGGCCCAAGTATATTAAAGGCTCCGTGACCATAAAGGGAAAAAGTACGATAAATGCTTTAAACAATGTATTATTAGACCTGCAAAATGTATTAACGGTTGATTCAGTCAAAAACAACAGCGGATTGCTGGCTTTTTCTCATGCCTCCAATGTACTCAATATTACCCTGGATAAGACCTACGCACTTGATGAAACGTTTGAGTTAATAATTTATTACCGCGGTGTGCCGGGATCCAGCGGTTTCGGTAGTTTTATATTCTCCACACAGAACGGACAGCAGGTCGTTTGGACGTTGAGCGAACCGTACGGCGCGCCGGACTGGTGGCCGTGCAAGGACGATCCCAAAGATAAAGCCGACTCCGCCGATATATGGATTAACTGCCATCAGGCCTACAAGGTGGGATCCAACGGTATTCTTGTGGACACGGTTTCCTATCCGTCTGATACAACCCACACCTATAAATGGAAAACCCGTTATCCTATAGCCAATTATCTGATTTCGGTTTCATTTACCAACTATGCAGAAAGCCGGAATTATTTTTATTATACACCCACAGATTCCATGCTGATACTAAACTATATTTATCCGGCTAATTTTTCTTCATGGAGTACGGCTCTGGCGAAAACTGTCGGTATGCTGGAAATTTTTTCCGACTTATACGGACTGTATCCGTTCATTAATGAGAAATACGGCCATTGCCAGTTCGGCTGGGGTGGCGCCATGGAGCACCAGACCATGACTACCACAGGAACCTCCAGTGAGTTTACGATTGCTCATGAACTCTCGCATCAATGGTTCGGCGACATGATCACCTGCCGCGACTGGCATCATATATGGATTAACGAGGGCTTCGCCACCTATTCCGAAGCGTTGTACGGTGAACGCAAATACGGTAACAGCAGTTACTGGGATGAAATGAATTACAACCTTAATCAAGCCAAATGGGCGGATGGCTCTATCTGGTTACAGGATATTTCAAGCGACAATACTATTTTCGACTGGTATCTGACTTATTGCAAGGGCGCGTGCGTATTGCACATGCTGCGGCATGTCGTGGGCGATTCCAACTTTTTCAATATCATGAAAACCTACGCGCTGGACAACAACTACCGATTTAAAACCGCGGTAGCCGAGGATTTCCAGTCGGTGGCCGAAACCGTGAGCGGCATGGACCTGGATTATTTCTTCTCCGAATGGATTTACGGGGAGAATTACCCGAACTACGGCATCGGTTGGGTGAGCAATCCGTCGGGTAATCAATATGAATTGCAGGTGCGCATTCAGCAGACGGTCAACACGCCGTCGCCTGCCTTTTTCACCATGCCGGTTGATATAAAAATCATCTACAGCGGCGGCGATACCACGGTTACCGTGTTTAACAACCAGCAGGATCAGATTTTTACGATAATGCTGAACCAACAACCGACGGACGTTCAGCTTGATCCCCAGCAGTGGATTCTGCGGGATGTGCATACGATTCCGTTCACCGCCATTAACGATGCGGAAAGCCGTCCGCACTTCGTGCAATTATACTCCAATTATCCGAATCCTTTCAATCCGTCCACTGTCATCCGCTACGCCCTGCCGGAACGTCTTCCTGTTACTCTGACGGTTTATAACATTCTGGGCCAGCCGGTCCGAACTTTAGTTAATACCATTCAGGATGCGGGAGAGTATCAAGCGGTTTGGGACGGAAAAAATAATTCCGGTCAGGCCGTTGCGAGCGGAATTTATTTATGCCGGCTTGAAGCCGGATCCGTGGTTAAGACGCGAAAAATGAATTTATTACGATAAACCGTCTATCGCAAGCGCGCGAATCATTTCCTTCAGCGCAACAAATTTTACTCGGGGCCGTCCAAGGACGGTCCCTTTTTGTTTTTCCAGGGTATCAAGCATGCGCCAGTTATCAAAGTTAAATACCGTGGTAAGGTTTGAAATCTGTGAAAAATCTGTTTGGTTTTCGGCATCATGGTGTTCGGGCATAAAACGACCGGACCGGTAATCTTCCAACATGCTGGTTACGGTTTCCATAGCGTCTGGTTTGTTGTGCCCGATAGTCCCGTTGGAGCCACGTTTAATCCAGCCCGCTACATATTCGCCGGCATAGATGTTATTACTCAACGGATCCAGAACGCGCCCTTTTATATTGGGTATAATGCCCCGCTGATAATCAAAAGGCAGGCCCGGAAGATGTTCTCCGGTAGAACCAATGGCGCTAATAACAAGTCCTGCCGGTATAATCCACGAAGCTGCCGGTGGCGAAACAACGGCAACGCTCGATACGCGGCCTTCCCCGATGACGCGCTCCGGTTTGGAATAAAAATGAAATATCAGTTCCGCGCGGCTGCCAGGGGCCTCACAATTGATAATATCACGCAGGGTTTCTATGTTTTTTTTCCCGGAAGCAGCCAGCCAATCTTTATCCTTAGCGTTTATGCCGGCTATACGCACGCGTAAATCAGGAATTTCCCTGAACTCGTTGAGCAGCGCAAAATTGAAAGCAGCATGTTCCGGCCCGCGGCGACCAAGAATATGTACCCGGCGTATCGCCCGCCGTTTAAAAGCATTCAAAGCATGATCCGCCATATCGGTTTTATTAAGACGATCCAGTGGAAGCAAAAGAATGCGTGCGACATCAAGGGCTACGTTACCGTTGCCTATAATGACCACATCCGTCACGTTCAGGTTAAAATGGCGTTCCGAAAAACCGGGATGCCCGTTATACCATCCGATAAATTCTCCGGATGTATGAAAGCCGGGGAGCGTCTCGCCGGGAATATTTAGACGGCGGTCAACGGGCGATCCGACAGCATAAATTACATGATGATAATGCCTGGCTAAATCGCTTCTCAAAAAATGCCGGCCGAATTCCACGTTGCCGAAAAATCGGAAACCGGAATTGGACGCTACCGATTCAAACACGCCGCACACAGATTTTACGGACTGGTGATCCGGCGCGACGCCGTGACGAACCAATCCGTAGGGCGTTGGCAGACGTTCGAACATGTCAATTACAACATTCCGGGCTTGCAGAAACAAATGGTACGCGGAATAAAAACCGGCCGGACCCGATCCGATAACCGCCACTTTATAAGGTTGAGATGATTTTTTCAGAAGCACCAAAACTCCGTATATTATAGATCTATACGGATAACGCCTGGGGAAATTTCTTATTCCAGGGATTGGTTAAAAAAGGCCGGCCGGTGCTCATGGGCAAATGGCCTCTGGTGCCCCTACGGATCCGAGGACTGGTTCTTCTTTGAATGATTCTTCGAATCGTCGAACTGGTCGTAGGCTTCGATAATCTCGCGAACCAGCCGGTGGCGGACGACGTCGCTTTTATTGAAATAGACAAACGCGATGCCTTCGATGCCCTGGAGGATATCGACGACTTCCCGCAGGCCCGAGAACATGCCGCGCGGCAGGTCGCTTTGCGTGATATCGCCGGTGATGATCGCCTTGGAATTGTTGCCCAGGCGCGTGAGAAACATTTTCATCTGCATGGGCGTGGTGTTCTGCGCTTCATCGAGGATGACGTAAGCGTTGTTCAGCGTGCGGCCGCGCATATAAGCCAGCGGCACGATTTCGATGACGCCCTCCTGCGTAAACTTGGAGAGTTTGTTGGAGGGAATCATGTCGGCAAGGGCATCGTACAGGGGCCGGAGGTAGGGGTCGATTTTATCGCGCAGGTCGCCGGGCAGGAAGCCGAGGCTTTCGCCGGTTTCGACGGCAGGCCGCGAGAGGACTATGCGGTCGATTTCCTTGTTCTTCAGCGCGGAGATGGCCAACGCGACCGCCAGATAGGTTTTACCCGTTCCGGCCGGACCGATAGCAAACACAATGTCGTTCTTGCGCGCCTGTTTCACATATTCGGCCTGTCCGGACGTTTTAACCTCAATAACATCGCGGTGGGTAAATAAAACCACCGAATCCAGATGCTTGGGATGCGGTTCGTGATTACCGTTAATGCCGTTGCCGTTGCGGCGGCCGTTCTCGCCGTATTTGACGCTACGAATAATCGTTTCCACGTCAATCCGGTCTAAGACGCGTTTCTTATTGCATAAGAACATTAGTTCGGTAAATATCTCCTCGATCATTTCCAGATCAAGCCGATCGCCCTGCAGATGGACGTTCTCGCCGCGAACCGTCATGCGGGCGCTGAAATTTTTTTCAATCAGGCGCAGATTCTGGTCATTGGGTCCGAAAAGTATCAGCGGGTCCACCCCACCGACCTTCAGCGTCTTTTCATCGTTTTCTATCGGTGTCTCCTTAATCATTAGGTTGAAAACAAAAAGCTCCTGACCGCCGGCGGCGATCAAGAGCTTTATCAAAATCCTTATTTCAGAACAGCCATTGTAAAGGCGTTCTCCGCAGTTAGTCTTTCGGAATAATCAGGATGGTGTGCGGGTAGATGCGGCTGGAATCTTCGCCGATAATCTTCTTATTGGCGTTGTAGATCTTCACCCAGGCCGACGGATTGCCGTACACTTTTTGCGCGATGCCTTTGAGGTAGTCGCCCCGTTCCACCCAGTATTCGTTCTGCTCCACGGCGCGCGGAATCAGGAACGACTGATTGGGATAAATCAAATCCGGATTGCGGATCTGGTCGCGGTTGGCAGAATAAATCTTCATCCACTGGAACGGATCGGCATACACGTCTTTCTTTCCGGAAATTCTCCAGAGATAGTCGCCCAGCACGACCACATAGGTGTCATGACGCGGTTTCGGCGGCGTATAACTCCTGCCGCGCTGAATGAGCTGATCGGCCCGGTTGGACAGGTCGTTGACCTTATTGTAAATTTCGGTCAACGCGTAACGTTTATCTTTTTTGTTCATGTCCACTTCATTCTTGAGCGGTACCAATAAAGAATCTATAATCTTGCTCAGAGATTCATCGCTCATTTTGGCGTAGTCATTGATACGCGTTTCAAGTTCGGCCAGAGTTTTCTTCATGGCTTCCACGCCGGCCTTATCCGTACCGATAGCGGCATAGATTTCATTCCAGGTGTCTTCGGTTTCTTTGTCAATTTTCTCGCCTTCTTCTTTGTTCTGGGCGATAGCTTTGTTCAGACTATCAATTTCATACTGCAACTGGCTTTGCTGCTGGCCAAGACCGCTCATCTCATTAGTCCAGTCTTCTTTTTTCATCTTGACTTCCTGAGTGAATACAGTCCCGGTAAACACCAGCATCGCAAGGAACATCAGTCCTACATTGATTATTTTCATATATGTTATCTCCTTGTTATCCTTTTTTTAGTTGCCGCCCTGATTGGCTTTTTCAATTTCCTGGAGGCGTTTTAGGACCATTTCCTTTTCTTTCTTGGCATTCTCCAGTGTTTGCTTTTTCTGGTTCAATTCTTTTTCGGACTTAGCTTTTTCATTGGTCAGCGTCTGGACTTGCTGTCGCATGGATTGCACTTTGGCTTTACGCTCATCCAACTGCTGTAACTCCTCTTTGTTGGCGTAAGAAGTACAGCCGACGAGAATCAGAAAAGCGAAGAGGCTCAGCATCATCAGCGCTTTGGTTACAGGAACTTTCATAATACCTCCCTTGAGTTTGCTTTGTTTTATCGTATTTATCGTATCGCAATAACTGTCGAATAATATATTTATTCCACTTTTTAACTTACATATTTTTTAACATTTTGTCAATAAAAAAGGTTGATTATTTTCTTATTTATTAATGGGTTGTTTTTGCGTTAACCTTTGTCTTTTTTTGTTGTTTATCAGGCAAAAAAAAGCTTATATTTTACGTGTTTTTCTGAGCGTCTTTACAGTACCAATATCCGGACATAAAGTAATGGAAAATACCGAAAAAAAAGATACGCTTGAGACAGTCTGGGTGGAACACGGTTACGGCACCCGGTTTCAGGGGTTCCAGAATCTGATGCGATCCCGCATACGGGATGTCCTGCTTGTTTCCAGTCTGTATGACCTGTACTTGTTTGAGGCGGACGGGCGTTTGTATGAGTTAATCCGTAACGAGTATCAGGGGCTTAACCTCAGCCATTCGCCGGAACTGACCCGCGCTTCCAGCGGGCATGAGGCTATTGCGCTCGCAAAAAAGGAAAACCGTTACGACCTGATTATCACGACCCTGCATATCGAGGACATGGATGCGTTGCAACTTGCCGCGGAGGTGCGCAAGGCCGGGCTGAACATCCCGATCGTCCTGCTGTCCTTTGATAACCGCGAACTGCAGACCCTGCTGAAGGAAAACGACACGTCCGTGTTCGACGGCATTTTCATCTGGCAGGGCGATTTCCGCATCATCATCGCAATCATTAAGTCGCTGGAAGACCGGATGAACGTGGAAAATGACACCCGCATCGCCGGCGTGCAGGTCGTGCTCGTCATCGAGGACAGCGTGCGGTTTTATTCGTCCTACCTGCCGCTTATTTACACCGAGATCCTGAAACACTCCCAGCGGCTGATTTCGGAGGGCATTAACCTGACGCATAAGTATCTGCGTATGCGCGCGCGGCCGAAGATCATTCTCTGCCGTTCGTATGAAGAAGCCTGGCGGTATTTTGACACGTACAAGGATTTTATACTGGGCATTATTTCCGATATTGATTTCCCCAAAAACGGCAAGGAACACCTACGGGCCGGATTCGAGTTCACGCGGCAGGTAAAGGCGTTGTTTCCGCGAATGCCAATCCTCCTGCAGTCCAACAATCCCGCTTACGAGCCTGAGGCGCGGGAACTGGGCGTCACCTATATCCAGAAAGATTCGCCGCTGCTCCTTCGGGAACTTAGCCAGTTTATGAATCAGTATTTCAGTTTCGGTGATTTTATCTTCCGTACGCCCGAAGGCGTGGAAGTGGGCCGGGCCAACAATCTCAAGACCATGGAGGAACAACTCCACACCGTACCGGACGAAAGCATCCGGTTTCATGCCGAACAGAATCATTTTTCCAACTGGTTCAAAGCCCGCACCGAATTTGGCCTGGCGCACATGATGCGCCGGCGCAAGACCACCGATTACGAATCCATCCGGGACCTCCGCGAGGACCTGATTCGCTCCATCATCGCCTACCGGCTGATGCGGCTCAAAGGGGTGATCACCGACTTCAGCAAGGATACGTTCGATCCCAACAACAGTTTCGCGCGCATCGGCGACGGCTCGCTGGGCGGCAAAGCCCGCGGTCTCGGTTTCGTAAACACGTTAATCAACGACTATAACGTCCGCGACCGGTTTGAGGGCGTTCAGGTGTATGTGCCCGCCGCGGTGGCGCTCGGTACCGACGTGTTCGACGCGTTCATGGAAGAAAATAACCTCAAATCGTTCGCCATCAACTGCGACGACGACATGGAAATCACGCGGCGGTTTATTGAGGCGGAGAAATTTCCTGAGGATATTCTCGGCGAGCTGGTCGCGTTTCTGCAGGTGGTCCGGTCGCCGCTCGCAATCCGCTCCTCCAGTCTTCTTGAGGATTCGCAGTACCATCCTTTCGCCGGCGTATATGAAACCTACATGATTCCCAACTCGCATCACAATCCGCTGATCCGCCTGAACGACCTGCTGACGAGCATTAAGAAGGTATACGCTTCGACCTTTTACAAAGCGGCCAAGGCTTACATCAAACTGACCACCTACCGGCTTGAAGAGGAAAAGATGGCGGTCATCATCCAGCGCATTGTCGGCCATGCGTATGAGAACCGTTTCTACCCGACGTTTTCGGGCGTGGCCAAATCGCATAACTTCTACCCCGTACCGCCGCAGAAAGCCTCCGACGGCATTGTATCGGTCGCGCTCGGCCTCGGCAAAACGGTTGTGGACGGCGGCAACACCGCCCGGTTCTGCCCGAAGTACCCGGCCGATATGATCCAGTTCTCCATTAAGGAAGCCCTCGACAACAGCCAGCATCATTTCTTCGCGCTGAAACTCGACAAACATTTCGACGAGACGTTTGAAACCCACGATCTGAAGGTCGAATCGTTCGACCTGAGCGTGGCGGAAAAAGACGGCACGCTGGGCTATACGGCGTCCACCTATTCCCCGGAAAACCAGATCATTTATGACGGCATTTCGCGGCCCGGCATCCGGGTGATTAATTTTTCACCCATCCTGAAACATAAAATATTTCCTTTGCCGTCGATACTCAACTTACTGCTGGACATGGGCCAGTGGGGTATGGGAACGCCGGTCGAGATTGAATTTGCGGTCAATATGGCCGTCGAGCGCGGCAAGCCCAAGGAATTCGGCATGCTGCAAATGCGCCCCCTGGTGCTGAGCCGTGAAACCGAGCACTGGAAGCTGGAAGATTTTAAACAGGAACAAATCCTGTGCGTCAGCGAACAGGTGCTGGGCAACGGAACCATCGGCGACGTTTACGACATCGTGGCTGTGGATTATCATAAATACGAACGCGCGCGGAGCCGCGACGTGGCGCAGGAAGTCAGTTGGTTCAATTCGTTTCTCGTCGATGCCAAACGGCCCTATTTGCTCATCGGAGTCGGCCGCTGGGGATCGATGGACCCGTGGCTCGGCATCCCCGTTAATTGGGATCAAATCGCGGGCGCGCGCGCCATTATTGAATCCGGGTTTAAGGAAATGGCCGTTACGCCCTCGCAGGGCTCGCATTTCTTTCAAAATATCACGTCGTTCATGATCGGTTATTTCACCGTAGACCCGCACAGCGGCAAAGGTTACGTGGACTGGGACTGGCTGAGCGCCCAGCCGGCCGAGCAGACGCGCGAATTTACCAAACTCATTCATCTCGACAAACCCCTGACGATTAAAATGAACGGCCATCAGAATAAAGGAATTATACTGAAACCGGAGGTGTAACTTGGATACCAACGACCCGAAAAAACCAAAGACTTTTACGCAATGCCCGCATTGCGGCCGGGAATTGAGCCCGTGGGAGCAGGTTCTGCTCAATGTGGACCGGGCGCTGATGTGCAAAAGCTGCTGGTACCGCATCGTCCTTGACGCTTATGATCCGGACGGCCTGACGCCCGATCAGCAAAAAAAGCAATAACCCGAAACCAACAAGGTGTCTTATGGAATCATACAATTCTTTTCATGTCGCTCAGGAACAAGTCGTTCAGGCGGCGCGCATTCTCAATCTGGACGCGGCTACCGTCGATTTTCTCCAATGGCCGCAGCGGGAATATAAATTCACGCTTCCGGTCCGGATGGACAACGGCAAAGTGCAGGTGTTTCACGCCTGGCGTATTCAATATAATTACGCGCGCGGCCCGGCGAAAGGCGGCATCCGCTTTCATCCCGACGAAACCGTGGACGTCATCCGCGCGCTGGCTTCGTGGATGACCTGGAAAACGGCCGTCGTGGATCTGCCCCTCGGCGGCGGCAAGGGCGGCGTGCTTTGCGATCCCAAGAACATGTCCGAAACCGAACTGGAACGGATCTCCCGCGCCTACATCCGCGCCATCGCGCCGATGATCGGCATCGAAAAAGACGTGCCCGCGCCGGATGTCTATACGAACCCGCAAATCATGGCTTGGATGATGGATGAGTACGAAACCATCATCGGCCGGCACCATCCCGGTGTGCTAACGGATAAACCCCGTCCCATCGGCGGCACCGAAGGCCGGCGCGACGCCACCGCCCGCGGAGGCGTTATTGCCGTCCGCGAAGCGTGCAAAAAATTAAACGTTGAACCTAAAACTTTTGCCATTCAGGGTTTCGGCAATGCCGGCCAGCGGGCAGCGTTACTGCATCAGGACATCCTTGGCACCGGTAAACTCGTCGCCGTCAGCGATTCCCGCGGCGCCATTTTCAACGCCGACGGCCTGAACGCCAAAGAACTGGTCACGCACAAACTCAAAACCGGATCCGTTATAAATTTCCCCGGCGCGAAATCCATCCCGCGGGATTCCATACTGGAACTCGACGCGGATATTCTTTACCCCGCCGCCCTGGAAAACTCCATCACGCAGGACATCGCGCCTAAGGTAAAAGCGAAAATCGTGTGCGAACTCGCCAACGGCCCCACCACGCCGGAAGCGGACCTGATCCTGAATCAGAAAGGCATCCATGTCATCCCGGATATCCTCGCCAGCGCGGGCGGCGTGACCGTTTCCTATTTTGAAATGGTGCAGGACAGTTATTCCTTCTTCTGGGATGAGGAAACCGTGCATAAGCGGCTCGATGAAAAAATCACCAACGCCTACCGCACCGTCCACCAGGCCATGATTGAGAAAAAGGTCCATCCGAGATTGGCCGCAATGGTGGTCGGCGTGGCCCGCGTGGCGGAAGTCTGCAAGCTGAGAGGGTGGGTGTAAATTTTCAGCCTACACGAATAACGAACGCTGAATATATGATTTTCGAATGTTGAAGGCAATTCAACTTCATCATTCGTAATGCGTTATTCGTTATTTAGTTAAAATCAAGCCGTTCGATTTGCATGGTGTTTACGTAATCTATCAATTTATAAAAATCAAATACATCCTGTAGCCGCAACCTTCAGGTTGCGTACTTACCTGAAGGGCGCAACTATCAATTTTTTGATACTCGTTATTATTCCGTTTATACGCGACCTGAAGGTCGCGGCTACCATTTTAAAAAATTAAATATACCCGGTAGAAAAGATTACCCAATCCAAACAGAACACAACATTTCTTTTTCATGACGTTTTTTACAATACGATATGGCCACGACCTGAAGGGCGCAACTATCAATTTTTCGATACTCGTTATTATTCCGTTTATACGCGACCTAAAGGTCGCGCCTACCATTTTAAAAAATTAAATATACCCGGTAGAAAAGATTACCCAATCCAAACAGAACACAACATTTCTTTTTCATGACGTTTTTTACAATACGATATGGCCACGACCTGAAGGGCGCAACTATCAATTTTTCGATACTCGTTATTATTCCGTTTATACGCGACCTAAAGGTCGCGCCTATTTTTGGTTTACGGCATCTCGATGCCGCTTTCAAAGCAGTGACGTGTCACCGTGTACAAAAAATAAGACCGGACACGCGGGGATTAGCCCTTGAGCAAACGAACCGAAAACGCGTTATTCCGATTGTTGTTGTTCATGTTGGCTTTCTGGTTATCGGAGTTCACGTTCAGGTTCCACGCGTTATTAGCACCGTTCTCCGACGCCGACCAGAAGTTGGCGTTCTTGCCAATGTTGTTGAAATTACCATTGTTGTTGCGCCAACCGCCAAACAAGGCGTTCTTTAAAAATAACCGCTGGATTTGTGGCGGAATTGAAATTGCAATCCCGTCATCTTTGATTCCTCGTCCTGATTCATCGGGACAAGAGGGTTATTGGATTAATCGGGTTCTCTCGGACCGGCCGTAACCAAGTCCGACTCTGACCGCTAACCGCTGTGTCCGGTTTATTTACATTTTTTTCATTCTTTCTTATGGTTACGCGCAATTTAAAGGTTGCGGCTAGGGTTTATTGTTTTTTTTGTTACCGCAGCTTTTAAGTCGCGCACATATTCCCTGCTTTGAAAACGGATAATTAATCGTAATTGGTCATAAAAATTTTTTCCAGCTCAAACGCTTCGCGTTTGAGCTGAAACCAAATAGTCAAATGGACAAATAGTCAATTAATCCTTGAGCAAACGAACCGAAAACGCGATACCCCGAATGTAGCCGTACATGCCGGCTTCCTGGTAAACGGAGTCCACGTACAGGCTCCACGCGTTACCAGCACCGTACTCCGACGCCGACCAGAAGTAGGCGGTCTTGCCAATGTAGTCGAAATCACCATCGTAGTTGCGCCAACCGCCAAACAAGGCGTGAAACCTAGCGCCACCTCCGGGTATTAATTCTTTACACGCACTACTTTCCCCTCCTATATACTTTATTAAATCTTCAAATTCACTTTTGGTGGGCAATCGCCAGCCCTGCGGTACAGCCCTTTTGGCTGCTTCCCATGTATACAATCTACCGTATTCATCACACTTATAAGATTGATCGCCATAGCAATAACAACCATCTCCGGCATCATAATTTAGATTCTCTGCCAGCCATATTTTATTATTGATCTTTACGGTTTTGTAGGTTTTTCCGTCACGGTAATCCGTAAATGGTTCCGCGGGTTTACCGAATATTTTTTTTGCTTTAGCGGTAACACTTGTCGTTTTATTGTATTCTACAGTAATTTCTTCATAAAACGCCTTATCATCGGATGCTTTTATCTCTATGGTATGCGGCCCCGTTTTTATCTTTTCGATGGGTATGATAGACCCTTCGGATACCTCGCCGATTTCTTTTCCGTCAAGGTATAACGTGCCGTCCATTTCGCAATTTATTTCAATGGTTCCGTATTTCTTTTTTACCGTGCCGATTTTAATCACGTCGCCGGTATCATCGGTGGAGGTTTTACCGGTTATCTTATCTTCTTTTTCATTACCCCCTGCGGAAGCGGTGGTTGCCGCTTTCTTGGGCGCGGTTTTGCCTACCATCGTATAGGCCATCGCTTCCATAACATCCAGCAAGCCTTCTTTGCCGCCTTTGTGATTCTGCGACTGCGTTTTGAGTATTTCCCCTGTGGAGACGTCTATGATGCGAACATCAATCGTGTAAACCTGTCCCATCTTACCTACTTCCCCGGCAACCATGCGTTCCACGCCTAATAATTTTCCCACTTCTACGGCGCACTCGGCGGAATTGCAGTTATCGGTCATGGTAAAGTCCTGTTCTTTTAATATGGCCTCCATTTTTTCCCGTTCCAATACTTTATAAAAATTGGTGCTGACTAAATAATTCCTGAACCGGTTCGTCAGCGTGGATATCTCATTTTTATCAATACCGCCGGTATTTTTAAATTCCCACACGGCGGCGGTACGTTTGGTCTGCTGGGCCTGCAAACCTGCAATCACGAATACAGCCGTAAATACGGTGATGGCGACGATTTTAAATGTTTTCATGCTGGTTAATCCTGAATGGATGATTGGTGATAATGATTTCGATAGGAATATAAGAAAATTGGGGGATAAAATCAACATTCGTTTATCACAAGACCTTCCAGGTCTTGTGGTTATTATTTTGCTCTGCGTGGATTAACGCCTATTTGTTTTTTTAAAAAATTATTCCTTGATACCCTGACCCGGAAGGTCATGATGCCAAATTCATCGAATGTCGAAGTTCACAAAAAAATGCGGGCCGGTTATATGCGCGATTGAAAGACCGCCAGCCATTTAATTATACGATATTTTTATGGGTAATTATTTCAACTTTTCGTAATCCGCCAAATCCTGGCTGCGATGGGTAGATGATTGATTAATCATCAATTCCCGCATGCCGATGAACTGAGCCTCGGTTTTCCCGTATTTTCCGCAGACCCTGTTTTCCCATGCCTCCTCAAATTCAACGCCGGTGATGGCATTGATCATATCGACCCGAACCGGCTCGATTCCAAATGTAATGATACTCCCCTTTTCCAGAAAATTAGCGGCGGATAATTCCTTATCCGTAAATCCAAAATCCTTAAGCGCTTTAAGAATGGCTTGAACATTTTCCGTGGAATTGCTGTAAAAAATATCGATATCCTTTGTAAAGCGCGGATAACCGTGAAACGCGACAGCATAACCGCCAACAATCAGATACCGTACGTCATGTTTTTCGAGTAACCGTAATAATTCTTCGAAGTCGGGCTGGATATTCATATAAAAACTTTCCGGCTTCCAATCGTAACTGTTCCACCAGATCTAAGCGTTCTTCCGGCGACATCGCCCGCCACTCATCACGTTCCGCCTTTTCTTGTTCGGAATAGTTTTTGAAAACTTTTATTTGGTGTTTATGGTTCACAAGACAAGGAAACAAATAATATTATTTTATTCAATCCAAAATTTGGAGATTCAAATTACATCGCATCCATATTATTCTATCCAAACGTGACCTGCGGTTAAACCCGACCGGTTGGGATCACCATTCAGGCTTGCAGCTGCCATATAAAATATCCAACGCCAAACATATGAATCCCGAATGTCGAAAGGCGTTTAACTTCGTCATTCGGCGTTCGTTACTTGATGTTCGGTAATTCCCGGCATATATACGCGACCTGAAGGTCGCGGCTACTGTTATTGTTTTTCGTATACGCAACCTTCAGAATGATCTATAATATATTCTGCAGCGGTTCGCGGATCAGGTGATAAATCCCTTCCGAGGCCACGAGGGTCATAGCCGTTTTTAAAATGCCGCCGGCGTAAGTCACCCAGAAACCGTATGTTTCATACTTCGGCGTCAGCGCCATCAGAATGCCGATCTCCCGGAACGCCGGCGCCGGTATGAACGCGCAGACAAAAATGCCCGCGTAACCAAACCGCGTCATCCGTTGTTTGAACGTCCCCTGCCCGGCTTTCTCCGTCAAGCGATCATCAACCGTTAGCGGTTTTGTCCGGCGGCGAAACAACCTCTGCAAGCCCGCCGGCCGTTCATCGGATTGAAGCCAGTCCACAAACCGGCGAATCAGCCGGACCTTCAGCAGTTTTTTAAAAGATTTCTTAAAGATCAGAAAAAGAACAAACAACGAAATCCAGTCAATTACAGACACCAGGACAAACGTCACGATGGCGGAACGGGTTTCGCCGCCGACAACCGGCATAAGCAACACAAACCAACCCGCAACGCCGGATTCATGCTGAACGACGGTCAGTACAATAAGAGCGATGATGGTTTTAAAACTGATGCCTGACATGGATAGGGGCGCGTCATATTTCACCGCGCATGAGCCGTGCGCGGATTTCTTTATCTTCTTCGCTTAACGCTTTTTCCGTTAATAACTGAATCTCCTCCAGCCAAATTAATTTTTCCTTGGCGGTGAGTTTCATATACTCCAGCAGCTTTTCATCCTCGAGGGTGTATTCCAAGCCGTTAAGATTCATGCGTATGCTCTTTGAAAGATTTAATCCTTTCCAGCAGATTGGCGTCGCTCAGATCCTGGGCGCGTCCGCTGTAACGCTTCATAACAATAAGATCATCCAATGATACGGTATATATCCTGAAATCATCAACCGTAAATGTTTTTTTATTGTTCCAGGCCTGATCAAAATTTAACGGATGAACTAAAACGATATCGATAACTTTATAATTCAGCCGTTTGTTATAAAAACTGAAAGCTTTCAGGTTTTTCTGTTCCATCCAATGTTTGACCATTGCCGCATTGGTCAGGTTTTCCGGATCTACCGGCAAACGGGGTAAATAATCCAAAGTCTTTAAAATCTGATTAATTTTTCTGATATTATCCGTGTCCATTGAGATAATGACGTCAATATCCTGAGTGACTCTCGGAACATTATGCAGGTTAACCGCCAGGCCGCCGCATAAAAGATATTGTACGTCATTTTCGTAAAAGGCTTTAAATATATCAGAATAATACATGTCTTACCGGGATTGTTGGATTAACCGTTATCAGATTTTTATTTTTTGGATCAGGGTTTCCAGATATCGTGACTTCATTTGTTTGGACGCCATGATCTGTTTGACCGGCGGCAGTTTCAATATCACGCCGAGAATCGCCGCCATGGCGCGGTGGCTTAGCAGCGCGCGGTTATCGAAGATCAGGTTTTGCAATTTACCGCGTTCAATAGCCATAACCACCACGCGGTGAACGCCGTTAACCGGCGTGAGGATCCGCTCCGGACGACGGCTCAGGGACAGCGCTTTCGCGGAACACGCGCGCACGCAGACGCCGCATCCGAGGCAACGGGATTCGTCGATCCGCACGGTCATTGTATTCGGCTGGCGCGGATCGTTGGCGGACACGGCGGTCATTGCCTCCACCGGGCAGACGCGCACGCATTTCAGACAGCCGTTGCAGTCCGTACGGCTTACGACGGGCAAAAAATGCGTCGTATGCACCGGCTGCATAATACCGAATCGACGGGCCGCAATCATCGCCTCGCAGCAGCAACCGCAACAGTTGCAGATGAAACTGACCGATTGCCGCACGTTCTCGCCGAATTGCACCAGATGATGCGCGTACGCCCGTTCCAACAGGTCAAGACATTCCTCCGGACTGACCGATTTGGCAAATCCGTGCCGGATCAGCGAATCCGCGGTGTTGCCGAAGGTCATGCAGATATCCATCGGCGCATCGCAGTTTTTCCCGACATGTTCCATTTTATGCCGGCAGTAGCAAATCCCCACGCCGATCGCTTTGGCCGTGCGGATGACATGGCTCGCCCGTTCGTAATCCATAACATGCAGGGCGTTTTCACTCGACAAAACCGCTTCCTGCACAAAGGTACGGCCGAGTTGCGTCTCGCCGCCGATAAACAAACCTTTAATAAAGTCCTCTTCCACGTTCATATACTGATAAAAAAGCTCGGCCAGCAATTTCTGATCGATATCCTGACGCACACGCATAAGCGAGAACTCAAAAAAACCGGCAATCGGCGGAGGCAGCGCGTAATAGGTTTTATTGTCCATCGCGACATCCAGAAGCATCGCTTTATCGGCCAGGGTATCCAGAATTTTTTGCGCCGTCGCTTCGCGCACCGACCAGCATCGGGCGGCTTTTTTTACGGTAAACGGTTTAATCGGCAGTTTGGCCATCAGCGCCGCTTCTTCTTCGGTTACAAGAATTTTTAAAATGCGGAACAGCGTTTCGGTCGGCGGCGCGCCTTGCGGAAAACGGTTCAGCCGTTCGGTAAATTGCTGATATCCGGATTTTAGTGTGTGATGAGCCAATAGCGCGAGGTTGTGTCGTTTAAAACCGTATAAACATTTTAGAAATTTAGATATCTTTTTTAATAAATGCCATAAATTTTTTCCCACGCGAATGCCTGTAAGCGAATACGGTCATTTACGGTAACACCTATGCTGACGCCGCGACCCCTTACCGGGTTTTATTTTTGACAACCGTTTTTTTTGACGCCACGCGAATAAATACTTGCTATTGTTCGTTAAAATTTAGTAATTTATAATAGTATCAAATGACCCCATGAGGGGTTAAGGATTTGAAAAAATATAAGTTAA
>CAZSRX010000043.1:0-26738 GCA_964609675.1 uncultured Bacteroidota bacterium | reverse complement strand
AGAATCCTCCAGAAAATGAATCACACTTTTGTTCGGTTTAACTTAGGATAAACACCGGGCCAGACGCTGATTGTCAAAACGGATATCGGTTCTATCTGCATTGAGGGAACTGCGGAAAGCAAGGTCACGATTAAAGCTGAAATGACAGGCCGTGAGAACCAGATGGCCGATTTTGAAATTACCGCCAATGCCGTCGGTCAGGGCATTGAAGTCATTGGGACACGGAAAAGCCAAGGTTTGTTCAGTTTTTGGAATAATTTTGATGTGGCTTATACCATTACCGTTCCCAGAGAATACCAAATCAAGTTGGAAACATCAGGCGGTGTTATAAAAATTCAGTCGCTGAAAGGCAACGTGACGGGCAAAACTTCGGGTGGAAACATCATCCTCCGTGACGTTAACGGCAGCGCGCAGATAAAAACTTCCGGCGGGAATATAGAACTCAACGGTTTGGACGGAAAGGTTGTGGCGCGTACATCCGGCGGCCATATCGACGTGGAAAAATCTTCCGGTTGGCTGGATGTGGAGACCTCCGGCGGCCATATCCGTGCGGAATCGGTGCGCGGGGGACTGAGGGCAGAAACCTCCGGCGGGAATATAAAGGTAAATATAACGGATGATTTTAAAGGCGTCGATGTGGAGACTTCCGGCGGCGACATTGAGATAGGGGTGCCGGCCGGCATTAAAGCCGACCTGGACGCGGCTACCAGCGGTGGTGAGGTGGAATGCCGGGGACTGGAAGTAACCATGTCCGGTAAAATTCAGAGCAACCGGATAAAAGGAAAAATCGCGGGAGGCGGCGAAGTGATACGCGCCCGGACTTCCGGTGGAGATGTGGTGATTCGGGCGTTAAAATAATTCCCACGCGTTTCTATATCGCAGGACGTGAACCCGGTTACTTCTCCGTGTCTGGTTTTTGTCTCGTCCTAGAAAAAGTTGACACTTTAGTAGTCGTAATTTTTCTTTTTTTTGGTTCTTTTTTTTCTTTTTGTGAATAATGTGAATAAGTGCATAACTTTGTTCTTGTCAATTTTTTGTAATCAGGCGGCCATACACACTTCAGCCGGCGTCCGGTAATTCAGACTCATGTGCGGCCTCAAGTTGTTATAGGTATCAATAGCTTCGTTGACCGCTTTGAGCGCCTGCGCAAAATCAACAAATGTGGCATCTTTCACGTCCTGTTTTTATTTATTGCTTTTCGGTTTGGCCGCCTGGATTTAATAATATCCATCCCGAGGCGCCTGCGACAATTGACGCCGTAAAAATACCCACTTTCGCCACATCCAGCTGATGCGACATACTGAAGGCAAGATCCGCAATAAACAGCGACATCGTGAATCCGATGCCCGCAATACAACTGACGCCCGTAATCAACCGCCAGTTCAGGTCAACCGGGAGGCGGGCTATTTTAAGTCTAACCGCGGCCCAGGAAAACACCGTGATGCCGACCGGTTTACCCAGCGCGAGACCGAAAAAAGCCCCCAGACTGATCGGATCGAAAGCGTTGGTAATCAGTTCGTTGTTCAGGACAATGCCGGCATTGGCAACGGCAAAGAGGGGCATAATCACAAAGCTGACCCACGGATGGAGGCTGTGTTCCAGACGCTGCATCGGCGATTCGGCGTGATGGCAGGCTTCTTCCAGCGACTGGATAATCGTTTGCTGGGTTTCACAGAGCAGCATGGGCTTGGCGCAGTCCTCGGCTTTTTCAAATTCGCCGAGCAGATTACGGCAGTGCTCCGGAAAAGCCTTTGAATCGATACGAATCCGCGATGGAATCGTAAATGCCAGCAGGACGCCCGCGATGGTTGGATGAATGCCCGATTTGAGAAACGCGACCCACATCACGATGCCCGGAATCACGTAATAGGTCACCCGGCGAAAACCCGCCCGGTTCATGCTCAGCAGGACAATCAGACAGAGGCCCGCCAGCAAAAGACTGTTGACAGAAAGACCGGTCGTGTAAAAAACCGCGATAACAAGCACCGCGCCCAGATCGTCTACAATAGCCAGCGCCGTAAGAAAAATTTTGAGGCTGACCGGAATGCGTTTACCGAACAGCGACAATACGCCGAGCGCGAACGCGATATCCGTGGCCATGGGAATGCCCCAGCCGTTCCGGCCTTCCCCGCCGTAATTGATCACTATATAAATAATCGCCGGCACCGCCATTCCGCCCAGCGCCGCCATAACGGGCAGCATGGCATTTCGGACACTGGAAAGCTCGCCGGCCAGCAGTTCCCGCTTGATCTCGAGACCAACCACAAAAAAGAATATGGCCATCAGCCCGTCGTTAATCCACAGGAAAATGGATTTGGAAAGCGACCAGGAACCGATGCCGAAAGTTAACGGCGTTTTCCAGAAATCAAAATAACCTTCGGACCACGGTGAATTAGCCAGCGCCATGGCCAGTATGGCGCAGCTTAGCAAAAAAAGGCCGCCGGTGGTTTCGGCATGAATGAATTCAAGAATCGGACTTAGCAGGCGTTTGCCGGAAACGGTTGGTTTCATGGGTACCTCATAAAATAATTTTATGAATTTATTCATATGATTTCAAAATTTCAAGTTTCATGGGAAATACTTGAAAATGAATCGGCAGAAAGGTACATTATTGTTTAACCGGAGAAAAACTTAATGAAGCCTTATATACTTTTTGCGATTCTGGCCGGAGTGGCCTGGGGATTAGGCGGCTATTTTGAAAAAGCCGGCCTGAAAGCGATGGGCATACCGCCGATCGCCGGAATTACGCTGCGCACTTTTGTCGCATTAATTCTACTGGGCGTGCTTTCCATCCCCGCGTGGAAAGAAATCGCGAATCCTGCGGATTGGAAGGCGTGGCTGATGATCATCATCGGCGGCGGAATTATTGCCGGCAGTCTGGGAATGTGGAGCTTCTATTCCGCCCTCGCCGCGTCGGAAAACCTGGGAATAACCCTGGCCATCGCGTTTGCTTTTTCGCCAATCGCCGGGACGCTTTTCGGATTGTTCAGAGGTGATCAGCCGATGGACTGGAAAATAGCTGTTGGCCTGATAGCCATTGTTATCGGCATCGTTTTGATTCAGTTGTCTCGAACCGCGCATAAATAATGTTCACACTCATTTAACCACATCATACGGAGGAACGCATTATGGCAGACAAACCCATACGAAGAATCGCAATAAATACCGGCGGCGGCGACGCGCCCGGACTGAATGCCGTCATCCGGGCGGTGGTTTACTGCGCCCGCAACCGCGGATGGGAATGCTTTGGCATCCGCGACGGCTATAACGGCGTCTTTCTGCCCGAGCAGTACCCTAACGGCGGGCTGATTACGCTCAACCGGGAGATTGTCCGTAACATTACGGCTCTCGGCGGCACCATTATCGGCACCACCAACCGCGGCAATCCGTTACGCTATCCGATGAAGGATAAAGACGGCAACATGGTTGAGGTGGACCGCACGGATGAGATTGTGCAGGGACTTAAGGAAAACGATATCGACGCCGTGGTAGCCATCGGCGGCGACGGTTCGCTAAGTATTGCCAACGTACTGTACAATAAAGGCGTGCGCATCGTCGGCGTGCCCAAGACGATTGATAATGACTTAGACAAGACCGTTATCACATTCGGTTTCGACACGGCCGTGGGTTTCGCCACCGAATGTATCGACCGTCTGCACGCAACGGCGCAGGCGCATCAGCGCATCATGGTCGTCGAAGTGATGGGCCGATATGCCGGATGGATTGCGCTGAATTCGGGCGTATCCAGCAACGCAGACGTCATTCTGATACCGGAAATACCCTACGATTTGGAAAAGGTCGCCGCGCACATTAAAGCCATGACCCGCACCGGCCGTCACCATTTCATCGTCGTGGTTGCCGAGGGAGCCAAACCGGCCGGCGGCTCGGTAAGCGTCGTTGAGAAAGAATTGGGCAAGCTGGAGCGTCTCGGAGGCGCCGGAGAACAGGTGTCGCATCAATTGGAAAAACTAACCGGGCGGGAATCCCGCTGCGTGGTACTCGGCCATCTGTTGCGCGGCGGTACGCCGACAACCTTCGACCGCCTGCTGGCGCTGCGGTTCGGCGCGGCCGCGGTGCGCGCCCTGGATGAGGGAAAGAACGGCGTGATGGTCGCCCTGGCGCCGCCCACGGTCTTGTATGTCCCGCTGGAACAGGCCACCAACCGTATGAAAAACGTCCCATTAGACTCCGACACGATGATTACCGCGCGCGATCTCGGCATCTGTTTCGGCGATTAATGATTCCTTTCGATATCCGTCAACCCGCTGTATGCAAGGTACGGCGGGTTTTTTTATGGACATACCGTATAATACACAAATCGTTATAGCTGTGATAATAATGAAAAGATGCATCCCCGAAAAACCCGCCGGCCTTCATCGGTTGCAGCGTGTTTTTCAGCATCTAACGCTGTTTCCACAGCCTGTTTATAATCATTGCAACGCTTTATTTATTGATAAAAAAAATAAAAAAATTTTAGATGTTTTTAAGAATCATGATAAGGTATTTATTTTTCCATGTTAGATGGAATATCAGAATGGCAAATCACTCAGTGCACGTTGCGCCAAGTAGGGATTTTCTCTTAAAAAAAGCCTATTCCTTAAACCTTTCTGTATATTAAAAAAAGGAAATATTGGGTAACTTTAATACCTCTTTGATTGTAATTAAATAAACGCATCATCGTATCATTATAAGTTTAATATGCCTCACTTCCCTGCCGGTCGCGATCCTGCAGTAATAAATACCGCTTGCCGCCTGCAGACCGGAATTATTTTTTCCGTCCCAGACTAATGCGTGTACGCCGGGTTCCAGATGCTGATTACAAAGCGTGCGCACTTCCTGGCCGAGCGTATTATATATTTTTACCGTCACCCTTGAGGGTACAACCAGCTCATACCGTATCGTGGTTGAAGGATTAAACGGATTGGGATAGTGGTCAATGTTTCTGACGTAAAGGTTCGTTTCCTCTTTCTTTACGGAAGCGGCTCGGAACGCGCCGTGCAGCGCCTCAATCGGACAGCGGAAAAGTCCGCTATATGTAGCGGCATAGAGATACGACTGGCGTACCATCAGCCGGGTAACGCGGTAGTTGCCAAGGCCGCCATTGAAAGCGGCCCAGGTTTGACCTTCGTCGGAAGAAATCATGATGCCGTCTTTTTCAGTCCCGATGACCAGCAGACCGTTATTTCTGATAACGGACAAAACGGCTTGATTCTCATGACCCGAGTTTCGGGAAATCCAGTTTGAGCCGTTGTCATTGGAGATGAAAAGCCCGTTGTCCGTACCGGCATACAGACCGTCCGCTTCCGACGTGAGACAATATACATAGGAATTGGTCAAACCCTGATTGCAGGCGCTCCACGTTTCTCCCTGATTGGACGAACGAAAGATACCGCCGCCGTCCGTTCCGGCAAACCATTGGTTACCGTGTGCAATCAGCGTCCATATATTTTTATTGACCAATCCGCTGTTAACCGCGTACCAGCGGGTGCCGCCGTTGGTGCTTTTGTAAACGCCGCCCAGATAGGTGCCAAGAGCCATTGCCGAATCATCCTGCAGAATCGTCATGACGACTTTATTGTTAAGCCCGGTATTCATCGGATACCATTGTTCTCCCTGATTCCCGGAGCTGAAAACACCGCCGTAGGCCGTACCGGTCCATATTTTATCCGGCGTTTGCGCCAGGGACAGCACGTCCCAGTAGGTTAAACCGTTGTTGACTCTCGACCATGCAGGCGGGCTTTCCCTGAATACGCCGCTGCCCCACGTGCCGGCATAGAAGCCGTGCACATCCGCAGACAGGTCATGGATTTCATTGGAGTGAAGGCCCTCATTACATTCCGTCCAGCTTTCTCCGAGATCCGATGAGACATAAATGCCGTTGGACGTGCCGGCGTAGAACCTGTTATGAATCGTCCTGAGCGTGTAAACATATGCGCCGCCGGCGAAGCCCTGCGAGACGTAATGCCAGGAGTTACCCAAATCATGGGAAACGCTCACGAAAGAATATCCGGTGGCGGCAATCAGGGTGGACCCTGATTTTTCCAGCGTATGTACATTCAGGCCTTGCAGACCGTTGCTTCGCGGTATCCAGGAAATGCCGTCATCATAAGATAAATAAACCCCATGGTTGGTGCCGGCGCAGAGGATTCCGGATTCCACACCGATCGCCGTAACGGTCTGATGCAGGAGCGTATCGGGCACCAGCGTCCACGAACGGCCTTTGTTAAGGGAACGGTACAGACCTTCACCCAGCGTGCCGGCGTATAAGACATGGCCTTTCGAGGCCAGCGCCAGAACGATATTGCTTTCCAGACCCTGATTCATCGGTTTCCATGAACGCTGTTGCTTTCGATATACATAAACGCCCCCGCCGGCCGTCGCGGCATATAACATTCCTTGATGGGCGGTCAATGCCATAACCGTCAGGTCATTTAAACCTTCATTCTCCGGGGTCCATTCATCCGCGTGGCGTGTTTTTTTATAAATTCCCAGACCGTAAACGCCGGCATACCATTCGGACTGGTAAAATTCAAAGGCCGTTATATAACCGTCATGCAGACTGGCGTACATGGCCCATCGGTTCTGATGCCGGGCTAATGTATAAATATCACCCCCGTCGGCGCCGGCGAGAACTTCTTTTCCCTGAACGGCCAGCGCGCGGATATGTCCGCCGTACGGACCGCCTACACGAACCCACTGGGCGTGAACCGATGTAAGCAGAAATAATGAAATTAGACCTGCAATGAATCTCATAACATGCCTTTATTTTAAAGGTAATTTTGTTTGAATATAATAATAAATTTCGTTAACTTACAGTAGATATGCAAATAAATTCTGCTGATACGATGTACCTTTTTATAATAAACTTGAATAAACAAAAGATTTTCTTTAATCTCTTGTGATAATTTTGAGGCCGGGACATCAGTCTGAAACAGAGCTGTGAAACGGCAACTTTGAATCCGGATACAGGGATTATGGCCGAACGTACCGAAATTTTAATCATTGATGATGACGCGCTGATACTCAAATCACTGAAAAAACTGCTGGAGTATGATTACGAAGTACACGCCACCACCGACGCGTTTGAAGGTTTGGAAATCCTTAAGGACAAACCCATACGCCTGATCATCTGTGATCACCGCATGCCCAAAATGAACGGACTGGAATTTTATCTGAAGGTCAAAGAACTCTACCCCGAGAAACCGATTTATAAGATTATTTATTCCGGTTATTCTGAAATGGAAAAAGACATGTTCAAGATGATCCAATCCAAAGTGATCAACGAATTTATTACCAAATCGTGTCCCACAGAAATGCTGTATAAAACCGTCATGAACGGCATCCAGAAAGTCATCCGTTAAACCTAACCGCGGGAAGAACACCATGAAGCTCGCACGGTTGTTTGTTGTATTGACGTTTGCGTTTGCTATAAGTCCGTGCAGCGTCTGGGCCGGGCCGGAAGGGGATATTTATTTCAAAGTTATCGCCGAAGAAGGCGGACTGGGCAATGCCAGCGTTTACAGCGTTACCAGCGACCGGTTGGGTTTTATCTGGTTTGCCACAGACAACGGGCTGGTGCGCTATGACGGGTATCGCGTTCGTTATTACCACCATCAGCCGCTCGATACGAATTCGATCTGCGATAACACGCTCAGTTTCGTTTGCGCCGATACAGGCGGTTCCCTGTGGATCGGAACATGGGGAAGCGGCGTGGACCGTTTTGATCCCCAGACCGAGCGGTTTATTCATTATCGCCATGATCCGGAAGATCCAAATTCACTGGGCGATAACCGGATTCATTATATTTTTCGCGATGTTCTGGGCGACATCTGGGTAGGCACCTATAACGGAGGACTCAACCGTTACGATCCGGCCTCGGATCGGTTCATACGGTTTATGCACAATCCGGCCGACCGCAACAGTTTGTCCAGTAACCGGGTTTGGACGATCGCACAAACGGAACCGGATTATTTATGGATTGGTACGGAAAACGGGCTCAACCGTTTTGATCTCAGAAATAAATCTTTTCAACGGTTGTATCATAGCCGTAATAACAAAAGCACGCTGAGCCATAACCGGGTCCGCTCGCTGGCGAAAGGCCTTCCCGGGCAGTTATGGGCGGGAACACAAGAGGGATTTAATCTGATTGATACACGGACCCTGGAAGCAACCCGATTTTATTACAACCGGAAGAACCCGCCGCCCGGCGCGGATATCGTGAACAGTCTGTATGTGGAACCCTCAGGAATGGTGTGGATCGGCACTGACGGTATCGGCATAATGGTACTGCCGATGTCCCGCACGACCGGGTTGTATGAACCGGCCAGGCTATCGATCCACTCGCCCAATCCCTTTAATCCGAAAAGCATATCACACAGCAGCGTGCGGTACATCTATGCCGATGCCTCCGATAATCTCTGGATCGCTACCCGCGGCGGTGGCGTGAATTATGTGGACCGGCACATTAAAAAATTCCGAACCTATGCCTCCAATCCCAAAATCAGCAATACGCTGAACAACAACCGCGTGTTTGCCCTCTACGAGGATGCTGTCGGTATTCTATGGATCGGTACCGACGGCGGCCTGAACCGGCTGGATCGAAAACGGGAACAATTCACTTATTTCTTATATAACCCTAAAAACCGCAAGAGCATTCCGGAAAACCGCATTCGCGCCTTGACCGGCGATAAGTCGGGCAATATATGGGTCGGGTTGTATAACGAAGGTCTGGCGAAATATAGTCCCAAAAAGAAAACGTTTTATTCTTATAAATTTAAATTCCGAAACCCGGCCGGTCTGAGCCAGTATGCTATTTCCTGTCTTTTGTATGACACCCAGGAGCGGTTGTGGATCGGATCCGATCTCGGATTAGGCCTGCTGGACACGCGGACTGAAAAATTGCTTCAATTTTTTCATGATAAATCCGATACCGGATCACTCAGCCATAACCGCGTGCTGACGTTGTTTATCGACCGCGACAACGTCCTGTGGATCGGTACCGACGGAGGCGGGCTGAATGGTATCCGGCTGCAAACTTCTCTGCCCGCGAAGCCGGAGGAATGGCGGTTTCAGAAATATAGCCATATCGCGACCGACTCGACCAGTTTGAGCAACAACCGCGTATTTTCCGTTTTTGAAGACCACCACGGCAACCTGTGGATCGGTACGGCGGGCGGTCTGAATCTGCTGAACCGCGCCACCGGTCAGTTTACCTGTTTTACCGAAAACCACGGACTGCCAAATAACCTTGTACGCGGCATTCTCGAAGACCGGAACGGCAACCTGTGGATCAGCACCAATCGCGGTCTGGCCAAATTCAATCCCGATACGCGCCAGTTCAGGAATTACGATGTCCTGGACGGCCTGCAGAGCAACGAATTTAACGAGGGCGCGTATTTCAAGAATCCCGACGGGGAAATGTTTTTCGGCGGCGTCCACGGATTTAATGTATTCCGTCCGGAAGAAATTACCGACAATCCCAACCCGCCGGTGATCGCACTGACGGATTTTCGCCGTTTCGGCAAGACCTTCCGGCTGCCAAAAAGCATTACCTATTTGGATCAACTGATCCTGTCTTACAGGGAAAATTTCTTTGCTTTGGAATTTACGGCGCTCGATTTTACGAATCCCGAGAAGAATCATTATGCGTATCAGCTTGAAGGATTCGACGAGGACTGGATTTACAGCCGGAGCGAGCGCACGGCCAATTATACTAACGTCGACCCAGGACAGTATGTTTTCCGTGTTAAAGGTTCCAACAGCGACGGCGCGTGGAATGAAACCGGCGTGCGTCTGACAATTATCATCACGCCGCCGTTTTGGCGCACCTGGTGGTTTAAACTTTTTTTGGTTGCCGGACTGGTGCTGACCGTGCTCGGTTGGATCCGCTGGCGCATTAATAACATTCGGGAGCAAAACAAACTGCTGGAAGCCATGGTGGAGAAACGCACGGCCGAGCTGAAGCAGAAAAAAGCGGAAATCGAATCGGCGCTTGATACCGTCCGGCATACACAGGACCAGCTGATCCAGGCGGAGAAAATGTCCTCACTCGGGCAAATGGTCGCCGGCGTGGCGCACGAAATCAATACCCCGCGGGCAACGGTGGATCATTATGTGTTTGTCATGAACCGGCGTATCACCGAGGCGCTTCAGCAGAATGACTCCGAAACACTCCGTCGGCTCTTCAAAAATCTCGTGGAAGAAATTCTGCCCTCGATCAAACTGGCGAATGAACGAATCGGCGAAGTGGTGGAAGGATTGCTCAACTTTACCCGCGTGGATCTGGCCGATTTCCGCAACGCCGATCTGCACCAGATTATCAACTCCGTACTGGTTATTCTTAAGAATCTTTACAAAGGCCGGATTGAGATTATCCGCGAGTTTGCTCAAATCCCGCCGATCGAATGCTATCCGGGCCAGTTGAGTCAGCTGTTCATGAACATCATTCTGAACGCGGTGGAAGCGATACCCGCCGGCGGCTATATCCGCATCACTACCGAAATGGTGGGTAAGGATCATGTAATCATCCGCATCAAGGACACCGGCACGGGCATGCCCGACGACGTGAAACTGAAAATTTTCGACCCCTTCTTTACAACCAAGGAACTGGGCAAGGGCAAAGGCCTCGGCCTTTCGGTTTGTTACAGCATCGTGATGAACCACAGCGGCAAAATTGAATTTGAAAGCACCCTTGGCGAGGGTACGGAGTTTGTAATCACCCTGCCCGTCAACCAGAATACAGGTGAAGTACCCCGTGCCTAAGTTTCCGAAATTGGCGGCGCGTGTGGCAGACATTCCCGGCTCCGTGTATGAACGCTTCGGCAAACGTCTCAAAGCGCAGGGTAAAAATCTCATTAAACTGCATATTGGCGACACTTATCAGCACCCGCTTTATCCGCTGCCCATCGACGCTTCGTTTAAAAATTCCCATCCGGACTTCAACCGCTATGTCAACACCTACGGCATACATGGTTTGCGAATCGCTTTGGCGGAGAAAGTATCCGAAGACAACGGTCTTACCGCCACCCGCGATAACATTCTGATAACCGGAGGCGCCGTGAATGCGCTGAATATCGCCATGATGAGTTTGATAGATCCCGGCGACGAAGTGTTGGTGCTGACGCCCTGCTGGCCTTTTTTCCCCGGAATCGTTAAGCTGGTCGGCGGCCGCGTGACGGAACTCCCCTTCTATACGGATTTATACCAACCGGCAACCGGCGATGTCACCGCTAACTGGGATGCGTATCTCACGCCGCGTACGGCGGCGCTTTATTTGAATACGCCCAACAATCCCAGCGGCAAGGTACTCCGCCGTGAGCATCTGGAGCAGATCGCCCGGTGGGTATCGCGTCACAATTTGTGGTTAATCTCCGATGAAGCGTATGACGGCCTCACGTTCGACGGCCATCGGCACATTTCCATCGGCAGTTTATCCGGCATGGCCGAACGAACGGTGTCGGTATTTACTTTTTCAAAAATATTCATGTTCGCGGGACTGCGCGTCGGTTACCTGGTTGCCGACCAGAATATCATGCCCGCTTTTAATAAAGTACTGGTGCATCAAATATATGGACCAACCACGCACGCCCAGTACATGATGATCGAACCGGTCCGAACGCGGCATCAGTGGATGCCGGAAGTCCAGCGCACCTATCAAAACCTGCGGGATCAGGGTTTGAGGACGGCCCGGTTTACTATTCAGAAACCGGAAGGCAGTTATTTTTTCTTTTTCTCAGTGAAAGAATATCTGAAAGGACGTGATTACTGGGACGTGATTGGGGCGTGCATGGACGCGGGCGTTGCGGTGGCGCCGGGTCGGGATTTCGGAAAAGACTTCGGAGACTATGTCCGCATCTGCTTCACCGGCGAACCTCCGGAAAAGATGACCACTGCCCTGGAAAAACTAAACGCTATTTTGTGCTGATACACCGCGAGCGCTAACAACCCGAAGATGATAAACGATCTGTTATCTCACTTTTTCACAACGCAATCAAAAATAGCCGCTAATTTCCCTGTCAGTAATTTCCTGTCATAGAGCCTGATTTTTTCAATATCGCCAACCGGTAATTGATGTAACGCTTTGCGTTTAGCCAAATCAATAATTGCCGATGCAATAGCTTCGGTGTGATCCGGATGCGCCATCACGACATGTTCAAACCCCTCAAGCATTTTTTTCAGACTATTATCGGGCAGAATGGCCAAAATAGGTTTTTGACTTCCCAGGTATTCAAACGCTTTTCCGGCAAACGGGTTCTGATGGCCTTTCCTGGACACACCCAGCGTTAACCATAAGACATCGGCGGCTTTCAGCCAGGCAACCGCCTGCGGATGTTCCAGGTAACCCGTATAAATGAACCGGTCCTCCACGCCCAGCATTCGGGCTTGTTTGCGATAATGTATCTGGACATATCCCACCATGTAAAAAGCAAGACCGGCATATATTTCAGGATGCTTTTCTTTGATAAGCGCCAGCGCGCGGTACAAAGGAGCCGGCGTATTCATATCATAGAAGACACCGGAATACACAAAATTTACCCGGTCGTTATTTAGAGTTACAGACGCATCCAAAGAAGTGACCGAAAAATCCTCCGCGTCATAACCGTGTTCCACGATATGCATTTTATGCGACAAATCCGGCTCCGTATATCGCGCCTTCAACAGATCCCTTATGCCGTCGTTAATCAGCACCACGGCATCGGCGGCCTGTATGGCCGTCTGTTCCAGCGCCCGATGCGCTTTCTTGTGCCAGGGCGACCAGTAGATATGATAAGGATTTTCCAGCCACGGATCACGGAAGTCGATAACGGCCGGTTTTCCATATAATGCTTTCAGCCGGGCCGCGATGAGATGCGAGGTGAAAGGCGGCGCGGTCGAAAAGATTAAATCGAAGGATGCCATATCTTTGCCCGAAAGAAAATCAAGCGCGCTGTGCATCCATCCTTTTTTATTGTCCGGTATGAAAAACAACTGGCTCAGACGGTTAAAGATGAAACGCAGATGTTCATGTTTCATGGACACCGTTTTGGGGTTTCGAACAGCCCGGAAGGCTTTGCCCGGTAAGCAACGCCAGACCTTTACCGGACGGTTTTCGATTTCTTTTTCAAACGAATAATCGAATGCGAAGTAGGCATGCGGCTCTACGGTCAGGACGGTCGGCTCCCAGCCGAAATCGGGCAGGTACTTGACGAATTTAAGCGTTCGCTGAACGCCGCTAAGGCCCATAGGCGGGAAATAGTATGCAAGGATCAGTACTTTTTTCATCAGGACACCGGTAGTATAATCATTGATTCCGGGATGCTCATCAGATTTACGGTTCCGGATGCGCTGAGGTAATAATCGTTTTCTATCCGCACGCCGAATGCCCCCGGCAGATATAAACCGGGTTCCAGCGTAAAAACCATCCCGGGCGTCAGCGTTCCGGATTGAGCGGCACCGATCAGCGGCGCCTCATGAATTTCCAGTCCGATGCCGTGGCCCAGCGCATGCAGAAAATGGGTACCCATCCCGTGATCGTTGAAATATTTCCTCACGTGATCGTCAAGGTCGGCCGCGATTATTCCCGGCACCGCGAGCGATGACGCCTTTTGCAGCGCGTCGTTAACACGATGGTAAAGATTTTTCTGCTGTTCGGAGGGATTGCCCATAAATACCGTGCGGGTCATATCGGCGTGGTACCCATTGTAAACGGCTCCGAAATCCAGGATTACCGCATCGCCCGGTTCGACCGCTTTGCCGGTGGGCTTGGCGTGCGGCAGCGCCGTCCGGGCTCCGCTGGCGACGATGACGTCGAACGCTTCTTTCTGTCCGCCTTTTAGCCGAAGAAGATAGGCAATCCGCGCGGCAATTTCAGATTCGGTTATTCCGGGCCGAATATGACGCAGTATTTCCTGAAATACGTTTTCCGTAATCCGCACGGCTTTTTTTATGGCATCCAGCTCTTCAGCGCGTTTAATTATCCTCAGCGGCTCGACAATCTGCCGTGCCGGAATCCATATCGCCTGCGGGAATGTGTTTACCAGGTATTCATGCAGGCTGATGGTTACATAATCCGCTTCGAATCCAACACGGCATCCGGGAGGCAGCAGACCGGCGTTTAAGATGGTCGGGTATAACAACCGGCTGTTTTCGGCAAAAAATAATTCATAGCCGAGAATCTCTTTCTGTGCCTGTTCTTGATACCGGCCGTCGGTAATGAAATATTGATGGTCTTCGGCGACGAGGCATAAACCGGTCGATCCCGTAAATCCGCACAGATAACGCAGATGCACGGGGTGCGCCGTTAAAAAATGGGATAATTTTAATTCCTTTAACCGATATTTTATATTTTCAATAAGGTCTATCAATCAATGGGTCCTGTTGTACATGTAGGAATCAAATTACCGGTATCCGATTACAAAGTCAAGCAGGGAATGGACCTTGCAAGGTTCCGGATGCCGTTACCGGTGATGAGAACCGACAAAAGGCGGCACGGTGTTACGAAAGAACACGGCGCTGACTTCTTCAAAGGTTTCCCTGGCCCGCGCTTCGGCGTATGATTTTAATTCGGGAATTTTCCGGTATTCATCCAGTTCAAAACTGACGGCCTGCGGCAGATCAATCTGAATCCGTTTGTAATGATCTTTACAAAGAATCGTGGTGATGTTGACGGCGCTGTCGGATTGCGTCTGAAGAATCAGGTCGATTAACTGGCGCCCCCAGCCGAGTATGCCGAATCCGTAGCGGGTTTGTTTTTTATGAAAACGCCGCGCGCCGGTACCGATGGAAAGAATTTTGATCTCGCCGGTCTGATAACCCAAATAGAGCGCTTCGGTCAGCGCGACCAGGGATGGGTTGTTGGCCCACAAACTGCCGTCGGCTTTCAGACCGGTAATGGTGCGGAATGGTTCAAAATAATACGGCGCCGCGGACGCAGCGGCTGTAATCTGCCAGGCGGGTATATCGGGAATATTGGCATTGGAATTCAAATGACGGGTCTTGAACACGACCGTTCGGGCGCGGTGCAAGTCCACTGCCGGTACGCAAACCCGACAGCGGGCGTCTGCCAGCGTGACGGATTCGCCGAAAAATTCTTTGAGAATGCCTGCGATAACCTGAAGATCGTATTTCGGCTTCAGCAAACCGCGCGACACCGGCCTGAAAATATACCGGCCTTTAGCTTCATACAACTGCAAAATCTCGCCGATAGATTTTCCCAAAGCCAGGCTTACGGTAATAAAGCCTCCGGTAGAAGCGCCTACTAAAAGATCAAAATAATCCCGCAGGGGATGCGTTAACCGGTCCTGAAAAAATTTCAGATAGGCCGCCGGACACACGCCGCGGATGCCCCCGCCGTCGATGGCAAGTATTTTGAATTCACGCTGTATCAATATAGATTGCACCCGTTGAGGTTAAATGCAATATACAATTTTTGAAGTAAAAAAAGCAAACCGCCTTGAAAAAAACCTGACAAAATATTGCGCGGATGCTCGGATGCAATTAATGGCCGGGTAAAAAGTACCGCAACGACTTTGATACGATTCCCTAACGGCAAACGGCTACGCGGTTAATTCTCCTCGTCCTTGAACAGTTCCGGATAATATTTCCGCTGGCACTCCGGGCACATACCGTGGCTGAACTCCGCTTCGGAATGATCGGAAATGTAATTCTCTATCTGGTTCCAATACCCCCCGTCATCGCGGATTCTCTTACATCCCGCGCAGATCGGCAGCAGACCGCTCAGGGTTTTCACTTTAGCCAGCGCTTTCTGCAGTTGCTGAATCAGTTTTTCGCGCTCTTTGCGGGCCCGCTCAATTTCCGTAATATCCTGCCCGTGGCATAAAACATAAGGCTCTTTTCCGGGATCTTCAAATTTGACGTTATGATACATCCAGATCTGAACCTGTTTAGTCTGGGTTCGGACATGCATCAGCCCTTTAAAAATTGATTCCTTTTTTATCTGATCCAGATAAACGCTGAAGCGGCGCGCATAGGTAGAAATGAGAAATTCGCTCATAGAATGCCCGATCATATCTTCCGGTTCGAGACCGAGGGCATGAGCACCTGCCGGATTGGCCATAAGAATAATCCCGTTCAGGTCATGAATGCAGATATAGCCCATGCTCTGATTGACCAGATCGCGGTATCGCTTCTCGCTGATTTTCAAGGCAGCTTCGGCCTCGAGACGTTTCGTGACATCGCGGATTATCCCTTCATGGTAAATGACTTTCCCCTGGGTATCCTTAACGTAAAATACGCTTTCCTCCACCCATATAGGGCTTCCGTCTTTTCGTTTAAGCTGATAGGTGTCCATGATCGCATAGCCCCTTTCCGGATATACGGTCGGCCGATCGGAGGGTTGGATGTACATATCCGTATTGATGTCGATGGCGAGCATCTCTTCCTTGCTGCTGTAACCGAACATTTTTACCATTGCCGGATTGACTTCGACAAACCGGCCATCGGGCGTACTCCGGTAAACGCCGTCAATCAGGTTGTCCACCAACGACCGGTAGCGCTCTTCGGACCGTTTCAGGGCTGTTTCGATTTCTTTTCGTTCCGTGATATCGGTAATGACGGCCAGCGTTCCCGAAAACCTGTTGTCCGCTGTGTACATTGGTTTGCCATGGACAATTACGGTACGGCGGTTACCGCTCTTTGTGATTACTTCCAGTTCGTATAAGTCCGTAATGCCTTCGGCGCGACGGCGGTCGGCCGCTTCCACGAGTTGGATCTGATCCGTCGGCGTAATGACCGACCAGTGTTTACCAACCAACTCGCCTTCGTTAT
Source organism: uncultured Bacteroidota bacterium (assembly GCA_964609675.1). GTDB lineage: Bacteria > CLD3 > CLD3 > SB21 > JBBIRG01 > CAZSRX01. The sequence goes on along the minus strand of CAZSRX010000043.1, from coordinate 9,974 downwards.
AGCCAAGCATCATACAGGCAGCGGGATTATAAAATATAAATGTTCCCTGCGCATTCTGTATCAGAATGCCGTCGGCCATGGTTTTAATAATGCTTTCATTGAATTCCTTAAGTTCACGGAGATTCGTCTCCGCCATTTTGCGTTCGGTAATATCGCGGGTACCGTACACCGCTCCGACAACCTGATTCTGAACGTTGCGCAGAGGATTCCCAATGGCTTCCAGCCAAAGGTAATACCCTTCGGCATGCTGGAAACGGAATTCAATCGTCACCTGGTCGCCGGCATAAATGCGATTACGAATCATTTCAGCCACGCGGTCGGCATCTTCGGGATGAATCAGTTCGGCCATCGGTCGGCCGATCATATCTTCGGGAGCATAACCCAGCACGGTTTTATGAGAAGGACTGATATATTGATAGATACCATCGGCATCGGTCTGGCTGACCATGTCAATCATGTTGTCGGTGATGCGGCGGATTTTTTCCTCGCTTTTGCGCAGCGCTTCCTCGGCCAGCTTGCGCGGCGTAATGTCACGGACCACGGCCTGCAGTACCGGCTGATCGCGGATTATCATCGAACTCAGCAGCACTTCCGCCGGGAACACCGTGCCGTCCAGACGGCTGTGCATCCATTCAAATGACGCTGAACCTTCCTCAAGCGCCTTGTGGATATAATGTCGGGCCATATCGAAGGAATTGCAGCCGTTGGGTTGATACGGCGGAGAGAACTGGGAAGGATGTTTGCCTACAAATTCGTCAATGCGTTTACAGCCGAACACTTTGAGCGTGGCCGGATTGCAGTCGAAGAAACCGTCGGTATCGAGCAGCATGACCGCGTCTTTGGAGGACTCATAAAGCGTGCGAAATTCCTTTTCTGATTCTTCCAGCCGCTCTACGGTGTCTTTATATTGCGTAATGTCCGTAGCCGTAAAGACCACGGGTGTTTTTGGATCCGCAGGCGTTACGGCGGCGGAACTCAGGAACACGTTGATCACCGAACCGTCCTTCCGTTGCCAGCGGGTTTCTACGGAGGCCGAGCCATGGTCCCAGATGCCGGAGTACAGCAGCATGCCGACATAATCAAAATCTTCCTGTGTCGGATACAGCAGGCGCGCGCTCTTGCCGAGCAGTTCTGCCGCGTCATAACCGGTCATAAAGCAGAGGTGCTCGTTTACGGATTGGAATACCCGTTCTTTCATCATCCCGATACCGACCGGCGCCGCCTTCAGGATACTGCGAAGTTCGGCGTCCCTTTGCTCTAAAGCGTTCTGGATCTGCTCGCGCGCCTCGATGGCTCTCAGCAGTTTATCTTCCTGCTCGAAATAATCCGCCAGCATGCCGGAGACTTTTCCAAATTCGTCTCGCCGGCGTGTCAGGGTCTGAAGGCTTGCGACATCGCGTTTTTCAAGGCTCTGCATGATGGCCGTCATCGGCCGGCTGACAATTCGACGAAATGAAACCATGATGATGCCGAGAACAATCACACAGAACAAACCGAACAGGCTGTATGTCAACAACGTGGTAAAATTAAACTGGGACGCAAAAGGGTTAAATTTCTGAATCTCCAGATAAGCCGCCGCGCCGCCTTTCCAGCCGGGCATGGGCAGGAATACCGACAGGCCGGCGTCATCGGATGCATCGCTTTCCGGCCGGTCTCTATAAACCCGAATTTTTCCGCCAATAACCAGTTCCAGCTCCTTCCGATAGGACTCGTTCCACAGTTTGGCTACCAGCAAGTAACCGTACGGCGCCAACCGCTTTTCAAAATCCTCCGAACGATGAATGGTGCTCCCTGTTATCTGCAGTAAACCGGCATCTGTCATCTGAAAAAAGGAAACGGTTCTCTTCAAAAAAAGACTGTCCATAACGTCTGTCGGCATTTCGACGCTCAGATTCGGAGCCGAACCCGTATCAGACCAGATCAGTTGCTTGTCGAGGCCGTAAACCCAGACCCTTTCGGCCTCCAACGATTGAATTAAAATGAGGTTGTTTTGGGGCCAGTCCGGTGCGACTGGACGCCCCTGAACAAAATGAACCATATCGTTCCAGCATGCGTAATCCTTGATATGCCGGGAAAGGTTATGGCTGTATAAAGTGAGTATGGCCCCCGCCGTTTCCTCCAGTTGTTTTCGGCGACTCTCCAGAATCATGGCGTTCCGCTGGTTGCTGAGAAGATGCATCACGGCAAACCCGATAAGAAACGGTATCATTGTTATAAGGAGCGCAATCAGTATCTTATTCTGAATCTTAATCGATCGGTCTTTAAGGCGCCTCGCTACGCGTTCAGGCAAACGGAACATGGATAATCTCTTGGCTGATACAATATGATACAATAATAAATTATGTCCAAAAACCGCTCACATACCTCATCAACAGCGGTCAATCATTTCTTTAGAATATAAAAAAAGGCTCTGTAAATTCGAATAAACTTTATAGGATATGAACAACTATAATTTATTAAAAACATGATTGAAAAGCAATTTTATCGTGAAAATAATAATTTCTGATTTTTTACAAAGTACTTGATACTGATAGTCAAATTTTAGAGATTTTATTATTTTAACAAATAAGCCTTATAACCAAGAATACTTTTATCAGGAGATGATCATGTACAAAATAGTTCTTCTGCGGCATGGTGAAAGCACCTGGAATCTGGAAAACCGTTTTACCGGCTGGACGGATGTCGATCTCTCGGAAAAAGGGGTGATCGAAGCCAAAAACGCCGGTAAGCTACTTGCTGAAGAGGGCTTTACTTTTGATATCGCATTCACTTCCGTACTGAAGCGGGCGATTCGCACGCTGTGGTTTGTGCAGGACGCGATGGACCTGATGTGGATACCGGTAGTGCATTCCTGGCGCCTCAACGAACGGCATTACGGCGCGCTGCAGGGACTGAACAAAGCCGAAACGGCTAAACAATTCGGCGAGGAGCAGGTGCGCATCTGGCGCCGCAGTTACGACATTCAGCCGCCTGCCCTTGAAAAAAACGATCCCCGCTGGCCCGGAAAAGATCCGCGGTACAAATTCATGGACCCGGCCCTCGTGCCGCTGACTGAATGTTTAAAGGATACCGTGATGCGCTTTCTGCCGTTCTGGTACGACCAGATCATACCCGAAGTACTGGCCGGTAAACGGGTTATTATTGTCGCGCATGGCAACAGTCTTCGCGCGCTGGTGAAATATCTCGATAACATTCCCGACCAGGAAATCGTCGAATTAAATATTCCCACCGGCGTTCCGCTTGTGTATGAACTCGATGCGAATCTTAAGCCCATCAAGCATTATTACCTCGGCGATCAGGAAGCCGTGGCCAAGGCGATGCAAGCAGTGGCCAACCAGGGCAAAGCCAAACCCTAGAAAAAAAACACCCTACCTATATAACCGATTAGGAGTATGTTATGATACCCGAAAACCTTGTCGAGTATTTTGAACAATCCCTGAAAAAAAACTGGACGCATCCGGCGTTTACGAATTACAAGGGTGAAACGTTTAAGTACGGCGACGCGGCCGAGCGGATCGCCTGGTTTCATGCGCTTTTCCGGGAATCCGGCGTGCGTAAAGGCGACAAGATTGCGCTCATCGGCAAGAACAGCATCAACTGGGCTATTACCTACGTGGCCACGGTGTCGTACGGCGCTGTCATCGTGCCCTGCCTGCCGGACTTTCACACCGACGACCTCCATCACATCGTCAATCACTCCGATGCCGTCCTGCTGTTTGTCGCTGAAGACATCTACGATAAAATCGACGACGCGCGGCTCAAGCATCTCAAAGCCATTTTCTGCCTGAACGATTTCCGTCTGCTGTTCGCGCGCGTGGAAGACTTCGATAATACCGTCCTGCGCGTGGAAATGGAATATTTGAACACCATCAAGGACAAACTGACGCCCGAAACCTTTTCCCTTCCCAAAATATCCAACAACGAGCTGGCGGCAATCGTGTACACGTCCGGTACGTCAGGATTTTCCAAGGGCGCCATGCTTACGCATAACAGTCTGGCATGTAACGTCCGTTACGCTTTAAAAAACATGAATCTGCAGCCCGGGCAGACCATCGTGTCGTTCCTGCCGCTGGCGCATACCTTTGGCGCCGCGTTTGAATTTCTGTTTCCGTTTGCTTCCGGCGCGCATATCATTTTCCTGAGCAAAATTCCTTCGCCACGGGTGGTTCTGGAAGCGTTCCAGCAGTACCGGCCGAGCGTAGTGCTGTCCGTGCCGCTGGTAATCGAGAAAATATACAAAGCGCAGATCAAGCCTTTACTCGAGAAAAAATCCACCGAACTGCTTATGAAGGTACCCTTCGTGTCCAACGGCATCGGCATGTTAATCCGCAAGAAACTTGTGGACGCGTTCGGAGCGAATTTTCGCGAGGTCATCATCGGCGGGGCTCCGCTGAATGGTGAAGTCCAGATATTCCTGCGAAAAATAGACTTCCCGTTCACCATCGGCTACGGCATGACGGAATGCGGCCCATTGATCAGTTACGCGTACTACAAAGAGCACAAACTGTTCTCCGCCGGACGCGCCATCGATACCCTCGAAGTGAAAATCAACTCGCCGGATCCTGAGACCATCGTCGGAGAAATCTGGGTTCGCGGCGAAAACGTGATGCAGGGTTATTATAAAAACGAAGACGAAACCCGCGAAGCGCTCGACGAGCAGGGCTGGCTCCACACCGGCGACCTCGGCCTCATCGACAAAGACGGATTCATCTTCATCAAAGGCCGCAGCAAAAACATGATGCTCGGGCCGGCCGGCGAAAACATCTATCCCGAAATGGTGGAATCCAAGCTCAATTCGCTTCCGTACGTCTCCGAATCCCTCCTGATTGAACGGGACGGCAAGCTCGTCGCGCTGGTGTATCCGGACATGGCCCTCGCCGACGCCGACGGGCTCACTCAGCACGCGCTCGAAACCAAGATGGAGGAAAACCGGAAGATCCTTAATCAACTGATGCCGTCGTTTATCAATGTAACGAAAATTGAATTATACCCGGAAGAGTTCGAGAAAACAGCGACCAAAAAAATCAAACGGTATTTATACACCATCGCTACGCATCCCGCCGAATAGTGAACGCTTACTTATATTCATCCATAACCCTGTATCTGAAACGATACAGGGTTTGTTTTTTATATCCGGCTGAAATAAAAATCTTGAATTTGACGGCGGTTTGACTTATTTATACGCCGAAAGGTTGGCCATGCACGAAGCGTCACTGGTTCATAGTATTTTTGAAGAGGTCCGGCAGTATCTGGAAAGTAATCATGCCGCAAGGATTACGAATATCCAGCTTGAAGTCGGCACGTATTCCAATATCGAGCCGCTGCTTTTACGCGAAGCTTTTAACGTCCTGAAAAACGGCACGCCTTTCGAAACAACAACATTGACGGTCGAATCCGTTACCGCCGAAGCCCGGTGTTATACCTGTGGTATAATATTTCAGCCGGCGGAGTTCCCGTTTTACTGCCCCGCCTGCGGTCACTATGGCGGCGAACTGATACGGGGTCATGATTTAATCATCAAACGTATTGAAATGGAGGTTCCCGAACATGCCTGAAATCCGCTCCCAGGACGTTTCCGTATCCCTGCTCAAAGCCAATGACGCGGTCGCAGAGGAAATTCAGAAGTTTTTCAACCAAAATAATATATTCGGCGTTAACATTCTGTCCGCTCCCGGTTCCGGCAAGACCATGTTACTCGAAAAACTTGTTGAGCGTCTTCCTAAAGATCGCGTCAACGTGCTCGTTGGGGATCTTGAAACTGAACGCGACGCCGAGCGCATTCGCCGGCACGGCGTAACCTCCTTCCAAATCATTACCAGCGGCGCCTGCCACCTCGAAGCCGTCATGATCAAGCAGGCGCTCGGCTTGCTGAAGCTACCCCTTGATTATCTGTTCATCGAAAACGTCGGCAATATGGTCTGTCCGGCCTCCTATAAGCTCGGCGAACATCTGCGCTTTGCCCTGCTTTCCACGCCCGAAGGCGACGATAAAGTGCTGAAATATCCCAAACTTTTTCTCGCAGCCGACGCCCTTATCATCAATAAAACCGACCTCGCGCCGTACCTGCCGTTTGACATCGAACGCGTAAAAGAAGAAGCCGTTAAGGTCAACCCGAACATCAAAATATTCGCGGTTTCGGCTCTTAAAGAGGACGGCATCGGCGCGATTGCGGAGTTTATTCAATTAAAACGTAAACTTCTATTTTCCGGCGCCTAGAACCTTTCAGAACGGATATTAAATCCGTAAACACATTGCCCTGAATCAATATATTTCCCACACCGTCACCTTCGGCCTGCTCAGTAATACACAACGATTCCAACAACCGGACCCGTTACGGCATAAGTATTCGAGAGGAGGGAAGAGAAAAGACAGAAGCGGTATATTTTTTACTTGACTTACAAATATAATTATATTACAATTAATATCTTATGTTAAACTTATTAGCACTATAAGTAATCTGTAAAGGGAATGTTTATATGGCCGTTAAAGCCTTTCCGTTTGAAAAATTAGATAAAAATATTAAGAATGTTTATGAAGCGGTTATGATTGCCGCCAAGCGAGCCCGGCAAATTAACCAGGAACAGATGGCGCTTGTCCGTCCGGCGCTTGAACCCGAAGACACCGCCGCCGAAGAACCGGTAGCCGTCAGCGAGCCGGAACCCGAAGTGGACCTCGAAAAACTGCCTAAACCCGTGGCTTCCGCCCTGGATGAGTTGCTGAACCAAAAAATCGCGTTTGAATTCATTGAACCGGAAGAATAGTCGTACGCATAGCAGCCGATAACAGCGAAAAGCCGCGCTTTTGCAGCCTGAGACCAACGTGAACCATTTAAAATATAAAGGCAAAAAAATCCTTGTCGGCATTACCGGCGGCATAGGCGCATACAAGACGTGTGAAACCATCCGGTATCTGGTAAAAAACGGAGCCGCGGTCAAAGCGGTCATGACGCAGGGCGCCACAGAATTCATCACGCCGCTGACTATTGAAACCCTGACCGGCAACAAAGTCACCACGCATATTTTTCCTCATCGCGACCCGTCTCACGCGGGAGCCTCCGGGACCCATCATATTGATATCGCTCAGTGGCCCGATATTTTCATCATCGCGCCGGCAACCGCCAATATCATCGGTAAGATTACCTCCGGCATCGCCGACGATGCGCTATCTACCGTCGTTATGGCCTGCACCGCGCCGGTAATACTGGCGCCGGCCATGAATGACAAAATGTACCTCAATCCGGTGGTTCAGGATAATATCCGTAAACTCCGGGAATACGGATACGGTATCGTCGAACCGGACACGGGTTTTCTCGCCTGCGGCTACGAAGGGCAGGGGCGCCTGGCCGATATGGAAAAAATCATCCGTTTCATTGATAAGCGGTTGTTCGGTACGGATGCGCTGAAAGGTCGCACCGTTCTTATTACCGCCGGCCCTACGCGGGAGGCCATCGATCCGGTACGGTATATTACCAATCATTCCTCCGGCAAAATGGGTTATGCGCTGGCCCGGCAGGCTGCCCTGATGGGAGCGGCAGTTACGTTAATCGCCGGCCCGAATACGCTCCAAGCTCCTTATGATGTCCGCGTAATTTCTGTAACCACCGCTGAGGAGATGGCTCAGACAGTAATGGCCGAACTGCCGTCGCATCAGGCCGTGATTATGGCCGCCGCCGTTGCGGATTTTCGTCCGGAACGTGTCGCCGAACAAAAAATCAAGAAAGAAGCCACAGGAACTACCATGGCGCTTTCTTTGATCCGAACGACGGATATTCTTTCCGCGATTGCAGGCAAAAAAAATAATCAGATTGTCGTCGGCTTTGCGCTCGAAACCGAAAACGGCATAGCCAACGCGCGCCGGAAGTTAACCGAAAAACGACTCGATTTAATCGTACTGAATAATCCCAGGGAAGAAGGCGCCGGATTCGATACCGATACGAACCGGATAACTATAATTGATTCTCAAAAAGAGGAATCCCTGCCGCTGATGTCTAAAGATGAAGCGGCGGCAATCATACTGCAACGGATAGCCGGCATGATCCGGAAATAAAAAAACCGGGTCAGCCACTCACACGGAAAAGGAAATGGCATGAACGAAGTCAGAGTTCGATACGCGCCCAGCCCCACCGGCTTTTTGCACATTGGCGGCCTGCGCACCGCGCTGTACAATTATCTCTTCGCCCGTCACCATGGCGGCCAATTTATCCTTCGCATCGAAGATACCGACCGCACCCGCTACGTCGAAGGCGCCGTCGAGGATTTTATCCGTATGTTCGAATGGGCGGGCATCGACTATGACGAAGGCCCCGGCAAAGACGGCGGTTACGGGCCCTATTATCAGTCCGAAAGGCTGGATCTGTATAAAAAGCATGCGGAACAGCTTCTGGAGCAAGGGCACGCCTACCGGTGTTTCTGCACGCCCGAACGGCTGGACCAGATGCGGAAATTTCAGGAACGCTCCAAACTGCCTCCGAAATACGACCGCCAGTGCTACCGCCTCACGCAGGAACAGGTACAGAAGAATCTTGCCGACGGTCTGCCGTTCACCATCCGCATGAAAATACCGGATGACGCCGTGGTGCGCTTCCATGATCACATCCGCGGCGATGTGGAATTCCTCGGCGAAAATATAGACGATCAGGTGCTGATGAAATCCGACGGCTTTCCGACGTACCACCTCGCCAACGTGATTGACGATCATTACATGAAAATATCGCACGTCATCCGCGGCGAGGAATGGGTGTCCAGTACGCCCAAGCACATCCTGCTGTATCAGTACTTCGGCTGGGAAACGCCGGAATTCGCGCACCTGCCGCTGTTGCTGAACGCCGACCGCAGCAAAATGAGCAAGCGCCAGGGCGACGTCGAAGCCCGCGCGTATCCGCCTAAAGGCTATTTGCGCGAAGCCCTGATCAACTTCATCGCCCTGCTCGGCTGGAATCCCGGCACGGATCGCGAGATTTTCACGATGGATGAACTCATCCGCGAATTTTCTCTGGAGCGCATCCACAAAGCCGGAGCGATATTCAATCTGGAAAAACTCAACTGGCTGAACACCCAGCATATCCGCCTCAAAAGCAACGAGGAAATTTACCAGATCCTCAAACCCAAACTGGAAAACACCGAGTACGCCAATTTCTCCCGATTGTACATTCTTGAAGTCATCAGCCTGATGAAAGAGCGCATTAATTTTATCGAAGAAATTCTGACCTTCTCCGGATACTTCTTCAAAGATCCCGATACTTTCGATCCGGCCGGCATTAAAAAACGCTGGATACCTGAGGCCAAAACCCATCTGGAGGAACTCGCGAAACGGCTGAAACCGTTGCACCCGTTTACCCACGCGGAAATCGAAAACGTGTACCGAATCTACTCCGAAGAACGCGCCGTCAAAGGCGGCGACCTTATTCATCCCACCCGTCTGGCCGTGACCGGTATGACACTGGGACCCGGACTGTTTGAATTGATGGAAGTGCTGGGCAAAGAAACCGTACTGCGTCGCATGAACAGCGCGGTCGAAAATTTTGAGAAAATCCGCGCTTCGGCGGGCTAAGTGCCCCCGCGCAAGACCCTACCGCCCTTTTGATGGATACCGCCTGTTTCTGAATCGGAAATGGGTGGTTTATATCGAAAACCGTCATGAAATCAAGCATCCACGCGTAAAAACTATTACGACATTAAAATCGGCTTGCTTTCATTCGGCCGCAACACCGGCTACAAAACATTCTTCCGGCCGACCCGTACCGGCTTTGTTTTCATTCCGCGGCATACCGGTACTCTAGCCGGTGTAGCAGCCGTAAGCAGGTTTGTTTAACCGTTGCGTTTGTTGAATCAGCTGATCCCGCTCCGCACACCGATAGAACGAATCATCCTGTCGGTCGCCGGATTGGATTGAGGCCGGATGAAAATCCACACGCTCATAATCACCTAACTTTCACCTAAATTTTATACACTACGGCATAAGTTAAAATAATACTT
>CAZSRX010000042.1:0-29817 GCA_964609675.1 uncultured Bacteroidota bacterium | reverse complement strand
ATGTTTCTTCACCCTATAGTTTTTCAACCTAATTTTCTAATGACAAATCTGGGTTCAAATATATTTTTACGGAAGATTTTGCATTATTTCATGTAATAACTGTCACTGCCGATAAAGGCATGAAACCGGGATGTATAGCCCGTGAACGCCATGGATGAGGATATATCTTAATGGTCGCCAATATCTTTAAAAGGTTGCTGCTGAGTTTGATATTTCAATCAATTATTATTTTTACAACAGTCAGTCAAACCACCGACTTTCCAAATCAAACGGGCTGGAAATGGTTGTTCCGGCCGATACGGACACCGCAAAATATGGCAAGCGTGAGCGGATATGTAATTTCGTGCTATGAGGCCCATAACGGCGATGTCTTGCTGCATATCGCCTGTAGCGCTGCGGCCCTGGAACATCAGCATGCTCTAAATGCGGTTGCCTTCGACAGTCTGGGTCATCGTTACGATTTCATTCTGAATAACGCCGCAAACACCAATGATGTATTAATGGAGTCCTTCATGCTCTCGTCCGCCATGCTGTCCCTCCGACAGGTAAAATATATCGGACTGGAAGCGCTTTCCCTTGATAGTTTAAAAACTCGAGTCTCGCCGTCAGCCCGTTTAAAATTACTAGACTCAGGACATCGCGCGTTTCCCTTCCCGGAAATCGGTCAGCCGTACGCGTTTGAGGTTATTTCAATCGACAGCCAAAAACTGACGTCTAAAGACTTTCATGGGCACGTCTTGTTATTGGACTTCTGGGCAAGCTGGTGTTCTCCGTGTATGGCAAAAATGAGCGATTTGAAAACCTTATACGCCAAGTACCGGCCAAAGGGATTTTCCATTATCGGAATCAATTACGACCAGTCTATGGAAACGGCTATTCAATATATATCCCGCGACAATTTATCCTGGCCGCACGTGTACGTACCGGCGGAGGATGCATTAAGAAAGTTATGGGAATTATCCTGCGGCGTGACGACCCTGCCGCGCCTTCTGATTATCGACCGTAACGGCGTATTACGCGCCGATGTGAAGCCGCATGAGCTGGAAAGCGAGATTGAAAAGTATATTAAAGAATGATTATTGCAACCGCACCAATCCAACCCATGCGCTTCCCGTCGTTCGGTGATCGCGCATAATATTTACGATCATCAGAATATCCGTCTGCGAAACCGCGATGGACGGGCATTTTCGGAGGCGTGACGAAGCGGCTCGGGCCAAAGAACGCGGCAGAGGCCGTTAACGCCGAATTTTTCGAGGCTTACGGGGAGAACGGCTTAAAAAAAACCGACTCACGAACTGAACGTGTCGTTGGGACGTTATATAAAAAGCGATGCGGCCCGTAACTTTTAACCATTTACCCGATCTGCAGTTTCATGCCGTCATCGGTAGTGACGCGGGCCTGTTCGTATTCATCGGACGGTTTGATGATCGCGCTGCCGATAGTTATCAGTCCTACGCGGCCGACAAACATGGTGACAATAAGAACCACTTTAGACATACCGGTTAGAGCGAACGTGATGCCGGTGGATAATCCGACGGTGCCGAACGCGCTGACCACTTCAAAAACCATTTGCATCAGCGAAAACTGTTTTTCAAACAAGGTGATCAGGATGATTGCGGTAACGACGAACGTGGAACTCATGACGTACAGTTTCACCGCATTTCCGACGGAGACCTTGGACACAACGAAATTAAATATATTTACACGGGGGCGTCCGCGGAATGACGAGCGGATATACGCCAGCAGGGTTACGAAAGTCGGTATTTTAATGCCGCCGGCTGTGCCCTGGGGACCGGCGCCGACGAACATTAGGATAATATAAAACATCAGCGTCCGGATGTGCCAGAAACCAAGGTCCACGGTGTTAAAACCGGCTGTACGCGCCGTTACCGAATGAAATAAGGATACCAGAATTTTCTGATCCAGCGGCAGGGGACCCAGCGTGTTTTCATTGGACCATTCCGCAAGCAGAGTGAATACGGCCCCCGTGACCAGCAGCGTGATGGTGCCGTAAATCACCACTTTCATCTGCAGCGGTGTGGCAACCCCGGCCAGTTCCTTCTGGATATTTTTTGAGCGCAGTAAAAGCCGGTCCACAAAAGTATAAAACGGTTCCACGAGGCTGATGCGTTCCGGTTTACGCAGGACGATACGTTCGATAAATACTTCGATGAACATCAGTAGTTTATGCAGCAGGATGAGGCCGATGCGTTCAATTCCCAGAATAACGGGGTAGCCGATACCGCCCATGATGATAAGGCCGGCCAGCAATCCATTAAGAAATAGATCGTCCCGGAAACGCATTAAGTTATCGGCGTAAAGCCCGAAGCCGGCGTTATTGAACGCGGATATCGTATGGAACAACGAGAACCATGCCGGAGACATATCCTCGATGCGTCCGCTCAGATACCAGTACATGATAAGAAAACCGGTCAATTCAATCGTAATGGTAATCTTGGCTGTGGAGGCAAGGATCTGGAAAATAGTCTGCCGGCGTTCCAAATCACTGAAATCGAGCACGGAACCCAGCGTCAGAGTTGAATTGGGCGATAGAATCGACGTCCGTCCAATCCACAACAACCGGAACGCAGTAATGACGCCAAAGCCGCCAACCTGGATGAGGATCATCGTAATAATCTGACCGGCGAGTGTGAACCGGCTGAAGTCCACCGAAGTTAAGCCGGTTACGCAGATGGCCGAGGTGGACATGAACAGGGCATCCAATAGCGCCAGCCCTTTACCGTGATAGTTCTCGACCAGGTACAACAGGCCGGTTCCGATAAGAATAGCGGTTAGAAAACTGAATATCGTTATTTCGGCGGCTGAATACTTACGGATTTGTTTTTCGATACGGTCTTCAAGCCGTATAAACTCATCCTGCAGCGTTTTAGGAGCGGAGTGTGTTTTAGGAGAAATCTCTTCGTTTTTTTGAAGAGGTTTTTCGGAATGGGTTTCGGATGTAGTCGGATCTTCCATGCATCAGCGCATCAGCAGTAATATCTCCTTTCGGTATCCGTCTGCTGAAATCCCGGAAAGCGTAACTAGCTGCTTTCCGGAACGGCTGATAGTTTAAGCGATGGCCGTATGATTGTCAAGAAAAATCCGTTATTCGGTTACGGGCGCCGCTAAGGGGATTTCAGCGGTTTTAACCGGTTCGGCGGCCCGGCCGTTAACCACGTTCACAACCGCCGCAAAAAGCTGAACGCGCGCCATGCCGCGGAAGAATACGAATACTTGCTGGAGACTGAAAAGGAGGAATATTTTGAAACCGGTATCTGCGATCAAGGCCCCGTCGATGACCGAATAGATGATAAATCCGATGGCTAAAACGCCCGCAGTCACGGCGTAGTGCGGTATCAGGCGATGAATATGGCGTGCAACCCACGGCAGGGATTTCAGAAACGTAATGAAAGCCCGTCGCGAACCGTCCCGCACGAGAAGGATTTTAGTTACGTCCGACGTCAGAATCCAAAGAAGGATCATGCCGATCCCGATTACGATGCCGGCCGTACCAAAGAAAAAGAAGATTACCGCGAGCAGCGACAGCGACAAGGTAATCATCGAGGTTCGCAGAATCGGGCCGAAATATTTACCGCCGGCGTGCGAGAAACGGGAAAAAAAGCGTTCGTTAACGGAAACGCCGGGCGGTATCGGTTCCGCCAGCCACCCGATGGTGCCGGCTGTGGCCCACACGCTGAGCAGTCCGTAAATCATCAGCACAGCGATAAAAACCGCCGAAATCAGCGATAAAAAGGGGGTTTTACCCGAGATAATCTCCAGTAAAAAGGATGCATCGAATTGCCTCAGCCAGATTTCGGTGACTAAAGTGCCTCCAAATACGCTATACAGATACCGATGCACCAACCGCATCACGGGGAACCCGCATATCAGCGTAATCAGCCATAGCAAGCCTGCGATTTTTTTATTGGTGAATGCGGTTATCCAGGCGTCTTTTTGTATGTTTAACCAGTTCATGGTTTACTCCGTGGATTAAATAAATAGGGATAATTTCTGGAAAATAGATTGTATCCAGAAATACAGTCGTGTGGTATAGCGCCAGATACCGGCCGATTGCGGCGCAATTGTAATAGAGTTATTGGCCCAATTCAGGTCCAGCAGGTTTTTCCGGTAAGGGTCGATGTGAACCGATTGCACCGGTGAAGCGCCATGGAAATGAAATTCCATATACAAATCACGGCCGTCCCAGCGGCGCCATACGGTGTCCTGATTTTTAAATGTAATTAAAATGTCCACCGGGAAATATGCGTCGCCGTTATTGCGCACCCGCACGACGGACCTGTATTTACGCTCCGATGCCGCGGTATCCGCGCTTTCCGGCTCGGCATGGCCTGCCGAAAATTTTTTTTCATCACGGTGGCCAAACCATCCGTACGGTTTTATAGTTTCATCGTTATTGGTGATCTGCGAAGCCACATAATCGACGGTCTTGGCACTGAACAGGAACTGGTCGGTAAACCAGCGCATATCTTTGCCGGATACCTCATTCAGGACGGACAGAAAATCATGGGTTCGCGGGTGTTTAAAACTCCAGCGTTTGAAATACTCGCGAATTACAAGATTCATCGTGTCTTCGCCGAGGTAATTCTGGAGCGTTCTCAGCATCAAAACGGGCTTGCTGTAGGATGCCGTAGCGTAAAAATTGTCGTTAGCCCAAGCGTTCTGTGTGATTACGCCGGACCGGGCGCCGGAAAGGTAGGCGAAGCGGTGAAAATCCACGCTGTTAATAACAGCGCCAAGAATATATCCGTAATCCCCAGCAAGGTTTTGTTCCCTGAAATAGCGTTCCAGAAAGCGGCTTTCCATAAAACTGGTGAAGCCCTCGTCCAGCCACGGTTCCTCAAATTCATTGGAGGCCACCATACTCTGGAAATAGTTATGCAGGAATTCATGGAATGTGACCAGCTCCAGCCAGTTAACGCGGCCGATCAGTTCAAAACCGGGTATATCGATATTCTGGCCTGTGGTGAATAACGTCGGATATTCCATACCGCCGGCAGTCATGCCTTCGCCGGAGGGCGTTTCCACGATACACAGATTCCGGTAGGGATACGGGCTGATCCATTCCTCAGCGTATTGTAACATTGAAGGTACAATCCGGCGGTAGGCCCCGGCGTGAGACGTCTTGTCCTTTTCCAGAAAATACGTGACCTCAACGTTTCGCGCGGTTTTTCCAACCGGAACGATATCCGTGATGCGGGTATAGTTTTCCGAGGCGGCCCACACGGCGTCGATTACATCTTCCTGGTAGAAATGATACGTGGTTTTCCCTCCGTCGGTTTGAGTTTCGGTAAGAATGCCGTTGGCGGCGACGGCATAGCCCTCGGGCACGGTGATGGTCAAATCATAGACGCCAAAGTCGGCGTAAAATTCGGAGTTGGAATGATACTGGTGGCAGTTCCATTTTCCGTTTTCGAATACGCCGATTTTAGGAAACCACTGGCCGACCATAAAAAAGCCGTCTTCCGTAAAGCCGCTCCGGGCAAAGACCCGCGGCAGTTTAGAGTAAAACGTACACAGGATGCGAACCGAACTACCGGGAAATACGGGTTTATCGAGCGGAACGCGGATTACCGTCTGATCTTCCGGGTTGCCGTCATCCGGCTGGATATACTGAATGCGTCCGGTCAGGTCGGCGCCATCCGGAATTGTCAGCGATACAATATCGATAAAGCCCCAGCCGTCCTGATCCCGGTTACTGACGCCGGAACGGTGACGGCCGCCGCTTTCTTTCATAAACGTCGTTCGGTTATTCTTAAACGCGTTAAGGTACAAATGGAACTGTAAGTCCCTGACCGTATCGGCCGTGGTGTTTTTCCACACAAGCACATATTCCGCCCGGACGGCCTTCTCGTCAGGAAGCAATGCCGCTTTCATCGTGTAATTGGCGATGCGCGGACTTAGCGGCGGGTCAAAAATTTTGTCCTGGCTGAAACCCAATGCCGGAAACAATGATAAAAACAGGAATACTTTATTCATAGTGACTCCATATAAGTTCAATTAAGGTTAAGATACGATAATTTTTATATAAAGTTACTTTTTTTATTAGTGGCTCCAGCATGGAATAGTCGGGATGCGGCGCCGTCGGTTACCGGGTTGCCGGCGGAATTTGTTATCCGGTTTTCGACAGACAAAATTAAAACAACCGCGCCATACTGATGCCGTAATAAGTTCCGCGGCGGTCCAGTCGCCGGGCGATGTCTAAGCGCAGTAAGTCAAAAATCCCGCTGATGGATGCGCCGATCTCATGGTGGATGTGATGGGTGTATTTCGGCGTGTAATCAAGTTCTGCAAACCGCTTACCGGAAATCCATGTGCGGCCGGCGCCGCCAAAGACAATAAAACTGATATTCTTTTTCACCAGCGGATTCAGTCCGAGTATTTCAAACGGTACTGTGCGGAAATTATGTTCCCAGAAGAAAGAAGCGTATCGCTCGCCTTCATACGGGTAATCCTGATTGGTGCGCAGTGTGCCGAAAGGCATGTACCAGCTCTGGCTGGATTCGACAATACCGAAGCGCTGTACGGGCAGCTTGCCAGAATACGTGCCGGCCGTCGCGCGGAGATACAGCGCATTGGATAGGAACCGGCGCCGGAAAAACGTCGGGACAAACCAGTCTCCGTCGAAGCGGTAGGCCGTGAAGTCAAAACCGCTTCGGAAGAGCGCTCTGGAGCTGTGTTCCACCGTAACCGCGGCGCGGCGCAGGCCTACCACTGCCAGCGGGATGTACGCGTCGCCGTATTCGATTTTTAAAACGGCCGAGCGCAGCATGCCCGCCTGAACCGCCGGATTCGGACGCTGGTGACGGTCGGTTCCCAGAAGAGCATAATCGGTCGTTTTTAACAGCGACCGATGCTGTTCATTGTTTAATTGCAGCTGAAGACGCGTTTCAATTTTACGGAACTCGTAAGCGGCCGATAGATACATTTTGCGGTTCCAGAAGTAATCAAAATAATCCTGATCACCGAAGAAGCTGGATAGGCCTGCGGAAAATTTAGAATGAATATCCGACGGGTAACGCAAGTCGGCAACCGAAGCATAACCGGCTTTCAGCGTTCCCGGCTTCGCGCCATGCCGGGGCTTCTTTCCGAAGGACCATTTCATTTCGCCGCCAAACGACCACCGGTTGAGCGCAGTGGTATATCCTATACGCGGAGTCAGTTCAAAATACTTCGTGAGGTTGATTTCATAGCCCATACCTAAATGGCCGCCCTCGACGCGGTTGTACCACAGGTCGGGCGAAACAGGCCTCATGATTTTACTGAATAGGCCGGAACTGTCGGGTTTGTTTCTCTCGCGCTGGTTTCGAGAAGAAACCTTGGCCATCTTCGCGAGAAAGCCTTTCGGTTCAAACACTTTATCCATCGTCAGATCGCTGTCAATCGTTTGGTAGGCCTCTATTTCCTTCAGCGTCAGCGGGATGAGGGCGGCGCTGCGGGCGAACATCGAATCGTTAAACAAATGCGTGGAATCCACAAAGCGTTTGTTCTTGGACTGATACAGCGAATCGGGCAGGGTGGCGTTGACCTTATAATCGTTCATCCCGGTGATCATCTGGTAATGGAAATAAGGGAACTCGAGGCCGATAATCCCGATTTTGATTTTGCCTTCCTGCCGGTTATCGACGGGCAGCCAGAAAGATTGTCCGAAACTGCTGAACTGCTGTTTATACGTGACTGCCCATTCCTGAATCGGCGGCGGGAATAAGACGCGCTCATGCGGCTTCAGATTGACGTCGATCATCGCGGAATCCTCGTCGAGGACGGACAGCGTTCCCGTAAACGACGGCTGGTACATGGATTTTGGTTTTACCGATACGTCGTACACCGTTTTGCCGTCCATCGCGCGTTTCCTGATGATAACAAACCGGTAATAATCGAGCGCGTCGGGATGCGTTGGACCGATAAATTTCGATCCCTGAATGCTAATATCGTCATCATAAAAATTAACCATGCCATCCTCTCCGGAAGTCACGGAAAAAAGAGATCCGGTATCGATGTTCGCCGTCTGCCGCTTGGAACGCACGATTTCTTTGAGGCCCTTTTTTTTGTCCCAAAACACGCTGGAAACGCTCTCCATCATCATGGCGATCATCGTGTCGTTGGACAGCGTAACGCGTGCATACGCGTCGGCCTCAAATGTCTGCAGCGCCTTCCGCCAGCGTTTTTTCTTCTCGATGACGCCGCGCATCAGCCGCATGCCCGGATCTTCACCGGTGATGATAATTTCTGCCATCTGCACGGGGCTCGGTTCCAGAAGGAGATTCATTTCCGAAGCCGTTTCACCGGTAACGGTAAACCGCGCGGTGTTGTAGCCGATGTATCTTACGATCAATATGGACGGCAGGGATTCGATTTTGATTTCGTACCGGCCTTCCCGGTTGCTTACCGTGCCTTTATAAGTGCCCTCGATCTGGATATTGGCCAGCGGCAGGCGTTCCTTCGTGGCGGCGTCTATGACATAACCGTGAATTATTTTATTCTGAGCGAAAAGGCTCAGGTTGAGAAACAACCACAAGCCGGAAAGGATAATTGGTTTCACAAATGTTTTTCCATAATGAATCGTACTGACTATAAGACCCGTTAAATACAATAAAGTTACAGCGATAAATACTTTAGAATAAATTTATTTTTAGCGTAACTGTTTTAGCGTAATTGTACGGAATACCGGTCCTGAAGTTTCAGAATAAAATTCCGTATCCCTATCGAAATCATTGGCGTTGTAATTGTCGGAACGCGTAAAATGCGGAAGCGTTGGCCTACAGTTCATTAATCATTTCAGCGGCCGCATACACTACGGCTTCGCTGGCGGGGTCTGAATAGCAATTGGTCAACACCACGCCGGCTTTTTTCCAATTCGGAAGAATAATCACAATAGAATAAAAAGTGCCGTCCGAACCGTCATGAATGAGGTATGGCTGGCCGTTTCCCGAATGGATGCCGGTTTCCCACCCGAACGCGTAAGTGCCGGCCGGCGCCCGGTGCAGCAATTTAAAGGTTTCCTTTGAAAGCAGGGGGCACAGTCCTTCAACACCGTCGATATGCGCCTTGACAAATTTCATATAGTTTTCGAGGTTTAAGCTGAGATTGCCGGCCGGGTTAAAGATGACCGGAAATTGCAGAGCACTGTCCGGATTAAACGGGATAAAACGGTTATTTTCATACGTATGTCCCCAGGGTTCATCGCGACCGTTCTCCGCCGGCCAGTCAAAATAAAAATCTGTGATTTCGAGCGGATGAAACAGGCGATTGGTCATCAGTGTTTCCCAGCTCTGCCCCGTGACTTTTTCAGCCATGCTAGCGGCGATAACGTATCCGGCGTTAGAATATTCATACTTTCCGATTTTCGATGAATCCGATTGATCGATCACCCATTCTGAAAATGAAACGCGCTGTTCGGTGATGGTTCCGCTGAATTCCGGCACGGACAGAAAATGCTCCAGTTCCGTGAAAGGCGCGATGCCGCCGCGGTGCGTGAGCAGTTGCGTGAGCGTGACCGTCCCGAATTTCGAAGGAATATGTCCCTGCATTTCAGGAAACACCGATAGAATCGAGCTGTTCCAGCTCAGCAGGCCGTCTTCAACGATGGTTGCTATCATGGTCGCCGTCATCGCTTTGGTCATGGAGCCGATGTGATACGCGCTGTTTTCATTAACCGTATCCGATTGGCCCTCTTTTTTTACTCCGGTCGCATACCGTTGGATGGTTCCTTTATGATATACCGCGCCGGCCAGAGACGGATGCCGGCCCGTATTTTTGCATGCGTGGATAATCCCTTCGAGGTTTTTACTGGTATCGTCGCCGTCGCAGGCGCAAAGAAGTAACAGAATGACGGATATACAAATTCCGGGAAAAACAGGGCGCATAGTAGGGTCCTTTTTTTGTGAGTTTAATTCATTTGAATTTCAAATACAATGCTTTATTCGGTTTACGGGATGATAGGGACGTATGTTTCGTGTCACGGGGACCGGTAATCACAAAAGGTTGGTCGAACGTCGAATATCGAATATAAATAACCCGTTGCGTCATAAGCCAAAAATTTTAATTTGCCTGATACGCGGATTTCGTTATATTAAAAAAACCACCAAGATAGGAATCCGGCTATGACCGACCATTCGTTCGATATTGTATCTAAATTTGATCACCAGGAACTATCCAACGCCGTGCAGCAGGTCATCAAAGAGATGCACACGCGATTTGATTTTAAAGGCAGCAAAAGCACGGTGGAACTCGGGAAAGAAGAAATTACCATTACCGGTGATGATGATTTCAAAATCCGTTCGATTGTCGATATACTGGAAACCAAAGCGGTGACGCGGGGGATTTCGCTGAAAGTGTTCCAGCACGGAAAAATCGAAGAGGCGGCCGGCGGCATGGCCCGCCTGCGTATCCGGTTGCGGCAGGGTATTGAGACGGAAGCCGCGAAAAAAATCGTCGCGCTGATCAAGTCAAGAAAAATGAAAGTCCAGGCGGCGATCCAGTCGGATCAGGTGCGCGTAACCGCCAAGAAAATAGATGATCTGCAGGCTGTCATCGCGCTCATCAAGGAACAGGATTACGATTTTCCGGTGCAGTTCGTGAATTACCGGTAAACGGAAACAACATTCGCCGCCTGTGTTTCTGCGCAGGTTAATTTTATGATAAAAGTTCGTCAACCCACACTGCTGGCGGATGAAGCGAAATGCCGCCGTCATATCCGGCGCATGGCCGAAACGATCCGCAACAGCGGCCGCCGATTCCGTCCGCATTTCAAGACCCATCAGTCCGCGACGATCGGCGAATGGTTCCGTGACGAGGGCGTGGATGCAATAACGGTTTCCTCCGTCCGCATGGCGGAGTATTTCGCGGATCATGGCTGGCGGGACATTACCATCGCATTTCCGGTCAATTGGCGGGAGATACAGGCCATCAATAATCTATCCGCACGGTGCCGGCTGAACCTGCTGGTTACCTCGCCCGAAGCGGCCGCATTTTTATCCGAAAACATTCAGCAGGAGACCGGCGTGCTAATAGAAATTGACGCCGGCTATCCCCGCAGCGGCATCGATTCGGACGACAGCGGGGAAATAGAATCCGTTATCGCTGCACTGCGGTCCAATCGGCAAACGGTTTGGAAGGGTTTCCTGTCTCATTTCGGGAACACCTACTCGGCCCGCGGACGGGAGGAAATTATGGCCATATATAATTATTCCATAAAAAAATTAGCCGCGTTAAAAGAACGCTACCGCGCGGATTATCCGGACATCATGATTACCGTCGGCGACACGCCGTCGTGTTCGGTAGTAACGGATTTCGCGGACGCGGACGAGCTCCGGCCGGGTAACTTCGTTTTTTACGACCTGATGCAGGCGCATATCGGTTCCTGCGGTTATGACGATATAGCGGTTGCGATGGCCTGTCCTGTTGTGGATAAAAGGGCGTCGAGAAGCGAGCTGATTATTTCCGGCGGCGCGGTGCATTTGTCCAAGGACAGCCTTATGATAGACGGTAAGCCCGTTTACGGAGAGTTGGTTTTACCAGAACAAGACGGCTGGCGTTGGCCGGCCGCGCATGGCTATGTCCGCGCGTTATCGCAGGAACATGGCATCATTCCGGTAACGGAAGCGGTTTATCGGCAAGTTTCCATCGGCGACGTGATTGGCGTCATTCCGGTACATGCCTGCCTGGCCGTGAGCGCTATGCGGTCGTTAATGACTTTGGAGGGCAAATTTATTGAATGTATGAAGCACTAACTGTCTATGCGACATTCCGGTACGCCCGTATTCTTTAATTGATTACCGAATGGATATACCGAACTTCCTTACCGCCTTCATGCGCGATGCAAACGGCATGCAGTTATTACAAAGCGTGTGAAATTATTTCACGCTGTCTTTTTTAACGGCCGCCGAATCCGTCATCGGTTTGTACTGCATCAGGTATTCTACCTGCCAGAACGTGACCTTGCCGTCGCCGCCGGCGGAAGCGACGTATTGGCCGTCCGGCGACACCGCCAGCGACCAGATGCCCCGCTGATGCGCGTTTTTGATGTTGCTGATCATGGCCAATGACGGGAATTGCCACAGCGTAAGGTTTCCCTTTTCATCGCCGGTGATAACGTAGCCGCCGTTGCGCACGGAGACCATCGCCTGAATATCGCCTTCCACGGTGAGCATGGTGTCTGTGAGGTTCGTCTCACGGTTCCAGACGTGCAGGCCGCCGTTGCTTCCGGTGATGATTTGACGCCCATCCGCGGATAGGATGCAGGTGTTAATCGGGTCGCCTTCCGGAAACGTCTTAATCTCATGTCCGATTTCGATATCCCATATTTTGACGTTCTTATCCCAGCCGACGGTGATAAATTTCAGCGGATCGGCGGTGAACTCGATATCCGTGACGGCATCCACATGACCCCACGGCGCCGCGACGTCCATGCCGTGACCGGAGAAAAATTTAGTCTGATTGCCGGTCAGGGCGTCGTACAGAATGATGTTGAAATAATGCAGAACCGCCAGCGTTTTACCGTCCGGCGAGAATTTAACATATTGTACGTCGTTGGTCAATCCTTTTTTGCCCCATAGTTCTTTCTTGGTGTCCATGGAATACATCACAACTTCGGCGGTGTTCTGGGTATTGTCGCCGCAGGTGGCCGCAAAATACTTCCCGTCCGGGGATATCGCGACCGAAAGCAGTCCGTCCGGCCGTTCGGCGGATTCCCAGATTAAGGCGCCATTCTCCGTATTCATGAAGCGGATTTTTTTGTCCTGGCCCGCAATCAGCAGGGTTTTACCGTCGGGGGTATAAACGATACTTTTGATAATTTTGTCCGGAGCGACGTCATAGCTCCGCGGAGGCAGGGTTACGGTTTTTTTTTCGCCGGCTCCGGAACATCCGATAATCCATGCCAGTACCGGAAGCAATAATACATAGGCTTTCATTTTTATTTAACTCCCTTGTGCGGAAAAGTTTATATTGGCTTTTGCGTCTAATTTTATATAAATTAAAACCAATAAAAGGTTTTTTTCAAGACTTATTATCATGCCTTAACGGGAATGGCTATGGCCGCCAGAAAAACCATCCGACGGGTAACGAAACCCGAACCATCAACCAAGCAAAGGTTGACCGCCGAAAGTCTGAACATTGCCCAGCCGGAATTGCTGCTGAGCGAAAAAGAGTACGCCGACGGGCTGGCGGAGTATTTTGATCTGCTCTTTCCGGATTCCATCGTGGAGCGGATGTACAAGCCGTTTTTCAGAATGATGGTTGAAAAACACGGCGTTACTTCCGTGTGCGATCTGGCCTGCCGCTCGGGCCAGTCGCTGAAAATGCTTTCGGCGCTGGGCGTGAAGAAATTATGCGGCATGGATATCAGCGCCAAGATGTTACAACTGGCGAAAAAGAAAACGCCGAAAAACGTAAAATACATTATCGCTGACCTGGCTTCGGCGCCCCGATCGGCCGGTAAAAATAAATATGATCTTGTCATCTGCACGAAGGATGCCCTGCCGGTGGTGCTGGACGATGAGGCGCTGATTAATTTTTTCAAAGATAGCCGCGCGTTGCTGACCGATAAAGGCATTATGGTCATCGAAATGATGAATTACGAGAAAGTCTGGCGCAACAAGGAACGGTTCATGCCGGTTATGGACCGCTCGCTTGCCAAAACCGGACGCCTGTTCTTCTTTATGAACGATTTCCATGAGGAACTCATCGTCCGCAACCTCATGCACTTGCAGAAGGACAAGCAGGAATGGTTCCTGAAGCCCTTGTCTGTTCCGGCCCGGCCCATCGTTCCCGCGGAAGTGGAATTTTTCCTGCAAGAGGCGCAGTTCTCCCGGTGGACGTTTCTCGGTAGTTATACCGGCAAGCCGTTTATAGAGATGGAATCGACGCATCTTATCGTTGTGGCAAGAAAATAAAACTTCCGCACGGCAAACCCCCGAATACTATTTGCAAATACCCTGTGGTTTCCCCTAAGCGGGAACCCCGCCGAACCGTCGTAAATCAACAAAAGCGTTACGGCAAAAAAATAACGATATCTGCAGGGAACAAGCCATGGATTACATCATGAAACCCATCGGGACTATTTTATCGTCGGGAGGAACGAAGTGTCCACATAATATTTTTTGGGATTTCCCGGATCGATAAAAACCCGTAACGTTTTACTGGTAATATATTTCTCCGGGTCAAACCAGATGTACTCGCTTTTGAATATCATGGTTTCACTGTTGTAGGGGTTAATCCAGCGGCACCGGATCCGGTAGGGTGATTTATTATTGACTTTATAGCTGGTATCGTAGAATACGGAGTCAAACTCCGCCTCGACCGCGGTGCCGTTTTGTTTCAGCCATTCGATTTCCCGGAGCCTCCGGATGTATAAAATAATAACAATCCCGCCGATCGAACAGAATATAAGCCCGATGCCGCCGAAAATCAGGCCCATAAGCAGTAATTCGGTCATCCCCTCGATTTGCGCTTCGGCGGGTTCCGCCGGATTATAATAAACGGTTACGGTTTGACCGATTTGATATTCCGGTTCGGCGGCGGAATGGTTGGATTTGAAAGTGTAGAGGCGGCCGTCCTCGGAGCGGAATTCCACGACAGGATAATACTGCTTGCCGCTTTTGGATCCGGTATAAGAAGCGATTTCCTTAACCGTTCCCGCGGTTTCGACGGCTGTATGCAGAAAGTTGATTTCCTGATACGTTAAGATCCCTCCCATCAACAGAAAGGGCAGTCCGACTCCGGTAAGGATAAGTCCAATAAGTTTCATAAAGCCTCCGCGATATAATATTTAAAGTGATAATGTATTAGCCGCCATGGACAAAAACGGCGACGCGGGATCCCAGTGGGTAATCACGCCCGGTATTGGGGCGGCATTCGTTTGGGCGTAGCAATACAAACAACCGTGAGCGCAGGTGTTGTAGGCGCCGATATCGGTGCTTACAGAACAGCCGCAGGCGGGCCGCTGGTGCCGGTCTTTTCTGTGGATGAGCGGTTTATTCAAGATGCGCGCTAAGCGTTCTGCGTCCACACAGCGCGCGCGTTCAACGCCGGCCGCGCGAAGATCCGCCGGTTCCGCACAGGCCGTCAAACGGATGCCGTGCGTTTCGGCGATACGTTGCAGGGAAGCGGCAAAACCGATTTTCTCTTCCTCCGCAACGACGGTATAACGGATGGCGCGCAGGTTCCGACGGCATTTTTGATACTCTTGAAGGAAGCTAATAGTACATTGGTTCGTATAACCGCTCAGCTGGCCAGCGATTGTATCGAACGCTTTCCGGTGTGCCGTCCGGTCCAGGCCGGCCGGAAAAAAAACCGGATCATACCGCCAGATTAAACGATCCGCTCCCACAAGACGGGATAACTCTCTGAATGTTTCTATCCGGATTGCCAGCGGCGGTACTTTGCGTTCCACGCTTGCATTATAAGGCGTAATGGTGTACTGGAAGTAGTACGGGTAGGCGGCCAGATCGTCCAGGACCGGAAAAAAATTTCTTGGATGCTTGCTCCAAAAGACGAAACCGTCCACTACGGACGGGTGGATTTCAATCCGCCGGATTTGATTAGGATTGAAAGGATTGCGGATCATGACATAACCTTCCCGCAAACGGTTGCGGAACCATTCGCTGAAAAATGCGGGTATATCGGTACGGCGGCTGACGCTGAGTATCATAGAAGTTCCTGAAGTTGGGGGTATATTAACAAAAATTTTTATTAAAACAAATTTCCGGTTTCGGAAAAGTTGCATAAAACCTTAAAAGTTTCCGTGGATACGGTTGGTCGTACAACGAAGTCATACCTGCATTTTTCTTTCACTTCCTCTCTTGACATTCGTCTGGGATTATCCTATATTAGCCCCGCTTTTGGCGCATTCGTCTAACGGTTAGGACGCAGCCCTCTCAAGGCTGAAATACGGGTTCGATTCCCGTATGCGCTACCCCCGTCAGGATTATTTTTCCGAAAAACCGCAACGATTTATTGAGGCGTCCGTGCTTGACAAACACCGGTTTTTTTCTTATTATACGGCGGCATCGGCACAGACCGTCCGATGAAGCGCAGGAAAGAATTGATAATGTTGAATCAGGAACGCGAAAAAATAGTATTAAAATACATCATCGAGCGTCACATTGAGACCGGCGCACCGGTGGGTTCCGGGGCGTTGGCGCAGACGCTTCCAATTCCGCTCAGCGCGGCATCGGTGCGGAATATCATGGCGGAACTTGAAAAACAAGGCTATCTGCACCAGCCCTATCCTTCCGCCGGCCGCGTTCCTACCGACTCAGGCTACCGGCTGTATGTCAACGAAATGATTGATTTTGAATCGCTTCAAGAAACCGAACAGCAACAAATCGCTTCGGCCATTACGGAATTAACCGGACGTATCCGGCGCATGGCCGATGCGATGGAAGAAATCCTTCTGGTATCCAGCAGAACTTTAGCCCAGGTGTCGCAGGAACTGGGTATGGCGCTGGCGCCGCGATTTAATTTTTCAATATTCGACCGTATTAATCTCTACCGGCTGAATGAAGAACGGGTGCTGGTCGAACTGAGCCTTGCTTCCGGCATCGTCAAGACCGTCATCTGGGACATGGATCTACGGTTATCCGCCGAAGAGCTTCAACAAATCAGCCGGAGTCTTAACGAAAGGCTGAACGGCCTGAGTGTTGAGGAAATTCGCAGGACGTTGCGCGAACGGCTGGGCGATTTGCCTGACCGTTTCCGGCGGGCTCAGGCGGGTTTCGTACAACTGGTGCTCCAGAAGGCGGATGAATTATTTAATTTCGAGCAATCCCGGGCTGTGAATGTATTCGGCGCCGATAACATACTGGCCAAACCGGATTTTACCGACCAGCAGGAAGTCCGCGCGCTGATCACGTTTATTGAAAACGCGCAGCAGGTCCAGAAACTGCTGCATCCCAGCGGATCCGGAATCCGCGTTACCATCGGGCGTGAAAACCCTTTCCGTGAGATGAGTAATTGCGCCGTGATTACGGCGAACTATCAATGTGAAGGTGTGACCGGCACCGTAGGCATTTTGGGTCCCAAACGCATGGCCTACGCCCGCCTTATTCCGTTGGTGCTTTATACGGCAAACACATTAGACCAAACCTTGAATACGCCATGACAGACGAAACCATCAAACAGGAAACCAACCGTAACGGAGCCGAAACTGCCTCCAGCACTTCCGATAATGGAGTTCTGGCCGACGACACCGTTAACGGATTTGACTCAGAAGATCTGGACGCCATAACCGAAACGCCGGCGACAGAAGAACCCGAAAAAGGTTCTGCTGCAGATGCCCGTAAAGAGGCAGAAGATTATAAAGAACAGCTTTTACGAACGCTGGCCGAATTTGAGAATTACAAGAAGCGCACCCAGCGGGAGATCCACCAGATTCTGAATAACGCTAATGAAAAACTGATCATCGAACTGCTGCCGGTGATTGACGACCTGGAGCGGTCGCTGAAAGCCGCGGCTGCTGTAAATACCGACGAGGGGGCCGTTCGGCAGGTGGTGCAGGGTTTTGAGATGATTTACACCAAATTTTTGCAGATACTGCAGCGGCGGGGTCTGCGGGCAATGGAATCCGTCGGCCAGGAACTTAACGTGGATTACCATGACGCATTAATGCAGGCGGAGAAAGCCGACACGCCGCCGAATATTATTCTGGAAGAATTTGAAAAGGGTTATTTTCTCAATGATAAAGTCATCCGTCACGCCAAAGTCATCGTCAGCAAATAACCGGTAAGCGAAATATCGGATACGAAAAACGCCGGCTCTATGCGCCGGCGTTTTTTAAATAAAACATCGAACGTTACGGCGCGATTTATTCGGCGTAGAGTTGAATGACTTTTTCAATCGCCGCGCGGCATGCCCTGCAGAACGGTACATCGTTGCGCGTAAACATAATGCAATCCAGTTCGGAACGGTACATGCCCTTCGACGTGTAGGCGGCGCCTTCAAACAAGCCGGCTTTACCGTAATATTTTTCTTTTTTCAGAAGGGCGGTGGTGGAATCCTTGACTTCTTTAAAGAGCGCTTCCAGCGTTTCCTCAGACGCTTTCGCGTCGATAAGCTGGGCGCGTTTCTTTTGCATCTTAATTTCGAAGCGATCGAACACGTCCTTATTCCACGGCGTCGGAACGGGAACGCCGGTTTCAATCAGGGATTTCCATTTAAAATTTTCCTTATCTAAATACGCGGTGACGTTGGGTTCCCAGGGCTCCACGCCAGGCGCGGTATAATCCTCATACGAGGTCGGTGACGTGTAGTATTCGTCGGCCAGTCCCGCGAAGGAATGGCCGAATTCATGCACAAAGATATAAGCCGAGGGTTCGGTGCCGGCGGAAACCGTGGAATAAAGGTTAAAAATCCCGCCGCCGCCGTATTTGCGGTCATTAAACAGGATGTACAGGGCGTCGTAATCCGCCTGAGCGGCGATTTCACGGATAGTCTTATT
This sequence comes from uncultured Bacteroidota bacterium, assembly GCA_964609675.1. Taxonomy (GTDB): domain Bacteria; phylum CLD3; class CLD3; order SB21; family JBBIRG01; genus CAZSRX01. The sequence continues at coordinate 11,360 of CAZSRX010000042.1, read as the reverse complement.
TTCGTAGGATAGTACATAGCGGTCGGAATCGAACGCATTGAAGCTGCAGCCGAGCACGGATTTTTTCCAGATGCCTTTGCGCGGATTGCTGATGCCGGATTCCGCCGCCGTCAGATCGATCGCGCGGACGTTAAAATCTTTTTTGCGGGACTTGAACGGTTCCGTATTGAACAGCGCCCCGGTCAGCCGGATGACATCTTTATGAAACTGTTCTTTTTCGCCGGCCGTATAACCTTCGCTGAGAATGAGAATATCCACTTTTTTTGAGGCCTCGCCATTCTCAAATACCGTCCACACGGAACCGGCCGGAGCAACCGGCGCCCGGTTGACAAAGCGGCTTTTTGGATCAATCACGGTCGAATAAAACATCCTAAACGAATTGTCATCGAGGCGCTTTTTCAGCACGAGCTGGCATGGATAACGCGGTTCCGGGAAGCGCTGTGATTCGTGAAATGTCCGCCAGACGCCTTTGGACGCTTCGCCGGTTGTCTCCCATTCTCCGTAAATGCTGCAGAATCCGCGTGAATAAATCACACGGTTGGTTTTCATGTCCACAACTTCAAAGAGGTATTTACCCAGGTTGGTATCGTCGATTAGGCGCATCCGACTGCCTGGCCACCGGCCTTCCAGCCGTATTTCATCGGGGCTGATATGCTCCTCCGTGGCAATGCCGGAATGGTAGTAATCAAACCGAAGCGTTTGGCCTGTAAAATGCGCATCAAAATCCGTTTCAGCGGCAGCCAGCATGGATACCATAAATAAGAGGTACAGCATAGGCGCTTTCCTTTCATGAGTTTCAGTTACTGAGAACATAATCAAGCGGCATCTGTTAATCAAGAGCTATCCGGCAACCGGAAAAAATTATCAAGGACGTTGCAATTGTGAAAGATAAATAGTACATTTTAATGATTTATATTTCATACAGTCTAAAGGGTATGGCGTGAAATCCGACCAGCTTCATTCGATTAAGCACAGAAGTTACTTTAAACGTCAGTCGGTTATACTCCGCCGATTTCTCCGGCAGCGTAATTATCTGGCGCTGCGGCTCATCATTTTGTTTATGCTGATTCTGGTTCCGGTGTTATTATTTCCGGATACGGAATTTACACGCTATTCCGAATATAAGGTCGGGGCCATTTCTCCGAATGAGGTACGGGCGCCGTTTACGTTTCCCGTGTATAAAAGCGGTACGCAGTTAGCCGCCGAAAGGAAGGAAGCGGAAAACCTCATCGCTCCCGTTTTTGACCGCGTGCAGGATGCCGCCCGCTCGGAACTGGCGAACCTTGACGAACTCTTTTCGTATTTCGTACAACTGCGCCTTTCACCCAAGCCCATACAATACACCGATAATGAAGGCAAAATTCAGACGTTCGTGCCACAGCAGTTTGATTCGCTGAAGAATCATCTGAATAAGAGTTTCGGCATTAACATCGTGGAGACACGTTGGCAGTTGCTGATAGGTGAGGAACCGCTGCGGGCCGTCAAATTTTCGAAACCGGTAAAAAAGGATTCCTCGGAACGAAAACTGCGTAAAGCGGAAATCGGCAAGTATCTCTCGGCCAGCCAGATGGAAGAATTCAAGGAAGATTTGTCCGTCATTCTCAGCGATTTGTACGCGCTGGGCATCATTAACATGGATAAAAACAATTTCAAGAGCCCTATTTCGCCGATTACTATCCGTGCCGGCCAGCAGGAAACCACCGAATTCATAAAAAACGTGAATGACATTGACGAAGCGCGCTACCGCGCTCAGGATTTACTCCGGAATTATTATAAAGACGGGCGCCTGATTAATATCGGCTATGAAATCCTTTCGCTGTTTATTACCCCGAACATTGTGTATAACGAAAAAGAAACCAAAAGGCGGCGTGAGGAAGCGGTTAACAGCGTGCCGCAAACGTACGGATTTGTGCTGGCCGGCGACGTTATTGTCCAGAAAAACGAAACCGTTACACCGGCCATTCATCAGCAACTGCTCTCGCTGGAAACCGCCTGGCTGGAAAAGCGTACGCGGGAAGGCGGCATGAGCTGGCTGTTGCCGTATCTGGGCCGCGGTCTGCTGGTGTTTGCGCTGATGTTTTTTCTTCTGGGTTATCTCTACCTGTTCCGACGGGATATATTCGAGAATGTCAAACTGCTGACGCTGGCGGTGTCGGTCATCGTTATAGAGATTCTTTTCTATTATTGGTTCGTTTATATTTTTGATTTTCCGGTGCTCACGGTGCCTATCGTGCTCTCGGCCGTTCTGCTGACAACGCTTTTTGACATCCGCGTGGGCGTGATTGCCACGATATCCATCGCCTACCTGGTCGGCGCGATGCAGGGCAACGAGTACACCAGCACGATGGTTCTGAGCTTTGTCGGTTCGGTAGCCTGTTTTGCCGTACACAAATTTTCCAGGCGCCGGCACGTTTTTACCTCCATCTTATGGGTATCGCTGGCGTATATATTCATCATCATCACGATTAGCTTTGTGCAGTACACGGACTTGTCGGTTGTGCTGCGCAACCAGTTGCCTTATGCGCTGATCAGCGGCATTCTCTCGCTGCTTGTGGCGTTCGGCTGCCTGGTGCTGTTTGAAACCATCTTTGACATTTGCACGACGTTTACCCTGCTCGAATTGTCGGATTCCAACCATCCGCTTCTGCAACAGCTGGCCATGAAGGCGCCCGGTACCTACCATCACAGCATCATCGTGGGCAACTTAGCCAAAGCCGCCGCGGAGGCCATCGGCGGGAACGCGCTGCTGGCGAGGGTCGGCGCCATGTACCATGACATCGGCAAAATGGACATGTCGGAGTATTTCGTGGAAAACCAGACCGGCGGCGTCAACAAACACGATACGCTGGCGCCGAGGATGAGCGCCCTCATTCTGGCCTCGCATATCAAGGCGGGACTGGAACTGGCCGAAAAATACCGTCTGCCGCGTCTTATCCGCAGTTACATTCCCGAGCATCACGGCAACCAGCTGATGGCGTTTTTCTATCATAAAGCAACCGAGAAAAAAAACGACGATGAAACGATCGCGGAGTGGGATTTCCGATATCCCGGACCGAAACCTAAAACCAAAGAATCCGGAATCATTATGCTGGCAGACGGTGTGGAAGCCGCGACGCACTCGCTCAAGGAACCGAACGCCAACCGCATTCGCGCCATGGTGTATTCGATTATCGAAAACCGTCTGCAGGACGGCGAATTGGACGAATGCGAGCTGACAGTCGGCGATTTGAAAACCGTGGCCGAGGCCTTCATTCCGATATTGCTCAGTATATATCATGTCCGGCCTGAATATCCCGGACAGGAAGAAAAACTGTCCTTAGCCGCTGAAGAAACTGAAACCGTCACGAACTGATGCAAACCGTTACGTTTATCAATGACCTACCCGGGCGCCGTATTCCGCGCCGAAAACTCCTGAGATTGGCGGATGCGATCATGAAAAACGAGTTTAAGACAGGGAAGGATTATCAGCTTTCTCTGGTGTTTGTCAGCGACCGCGTCATAAAAAAAATTAACGCGCGTCATCTTCGCCATCCTTACGTAACCGATGTCATTGCGTTTACACTTTCCGAACCGCCGAAAGAACCGCTGGAAGGGGAAATCTACATTGGTCTGGAGCAAGCCGCCCGTCAGGCTAAAGCGTACCGGGTTTCACTGACGAATGAAATTCTGAGACTGGCGGCGCATGGACTGCTTCATGTTCTGGGTTATGATGACCGTACCGCCCCGGCGCGCACCCGCATGCTGGACCTCGGCGAATATTATGTGAGTAAAATAAAATGAGAATGCTGCTGAACATCACCGATTCCATGCAGCATTTATTGCGGCTATCCCTGCAGGAGGACATCGGCACGGGCGATATCACTTCCGCGGCTACGGTGGATTATGAAGTCCGGGGCGGCGGTTACGTGGTGGCCAAAGCGGAGGGCGTCTTCGCAGGCCGAACGATTTTTGAAATGATTTTCCACATGGTCGATCCGGAGATTGAGTTTGTCTGGCATATTCAGGACGGCGAGTCCCTGCAACCCGGCCGGCGCTGCGTTTCTTTTGAGGGCCGCCTGCATAACATTTTGATTGCCGAACGCACGGGATTAAATTTTCTGCAGCGCATGAGCGGCATTGCCTCGCTGGCCCATGCTTATAGGGAACGCATCCGTCATACCCGGGCGCAGATTATTGACACACGCAAAACAACGCCCCTGTGGCGGGAAATAGAGAAATACGCGGTTCGCTGCGGCGGCGGCGCCAATCACCGCATGGGTCTGTATGATATGTTTCTGATTAAGGAAAATCATATCGCCTCCGCAGGCGGCATTGCCGTGGCAATAGAGAAAGCCCTCGCTTACAACGTCAAGCATCCACCGGACAGGCCCGTTGAAGTGGAAACGCGCAACCTGGATGAAGTCCGTGAAGCCATGCGGTATCCGATTCAGCGGATCATGTTAGACAACATGCCGGTTCCTGAAATGCAGCAGGCCGTGCAGTTAGTCGGCGGTCGTTGCGAAGTGGAAGCTTCCGGAGGCGTCACGCTCGAGAGCGTTCGGGCCATCGCCGAAACCGGCGTCGATTTTATTTCTGTCGGCGCGCTGACCCACTCCGCGCCCGCGCTCGATTTATCCCTGTTGATTGAATCCAAAAAATAATTTATATTACCGCTATGAAAAAGACGTTAATCACCGACCGCATGGTTAAAGAACTCGCACGGCACCAGAAAACGATTCAGATTCCCAAAGACGCTCTCATCACGGCGCTGGCGCGGGATACTGCTAAAAAACTGGGCGTATCGTTTTCAATTATTAAAGAGGGCGCACCGCCGCCTTCCCAATTGGCCTTACCGCTGAATAACACGGTTGCCGTCGGCTGCGACCATGGAGGCTACGCGTTAAAACAGCACATCCTCAAGACACTGCAATCCATGAATTATACCGTTATGGATGTCGGCACCCACTCGGCAGAAGCGGTGGATTATCCGGATTTCGCTTTGGCCGTGGCCCGTCTGGTAGCGGAAGGTCAATGCTTCCGGGGTATTATGATTGACGGTGCCGGTATCGGTTCCTGCATGGTGGTTAATAAAGTGAAAGGCGTGCGGGGCGCGTTGTGCTATGATATTACCTCAGCCATTAACAGCAGGGAACATAATGACGCCAATGTGCTGACGCTGGGTTCCAAAATGATCGGCGAAACCGTGGCGGAACACATCGTGCGCGTCTGGCTGAAAACGGAATTCGGCGGCGGCCGTCACCAGAAACGCATCGACAAAATCGTGGCTATTGAAACGGAGCATCTGAAATAAAGGTTACCACCGGTTACGGTGGATTTTCCGTGCGTCCCACCGGGCGGACGGTTCTTTTTTTTCAGCCGGATAGCCCAGCGCAATAATCGCCAGCGGCAAGACGGCTTCCGGTAAACCCAGCAACGCCTTGGTTTGTGCCACACGGTTATCACGCGGATAGATTCCCAGCCAGACCGCTCCCAGCCCCATGGCGTGGGCCGCCAATAAAATGTTTTCTGTAGCGGCCGAACAGTCCTGTACCCAATAGCCTTTGTATTTTTCCGATAGCGGATCGCCGCAGATGACGATAGCGGCTGGCGCTTCCTTCAGCATCTGCGCGTTTTCGTGATAGTGTGTGACGGCATTGAGTATCTTACGGTCATCGATAATGATAAAATGCCACGGCTGCTGGTTGCCGGCCGAAGGCGCGGCAAATCCGGCTTTAAGGAGTTCGTTAAGCCTGTCGTCGGGTATGGCTTGATCCGTGAATTTTCTAATGCTTCTTCGGGATACAATACAATCGAAAGCGTCCATCTTCATCCCTTCTATTCAATGATGTTCTTTTCGTAGATCGCATAGACGCGGCTGCGTTTGCCGCCCATAAAATCCGCCATTTTTATTACCAGGTCATTGTCTTCCAGTACCCAGCCGATATCGCACGCCGTGTATCCATGCGATTGGGTGTATCGTTTGGCCTCCGATATCAGCACCGCGTCCAGGCCAATTTTGCGGAACTTAGGCTTGATGCCGAAATAACCCTGACGAAAACTGCGGATACGCTTTTTTAGAAGGAGCATCTTGACCGCCCGTAACAATTCGCAACGACGAAAACCCGGCACCGGATTCAACACTTCCAGGATGTTGGGAACTGACCCGAAAAAGGCCGCCGGTTCGCCGTCCACGTAGGCGAAATGAAACATCTTCGGATCCCAGACCACTTTGACCGAATGGAGATTATGATAAAATTCCTCGCGGCTCATCGGGACAAAACCCCAGTTGTCATTCCATGCGTCGTTGTAAATGTCAAACATCTGCTCGCGCAGGATAGGATAGCGTTTGCGTGTAAAAGATTCGAGGGTTATTTTATACCTTTTTTTGGTAAGTTCCGTGACGCGTAACAGTCTTTCTTCAATAGGCGTCTGAACGGGAACATCCATACCGACCACTTTTTTGACGACGCGCATGCCGTAGGCGGCGAGCAGATCGGCGTAATACGGGTAATTATAATGATAATAGACATAGGGTTTGGAGTCGAACCCTTCAATCATAATGCCCGGCGTGGCTTCGTTTACCGGAAAGTTCTGCGGGCCTCTCATGGTCGTCATTCCCCGGGAACGTAAATATTCTGCGGCGCGTTCCAGCAAGGCGGCGCTTACCTCCGGATCGTTAACCGACTCGAACAGGCCAAAAAAACCGGTTTTATCGTTGGCATGCTCGTTATGATGATGATTGACAAACGCATCCGTGCGGCCGACAATCTTACCGTTTCTGACGGCCAGAAAAAAGTTTGCTTCCGCGTGCTTAAAAAATACATGCCGCGCTTCCAGCCAACCGGTGATACCAAGCATACGAAAACCTAAATATTCATAATTCAGCAGCGGAATGAATTGCGGAATGCCCTGATAATGCGTCCAGTGAAACATCAGGAACGGTTTCAGTAATTTTCGCCCTTCCTTCGTGTCATTGGAAAACTGCAGGATCTCAATTTTTTCTTTGGACATAAAAGCCTTAAATGGACATAAAAGCCTTAAAATTTTAAAAAGAAAAAACTAATTTTCATCCTCGTCACGGCTCATATAAGCGGGCGCCTCCACACCCAGGATACCAAGCCCCCGGGCTACTGTAATACGTACGGCGCGGCATAGAGCCAGTCTTGAGGCCGAAAGCGCCTTGTCCGAGGTTATGACGCGCAGGCGTTCGTCTTTTTTGCCGGCCGTCTGGTAATAATGATACAATCCGGCCAGTTCCTCCAGGTAGGTTGTCAGCGGATGGACCTCCAGCGCCTGCACGAGCCGAAGCGTGAGTTCCGGAAACTCAAGCAGTTTGTGGATAATCTGAATTTCCTCGTCGGCTTTCAGCAGCGTCAGGTCGGCGTCATGAATGGAAGAATCCACATCCATACCTTTTTCCGCCGCTTTCTTCTCGATGGAGCAAATGCGGGCATGCGCGTTCTGTACGTAATAAACCGGGTTTTCCATGGTGTGCTTGACAGCGAGTTCCAGGTCGAAATTCAGATGGGAGTTATGGCTGCGCATGACGAGGAAATACCGGAATACGTCGGCGCCAAGCAGATCCACGAGCTCCGCGATGGTTACAAAGTTAGCTTTGCGTTTCGACATTTTCAGCAATTCGCCTTCTTTCATCAGTGTGACAAACTGATGAATAAGCACCCGGATCCGGGACGTATCGTAACCGAGCGTTTTGAGAGCGGCCAGCACGTCGGGATACTCCGCGATATGGTCGGCGCCGAAGATGTCGATTATTATGTCAAAGCCGCGCTCGAACTTGGTGATATGATACGCCATATCCGGCAGGCGGTAGGTCGGTTCGCCGCTCGACTTGACGATGACCTTATCGGCTTCCGGCTGATGGGATTTATCGTATTCAAAGAGCGAGGTCTTCATCCACAGAGCGTTTTCTTTTTCATACACAAGACCCTGGTTCCTGAAAGCGCCGATCAGCCGATCGATACGGCCTTCTTTATACAGCGTGTCCTCGTTGAAGAAAACGTCAAATTCCAGCCGGATGTTTTTAAGGTCGCGCTGGATGTTGGCAAAAAGAATTGATTCGGCGTAATTTCTGAAAAAGGAAACATCTTCCTGTTTTTTATCATCACCGAATTCTTCACGGATTTTAGCGGCGATATCGGTAATATACTCGCCCTCATACAGTCCTTCCGGAAAAGCGACGGGTTCGCCGGTTTGTTCCAGATAGCGCAGCCGCACCGATTCGCCGAGGCGTTTCATTTGCAGGCCGGCATTGTTAAAATAATATTCCCGCGTTACGTCATAGCCTGCGTTTTCAAAAAGGCGGCACAAAACGTCGCCCAGCACGGCCTGCCGTCCATGCCCGATGCTCAGCGGTCCGGTGGGATTCGCGCTGACAAATTCCACATTTACTCGTTTGCCGAAACCGGCCGTATGCTGGCCGTAGGTATTCTGCTGATCCAGAATGGCGCGAAGCTGTTCCTGAAGGTAATTTACGTTGAAAAAGAAATTAATGAACCCGGCCCCGGCAATTTCGGCCTTTGAAAGCAAACGGGAATCATAATCCAACCCGTCGCAAATCTGTTGTGCCAGATCGCGCGGGTTTTTCCTGCATGTCCGGGCCAGCAGCATCGCCAGGTTGGTTGACAGATCGCCGTTGTCCTTGGACTTGGGTTTATTAAACTGGATGGGCTCCTCATACGTCATGTTCATTTTATGCAGCGAATCAATCAGAATTCGGGACAGGTAGTTTTTCATAATCAGGAAACTCCGGATGCGGTGAGAATAGGGGGTCTTATACGGCTTTATTTTTAAGACAGGCTTCGATGAACCGGTCAATATCGCCGTCCATAACCGCCTGCACGTTGCTGGTTTCGGTATCCGTGCGGTGATCCTTTACGAGATTATAAGGATGAAAGACATAGGAGCGAATCTGATTGCCCCACGCGATATCGGTTTTAGCATCTTCGATTTTATCCAGGCGCTCGCGTTCCGCTTTTTTTTGTAGCTGATACAGTTTAGATATCAGCAGTTTCATCGCGATTTCCCGGTTCTTGAACTGCGAACGTTCGCTCTGGCAGGCGACCACGATGCCCGTGGGAATATGGGTTAAGCGCACGGCGGTTTCGACTTTATTGACGTTTTGTCCGCCTTTACCGCCTGACCGGTAGGTGTCCATCTTTATCTCGCTGGCGGCGATTTCGATTTTGGCTTCGGTTTCATCCACTTCCGGTATGGCAAACACGGAAGCAAACGAGGTGTGGCGGCGGGCGTTCGAGTCGAACGGTGAAATCCGCACCAGCCGGTGCACGCCGCTTTCGCATTTAAGGTAGCCGTAGGCGTATTCGCCGGCAATTTCCATGGTTACGCTCTTGATACCGGCGCCTTCGCCGTCGAGGATGTCCAGTATGGTACAGCGAAAGCCCCTGTTGACGGCCCAGCGCTGATACATCCGCATGAGCATTTCTGCCCAATCCTGCGATTCGGTGCCGCCCGCTCCGGGATGAATGGTTACGATGGCGGTCTTCTTGTCTTCGGGGTTCGTAAACATGGCGCGCAGTTCCAGGCGCGAAATTTCGGATTCCAGATCCGTCATTTCTTTACCGATGGACTGGATGGTTGGTTCGTCGTTTTCTTCCTGCGCGATTTCCAGCAACATCTGCAGATCCTGTGCCTGCTGGTCGATTTTTTTCCAGGTATCCACCCAGTTACGCTCCGAAGCGATATCCTGCATGATCTTCTGGGCGCGGAGGTTATCCTGCCAGAAATTTTCCTCGGCGCTTAAACGTTCCAGTTCAGCGATGGTTTTTTCACGCTGGTCAACGTCAAAGATACCTCCGCATATCAACGATTCTTGCGCTCAGATGCTCCAGCTTGGAAACAATGTCCGATACTTCAATCATAGGCTTTCAATCGAAATAATTAATTTTTCGCGGGAATAGTATTAATAAAATTTATAAAAGTCAAAAACAAAAACGAGACCGGCGGGGTCTCGTTTTTGTGTAAGACTTAATTCGGGTATGCTTACTTTTCTTCGCCGCCGGAACCTTGCTCAAGTTCTTTACGGATTTTCTCGAGTTCTTTTTCCGCGTTGATGCGGACGTTCTTCAGTTTTTCCAGCTGGCTGGCCGCTTTAGCTGAACCGCGTTCTTCGTCCAGTAACTGATTAAGAAAACGTTTGCGCCGGGAATCGGTTGCCCCGGAAGAGAAACTAACGGGTAAAATATTAATACCCATCGTTACGCCCAGCCGCCAGGTTGCATAATTGGCGAGGGACTTGGTGCTGGAAGTATTGGATGCGGGGACACCGGGAGCCAAAACGCCATAAGCATTATTATAAATGGTTTTATCATTGGTTCCGACGATAAGAACATCCATATACGTACCGATGTTAATCCATGGACGGATGTTATACTTGAGACCCGGTGTTACGTAAATAAAAGGCTCGCGGCTGTACACGCCTTTAACGGGTTCGGTAATGTAATTAATTCCGTAAAGATCAAGCATCAGGTTGATTTTACTCATCGGTATAATCGCGCCTAAACCGTATTGTACGTGCATGGCGTTGACATTGCTTTTGCCGCCGATATTTTCGCCGTTTTTGATCGGGCTGATCCAGCGTCCGTTATCGTTGTGGTTCCAGAAACCGATGTTAAAATTTATAATGTAAGACTGGTCTTTATAATACGGGTTACCGTAAAAACTGGCCATTCCCAGAAAACCGAATTCAAAGGTTTCGCTCCGGTACACTTCAAATGGAATATTATAATATTTTCCGGTTGGGATTTTTAAAGGAACCGCTGCCGCTAAAGCTACTTTGCCATCAGCCATTTCATAGCCGCCGGTTCTTACGACCATGTAAATATCCCCAAGAATTCTGTTCCGGGTATCCCTCACGTTCCGTATGTTCAGGTCCTGATAGGTGCTCACACTTAACAACAAATCTAAATGTCTTACGATACCGTAGGCAAATGTCATTTTGTTGGAAGCGTCCCAAAGGTTAACGCCGCGGATGTTGGCATAGCCGGATTTGCCCGCAAGCCCGAAAACCCTGCCCTGATTGTAAAATTGCAGATAACCAGGCTCAAGACTGTGCGCGGAATACACGTTAAAAGTGCCGTATTTTCCGGTTGACAGTCCGGCTCCAATCTGCGCGTTAAGCGATATCGTCATGGCCGTTACGGCAAAAACTGAAACAAGGGCAAACCGTAACATATTTACACGCATATAATCCTCCAGCGGTTATATAATCATATAAAAACAATTAATCCTATTTTAATAGCTGTAAAATAAATATTTAGAGTTTCAATGTCAAGCTATATTTATTTTATTGGCACTCCCCGAAATTTTTTTAGGGTTTGAAGTTGAATTGGAGAACTCCGGAA
>CAZSRX010000041.1:0-30520 GCA_964609675.1 uncultured Bacteroidota bacterium | reverse complement strand
AAAACATGGAACCAAAACTATAACCAAGGTAAGATCTATAACCAGAATCCTCCAGCAAATGAATCACGATTTTGTTCGGTTTAACTTAGGATAAACAAAATCAAATAATGAGAAAAATATTAATTATTACCAACCTACCCAGCCCCTACCGTATTCCATTGTTTAATCATTTATGCGCAGCTTTAAACCGTTTAAACTATCAGTTGAAAATCATCTTCTTAACAAAAGCATATTCACGACGAAAGTGGAAAGTTCATGAAAAGGATTTCAAATTTGATTATGTTTATTTGGATGCATTCAAGTTGATGTTTAAAGAATCTTTTTTTTCGTTATCCTTACCCTTACCCAAGCTTCTGTTTTATGAAAATCCTGAGTTGATAATTTCAGCAGGGTTCTCGCCGGCAACGATTTGGGCTATGTTGTATGCGAAGATGTTTAAAAAAAATATCATCGTTTGGTCGGGCGAAACTATCCGGCAGGAATCAATCCGTAAAGGTTTTTTTGGATTCCGCCGTAAGTTAAGAGCCGCATTACTCAGAAAAATCGATGCCGGGATCGTGTACGGATCAGAGGCCAAGGCGTATTTAATGATGATGGGCATACAAGCATCCGATATTTATGTCTCGTTTAACACTGTCAATACAGATTTTTTTTCTAAAGAATCTGAGAAAATCAGAATGAGGAAGCAGTCAATTAAACAAGAAAATAACTTCCCGGCGATTAATCTTCTATATGTCGGTCATTTGACAAAGCCCAAAGGCATTGATTATTTGTTTAAAGCTTTTAAGCAAATTCAAAGCTCTCGAAACGATATCGGATTGCATATTGTCGGATCTGGCCTATACGAAGAAGCATTAAAAAAACTTGCGTTACAACTGGAACTAAAAAACATTTTTTTCTGGGGTTTTAAGCAGCAAGACGAACTCCCCTATTATTACGGGATTTGTGATGTATTTGTTTTCCCGTCGTTTTATGATATCTGGGGGCTTGTTTGTATTGAAGCTATGGCCGCCGGACTGCCGGTCTTATGTTCCAAATACGCGGGCGTCTCCACGGATCTTATTATTGAGGGGTACAACGGTTATATCATACGGCCCGATGACGTTAATGATATCGCTGAAAAAATAAAAATCATCACCGACCACTCAGCCTATAGGCCCCTGTCTCAAAACGCCCGTGCGACAATATCGCAAAAATTCAGTCTTGATGCTTCCGTGGACGGATTTGTAAACTGCATCAAACACGTGACCGATAAAGTGAAACAACTGTCATGATCATCGGTATCAATGCATTAGGCCCTATTTCGCAAGACACCGGCGGACGTACGTATCTTTCCAACCTGTCCAAATGGATTCAGAAACTGGACAATGAAAACCTGTATATTTTTTTTATAAGCCCCGGTGAAGCAAGTATTCTGGATATTCAACAACCCAATGTCAAAGCGGTTGCCATTCCAAAATCCTCTGGTTCTACATACAACAGGATATTTTCAGAACATTTTGTCTTACCCTGGTACATTGTACGGCATAAAGTGCAAACCATGTACTATCCAGGCAATTTTGCTTCCTATTATTGCCCTGTCCCGTATACGCTGGCTATACGCAGCATGCTAATATACAATCCCGAAGCCAGTGAATGTGTGGATTCACGGAGACAGTTTTACCGGAGACAACTACTGCCCCGTTCAGCCAGAAAATCCAAAGCGATTATTACGCCTTCTATCCATACAAAAAACGAAATAATCAAACATCTGTCTGTTGATGACAATAAAATCCATGTTATACCCCATGGCATTGACTATGAATTATTCAGCCATCCTGATGCCATCTGTGTTCAGCAAAACTTATTGGATAAATATCATGTTCAAAAACCATATTTTCTCTATGTCTCCGCGTTATGGGAGTATAAGAATCAGGACAAACTGATTCTGGCCCTTCAACGATTAATACAAACTGATTCTCTACCTCATCAACTGGTGCTTATCGGGCGGGGCATGTACGGTTTTGAATCTTATGCGGGTAAACTTAACGCTTTAGTCAAACAACTGCATCTTGAAAACCGCGTGATTTTTATTGACTTCTTACCGCATAGCGCTCTGCGTAGCTTCTACCAAAACGCCGATGTATTTTTGTTTCCTTCCCTAATGGAAAGCTTCGGCAATTCTTTATTTGAAGCCATGGCGGCAGGTGTTCCCGTAATCTGCTCGAATACTCATGGTTTTCCGCAAATGCTCGGAAACGCGGCATTACTCACCGATCCCAGAAACCCTGAGTTATTAGCCGACGCGATACGTACTGTATTGAATAGTCCGCAATTAAGAAATAATCTAATTTCCAATGGACAAATTCTTGCAAAATCCTTATCTTGGCGCGCCTGTGTGAGTAAAACGCTTGATTTAATCAGGCAAGCCCTAACCGTATAAAGCCATGAGGTTTCAATGAAACTATCTATTATTATCCCTGCATATAATGAAGAGAAAACCATCGAGCACATTGTCAGTACCGTAAAGAATATACCCATTGAGGTTAACGGAAATATCATCGATAAAGAAATTATCGTAGTAGATGATTGTTCTAAAGACCGAACGCGAGAAATTCTTAAGGCCAAAATCGAACCCATTGTGGATAAAGTCATTTACCATGAAAAAAATCAAGGAAAAGGCGCCGCCATCCATTCCGGGTTGAATTATTTTACCGGCGATGTGGTGGTAGTTCAGGATGCCGACCTTGAATATGACCCGCACGAGTATCCTCGTTTATTAAAGCCCATCATTGATGGGAAAGCGGACGTGGTTTATGGATCGCGGTTTGCCGGTAATGACGCGCACCGGGTACTGTATTTCTGGCACTACAAGGGAAACCAGTTTCTTACAACCCTGTCTAACATGTTTTCAAATCTTAATCTTACCGACATGGAAACGTGTTATAAAATGTTCCGAAAAGACATTATTAAAAGTATCAAGCTGGAGCAAAAACGATTCGGTTTTGAACCGGAAGTTACGGCAAAAATCGCTAAGATTAAAGATATCCGTATTTATGAAGTCGGTATTTCCTACCACGGCCGTACGTATCAGGAAGGAAAGAAAATTAACTGGAAGGATGGTATTTCTGCAATATGGTGCATATTCCGGTATAATTTATTTGGATAATCCTAACGAATCCGGCTTACTGCTCAAAGTATATTTATCCATATTGTCCATTTAACAGCAGACTTCGTTTCTTTACGAAGTCATCAATGGTTTTTGTTTGTTAGACTCGTTTCTGTCACAGCCATCGGACTGTTGTCCGGATTGACATAACCACAATAAAATATTTGATTATTGCTCAAATAAAAGTTAACTTCTTTTTAAGATATTTTTTATTTAGTTTCAAATGCGAACTATTATTAAAAACGGCACTGTCTGTTTCGAAGATAAAACGGAACAAACCCATCTCTTACTTGAGAACGGTATTATCAAGGATTGGGGGTTAATCGACATTCAGGCTGATCAAATCATTGACGCCCGCGGTTGTTTTGTATGTCCGGGTTTTATTGACATGCATGTGCATCTTGATGATCAAATTGGTCCGTATAATCTGGCCGATGATTACGGCAGCGGTTCACAAATAGCTTTACAGAACGGCATCACCACGCTGTTTAATTTTATCACCCAAAAACATGGGGAAACTCTGCTTGAAGCCATCCGTAAAGCAGAAAAAAAAGCCGCCGGAAATACCTATACGGATATCGGCTTTCATTTGACGCCGACCGTCTTTGACGATGCCGCATGGGAAGAAATAAATTTTGTTGTCAATAAGGGTTTTCATAATTTTAAATTTTATACTACATACCGAAATGCGGGTATTTACTCAGACTATACAGACATAGACCGGTTTATGAGGAGACTGAATCGTCCTGACATTCAATATCTCATACACTGTGAAGATGATTCTTTGCTGAATCCTTTTGCTCCATCCGGAACCGAGATTATGCAGGCTTACAGCCATGCGCGTCTAAGACCCCAGTCCGCTGAAATCACAGCCATTGGTAAAATGATTGATATAGCCCGCTTAAACCGTTTTAAAATCCACATTGTGCACACTTCTACACCGGAAGGTGTCGAAATGATATATCATTCTAAAGCTACCGCCGCAGTTACCTGTGAAACCGCACCGCATTATTTATTTTTAAATGATACGTGGCTCCAACGCGACGACGGATACAAATGGATATGTTCGCCACCCTTGCGGCCCGAGAGAGACCGACAGAAACTGGTTCAACAGGCGCTAGAGAATAAAATCGATGTCTTTTCCACCGATCACTGTGCTTTTATCAAAAAGGACAAATCTTACAACTGTACCGATATACGCCAAGTACCTAACGGCATAGCCGGAATAGGCGCTCTTATACCATTGATTTTTTCATTATATAATAATAAATTAAGCGATACCGATATAATACAGATTGTTCAGACTTTGTCAACCAATCCGGCAAAAATAACAGGTTGTTACCCTAAAAAAGGGATTATTAACAAAGGTGCTGACGCCGATATCACGATACTACAATTCAACGGACCTGAAAGGCCCATACAATCCAGTCTCCGTGACGTTTATGAAACCTATGAAGGCCTTACAACCAATCTTCAAATAAATCATGTTTTATTACGCGGAACTGCTGTTGTAAACCATAACCAACTTATAGCGGGTGTTAAGCCACAAGGAAAACTTCTATGCACGAGCAGTTAAAAACCTGGCGTAATGATGGCTTCGCCAAAGTCACCGGACAAGCTAAATTCACAGACGATTTGAAGTTCAGTAACATGCTTCATGCCGTTCCGGTATATTCGGATTACGTACACGCTAAAATCAAATCCATCCGAACTTCCGATGCGGAAACAAGCCCCGGCGTCATTAAAATTATCACGGCCAACGATATTCCCGGCAGCAACCGGCTTGGACAGATTATCAAAGACTATCATATTTTTGCCGATGATAAAATACGTTATCACGGCGATGTTATCGCGGTCGTGGTTGCAGAAACCCGCGATCAGGCGGTGCAGGCCGCAAAAAAGGTTACGGTGGACGCCGACGAACTGCCATCCGTACTGGATCCGGAAGATGCCCTGAAGCCAAACTCTCCGCTCGTGCATGAAACACACGGGTCCAACCTAATCAATGAGCATGTGGTACGGCGAGGTAATATTGAACAGGGTTTCCGGGAGTCGGAATTTTTCATCGAACAAAAATTCGAAACCCAATGGATTGAACATGCCTACATGGAACCGGAGTCTGGTATTGCCATACCCCGCAGTGACGGTGTCATGGTAATATACGGCAGCATGCAGCATCCGTTCAGTACGCGCCGGTTTGTCAGCGGGCTACTGGGCGTGCCGCTGACAGATGTAGAGGTCATCAGTACGCCGATGGGCGGCGGTTTCGGTGGTAAAGACGATACGGCTGCCATTGTTTGCGCGCGTGCCGCGCTGGCCGCCAGGCTTGTCGGCCGACCGGTAAAAATGACTTATACACGGGAATGGTCCATACGCGAGAGTTACAAACGCCATCCCTACCGGGTTTATTACAAAATGGGTTTTACACGCGACGGGATTATCAAAGCCGTGCAGGTTAAAATTTTCGCTGACGGCGGCGCGTATTGCTCCGTAACACCTTGGGTTACCTGGCGGTCCACCGTGCAATGCTGCGGCCCGTATGTTGTGGAACATGTCCACTGCGACACATACGGAGTCTACACCAATAATGTTTTCACCGGGGCCATGCGCGGGTTCGGTTCACCGCAGATGAATTTTGTTATCGAACAAGTCGTGGAAATGGCCGCTGAAAAAATCGGTATGAGCGCAATAGAATTTCGCAAGAAGAACATGGTCCGGCAGGACAGCACAACCATTACCGGTCAGAAGCTTGACAACCATAAAGTGGCGATGGGCGAGGTACTGGATACAATTCTGCAGAAATCCGATTATCATAATAAACTGAAGCGCAGTTCATTTGGCAAGACCGACAGCGATACATGGTACGGTATCGGCTTAGCCATGAGTTACCGGGGCGTCAGTCTTGGCGCGGAAGGAGTGGATTTCTGCGCGGCGATCATCAATGTCCAGGCTGACGGATCGGTACTGGTTGAAACCGGAATCCATGAAAACGGACAAGGCTCTGAAGCCGCGATGTGCCTTATTGCCGCAGACGAACTCGGCATAGACGTTTCCCGCGTCCGTTACCGCCAGCCTAACACTTCCAGTATTCCCGACAGCGGCACAACCGTGGCATCCCGAGGGACCATCATGGGCGGCGGCGCCGTGGCCTTAGCCGCGCGAGAAGTTAAGACTAAAATCGCCGAAGTGGTTGCCGCTAAACTCAATTGCATTCCCTCTGATATTGAGTTTAAAAATAATCTGATCTACGGAAAAAACGAATCCTGCAAAATAACATGGAATGAAGCCATCCGGGAAATGTATTCCAAAAAACACTATCCGTTCGCTCTGGGCGTTTTTCGTTCACCGCAAACGACCTGGGACGAACATACCGGACAGGGGAACGCCTATTTTACTTGGGTTTATGGTTGTCAGGCTGTAGAACTTTCTGTAAACAAAAAGACCGGAAAGGTAACCATTCTAAAGTTATACGCGGCTCACGATGTCGGCAAAGCTATCAACCGTGGCATGCTTCTGGGACAATTCTATGGCGGACTGGCCATGGGAACCGGATACGGCCTGATTGAGGAATTAAAAGTTTCGGACGGGAGAATTCAAAACCTGAACCTGAACACTTACCGTATACCCCGATCGACGGATCTGCCGGAAATGGAAGTGGTGATTGTGGAAAATTACGATCCGGTCTCCCCAACGGGCGCTAAAAGTATCGGCGAACCCACGCTTGAAATCACAGCACCAGCCATCGCTAACGCTGTATATCACGCTACCGGAAAAAGGTGTTTTCGCCTGCCGATAAAGATAGAGCTTAAATCTTAGGAATATCTGCTATGAAGATTATCATCAATCACAGAGAAATGGACATTCCCGAACACCTAAAGGACAAAAAATTCATCGAATTTCTGCGTGAAGACCTTGACCTTACCGGGACTAAAAACGGGTGCGATATTGGCGTCTGCGGCGCCTGTACGGTGCTTGCGGATAATCAACCCGTCAAAGCCTGTTTAAAACAAGTTAAAGATTTTGAAAATAAATCCGTTTTAACCATTGAGGGTTTATCTAATCCCGACGGTTCTCTTCATCCACTCCAGAAAGCATTTCTGGACGCCGGAGCCGTTCAGTGCGGCTTCTGTACGCCGGGTATGATTCTGACCGCTCACGCTTTTTTGCTCAAGAACAATCGCCCGACCCGTGAACAAATCCGGCAATCCATCAAAGGCAATCTGTGCCGCTGTACCGGTTACCAACAAATTATTGATGCCGTGGAAACGGCTGCGCAATTTTATTAGCGACCTTGTATGGCCTTATCCAACGAAACGGATATATTACATCTAAAGCATATACTATGGAATACCGACGCGGATTCCTTTGACCCGGATTGGTACCAGCCTTTCCTTAATGCGCTTATTCTTCAACCGGGAAGGCCTAAAGATCTGCAATGGATGCCAAACCGGTATGCGGATAGCGCCATCATTGAAACATAAATAAAAACGAATTCTTGAAAGAAAAACCGTTAACTTTTGGATGTTACCTGATACGATACCGAAAGAGCAAATTCCTTGTTTGAACAAGCTGTTGACGGACAAGTGCTTTTATTAATAAAAGCCCTGCATTCGGAAACTGAAATTCATAATCAATTTTTACTTTGCCTGCGGTATCGCAATGGCTCTGCAATTAGGACACAGGAAACGTGAATCTGGACTGGCTTACAGAAAAGAAATTTAATTCGGAACGGATTTCCCGATTAATTATCTCCATGAACCGAATGATATCCACTCAGGGAAAACACGCCCAACACGGTCCCATAGACGGTATTCCTGTAACCTTCTTCTTCTATCCCTATAAAAACATGAGACCCTACCGGCTCTATCCAAGCGCAAAAACCAGAAGTCCCGAAGCTATCCTGCGCATGAAAAGCACTGCCGTATCGCAACGGGCAGAGAAAAAAGATTTCTTTGAATTATACGAATTATCAAAACCTTTTAATATATCGGGCTTTCCTCGATTAGTTATCGAGAAATATGGCGCACCAAAAATAAATCCGTATCCTTTGGCAAAATTCCTTCTATACTTCGATAAAGCGGCACAACTTCCGGACCCGTCACGCATAATTAATCATCTTGGGAGACCGTTAAGCAACATATCAAGACGAAAGAAAACAATATAACTGAAGCTTTTTTGCAACATTCCAAACCAAGAGGTAATGTATGAAACCCGATTTACTGCAATCCAACATTGAAAAACTGAAATCCCTTAAGCTTAATATGTTCAAAAAAGATTTTTTGCTTACCTGGGAAAAAACTTTTGATGAAATCGTTGCCACAGGAATTATGGCCGATTCGTTAAAATATCTGCATAAAGAAGGCATCGGAGTAAAAGTATTTGAGACCGGCCTGGCCATTTCCATTTTCCGTGATAAGTCCACCCGAACCCGTTTTTCCTTTGCATCGGCGGCCGACTTGTTAGGCCTGTCCCTAGCCGACCTTGACGAGGAAAAATCGCAGATATCCCACGGTGAGACCGTCCGTGAGACCGCCAACATGATTTCCTTTCTGACTGAAGTGATTGGCATTCGTGACGACATGTTTCTCGGAGAAGGCAATAAGTACATGCGCGAAGTCGGCGAAGCCGTGGATGAGGGTTTCGCCAAAGGCGTTTTGCCTCAGCGTCCGACCTTAGTCAACCTCCAGTGCGATATCGACCATCCCACACAATCCATGTCCGATCTGCTGAAACTCAGGGAGTATTTCGGTTCCTTTGAAAACCTCAAAGGCAAGAAGATTGCCATGACGTGGGCTTATTCGCCGAGCTACGGCAAGCCACTATCCGTGCCGCAGGGTATTATCGGTCTCATGACACGTTTCGGCATGCACGTCAGTTTGGCGCATCCGGAAGGTTATGACCTTATACCCGATGTGGAAAAAGTCGCTGTCGCCAATGCCAAATCATCCGGCGGCAGTTTTACCAAAGTTACCAGTATGGAAGAAGCTTTTAAAGACGCTGACGTGGTTTATCCGAAATCCTGGGCGCCGTATAAAGTTATGGAACGTCGAACGGAACTTCTCATGAAGAGCGATAAAGAAGGTCTCAAAAATCTGGAAAAGGAATGTCTGGCCAACAATGCCAAATTCACATCCTGGGAATGCGACGAAAAAAAGATGAAGCTTACCAAAGACGGCAAAGCGCTCTACATGCATTGCCTGCCGGCAGACATTACGGGCGTTTCCTGCCAACAAGGCGAAGTGGCAAAGAATGTATTTGAGAAATACCGCATCCACACCTATCAGGAAGCCGGTTATAAACCCTTTGTCATTGCGGCCATGATCTTGCTGTCCAAATTTTCGGATCCGGCTCTACTGCTAGGCCATTTGGTCAACCGCAATCAAAAACGCGTAATGTTTTACAACATTTAGTATTATCCTATCATTAACTAACGGAATTTTTTATGTCACGTATCATCAAGCACATTGATAAAGAAGTGGTCAAACGAACCGCCCAGCGTTGCCGGGAAAAGAACATTATCATTCCAACCTTCAAACAACTGACCTATCCGGAAACCATTCCCGATACAATCAAATCCAGATTGAAAGGGGTCGGCCTCTGGGACGTCAATCCGATCAACCTGTTCCGTATCACATGGAAAAATGACATGAAAACCGGTTTATTCGGCGATGTGGACTTTCTGGAGATACCGAAAGAAATCACCGGAATCCGCGCGCGCGTGATTGGTCTGATTGGCAAGTATTTCCCGACGGGCGCGCATAAAGTCGGCGCGGCTTTCGGCTGTCTGGTGCCCCGGCTGGTCAGCGGCGAGTTTGATCCGACTGTACATAAAGCGGTATGGCCTTCTACCGGTAACTATTGCCGCGGGGGCGCATTTGACTGCGCGCTGCTCGGTTGCACCGCCATCGCTATTTTGCCCGAAGAAATGTCACAGGAGCGTTTTACCTGGCTGAAGGAAATCGGAGCCGAGGTCATTGCCACGCCGGGTTGTGAATCCAACGTTAAGGAAATCTATGACAAATGCTGGGAACTGCGCAAGGACCCTCACAATATCATCTTTAACCAGTTTGATGAATTCGGCAACCCAATCTTTCATTACAACGTAACCGGACGCGCGTTTGAGGAAGTTTATAATAAAAAAATCAAAAACCATAAAACACGAGCCGCCGCTTATATATCCGCGACCGGATCGGCCGGGACCATTGCCGCCGGCGATTACCTGAAAAAACTATATCCTAATCTAAAAATCATCGCTACGGAAGCCCTGCAATGTCCTACCCTGCTGATGAATGGCTTCGGCGGACACCGCATCGAAGGCATCGGCGACAAGCATGTACCGTGGATCCACAACGTCCGTAATACCGACGGCGTAGCGGCTATTGATGATGAAGATACCATGCGCTTACTGCGTTTGTTCAACGAACCGGAGGGCCATAATTACCTGAAATCACTCGGCGTCGCTGATGCCGTTGTCAGTCAACTGCCCTTACTCGGAATTTCCAGTATCTGCAACCTGCTGGCCGCCATTAAAACCGCCAAATATTACGATTATGATGCGGACGACATAGTATTCACGGTATTCACCGATTCCGCCGAAATGTATCATTCCCGCGTTGCCGAGTTAAAACAGGAGCGCGGCGCCTATAACAGCATGCAGGCGGCCCGAGACCTTGAAGGGCCATTGCATCATCAGGGCATCGATTACTTCCAGGAATTGACCTACCATGACCGTAAGCGCGTTCATAATCTCAAATACTATACCTGGATAGAACAGCAAGGCCGCACCTACGAGGAAATTCTCGAACAATGGGACCCCGAATACTGGCGCCGTTTGTTTGAGGACGAAATCGCATACTGGGATCAGCTGATTGAAGAATTTAATAAAGAAGTCGGGCTGATTTAAACTGGTAACTGGTAAATAAAAAAAGCCATTCCGGACTATACGGAATGGCTTTTTTTTTATTTGAGTAGATTTTTTAGAAGGAAAATCCAATTTTTAATAAATCTGCGTCAATATACTGTTCTTTCGGGATATCATCTTTAAACTGCTTATCCCGGTCAGTCAGATAGGTACCCATCTTTATGCAGGTCCCCCAGTAAAAACCGCTTTTAGCAAAATACCGGAAACCAAGGCCGAAATGGGCGCCTAATTTTGTCGCGCTGATGTTGGGCCCGTCATTTCCGAAGATCCAGTCACTGTTGACCTCGCCTTTTCGACGTAACAGTTTCATGCCGCCGCAGAAAAAGAAGCCGTTTTGGTGCTTGCCGATAAAGCGCCGGTAATCGAGATCTATACTGGCCGTAAGTTCTTCTTTCCTGCTGGTATAGTTAAAAGGAAGAATAATTTCTCCATGGCGGTCAATAAAGAAAAAAGAAACCGAACCGGTGATACTGGTTCCTTCTGAAGCATAAAATAAGGCACGTGAAGGATTCAACTCAACACCAACGTATTTATTAAGCAGCGGATCGTCATAGCGAACCTCCTCATAAATTTTGTCGGTTTTTTCGATAATTTTGCTTTGATTGCTGATTACGGTATCCAGTTTTGTGTCCACTTTATCCAGCTTCTTTTCAATTTCTTCCTGGGAAAAGACCCTTGTCACTGTGATACAGAGCACAACAACTACGCTAAATAGAAACTTCATAACGATTCTCCTTTTTTAATTGAAGTTACTTAAGTATTAATTCCTCTAAAATCAGTAATGTAAATGCATAAATAGTAATGATAATCTAATCTTAAAAACTTACAGTTACCAATTATAAATTTTAAAATTATTCATTATTTTAGCCCATAGAAAATTGTTTTTCATTTTATCCCAAAGCCAATCTGCTGATAAATATTATCCCTAACCACCTTCCGAAGCTGCAAGTATCCGCTTAATTCCGACACCGTTTTGTCCACGTAGTCTCTGCGTCTATATTATTCCGTTTCCGAATCTATGCTACGGGTATTATTTTTATTGCTCTTGAAGCCGCCGGCCAGCGTCATAACGCACATATATCGGTAAGTCTGATGCGGCCCGCAGGCGACGCCAACTACTTTAAAAGCCGGATTGAAAATATTTTTTCGGTGTCCACGTGAGGGTACGCCATCGTCAATCAGCAGGGAAAGTACTATGCGCCTAGCGATGTTATTGCCGTAATCAATATTTTCACCCGCGGTGGTTTGCCACTGGCCGTAGCGTTCAATCCGGTCAAATGGCGAACTGCCGTCGGAACCGGTATGGCCGGTAGCGGAAGTTTCACCCTGATCTTCGACATGGTCTTTAGCCGCCAGAGACATGCCTCTGGATGGTCTTAAAGTATCTATCGGCGATGCGGATATCAGAAAATCATAGCATTCCTGGACAGCCTCCCTGCCTTCATTCGTACGGATAGCTATCTCACCGGGATATTCCAGCAAATTACCCCTGAAATATTTCAGCATATCCTTTACATATTTCGCGTACCCCTGAGGATCTGAACGGACTCTGTTTAGTTCGCGAACCACTTCCTTTTCCAGATCGCTCAGATAGGACATGGAAACAAATGTTGATTTATTTTGTGTCTGAGCGGTATAGGTATTCGTTTCGATGCCGGCCGTTTTACCGTCACCGGAATTTCCTTTATACCCTCCCGAACTGCCGCTTTCGGATGATGCAAAAAGATCCGTGAGTTTTTTATCCGGCTGCCCCACGAACGCATTGTTATAGGCAATTTTTCCGTCCCAGTTATCATGATCCATCCAGAGAACATTGGTTGAGTTGGAAATCGCATAACGGCTCACGGTTTCTTCATTGAAATCTTCATAGGCTTTAAAACTTTCGCCCAGCGTTTTACCGGTAAACATATTGGCGACAAAATTCTGGAATGCATCGCCGTACCAGTTAGCATAATAACCGGAAAAACCCATTTCCATAAACGGTGTGGCGTACATGTTCACGCGGCGTTTGGCTTCGTTTTCATCAATCTGACCGATATCGAATCCGGAATTGCCAGCGGTGAAACAGCCGTAAAGCATCACAATAGCGCCATCAGCCAGCTTCAGGTCTTTTTTAATATCGGCGGAAGAAGCAAATTTATCCTTGAGCGAAAATCCGCCCACCCACTTCGGCGGAACCGATCCGTCATATACGCCGTGTCCCCGATACATCAGGAAATGCGCGCCCTCACAGGCTTTTTTGATTTCGCTCCAGGAATTGGACGGCGTATAAAACTCATAGACCGTAACGCCCCGGTCTTTGAGCGCTTTGGCTGTCGCTTTAAGATTATTAATTTCAGATATCGTCCAACTGCCGTCATCGCCGTCGATAGGCGCTCCGATGAGTACGGCCTTAAGGCCGTTTATTTTTACGGTCGGCGCGGGAAGAGCGGAACGCAGTATTAGATTTTTGAATTTTTCAGGTACCGCTACCGGTTTGCCGGAAACAACCTGAGCGCCGGATACACCCTGCATCAAGCCCATGCACGTCATAGCGATTAACAATATTCTTAAAAACCGTCGTATGGTTTTCATCCTTCACCTTTCATAAAAAAAGCCCCCGCCAGTATCAGACTGCCGGGGGCATGATGAACATGTATTTGGTTATTTCTGATTCACTGATTTAATACCCCATTCAAAGGCCTGTTCGTTGAGCGGAATCAGCGCGCATTTATCTTTTAACGCCATGCGGATAGCCGTTAGGAAAGTTTCCTTGGGAAAGATTTCCGTCGCGGCCTGCAGAGCGCCCAATGCAACGATATTCTTGACAATCACTTTTCCGAGATCCTTGGCAATTTCAGCAAACGGGACGCCAACCATTTTAACGCCGTCCAGTTTGGGAGGATTGGTGATAATCCCGCTGTCATAAATCACCGTACCGCCTTTAACCACTTCCGGACCGAATTTATTGAGGCTGGGCGTGTTGAAGGCAATGAGGATATTCGGATGCGGGGATGCCGGCGACAATACTTCCTCTTCGGCCACATGCACGTCGGCATACGAAGTGCCGCCCCGGGATTCCGGCCCGTAGCTCGGAATATGCGTGGCATCGAAACCTTCGTTTATACCCGCCTGAGCGATTAGCATTGCGGCGGTCTGTGCGCCGTCGCCTCCGGAGCCTGCCAGTTTCATAGCAATGTCTTTTGGCGCGACATGATTCGGGAATGATTTACAATGCTTGGTGACCGCTTCGGATCGCCCGCCGACTATTTCCACTAATTTTTCTGAAGTATAATTCGGTTTATTCATCTTAAACGGATACGGTGGTTCGATATCTTTTTTTACACCAAGCGGGAATACGGGAACCATATTATCGCGGACCCATTTTTCTGCGTCGGTTGTAGACATTTTCAGGTGTGTCGGGCATTCGGCAAGCACCTCCACAAAAGCAAAACCTTTATTGGCAGCCTGAATTTCAATGGCTTTTCGGATGGCCTTCTTGGCTTTGACGCGCTGTTTATTGTCGAACAGAGCGACGCGTTCCACGTAAATCGGACCGTCGAGCCCGGCCATGACCTCGGCGACTTTCAGGGGTTGTCCGGCCAAAGATTGACGTCCACCAGGCGAAGTAGCCGTTTTCATACCCATCAGCGTCGTGGGCGCCATTTGGCCGCCTGTCATACCATAGATGGCATTGTTGATAAAAATTACGGTAAACGGAATACCCAGCTGGGCGGCAAACATGATTTCGGCGATACCAATGGATGCCAAGTCGCCATCGCCCTGATAACTTATCACCACGGTATCCGGATTGGCAACTTTATGGCCAAGCCCCACAGCCGGCGCGCGTCCATGGGGGGCTTGAGAGTTACCGACGTCCATATAGTAATAGAGGAACACGCTGCAGCCGACCGGTGATATGGCTACCGTGCGATTCTGGATGCCCAGTTCTTCGATGGCTTCGGCAATATATTTGTGCGCCAGACCGTGGCCGCAACCCGGGCAATAATGCGTGGAATGGCCTTTGATGCCCTGTCCGTGCGCGTGACGTTCGAATTTTTCATAAAAGGTTTTCATGATCGCACCTCCTTGAGGGAAAGAACTTTCTGGACAATTTCACTTTGCTGAGGGAGCATGCCGCCGTATCGGTTGACGCGCTCGATCATCGGATAGTCGCGCACGTCGGCCTGACTCAGCGCGAGACGCACTTCGTCTTCCAACTGTTTGTTACTGGCTTCCACCATGACGATGTGCTTCGCTTTTTTAACGATCGGCAACAGGGCTTTAATCGGGAACGGCCATAAGGTAATGGGGCGGAAAAGGCCGACCTTGAGGCCCTGCTGGCGCAGCATTTGTACAGCACCTTTAGCCATACGCGCCGGCGTGTTACAGCCGATCAGTATCACGTCCGCATCGTCGCAAAGGAACATCTCCACGCGCTGCTCGTTATCAATCATTTTCTGATATTTTTCATTCAGGAATATATTATGTCTTTCCAGATCCTGTTCGCTGAGTTCAATCGAGCAGATCAGGTTTCGGCGGTGCATCTCATCGCCATACACCGCCCAGTCGGGAATGCCGGGTTTTATCATCTTATCGGGAAAAACGACTTTACCTGTCATCTGTCCCAGATAGCCGTCCGGGAGCAAAATCACGGGATTGCGGTATTTAAAAGACAGTTCAAAAGCGAGCATGGCTAAATCAAGCATTTCCTGGCAGGTGGACGGCGCCAGCACGATCGCGTGGGTATTGCCGTGGCCGAGTCCGCGGCATACTAATTTGATATCCGCCTGTTCGGGGGCGATGTTGCCAAGACCGGGTCCGCCGCGCATCACGTTAACAAAAACGCCCGGCACCTGCGAACCAATCATGTAGGATATGCCTTCGAGCATAAGGCTGAATCCGGGCGAAGAGGTAAACGTCATGCAGGGAAGGCCCGCGCCGCCGCATCCGTACATCAGGTTGACGGTAGCCACTTCGCTGACGGCCTGCATATAAACCCCATCGAGTTGGGGCAGAAATTTCGCCATCAGTTCAGCGCCTTCGGTGGAAGGCGTAATCGGATAACCAAAGAAATGGCGGCATCCGGCAAGCATGGCGCCGATAGCGGCCGCATAATTTCCCTTGATAACCAGCGGCTCAATTTTGGGAACGGGAACATAAGTATCCGGAATGGTTTTAGGTTCCGGCGCATCGGTCATGCGATCGCCAAACATTTTTTTGGGGTCCATTAATTCATATTTAAACTCATCCGGCATGACCTGCAGACCGTAGGGTTCCGGACAGGCTTCGATGCACAGTTGACAGCCGGTACACAAATCCAGTTTCATCACAATCGGGATAAGACCCGTTGCCGGATTAATCTCTTTTCCAAATTCAATGCAGTGTTTCGGACAGGCTTCAATACAGCGGCCGCAACCCTTGCAGTATTCAGGAAAGACAAACGGTTTTGGTTTTTCTTTTACAGTGGACATTAGAACCTCCTGAAAGGATACATGAAAGGTTTTTAAAATTTTTTTTCGTATAAACCGAAAAGGAAATGTTGATTAATTAATAAAAAATAATTTAATTTTTCAGATTCCTTTCATACGGGATAACCGTCAAATGTGAAAAGGAAATAACGGCTTAATATATTGAGTCTGACCGTAAATGACAATAATTATTTTAAGAAACCGGTTTTTTTAGGAATGCGCTTTCCCTTAAAAATTAAAATTACTCCGGAAGACGCGGTATTCATGATATTGCTGGTCCTCTTTTCCTTTATTTATCCGATTCCGGCATCCGTACTCAGTTATGAAGAGGTCGCGTCGGTGATGATAACAGACCGTAACGGCTATCCGCTCCGGGAGATTTTATCGTCTCAAGAAGGCCGGGGCCGCTGGACGCCGTTGGACCGGATCAGCGAACGCGTGGTACACACGGCTGTCATTGCAGAAGATAAGCGGTTTTACAGCCATCCGGGATTTGATCTGCTGGCTACCTGCCGTGCCTTATGGCAGAATTTCACCTCAGGAGCAACCGTCAGCGGCGGTTCAACCATTACCCAGCAACTGATCCGTAATCTGTACCATTTTCCGCGCCATCCGTTTTTCAAAGCCGCAGAGATATGGTATGCCGTCCGCATGGAGCATACACTGAATAAAGAACGTATCCTGGAACAATACCTGAATCGCATTCCTTTTGGCAATCAAACATTCGGCATTGAAGCGGCGGCTCAGTTGTATTTCGGAAAACCCGCGGCGGAACTGACCTGGGCGGAAGCGGCGTTCCTCATGTCCCTGCCAAAGTCACCGACTGTTTACAATCCGTATAAAAACATGGAGCGCGCCAGGCAGCGGCAGAAATCCATACTTAAAAAAATATATGATGCCGGTATAATAAATAAGAATGAATATCACCGCGCTTTAGACGAACCGGTCATTCTGTTTCCGAAGACCTCCCCTTTTAACGCGCCCCATTTTGTAGATTTGCTGATTAACCATCCTACCTTGTCCGGTCCTGTTGTACGTACAACAATCGATTTGCCGCTTCAGAGTGAAATCCAGACGATCGTCCGCGGCCACATTGCCCAGCTTACTGAGGAACAGGTAACCAACGCCGCCGTGGTTGTCCTGGACAACCGCAGCGGAAATTTGCTGGCTATGGTAGGTTCTTCGGACTATTTTGACACAGCGCACGACGGTCAATTTAACGCCGCATTGTCGCCGCGCCAGCCCGGTTCTGCGCTGAAACCGTTCACCTACGCCGTTGCCTTTGAGGAAGGTTATACACCGGCCACGATAATCCCTGATATTGAAACCGTGATCCCAACCGATAAAGGCACGTATACCCCGATAAACTATGACAATCGGTTCCACGGGCCGGTTCGTGTCCGTACCGCGCTGGCATGTTCCTATAACATACCCGCCGTCAGAGTGTTGCAACAATTGGGAACCGAAAAACTGCTGGCCAAGCTGCATCACTGCGGGATGCGAAGCTTAGACCAGACGGCTGACTATTACGGACATGGTCTGACACTTGGCAACGGCGCCGTTACGCTATGGGAAATGACCCGCGCTTATGCCCTGTTTGCCAATCACGGCCGCCTGCGTGATATCAAAATCATACAGGATGATACAGACGACGCTGTCCCGGTGAAAGTGTTTTCGGAAGAAACCGCTTATCTCATAACCAGTATTTTGTCGGACGCAGCGGCCCGGGCGCCGGCATTCGGCTTTGATTCGCCGCTCAACCTGCCGTTTCCCTGCGCCTCTAAAACCGGAACTTCCTCCGATTTTAGAGACAACTGGACGATCGGATATACACCGGATTATACTGTCGGCGTATGGACGGGAAATTTTGATAACTCGCCGATGAAACGAATTTCGGGCATTACCGGCGCCGGACCGATTTTTCGGGACATTATGCTGTATCTCTACTACCGGCATAAAACGCCATCCGAATTCAAGATGCCGCCAACCATTGTCAAGGTTCGCATCTGCGGGTTATCCGGGGTACTTCCGCATGCAGGCTGTTCTTCCGTACTGGAAGAATTTTTTCCAAAAGATAAAATCCCGCGATCGTATTGCCGGGCTCACCTGCCGGACGGCCGGGTAAATTATCTTGCTTTATCGCCTTTGTACCGGGAATGGGCCATACATACCCAATCCGTAATGACAAGAACCCACAACGCCATTCATGACACCGCGGGCAGTGAACAGCTTTCTGAGATCTGCACCCTAAAAATAATTTATCCCACGCAGGGTTCGGAATTCCGCATTGACCCGAATTTCCGAAGCAGTCATCAATCCATATATTTTGAAGCTTTGGCGCCAACCGGCGTATCGGAAGTCACCTGGTATCTTAATGACCGCCTGTACCAGAAAACCTCATGGCCGTTTCAGTCTTTGTGGAATCTGCAACCGGGTCGGTACACTCTTATAGCGCGCGCCCGCAACGGCCGCAGTGAACTGAAAGATGAAGTTTCATTTGAAGTTAAAAATTGATTGTATGTCATGGACTTTTTTTATATTCTAATTGACAGCATTTTATTTTTAGTTAACGGAGCATCATGGAGACAACAACCGTCGTTTTATTTTTTATAGGGCTGGCCCTGCTGATTTTCGGCGCAGAATTGCTGGTGCGCGGCGCGTCGGCCATGGCGACTCTCGCGGGCGTTTCACCGCTGGTAATCGGACTGACCGTGGTTGCCTTCGGCACCAGCGCGCCGGAACTAGCCATAAACATTCAGTCCATCATGCAGGTACAATCCAATATTGCGGTCGGCAATGTGGTCGGCAGTAATATTTTTAATGTACTTTTCATACTCGGCCTCTCCGCGCTGATTATTCCGCTTTCTGTAAAACAGCAGTTGATAAGACTCGATGTGCCCCTGATGATCGGCGCGTCGGTTGTCGTATTGCTGATGGCTCTGGATCATTATATTGACCGCCTGGAAGGTTTAATCCTTTTCATCGGTATCGTGAGTTACACCATATATCTAATTAAAAAGAGCCGAAGAGAAACTCTTGATCATCATACCCAAAACAAAAAAGAAGGCCATGAACCCTCTAAAAAAACCTTTTGGTTTATAATCCGCGACCTGATATTTATCCTTATCGGTCTGGCATTGCTTGTATTGGGTTCGGGCTGGCTGGTGGACGGCGCCGTGGGTTTTGCAAGATATCTCGGCGTCAGCGATTTAATTATCGGATTGACCATTATCGCCGCAGGAACATCCCTACCGGAAGTTGCGACGTCAATTGTGGCAGCGGTTCGCGGTGAGCGCGACATTGCCGTCGGTAATGTCGTGGGAAGTAATCTTTTCAATCTCCTTGCCGTTTTAGGCTTAACCGGCATTGTAGCTCCACAAGGTATCTATGTTGATCCATCGGCCGTCTCGTTTGATATTCCACTCATGACCGCTGTTGCCTTTGCCTGTCTACCCGTCTTCTTTACCGATTTGGTAATATCCAGGTGGGAAGGCGCTGTTTTTCTTGGATACTACGTCACTTACACCGTTTACCTGTATCTTGCCTCTACGCAGCACGCTCTTCTGAATACGTTCAGTATGATCATGGTGGAATTTATCGTGCCCATCACCGTTATTACCTTAGCGGTTCTGAGTTACCGCTATTGGCGATTGACCAGAAAGAAATTAAATAAGAACAGTGGAGCGCACGCATGAAATGGTCATGGCATCTGGGCGAATACGCCGGGATAAAAGTATATATTCACGCAACCTTTTTATTAATCATCGGATGGGTGCTTCTTATTCACTGGATGGCCGGCCAGAATCTGGTGCATGCTTTCTGGGGCGTGGTGTTTACGGTTGCGTTATTTGCGTGTGTGCTCCTTCACGAATTCGGCCATGCCTTGATGGCCCGCCGTTACGGAATAAAAACTAAAGACATCACACTGCTGCCCATTGGCGGTGTAGCACGCCTGGAGCGTATGCCCGATAATCCCATTCAGGAATTGTGGGTGGCGCTGGCCGGTCCTGCGGTTAATTTTTTCATTGCCGGCCTCCTGCTGATATGGCTCTTGTTCTATGAAACCCTGATTCCTGTGGAACGGTTGAGTGTGACCGAGGGATCGCTGGCCGAGCGGTTAATGATTGCCAATATATTTTTAGTCGTATTTAATATGATCCCCGCTTTTCCCATGGACGGCGGTCGGGTACTGCGGGCGCTTCTTGCAACGAAATTAGAATACACGCGGGCCACACAGATTGCCGCGCACATTGGTCAGGGCATCGCGCTCATCTTTGGTTTTATTGGCCTTCTTTATAACCCGTTCCTTGTCTTCATCGCTTTTTTTGTCTGGATTGGCGCGTCCCAGGAATCAAATATGGTTCAGATGAAGCACGCCCTGGGCGGCATTCCCGTGAGCCGCGCCATGATTACCGATTTCAGGACTATCAACGCCACCGATACGCTGAGCAGGGCTGTTGACCTAATCATCTCCGGCTCCCAGCACGACTTTCCGGTAATGGACAACGGCGACGTGGTGGGCATCCTAACCCGCGGCGCTCTGATGAAAGCCCTTGCCAATTTTGGCCCGGAAACCCTCGTCAGAGACGTCATGGTTACCGATTTCCAGTTTGTCAATTCCCATGATATGCTCGAAACCGCTTTCACAAAACTCCAATCCTGCGGATGTTATACGCTTCCGGTTGAGAGGAATAATGAACTGGTCGGTTTACTCACTACGGATAATGTCGGCGAATTTCTGATGATACAGGCCGCGCTGCACCCTAAGAAGTAAAAAAAAAGAGCCGTCTGTCGGCTCTTTTACTGAATTATTTAATTTGCTGTTTCTGGATCATTCAACCCTTTTTATTATCCCGCTTTTAATCTCATACTTTCCGGGACCAATTCTGAACGAGGTACGATTTCTTTTCTCAGGAACACCGGCCGTGGACTGGCCACCGGATACCATACAATCGAACACAGCATCCACTTCAGTTTTGAGATCCAGTGTCTGATCGTATTTGATAATCGTCCTTCCTTTCTGGGTCTGCAGAGACAGATCGGATGCATTTTCCCCGTCATATCGCTGCTTTTTTACAACCGCATCGTCACGTATTTTTTTCCATTCATCCGCGCTGATCTTTTTCATTTTTTTCAGGTCGTCTGTATTGTAATTCACGTCCTGAGCCATCAGGCGGTTTGTTAAACCGGCAAGAAAACACATCATGATTAATAGTCGCATAGTATAAACCTTCATTTTTTTTATCTAATACAAAATAATGAGACCTGAAATGAAAGTCAAATTAAAAATGGAACCGATTATTAATACAAAAATCGTTTATTTCAATTTATTAAATGGGCTAAAAAATTAAATACGCATGGATGCCAAGAACAAGTAATGATTGATTATAAAAATAATAATGTTATATTATTTTTTAATTGTTCTTAAAAAAATCAGATGTACAATATGTCACCACCAAACTTATCGGAATTATTAAGCGTCGCGCAGACGGCGGCTTATGAAGGCGGCCAAAGTACGTTGGGTTTTTACGGAAGGGAACAACTCGCAATCGAAACCAAGCCTGACGCTTCACCGGTAACCGAAGCCGATAAACAGGCCGAAAAGATTATCCTTTCTATTATCCGCGCACGTCGTCCCGAAGATCCGATTATCGCTGAGGAATCCGGCGAAACTTCCGGTTCCGGAAAATATCGGTGGATCATTGACCCGATTGACGGCACAAAATCTTTCATTGCCGGTATCCCGTTTTACGGCACCACCATCGGCGTTGAAGATACCGAAAGCGGCGATATCGTTGTCGGCATTCTCTATTTTCCCGCTTTGAACGATATGCTATGGGCGGTAAAAGATCATGGCACCTTCCGGAACGGCCGCCGTGTCCGGGTCGCGCCAATTCACACATTCTCGGAGACGGTCCTATTGGCTACGGATATCCGTCATATTCATGAGGCGGGATTGTCCGGAGCGTTTCATGAACTGATTAGCAAAGTTAAATTCTTCCGCACGTGGGGCGACTGCTACGGCCATTTCCTCGTCGCGACCGGCCGTGCCGGGTTAATGATCGATGCGAAAATGAAAATCTGGGACAGCGCTCCTTTGAAACCGATTATCGAAGAAGCCGGCGGTGTTTTTTGCGATCGTGCCGGTAAAGCGGACATACGGGCGGAATCTGTTTTTTCAGGAACCCCGGATGTAATGCAACAATTTCTGGAAATTATAAAACGTCATACTATTTAAGTCGGGAGACCTCTATGCCCTTTGAAATGCAGGAAATTCTTGAAACGGTACGCATGACCGAGGTGGAGCATTTTGATATCCGCACGACCACGATGGGCATCAGCCTGCGAAACTGCGTCCGGAGCGACGCCGCGGCCACGATCCAGGCCATCTACGATAAAATATGCCGGACCGCCGAAAAGCATGTCGCTACTGCCAAAGAAGTGGAACTTAAATACGGCATCGCCATCGCGAACAAGCGCATTTCCATAACGCCTGTGGCTATACCCTGCGACAATTTTACGCGCGATGAATTTGTCCGTCTGGCAAAAAAACTCGACGAGGCCGCGGCCCGCGTGGGGGTGGACTTTCTGGCCGGTTTTTCGGCGCTGGTCCAGAAAGGATTCACGCGAGGCGACAAGGCGCTGATTGAAGCCATTCCTGAAGCCATTGCCTCCACAAAACGGGTCTGCTCGTCCATCAACGTCGGCTCGACCAAGGCCGGCATTAACATGGACGCCGTGATCGCTGTCGGCAAAGTAATCAAGGAACTGGCCCAGCGTACGGCCTCGGAGGGCGCGATTGGCTGCGCGAAATTTGTCGTCTTCTGCAACGCCGTGGAGGACAATCCTTTCGTGGCCGGCGCGTTTCACGGGGTCAGCGAGCCGGAGGTAGTCATCAACGTCGGCATCAGCGGCCCGGGCGTGGTACTGGACGCCGTCAAAGCGGCGCCCAAAGCCGATCTCGGGGAACTGGCCGAAATCATTAAGCGGACGACGTTTAAAATCACCCGCGCGGGCGAACTCATGGGCCGCGAAGTGGCGCGCATGCAGAACGTAGAGTTCGGGATTGTAGACCTTTCGCTGGCACCCACGCCCGCTCCCGGCGACAGCATCGCAGATATTCTCACCGCCATGGGCCTCGAGGACGTCGGCGCATTTGGAACCACGGCTGCACTCGCCATGCTCAACGACGCCGTTAAAAAAGGCGGTCTGATGGCTTCTTCCTATGTCGGCGGACTTTCCGGCGCGTTTATACCGGTCAGCGAAGATCAGGGCATGATTGCCGCCGTGGAAAAAAATAATTTATCCCTCGAAAAACTGGAAGCCATGACCTGCGTTTGTTCCGTCGGACTCGATATGGTGGCCGTACCCGGCGATACGCCGTGGGAAACTATCAGCGCCATCATTGCCGATGAGGCCGCCATTGGCATGATTAACAACAAAACCACCGCCGTCCGTATTATACCTGTTCCCGGAAAAAACGTGGGCGAAGCCGTAGATTATGGCGGCCTGCTGGGCAAAGCGCCGATTATGCCCGTGCGAAAATTATCCGCCTCGGCTTTTATTCAGCGCGGTGGCCGAATTCCGGCTCCCACCGTCAGCCTGACAAATTAAAAAGAGTTTGATTTTATTTATAATAATTAATAAATTTTATAGCTTATAATATATCAGCCTAATCTAACGACATGCGACAAGGTCGCGCAAGGATATCCGGAATGGCAAAAAAAATTTTAATTGTGGATGATAATAAAACGGTACGGACCCTGCTCGGTTTAAATCTGCGCAAAGAAAATTATGAAGTCATCGAAGCCGAAAACGGCCAAGAGGGCTTAAACCGCGTGAACGAAGACAAACCGGACCTGGTAATCTCCGATATTCTGATGCCTCAGATGGACGGGTTTGAGTTCTGCAAACAGGTACGCACGACCTCCAAAGTACCCATGGTGCCGTTTATGTTCCTGACTTCAATCGACCAGGTAGCCACCGAACTCCGCGGATTCCGCACCGGCGCGGACGATTATCTTATCAAATCGAACATCAAGAAAGAAGACCTGCTGGCCAAAGTCGAGGCCATGCTCAATAAATCCAACGAATTCAAGCAGGCGGAAAAAGAAATTCAAGAGGGTCTCTACGGTAAATTCACCGACCTGAGTCTGGTGGACATCCTGCAACTTCTGATGATGAACAAGAAATCCGGCATCCTTACCATCACCCGGGAAGGCGATAAAGCCGAACTGTATTTTACAGACGGCCGCATGATCCACGCGGAATATAAACAATATGTCGGCGAGGAAGCGGTGTACAACCTTGGGGAGTGGAAAGACGGCATATTCCGCTTTGAATCCGTGGATGTCAACGCCGTGCCCACGATTCATACGGCAACCATGAACGTCATCATGGAATATTGCCGCGTGACCGATGAAAAGAAAAGTTTTGCCTAAACCGCTGCGCTTAAAGCCGAGCCGCTCATGACCGAAATTAAGAAAATATCCCGCAAGATTCTGATCGTGGACCATGACGATACCACCCGCGGCATGCTCAAGGCGAGTTTGGAGAAAGAAGATTATATTGTCTGCGATACCCACAGCGGCACGCAGGCTTTTAATCTGGTCAATCATGAAAAGCCCGATCTGGTTATCAGTGATATTTTTATACCGGATATGAACGGTTTTGAACTCTGCCAGCGCGTCCGTGACACCTCGGTTATTCCAACGGTGCCGTTTATTTTCTTCACGGCCATTGACGACATGCTCACTGAAATCCGCGCGTTCCGTGCCGGCGCCAATGATTTTCTGGTCAAGCGCCACACCAAGCGTCAGGACCTGTTACTGCGCATTGAAAGCCTGCTGAGCCGCGTGGATGCTTTTGAAAAAGAAAAAGCCACTCTCCGCGATGGTTTTCTGGGCAAATTGGGCGACGTGACGGTGATTGATATCCTGCAATTGCTTACCAACGGTAAAAAGAGCGGCACTCTGCTCATTTCCGACGGTACGCTGGAGGGCAACGTATTTTTCAAGAAGGGCCAGATTTTCAACGCCGAACTCGGACAGGTGAGCGGCGAGGATGCAATTTATGATATGATCTACTGGGAAGACGGCTTTTTCAAATTTGCACAGGGAGACATCCCTTTGCAGGTCGCCATCGCCACGCCTACCAATAAAATTCTGAACAAATGCTATCGTCTGCTCGGCAAAGATTAAATTCCATGCAACCAAACCTTCAAGCGCCTCGCCTATGACCAAAGACCGCATCCTGGTTGTTGATGATGAACTGGACGCCGTGGACGCTTTGATGAAAGCGCTGGACCACGAGGGATTTGAGGCTCACTATGCGCGGGACGGCGTGGAAGCCCTTGAAATGGTTCAGAAATCACGTTTTCAGCTGGTACTCCTGGATGTAATGATGCCGCGTCTTAACGGATACAGCGTCCTCCAAAGCATGCTTAAAAATGAGGCAACGGCCAACATCCCCGTTATATTCGTCACCGCGTATTTTAATACGGACGAAGTCGTCAAAGGCCTTGAGGCCGGTGCCGTGGATGCCATCAGCAAACCGTTCCGGATTGCCGAGGTAATCATTCGCAGCAAACTCCGCATCGCCGAATCCAAATTGAAAAAACGGTTCTCCCCTATCGCTTATTTCTTTGCGGAAGCGCAGGAGAAGGAACAAAGCCGACGAACGGGCGTTTTCGAATTTTATGACAAGAGCCGCTCGAAAATCGGAGACGTATATATCGAAGATGGCAAAGTCGTGTACGCTACCAGCAAAGACGCCATTAAGGAAGACGCCTTTCTCCAGCTGGCTTCCAACAGGGAACTGACCTACCTGTTCCAGGATGATGTGCATCCGCCGAAACGCACCCTTGGCGCCCCTATTACCAGCCTGATCCTCGAAGCGAGTAAAATTATTGATGAACTTGACGCCAAGGAATTGCGCAACGCCGATGAAAAACGTGTTTTGATTATCGACCGCAACCGAATTCCGCGGATCCTTGCCAGCCGGAGCCTTAAGGCCAACGGGTTTGCAACCAAAGTCATGAGCTCGGAAGAAATCACTCCGGAAATCTACCATCACTTCGATCCGGACCTGCTGATCATTGATCACAACGAAGGGCAGGAAATTCTTGACAAAATGATGTTCGGCCAGCAGAACGCCCGTTCCATACCGGTCGTATCGTATACCGATCAGGAACAGATTGATGATACCGTTCTGCCGCGCATCGGCACCTACCGCATCGACGCGATTTTATCTAAAACCAACATTGATTACGCACTCCCGCATCTGGCTCATCAACTTATTAAAAAAACAGAAACCCAATAAATCGTCCACTTTTCCATGATGTCTAAAAAAGCCGTTTCGTATTGGTGGAGCGTTCTTATTCCGGTCTCCGGAAACTCCGAAATCATTTCAACCATCCTGTTTGAACACGGCGCCGAAGGAATACACGAAACCGATGCCTGCCTGACCGCTTTCTTTAAGGCTTGGACCTTTACCCGCGCGGACGAGGCAATCCGGACGGTGCAAAGCTGGCTGCCGGGAAGGGACGGCATCCGCATAGAAAAAATTGCAGCGCAGAACTGGAACGAAAATTGGAAAAAGAATTTTCGCCTTACCCGTATTTCACGGCGAATCGTAATTCGCCCCTCATGGATCCGTTACCGGCGCAAAGCCGGCGAGGTGGTAATTGTCATTGACCCGAAAATGGGTTTCGGCACAGGCACGCATGAAACCACGCAATTAATGCTTCGTCTTATGGAACCACGCATGCAACATGCCGCCCGCGTATTAGACATTGGAACCGGTTCGGGCATTCTGGCCATCGCGGCAGTTAAACTGGGCGCCCAAAAGGTTTTTGGATTTGACGTGGAACAAGAAGCTGTTGAAAATGCCTCCGAAAACATTGACATCAATCGCTGTCGTGATTCCGTAAAACTGCACTGCGGCGATATCAATCATCTTCCTAAAAACTGGCCCAAAACCTACGACATGATTCTGGCGAACATCCAGCGAAGCGTTATCGCCGATATCCTACCCGAAATGATTAAGCGAACTAAACCCGGCGGCCTGATAATCCTTTCCGGCATACTGAAAGAGGAACTCCACATGATGTTCCAGCTTTTTAAAAATCATTATCTGATACCCGTAAAGACTTTGGCCAAAAACGAATGGCTGGGGTTTGTTGTCCGTGTATGATGCCGGAGAACCTTTTTGAGTAAAATCGATTTTCCAAAAAGATGGTCGTCTGTGGATATCGGAACCAACACCGTCCTTTATTTATGCGCTGATGTGGCGGCTCCCGACGACATCCGTACCGTGGCCGAAGCCCAGCGTATCATACGGCTTGGAAAAAATGTGGACGCCCAGAAGAACCTACAGCCTGCCGGCCTCGAAAAGTGCGTCGCTGTTTTGAAAGAATACATCGGACTGGATGCACGGCACCGTTCCGAACGTCTGATCGCCGCCGGCACCAGCGCTCTGAGAGACGCTCAAAACCGCGACTGGTTCTTATCGGAAGTGTATCAACAGACCGGCGTCAAAATTGAAATATTATCGGGTCCCGAAGAAGCGCTCTGGACGTATCAAGGCGGCCGCCTGGCACTCCGCCAAACAACGGATTCATTGCGCACGGCGCTCGTCATTGACATCGGCGGCGGCAGCACCGAATTGATTCTGGGCGGAACCGAAGCGATCCATCATATGACCAGCATCGACATCGGCGCCGTGCGTCTTACCGAACGCTTTATCCGGCACGATCCTTTATGGCCCGAAGAAGAAGCCAATATGAGGCACTTCATTCAAGAATGCCTGGCCACCCATGCAACCGGTTTCCGTAAAACTCCGACCGAAGTGGCTATTGGCGTAGCAGGCACGGTGACCACTTTGGCCGCGATGCACCAAGAACTGACGACTTACGCACCCGAAAAAATCAACGGCTATATTCTTTCGCGTACGGCACTTCTGGA
Organism: uncultured Bacteroidota bacterium; assembly: GCA_964609675.1. Classification (GTDB taxonomy): domain Bacteria; phylum CLD3; class CLD3; order SB21; family JBBIRG01; genus CAZSRX01. Next base: position 2,038 of record CAZSRX010000041.1, on the reverse strand, counting down.
CATCCTTCAAACCCTTCGCCATAGTGTTCAGGAAGAAAGGAAAAATCTGCCCGGGCTTGAACCGGCGCGGGCCGACGTCATCCTCGCCGGCACCGTTATACTGGATGAAATTATGGAACATTTTAAAATAGCTGAAATATTAGTCAGTAATTACGGCCTGCGTTACGGACTGATGATACGGGAATATCTTAAAATGGCCCGAAGGGTCTGAACGGTTTCAGAGTCCCGCTTCTTTACGAATTCTTTCCACATCGAGATTATTGATAAAAACCGGTAAATTCTGCCAGATGGCATGAAACCCGAAGCCACCGTCTTTCATCTCCCGCAGAGCCTGTTCCTTACTCCAGTTCTGTATTATGATACGGTACACCGCACACATAGTACCCGTGCGATCGGAACCGTGATAGCAATGCACGAATACCGGCGTTTTTGCCGTATCGGCCATGATACGTATAAACTGTACGACCTGCTCCGTTTCCGGTTCCCATGTTTTCATAGGTATCGGTTCATAGTTTAGATTTGTTTTGGACAACTGTAACGGTTCCTCATCCGAGTGGAACATTTCCAGATTGACAACCGTACGCACGCCCATTTTCTTGAGTTCAATAAATCCATCCGATTCCGGTTTAGCGCCACGGTATAATTGATCAGACACTTTATAGAGATTTGACAAACCCGGTCTGCTCAGCGACACAGCCCATTCCGAAGGCCGGTCTTCGATTTTGCTTTTGCAACCTGCGATGAAAAGGATAATGATAATACCTGCAATAAAATGTATCCGCATGAAACCGTACTGGTCGCTTTTCATAAACATCATTGGGTGTCAGTAAAATATATTTATTTTACCAGAACCATTTTCCGCGTCTGTATCTGGCCGTCCACCTCAAGGCGAATCAGGTAAATACCGCTGGGTACGTCAGCGTCTTGAGCATTCCTGCCGTTCCATGTATAGATATGTTCGCCGGCAGACTGCGTCTCTTCGACAATTACACAAATGCGGTTGCCGAGAAGATCATATATTTTTAAACTGACCTGCGCCTCTTTGGTGAGACGGTAACTGATGCTGGTAGTCTGGTTAAACGGGTTCGGATAATTCTGGTTCAGTTGAAAGGTCAGCGGCAGGAGGCGTTTATCTTTTTTCGGCCTTTGCATTTCCGGCAATCCGCTTTCACGAACGGCTTCAAAAACCGTATCCAGTCCGGCAAAGAAACGTACCCGGTCCATATTGGCTTTCAGGTAATTGGGCCCGGATGATGAGCGCAACCAGGCGCCGATACTGCAATTATTGCCGGTGTTGACCTGTATTACCTGCCGGAATGTAAAACGCTGTAACGGACTTCCATCCATAAAAAAAATCACACTGTCTCCGTGACCGTCACAGTAGAAGCCTGCATGGACCCACTGTCCGGCCGGCAGCAGCGAATCACAGCGGAACGTTTCTTTCTGACCATCCCGAAGTTCCAGCCGCATCCGGTTCTCTTCAAGATAAAATCGGTAGCCGCTTACAAAACCATTATCGGCGCTGATGATGTCCCCGTTTACGCTTTCGGAATGCAGATACAACCACAACGAAACCGAAAAGGAAAATTTACCGGTCAGGCTGATATCTGCCTGAGAAGGCATGACTACATACTGGTTGATGCCGTCCAGCTCCAGATAGGGCCCCCCGCTCGGACTTTGCGGTCCGGCCAGGCTCGTCGCAAAATAGCCCGTATAGACTGGCCTTCTCTCTACATAAAGCGGAAACGATGCATCCCCCGGATTGCGCTTCAGTATAACATAATTATCTCCCTCGTCGAAATTTAATTCAAATTTCAACTGTCCATGGGCAGGAAGAGTGGAACAAAGAGAGAAGAACAGGATAATTGTTTTAATAAACCGTAACAAAGCGCATTCACACCTCGTTGTTGATGGCTGCCTGTTACTGCTATGATAAACAAACCATTTTACAAAAACAAATTAATATTAAAAATTTCTTAAAGCCTGTCAATGGGCACTTCAAAATGCGCCATAGGGGCAGTTGAAAATGCGCCACCTT
>CAZSRX010000040.1:0-33234 GCA_964609675.1 uncultured Bacteroidota bacterium | reverse complement strand
CAAAAAAAAGAAAAATTACGACTACTAAAGTGTCAACTTTTTCTAGGACGAGACAGTTTTTCAATATTCTTGGATTGATTTACTTTAAGGAATTATTGAAAAGCTGTTCTCTTTCAAACTCATAATCTCTTGAACTTGATTCTTTTGTTTCCATTTAAAGAATCCTAATTTTAATTATCAATATAACAACTTTAATTTACATTATTATAAAAAAACCAGTCAAGTATAATTCATAACACTTAAAAATGAATAATTGTTTCTTTTTTCCTTATATATCTCCATTGTCCTGTTTTCAGTCCATCCAATGACAAATGCGATATGCGTATTCGTATCAGTCTCAGCGTCGGATGGCCAACGGCGGCGGTCATTCTGCGCACTTGCCGGTTGCGGCCTTCTTGCAACGTAATTCGGAGCCATGCCGTAGGGACATTTTTCCTGAAACGAATCGGCGGTTCGCGCGGAGGGACATCCGGTTCTGATTTCAGCAATTCCACACGGCAGGGTTTAGTTTTGTAGCCGCCGATAAAAACACCTCGTTCAAGCATTTTCAGCGCTTCCTTATCCGGCACGCGCTCCACCTGCGCGAGATACGTCCGTTCATGACCGTACTTCGGGTCAGTCAGCCGGTGCTTGAAAGGTCCGTCATTGGTCAGTATCAGTAACCCCTCGGAATCGTAGTCCAGCCGCCCTGCCGCATAAACACCCTTCGGAAAACCAAATTCAGACAACGTCCGCTTTCCTTCCTGCGAAGTAAACTGACTGAGAACAAGATAGGGCTTATTAAAAAGAATGTAGCTGTATTTATCGGGCATATAAGATTTCCTTTGCAAATATACAACGGTATATTTAATTTCGCACGTAAATTATTCATCAACGGAAGAAGCTTATGAAAATCGCGGTAATAATGGGCGGCGTTTCTTCGGAGCGCGAAGTTTCCTTAACCTCCGGCATGGCGATTCTGAAAGCAGTACAGTCGCTCGGCCATGATGGCATCGGTATGGATACGGCCATGGGAAAAGATAACCTGATAACTCCCGGGTCAACCGGTATTCATGCGCAACCGCCGTCCCTGGAACAACTCCGTCAACTGCCGGCCGCGCAGCAAGGGCATATTCTGCTGGATGCCGTGCGTTTTTTATCCGAACAGAAAACCGATCTTGTTTTTAACGGGCTGCACGGCGGCCTCGGCGAGAACGGCGCAATCCAGTCGCTCCTGGAGATCGCGGGACTGAAATACACCGGTTCCGGGCCACTAGCCAGCGCTCTTGCAATGAATAAGATGATGGCCAAACGGCAGTTCGAGTCCGTTGGTGTGCTCACGCCGGCTTATTTGTTTTTTAAAAAATCCACCGATTACAGCGCGTTCAAAAAAAAGACGGAGTCCAAATTCAAACTGCCGGTTGTGGTGAAACCCAATGAAGAAGGTTCAACCGTCGGCCTGACCATCGTACGGGAATGGAAAGAACTCGAAGACGCCTGGATTAAAGCCTCCGCGCTGGGCGACGTACTCGTTGAAATGTTTATTGACGGCCGCGAGATCACCGTTGCCGTGCTCGGGGAAGAAGCCCTGCCGGTTATCGAAATCATTCCCGAAGGCGGATTCTATGATTACGAACATAAATACCAGAAAGGCCGCACGTCCTATGTGTGTCCTGCGGATATCCTGAAATCCATGGCCGATAAGGTAAAGAAGTTCGCCGTCATGGCTTATCAGTCGCTGGGCTGCTCCGGATACGCGCGCGTGGATTTCCGGCTCGGCCTTGACGACCGTTTTTACTGCCTCGAAGTGAATACCCTGCCCGGCATGACGGAAACCAGTCTCGTTCCTAAAGCCGCGCTCGCAAACGGCATGGATTTCAACAGTCTGATCAGCCGCATTATTACGCTTTCGTTGAAGTAAACATGAGGGCGCTTTCCGCATTACTGATGATGGTTGACGGCGCGCGTTACGACGTGTTCGGGCGGCTGCTCAATGAAAACGCATTGCCCAATATACAGGAGCATATCGTCGCGCGCGGCACGTACACGCGGATGACGTCGGTCTTTACCACAACCACCGGGCCGGCATACGTGCCGTTTTTAACCGGTTGTTTACCGGGAACAGCCAACATCCCGGGCATCCGCTGGATGGATAAAAAAGCGTACGCGGAACGTTCGGTTTTTTATCCGTACCGCAACCGAAGTTACTGCGGGTGGGAAAATTTTTTCATAAACCGCGACCTGCGCGCGGATATGCCGACTTTATTTGAACTCGTAAATAATCCGATGAACATATTCGGGCCGATTACCCGAGGACTTCCAAAAAAAAACAATAAACGCGCGTGGCGCAGATCCTATGCGCTTTCAAAAGCGCATCACCGCGTCACTTACGAGCAGGCGGACGCGCTGGCCCTGCAAACCCTTCTGGAATCACTGCGCGAGGAGTCGGAGTTCCGTTTCGCGGTGTTCCATGCGGTGGACGGCCTGAGCCATAATCTCCATCCGGAACACGAACGGGTCCTCGGCGCGTATCGTTTTGTGGATAATGCGGTAGGCCTTATCGCCGCCGAACTGAAAAAGCAAAACCGTTATGACGCCACCCTTCTCGCTTTATGCAGCGATCACGGGCTTACCGCCACGCACACGCACTGGGACGTCGCGTCGTTTTTTGAAAAAGAATTGAATTTAAAAACATTATATTATCCAAAAATATTCCGTCGCAGGCCCGAAGCGGCCGTTCATATTTCCGGTAATTCCATGGCGCACGTCTATTTTAAAAATCACGACTGGGCCAAACCTTGTTATTATGAAGAAATCATCGCTATGCCCGGCGATAGGATAAATTGTTTACTGAAACAGGATGCGGTAGATATTATTCTTACCAAAACACGCGACGGCCGGATTCGCGCGGACAGCCGGCGCGGCGCGGCCTTACTGAGTGAACAAGACGGCCATATCCATTACGCGCCAATCGGTTCCGATCCGTTTGGATTTGACCCCATGCCGGATACTATGTCGTTCTATGAAACTCTGGAGCGGACGTATGATACCGATTATCCCGACGCGCTTCTTCAGGCGGCGCAGATTTTCCGCTCCCCGCGATGCGGCGATCTGCTGATTTCCGCGGCGCCCGGCCACGACCTGCGGGATCGCTGGGAAATTCCGGAACATCACGCTTCGCACGGCTCGCTGTATAAAGCCCACATCCTGACGCCGTTTTGTATCAGCCGGCCGATTCAGCCGCGGTTGTTGCGAAGCGCGGATGTCATGCCTTCCTTGTTGCAACTGCTGGGCAAATCCATACCCGAGCGGCTGGACGGACGATCATTTTTTGCCCCCTGACCGGAGAATGATTTACCTCGAATGATTTTTCAGATATAAATTTAAAAAGGGATATCGCGATATGATAAAACCAATACGGTATCAATTACTTTCCGGCTGCTTTTTTATGGCCATATTGGCTTCCGTTTCCTTATTCGGCCAGACCGGCCGGGATAACGGTGTAATCCAATCAGCGGCTACATTGGAAGATTTTCTGGACGTTATTGATACCTGGCGCGGAACGCCGTATGCCGCCGGGAAGGGCGATAAAAATACCGGCACCGATGACGGCGGCTTTGTGGCCGGAATTTTCCGCGAAGCCTGTGCTCTGGAATTTCCCGCAGACGCGCAACAATTATGGAACGATAACTTCGGAAAACGCTTGTCTTCCGAAAGCGATGACCTGTTGCCCGGCGATGTCTTGTTCTATAATAATCCTACCGGCGCCATCATACGCTTAGCCGTTTATCTGGGCGACGAAGAGGACTACGAAGCGGTTACGGTATGGCCGAAAACCGGCGTGACGGCCGTTCATTTAAAAGATATCGGTTTATCGCTGGCCGGCGCTAAACGCTTCGCGGCGTTTAATTCCGGCGTTCATTTCCGCGGAAGCGGCTATATCGCCGGCGCGGTTTCCACCGAAGCGACGCTCAACGACCTGTTGAACGAAATTTCAGGCTGGATCGGCACGCCGTATGCCTGGGGCAACAATAAGAAACAAATCGGCACCGACTGCTCGGGTTTCGTGACGGCAGTTTTTCGTACCGTATGCGGAATTACCCTGCCGCGAAGCTCGGCAAATATGTGGAGCGAAAACGTCGGTGAGAAAATCGAATCGCGCAGCGGACTGGCAGCCGGCGATGTGCTGTTTTTCAGATACGGCGCGAATATCGGCCATGTAGCGATTTATCTCGGAAAAAATAAGTCCGGCGTCGAAGAAATCGTGCACGCTAAAAATGAAAAAGAATTGCTGGGCGTTGACCCGCTGAAAGGGTACTGGTTAAATCAATACGCCGGCGCCAAACGGTTTGCTTTATTTAAAGGCAGCCATGGGGCTTCGGTGAAAAACGACAGTGTGACGGCAACTAAATCCTCCGCGTCATCCGCCGGGAAAACCACATACCGGAGCAGTCAGGAGAATGTCAATAATGTGATTATCGTGAAACACGATTCGAATCTTTTTGTGACATGGAATTACAAAAGCGGCGGTCGTGAAAAACAAATCGCCCGTCCCGTTAAAGATGAGTTATTCAGGAAGAAATTCGGCCGGCGTGTTCCGGATCCGGTTTTCTACCGCTATGAATACGACTGGCAAGGCGATAACTATATCGGTACGCTGATTGCCGACGCCAAAGGCATTGTACGTTTTGAAGTGGATCATAACCTCGATGAGGATGCCATCGAAATATATGATTACACTCTGATTGCTTCTTCGTCGTCCAGCGACCAGAGCGTTCATACATCCGGCGCCGCGGGTAAATCCGGCGGCAAAACCGCTGACGTCTTCACGCAAACCGGCGAAGCTTCTTACTACGCCGATAAATTCCACGGGCGCAAAACCGCCAGCGGCGAAACCTTTGATATGAACGCCATGACCGCCGCGCATAAAACCCTGCCATTCGGCACCATCGTGAACGTCACAAACACCGCGAATAATAAAACCGTTCAGGTACGGATTAACGACCGCGGCCCGTTCGTGAAGGGGCGCATCATTGACGTTTCCCTGGCGGCGGCCAAAGCATTAGATATGATTCGAACCGGCGTGGCGGATGTCATCGTGAAAGTAGTACCTTAAAATTAAAACCGGAAAAGCATTACCTATCCGCGCAACGGCACCATCCGCTCACTCATCGGGAACAGCGGACAGGGATTATTGGGATACGGGTTTTCGTATGACGGCGCGAACCGGCTCGTGAACGCGAATTATAAAGAGTATGTGAGCGGCAACTGGAGCCTGACGAATAAATATTCCGAGAAATCCTTGCAATATGACGCGAACGGGAATATATTATACTTAACACGGCATTTGAACAGTTCCACGAGGTCGATTCTGAGTTACACGTATGACGCGAATAATCCGAACAGGTTAAACCGTGTAACCGGTATGATTAACGCTTCGTATGAATATGATAATAATGGAAACATGACCAGAGATACCACAAAAGGATACTTTGCTTACGATTATAGTAATGTGCGATTGAAAATCACAACCACCGATACCGTTGTTGAATGCGCTTAGGACGGGGCGGGGCAAAGAATAAAGAAGAAACTCAGACTAAATGGGGCGCTGCTGGATTCGGTGATTTATGTAAGAAACAGCGGTAATGTTTTGGAGGAATATAGGAATAACAAATTTGATCACTTTAATATTTATGGTAATGGATTAATTGGAAAATTAGTACCGACGCCAACAGCTGTTAAGGTTAGTCAAACGGTGTCCGGACAAACGATAACCGCTAAAGATACATTTTATATTATTGCCGGAGAGTCTGTAAATAATTTTGTGTAAATGAGCGGTTTGTCATTTTAAAAAAGGCGAAAAAGAGAAGCGATTGGGTATGTTTCTAATAAATGTCTTGGAAAAATTATCTGAGCCGATTAAATTTTTATTATCATATTCTAACGAATGACGCCACGCTCGCTTTTTTCAAAAAAGGTAATAATGGATTCGATGTCCGACGTTAAAGGGATTTCTTCTCTTAAGCGGTTTAAAGCGGCGGTACGGTTGAGGCGGGACTGATAAATCAGGAAATACGCTTTTTCAATGTTTCGGATACGGTCTTCGGAAAACGCGTTCCGCCGGAGCCCCACGTAATTGAGTCCGCGATACCGCAGGGGCTCGCCGGCGGCCAGCACAAAAGGCGGCACATCCTGGGCGACACGGTAACCGCCGCCGATAAAGGCATAGGGACCAATGTGGACAAACTGATGAACGGGCACCAGGCCGCCCAGTCCGGCAAAATCTCCGATCACCACATGGCCGGCCAGCTGAACGCTATTCGCCAATATGACGTGCCGTCCTACACGGCAGTCATGCGCGACGTGAACATAAGCCATGAGGAGACTTTGAGCGCCGATGCGCGTCTCGCCGTTCGCCGCTGTCCCCCGGTTGATAGTCACGTATTCCCGCACCGTTACTTTTTCTTCCAGCACAGTCGTAGTATTTTCCCGGTTGAATTTTAAATCCTGCGGTTCGTTGCCGATAACCGCGCCGGTGTGGATGCGGCATTCGGCGCCGATGGTTGTGCCGGGGTAGAGATGAACGCGGTCGCTGAGAACCGTATGATGGCCGATGCTGACGTTTTCTTCTATTATCGAATAGGGCCCAACGGTTACCTGTTCCGCCAGTTCCGTTTCGGGCGCGACTAAAGCTGTTGGGTGGATCACAGGATATCTGTAGCCATACGTTGATGGTTGTATTTCATAGCGTGTTAAGATACAAGGTTTGTGAAAAAAACCAAACGGATTTTTACCAGCGATCATTTCTTGACATTACCCTGCCGCCTCGTTATATTCGGTTGTTTATGCTGAAAAACGTGATTGGACAAGATTTTGCGAAACGCCATTTACATCAGGCGGCACGGTCGGGCCGTCTGGCGCACGCGTATCTGTTTGCGGGGGAAGACGGATACGGGGCCGAGGAACTGGCTCTGGAACTCGGCCGTTACCTGATGTGCCTGCAGCCTGATACGGAGACTCTGGAATATTGCGGACACTGCGCGGCCTGCCGTAAAACTGCCGGCCTGGAGCATCCCGATCTGCATTATTATTTCCCGATGCTGAAATCTACGGAAGAAGAAACGATATGCGAATGGTTTGGGCAGAAAGCCAAAACGCTTTACACGCGCGTCAAAGTCGCGGGGGGCAGCATTCATATCGGCGATCCGGAAAATCCCGGCGACTTGACAATTCGCGGACTGATCCGCGACGTATCGTTGCGCGCGTTCGAAGGCGGCCGGAAGATATATATTCTCACATTTATTGAGGAAATGAACGCGGAATCCGCCAACGCGTTCCTGAAAGTGCTTGAAGAACCGCCGGATCAAACGTTTTTTCTACTGACCACTTCGCAGTTGCCGGCCATTCTTCCCACAATCGTATCCCGCTGTCAATTGCTGCGTTTGCAACCTGTAAGGGAGGATGATTTGGTGCTTGCGCTGACCCGCGATCCATCGTTGTCGCCCGAACGCGCCCGCCTTGTCGCGCGGCTTGCGAATGGCCGCGTCCATCAAGCCCTGCAGATGCTGAACGGAACGCTCGAAGCGCGCCGCGACCTGATGCTGGATTTTTTACTGGCCGCCGTCCATCCAAGATCCGGAGCCATTCCGGTTTTTGTAAACAACGCCGTCAAGACTTACAAGAAAGAAAAGGACGTTTTCATTGATATGCTCACGCTGCTGCTGAGCTGGTTTCAGGACATACACTATGCCGGACATTTGAGCGGTCAGCCTGAGCAGCTTGGAAAATTTCTCATCAATACCGATAAATGGGAACGTCTCCGAAAATTTTGCGCCAAATTCCCGGGCGCGCAACCTGATCGCATGGCCGCAGAAACGGAAAAAGCAGTTGACCTTATTTCAAGAAATGCCTATCTTAATGCTGTACTCACGCAACTGGCATTACGGCTGCGTCAGGAGGCCGGAATTCCGTTGTAGCCATTGCAAACAGGAACATAAGAAACGGAACTATGAACCAACCGATATTGGTAGAATTTAAGGCGAACCGCAAGGACTATTTTGACAATAAAGAACGTCTGGAACTGAAAAAGAACGATTACGTCATCGTACAGGCGGAAATCGGTCAGGATCTTGGTAAAGTCCGGCTATGTACGGATAAGATTCCGGAAGGGTTTCTTGAAGATCGTGAGTTGAAACCCATCGTGCGGCTCGCTCAGGAAGCCGACTTAAATCAATTGACTGAAAACCGAAAGGAAGAAGAGCGCGTCAAGGACATTGTTCGCCAGCGTATCGTCAAATATGCGTTGCGGATGAAGCTGGTGGACGCGGAGTACCAGTATGACCGGAAGCGGCTGGTGATTTTTTTTACGGCGGAAAAACGCGTGGATTTCCGCGCACTGGTACGGGATCTCGCCGGCGAATTCAAGACCCGCATCGAACTGCGTCAGATCGGCGTTCGCGACGAATCGAAGCGCGTGGACGGTTACGGGCCGTGCGGCTGGCGGATGTGCTGCGCCGGTCACCTGACGGAATTTACGCCCATCACCACCGACTGCGCCAAGGATCAGTGCCTGCAGCTGAATCCCGCTAAACTCACCGGCATCTGCGGCCGTCTGAAATGTTGCCTGGCTTATGAGCGCGATTATTACGTCTCCACCCTGACTAAACTGCCGAAAATCGGCCATGCGGTAACAACCTCCAAAGGTCCGGGTTCTATCAGCGCTATCGACATTATCAGCGGTAAAATTCAGATTCAGCACGGACAGGACGGCGCCACCGAAACTTTACTTTTCGAAGAAGCTTCCAAATATTTGAATATTGATCTTTAATCAGGATTAACCAAAGGGATGGTCTGACCATCGGGAGAACCTCTATGGATTCGTTCGGATTACATCAGTTAGGCATCATTAATGCCAAGAATATCTACCGCAACCTACCGGTTAACGAGCTGGTGCAGACGGCTATTTTGCGGGGCGAAGGCTATCTGGCATCGAACGGCGCTCTCGTCACCAACACAGCGCCGCACACCGGCCGTTCGCCGAACGATAAATATGTCGTAGAAGAGGCCACGAGCAAAGATAAAATCTGGTGGGACAACAACAAAAAAATATCGCCGGAGGCCTTTGAGGCTCTCTTTAAAAAAGCCACGGCCTATCTGCAGGGTAAAGACCTTTTTATATTTGACGGCTTTGTGGGGGGCGACCCGGATTACCGCATGCCGGTACGCGTCGTTGCCGAAAAAGCCTGGCACGCCCTGTTTGCGCAGACGCTTTTCATAAGGCCCACCGCCGAAGAATTAAAAACGCACCGCCCCGAATATACCGTGATAAACGCGTATCATCTCAAAGGGATTCCGGAAATTGACGGTCTGACCGGCTCGACATTCATCATTCTGAATTTCGAGAAAAAAATTATCCTGATCGGCCACACCGGATATGCCGGCGAGATTAAAAAATCTATTTTTACGGTGATGAATTACCTCCTGCCGCAGAAGGGCGTTTTTCCGATGCACTGCTCCGCCAATATGGACGGGGCTGGCAACGTCACGCTGTTTTTCGGGTTATCCGGTACGGGCAAGACGACGTTGTCTGCCGACCCGCTCCGCAGGTTAATCGGCGACGATGAACACGGCTGGACAGACAAAGGCGTGTTTAATTTTGAGGGCGGCTGTTACGCAAAAACCATTAAGCTGTCCAAAGAAGGCGAACCGCAGATATGGAACGCCATCCGGTTCGGCTCGGTGCTCGAAAACGTGGTGCTGTTTCCGGACGGTCGGCCGAATTTTGACTCGGCTGAAATTACCGAGAATACGCGCGCGACGTATCCGGTGGAATATATTGATAACTGCGTGATTCCGGGCATGGGCGGTCATCCCAACAATATTTGTTTTCTGGTATGCGACGCTTTTGGCGTACTGCCGCCGATCAGCAAACTCAATCCCGCCCAGGCCATGTACCATTTTATTTCCGGCTATACGGCCAAGGTCGCCGGCACCGAAGCGGGTATCACCGAGCCGTCGCCGACTTTTTCCACCTGTTTCGGCGCGCCGTTTCTACCCTTGCATCCTACGGTTTATGCCGGATTACTCCAGAAAAAAATGACCCAGCACAACACGAACGTATGGTTAGTCAACACCGGCTGGACCGGAGGCAGTTTCGGCGTCGGCTCCCGTATGACCATTAAACATACCCGCGCCGTACTGACGGCCGCTTTATCCGGAAAACTGGATAAGGTAACTTATCAGACTGACCCGGTTTTCGGCGTTTCGATTCCGGATAGTTGTCCCGATGTCCCGTCAGAAATCCTAAATCCGAAAAATACCTGGAAAGATAAAGCCGCTTACGATCAAACCGCAAAAAAATTGGCCGGCCTGTTCGTAAAGAATTTTCAGAAATTCGCCGATAAGGCCTCCGCAGAAGTCATCCAGGCCGGACCGAAAGTATAAAGCATACCGGAGATACGATGAAGTTCATCCTGCTGGGCACACGGGGCTCCCGTCCCATCTTTACGCCGGAACGCGTTAAATACGGCGGTAATACCACATCCTATAAAATCGTGGTGGACGGCATGTGCCCTATCTATATTGACGGCGGCACGGGCATTTACCGCGAGGGTGTGAATATCGTCAATGCCGGCACCAGTAAATTCCGCGCGCATTTTTTGATTACGCATACCCACTGGGACCATATACTCGGATTCCCGTTTTTCCGTCCGCTTTATATGCCCGATACGAAAATTTCCATCATGGGACCCCGGTCCGAAAAATACACTATTGAAGCTCTCTTCGAACATCAGCACGCCCGCGGACTCATCCCGATTCCCTTCATGCGTATCCGCCACCGCATTGCCTTTCGCGAATTGTATTCGGATGAAGCATTCCCGCTCGATCGGGTGTTTGTTAAAACTTTCCGGTTAAATCATCAGGGACTGACGCTGGGTTACCGGATCAGCGACGGTTCAAAAAATATCTGCGTCATAACCGACAACGCCCCCATCGAAAACAATCACTTAAGCGTAACAATGAAAGATTGGAAAAAAGAGGATTTTCCGTCGTTGGAAAAAGAATTTATCAATGGCCTTACCGGTTTTATGCAGGATGCCGATCTGGTGTTTTATGACACCCATTTCACCGCCGAAAGCATCAAAGGCAAAGAAAACTGGGGACATTCGTACCCGGAATACGCAGCGGATATGGCTGCCGCCGCCAGGGTAAAACGGCTCATCATCGGCCATCACGCGCCGGAAGATACCGACAGCGATGTGGATTCAAAAGTATCGCGGGTAAGAGATTATCTGAAACAACAATACCCCGGCACGGCCATGGAAATTCATGCACTGGAAGAAGGGACGGCCGTATGTCTGTAGAGATCATTTTCTTGGGAACACGCGGCAACATCAGTTCGCCCTGCAGAGAAGTGCTTAAGTACGGAGCCCATACGCCCAGCATGATTATTAAAGACGATCCGAACATGATCATCATCGGCGCCGGTTTTGGTATCGGATATTTATCGGACCATCTGCAGAATAAAAAAGGCCATTTTCATATTCTCTTTACGCATTTTCACTGGGACAATATCCAGGGACTGAATTATTTTGCGCCCATCCATGTACCGGGCAACACCGTTCATTTTTATTCGCCGTTTCCGGTTGAAAAAATGAAAGAAATCATGGACATTTATTTTGACGGTTCCTACGGCCCTTTCAACGGATGGGAGGCATTGAATTCAAAAATCGAGTTCCATTATCTCCGCGAACAGCCGCTGGATATAAATGGATTTTCCGTTTCTTTTGTTCCGGTTAATCATTCGGATTTGTGCTATGCCTATAAACTGGCGCGCAACGGCTATTCCGTTGTATACGCGAGCGATCATGAAGCCGTGAACAATGACCGCAATAACGCGCTGATTACCTGGGCGCGCGGATGCGACGTGCTGATACATGACGCCATGTACACGGACGAGGAATACCATACCCGTGCCGGCTGGGGCCACAGTTCCTATGAGATGGCCTGCGAGAACGCCATGAAAATCAAACCCAAAAAAATTATACTGACCTGTCATGAAACGCTCCGCACGGACGACGAACTGGACCGCATCCAGGACGCCTTGAACCGTAAATATCCCCTGCTGCGCGTCCATCTGGCTCGTCAGGAAGTTATTTATTAATCCACATTTTACAGGAGTTCACTTGCCTGAAATCAACGCCTATAAACGGATACTTGTTACCAGCGCCCTGCCTTATGCCAACGGATCCAGTCACATCGGACGGCTGACCGGCGCTTATCTGCCCGCCGATATTTACGTGCGCTACCAGCGCCTGATGCAGCGCGACGTGGTGTACATCTGCGGCAGCGATGAACACGGGGTACCAATAACCATTCAGGCGGAAAAGGAAAAAGTTACGCCGCAGGAGTTGGTGGACCGTTACAACGCAATGATTTATGACGAATTTACCCGCATGGGCATCAGTTTTGACCATTATTCGCGGACATCCCGCCCGATTCATCACGAAACCGCGCGGGATTTCTTTCTGGACCTCTGGTCCAAAAATCTGCTGATAAAAAAACCGGACATCCAGTGGTATGACGAAACGGCGGGCATGTTCCTTTCCGACCGCTATGTGGAGGGTACCTGTCCGGAATGCGGCAGTGAGGGGGCGCGCGGCGATCAGTGCGAAAAGTGCGGTTCCTATTTAAACCAGATGCAGTTAATCAATCCCCGGAGTAAAGTGACCGGCGCGACCCCGGTAGCCCGCGAGACCACGCACTGGTATCTCCCGCTCGGCGAGTTCCAGGAAGCGCTGGAACAATGGATCGCCGGCAAAACGCACTGGAAAGACAATGTGCTGAACTACTGCAAAGGCTGGTTCCATCAGAAACTGAACGACCGCGCCATCACCCGCGACCTGGACTGGGGCGTCGCCCTTCCGGAAAAAGACCTGAACGGCCAACCGATCGAAGGCGCCAAAGGTAAAGTGATGTATGTCTGGTTTGAAGCGGTGCTCGGTTATATTTCTGCCACAAAAGAATGGGCGCAGACTATCGGAAAACCGGATAAATGGAAGGAATACTGGCAATCGGAAGATACCCGGCTCGTGCATTTTATTGGTAAGGATAATATTGTCTTTCACGCGCTGATGTTTCCGGCCATCACTATGGCTTACAACCGCGGGCGCACGGAAGGCCGGTATGTTCTGGTTTCGGATATCCCCGCCTGTGAATTTCTTAATCTCGAAGGCGCTAAATTATCCACCAGCCGTAATTATGCTGTCTGGGTGAAAGATTATCTGGAGCTTTTTCCTCCGGATCCTCTGCGCTACACACTGACCTGCATTTTGCCGGAAAACAAGGATTCTGATTTTTCCTGGAAAGATTTTCAGGCCCGAAACAACAGCGAACTGGCCGACATCCTTGGTAATTTTATCAACCGCTCGCTGACGTTTGTTCACAAGAACTTCGCCGGTAAAGTACCCGACGCAGGCGTCCTGCAGGCGGCCGATCGTGAAATGCTTGATCAGATAACGGCGGCGCGCGTTGAGACCGGAGAATTAATAGACACCTTCCGTTTTAAAGACGCCTGCCGGCGCTTTATGGATCTGGCGCGTCATGCCAATAAGTACTTCAACGATCAGCAACCGTGGAAATCATTCAAAACGGATCCGGCCGTCTGCGCCGCTACCATGAACGTCAGTTTGCAGGTGGTGCGGGCACTTGCTGTTCTGATGCATCCGTTTATGCCCTTCAGTTCCGAGCGCTTGTGGAAGATGCTGAATCTGCCCGGAAAGGCCGCGGAAGCCCGCTGGGACGATATCGGCTCTAAATCCTTGCCGGCCGGTCATCCGCTGGCTCCGGTGGAAATCCTTTTTCAAAAAATTGAGGACGCCGCCATCCAGCCGCAAATTGATCGCCTGCAGACTCTGATAAATAATTCAAAGGCAGAATAAAAAAATACTTTCATAATATGTTTTTTTTTCTTACGATATGCCGTTCTTATTGCAACACTATTTTCTGATAGGTCTTTAAAATAAAACCACCGGTTATGGAAAACGCGCCTGTAAAAATTCTGCTGGTCGAAGATGACTTTCAGAATCGTCAGCTGGTGCTGGCTTACCTACGAAGCGGGGAATTTGAAGTCACGCAGGCCACAAACGGGCACGACGCGCTTCAGAAACTCAAAACCTTCGAGCCGGACCTCATCATCAGCGATATCTCCATGCCGCATATGGACGGATTTGAATTATATGACAAAGTTAAGGAAAATCCAAAATTCAAATCCATTCCATTTATTTTCCTGACCGCTCACGCCGAAAACGACAAGCGCCGCAAAGGCAAAGCTATCGGTTCGGACGATTACCTTACCAAGCCCATCGAACAGGAAGACCTGCTGGCGTCCATACGCGGCAAAATGAAACGGGTTAAGGAAATCCGTACAGCCACCGAAGAACAGCTAATCACACAAATCGATTCGCTTAAGCGGGAAATCCTCACCGCCATTACCCACGAAGTCAATACGCCCCTGTTCATTATCAAAATGACTGCCAATCTTTTACTCGATGATTCCATGAATTTCCAGCAGGAAGAACTCCAGGAACTGTTGGTCAAGATCAAGCGCAGCGGTGACCGGCTGGATTTTTTGCTCAAGGATTTTCTGCTGACGGTGCGCATTTCCATGGGCGAGGCCAAAAAGGAATACGAACAGAACAAGCAGTCCGCGGAGCTGTACTTTATTCTCGCGCATATGCTGCCCAAACTCCAGAAACAGGCGGAAGCGGCCGGGCTGCACTTTTATACCGAACTCGATTCCGAAGTGCCGCGGATTGTATTTCATGTGGATCAGGTAGCCAATGCGGTGGAGCGGCTTGTGGACAACGCTATCAAATTCAACCGCCCCGGCGGCTCGGTTACCCTGAAACTGCGTCAGACATCCGATTACATTATGATAGAAGTGGTAGATACCGGCATCGGTATTCCGTCCGAACATCTCGACAAAATTTTTGATAAGTTCTACCAGGTCAACCGGGCTACTACTGAACAGCAGGGCACAGGACTGGGACTAACGATTGCGCGCGAACTCATACGGATTAACGGCGGCGACATTCTTGTGGAAAGCGAAGAAGGCGCCGGCAGCCGGTTTATGATAGTGTTTCAGCTTTAGGTCAACGTTCTTTTACATAAATAATTCTGTCCCTTATAAAAATAATAAGAGGACTTGCTGACACAAGCCCTCTTATCAATATATGAAGGTGAAAGGAAAGGGGACAGAATTATTTGTTTTTTAGTAGCCGGCCAGTTCTATCTTTCGTTTAATGGTTTCCACATCGTCTTTGATTTTCGGGTTTTCGGCCATCATCTGCTCGACCAGTTTGCAGGCGTAAATCACGGTGGAATGGTCGCGGCCGCCAAAATGCAGGCCGATTGTTTTCAGCGAGCTGCCGAGGATTTCTTTGGTCAGGTACATGCAGATCTGGCGGGCTTCCACGACTTCCTTCTTTCGGGTTTTCGCGCGCATCAGGTCGTCGGGCAGGTTGTAATATTCCGAAACCGTTTTCTGAATCACGTCGATGGACAGATTGCGTTTCTTAATGGCAATCGTGTCTTTAAGCACCGACTTGGCGACGTCGAGCGTGATTTCGGTGTTTGTAATGGACGCGTAGGCCAGCAGTTTAATCAGCGAGCCTTCCAGTTCGCGGATATTCGACGTAATGTTCATCGCGACAAATTCGCATACGTCCGCCGAAAGGTACACGCCGTCTTCCTCACTGCGTTTCTGCAGGATGGCGATGCGCGTTTCCAGATCCGGCGGCTGAATGTCCGTGACCAAACCCCACTGGAACCTGGAGATCAGGCGTTCTTCCACCTGTTTGAGTTCTTTGGGCGGCCGGTCGGACGTCAGCACAATCTGCTTACCCATTTGGTGCAGTGTGTTGAATGTATGAAAGAATTCTTCCTGCGTTTTGCCCTTATCGGCGAAAAACTGTATATCATCCACCATCAGCAGATCGAAGTTACGGTACAGTTTGCTGAATTCCTGGACTTTGTCATTTCGGATAGCCGCGACGAACTCGTTGGTGAAATTTTCGCTGGTGATATAGCTGATCTTTTTATCCGGGTAGGTCTTACGGACATGGTTACCGATGGCCTGCAGCAGATGCGTCTTGCCAAGACCCGCGCCGCCGTAAATGACTAACGGATTGAAGGAAGTTTTTCCGGGTTTTTCAGCTACCGCCAAAGCCGCCGCCTTAGCGAACTTGTTGCCGTTGCCTTCGATGAAACTGTCAAACGTATAACGATGGTTGAGAAACGATCCCTTTTCGCCGGCACCGATAACTTGCGTTTCACCCTGCGCAACGGACCGGATTTCTGCAGATTCGGCCGCAGGGCTTTTATAATGATACGCCTCGTTATCTTTAATGATATATTCAACGGTAAAAACCTGTGAGGTGACTTCATGCAGGCTTGCGGTTATCAATTGGCTGTAGCGGCTGTCGAGCCATTCCATGAAAAACTGATTCGGTATCGCCAGAATAAGTTTCTGCCCTTCCACCCGGACAGGTTCCACAGGATTAAACCATGTTCGGAAAGAAGGACCGGGTATCTGGCCCTTTATGAGCTCACAACATTGATTCCAGATTACTTTGGCCTTATTGAAATTATCTTCGGTTAAGTAGTAATCTGTGTTGGATTCGTTCATATGTGATTGATAATTTACCGCGCCCATTGTCGTTACTTATATATCACCGGACTCATATAATATAAGTTATTAACATTTTTTTTAAAACAATTAACCTTTTTTATACAGAACATTTTAACTTGTTGATTATTGTTGAATTAAGACAATCCCATGCGTCTAAATTCATCAAAAACAGCATTACAAGCCTTCTTTTTTTATTTGGAACCGTTGTTAAGAAACTCCTTGCTGTAATTTATAAACTTATAAAAACAGCAGTCAGAAGAAATTTTTAACAACTTATAAACACCCGAATCACCTTCAAGATTCAACTCCAATTTATAAAACACACTCATAATGTCAAGTGTTTTGTCATCGTTGAAAATCAGGATGGGATTATATATTTATTTATTTTAGGCTTAATAAATAAAATATATTTCGGTTTTTATTGCCCGAAAAAAAAGATATTAGAATACTAATTATAATTTATTGTTTATTATAAATATACAAATAAAAAAAGTGACTCATTGTAAGCTTAAAAAAGCCAATCAAGGTAAAAAATGTATGGCTTCGTTATCGTTTGGAATCCTGCAAACGGTTGATTTTCCAAATAAAAAATAGCGATATTTGGCGATGATGCGGTAGATGAAATCACGTATGAATGGAGGAACCATATAAAAAATAAAAAAAATTTTCCAAAAACCGCCCAATCCTATTAGAATTTTTATGACCGCCTCACTGTTTCTGAAAATGCTTCCGTTGTGAATAAAAATTACAGAATCATTTTGGGCTATATCATTCTGATTGAGAACCGAAGACGCTGTTAATCCATGTAAAGGCGCGAAACGATAACGTCGGTTGCGGTCATAACGGCAAAGGATACCCACAAACCGGTTGCAGAGAATACACATTCCGTCAAAGAATACAATGCGGGCATGGGTATTAGGAGTGGTTTCCATAACGCTTCCTTTTTTAAGTTGTCATCCGGTAAAACGCCGGTTTCATGTTTCACATTCCCGGATATAAAAAGGACAGGAACGATATTCAATTGACTGCGGTTCATGGCACACGATTTAATGATAGTTGTTGATAATTCTGAATTGGTAATACTTGAATAAATTAGGATATCCTGAAAGATGATAACTAAAGGCCTTTCAAAATGATATTGCATTCAAAAAGACGTTCCTGATTAATTGAAGCGGAAATGATTCCGATCAGGAAAGCACATGGTTTTATCATAGCGGATTGCGTAAAAAACCATTTATACCTAAAAATTGTGCGTTAAAATAAACCTATCCGTAAACCGGTTAAGGGCGTTAATAATGCGCTTACGGTCTAATGACGGATGGTAATTCAGGAATGAAAGATCACCGCGCTGCTCGACTGGATGACGCCCGTCAGTAACGCGCCGAGAAAAAATCCGCCCAAACGGAAACGCGTTATCGATGATATCAGTTTCTGAAAATGATCCGAACCGATTTCCTTGGCTTCACGGCTGAAACTTTTTAAACCGTAAAGAAACAGCGCGATCATCGCGAGTACGGCTATGGCTGTTTGGAAGAGTGACATCGTATTTTATTTTGTCTTTTCAATGCATTTAATTTTCTTATAATACAAATATTTTTATTTTAAATCGATTTTTTTCTTGTTTTGTATATTACATTTTCATAAAAAGGAAATGGATATCCCGGGGCTGTTAACGGCAAATACATTGCAAATGTCAGACCGCTTTATGGCAATATTAAAGGAATTAGTGAGTATGAATAAAAACAAAACCGCAATGCTGATCATTTGCGTTTTATGTCTTTTGCCATCGTGCGGAAAAACGTATCCCGACGCCGACGGTGTTTATCTGTATCATTCCGGCCAATGCGATACGCTGAAACAAGACGTTCTGAAGGGAAAACAAATTCAATACATGACGAATTTTCAAATCAAAAATCTTTCCGGATTGACTTTTCATGAAATCGATTCAGTCATCATTATATCGCCGGAAAAAGACAGTGATTCCGTAAGCGTTTTCAAATTAAAACATGAAAAAGGCGAATTTATCTTCGGCGCGGGCCACATGTCAAAATGGAAGCCTGAATTATGGATCTACGATCATGACATTCCGGTTCAAGCGGAGAACATTCCGGACGGAAATAATATTTGGAGAATCCTTTTTAAAGAACGTCTCTCCAAGGGAGTTCACGCGATTTGCATAAAAAAGCCGGAATCAGGATTTCCGGAAATACAGTATTATGATTTTAAAATTGAATGATCCGATCGGCTTACGGAACAATCATTTTACATACAATTTATTTTTGTGGTGTTTTGAATCGCCCCATTCATCGAATCCGATTTCGCAACCGGCGCCGGTTAAGTTTTTTTGAATGGATTGGAGGGTGTCTTCGGGAGAATCGTCTGTACAAGGTTTATTCGCGTATAATTTATACATGTCACGGTATTGACCCGGCGTGATATTCGGCATGAGAATGTTCGCGCCGATTTTCAATGCTTTTTCCCGTCCGATTTTATCAATGGCCTGCAACGCGGTTGTCGAGGCGATATTGATGTCCGGCATCAGGATGCGGAGAACGGCGATCATTTTCAGGGTCAGTTCAAACCTCTCCTGGAGAGGTAAAAGCCCGTCCTTTGACTCATACAGCGGCGTATCTTCATGTTCGATGTAAGGGCCCATGCCGCACATATCGATATCCAGTTCTTTCATGAAAAGTAAATCATTCGCCAGATCGCCGATGGTTTGTCCCGGCAGGCCGATCATCACACCGGTACCGGTCTGAAAACCTATGTTTTTAAGCCATCGCAGGCATTCGATGCGGCGGTTCCAACTATGATCGGACGGATGCAGAGTCGCATACATTTCGGGATTCGATGTTTCGATGCGCAATAAATATCGGTGCGCGCCCGCGTCAAACCACCTTCGGTAGGTTTCTTCTGTTTGTTCGCCGCAGGATAGAGTTATGCCCAGTTTCCCGCTGGAAAGTTTCTTAATGCTGAGTATCAGTGTTTCGATCTTCCTGATAAACCATTCGCTCTGAATCTCACCGGACTGAATAACTATGGAGCCGAACCGGTTTTCAAAGGCAAAACGCGCCGCTTCCAAAACTTCTTCATCGGAAATAAAATAGCGGTTCACTTTTAAATTATCCCGCCGGATACCGCAGTAATAGCAGTTCTTCCTGCACCGGTTGGTCAATTCGATGAGCCCGCGAAGATAAACTTTGTTTCCTGCATATTGTTCTTTGATTTCAATGGATTTTTTCAGAAGCCGATCGCGGTCTGTTCCGGAGCAGCAAAGTAAGGCTGTAAGATCATCTTCCGAGAATTCGGTTTTATTTAAGATATCAATGATTTCCATTATCGTGCTTTTCCCGGGTCACTCTACCCGTCGCATTCACAATGTAGCCGTTGCAGATTGAAACGGCTTCAGCGCGCGCGTAAAAATTCCTTTTAAA
This sequence comes from uncultured Bacteroidota bacterium, assembly GCA_964609675.1. Lineage (GTDB taxonomy): Bacteria > CLD3 > CLD3 > SB21 > JBBIRG01 > CAZSRX01. The sequence goes on along the minus strand of CAZSRX010000040.1, from coordinate 13,131 downwards.
AACGCTATGGCCATACCGTAATTCGTTACAGGAATTCCCGCATCCGTAAAGGGTTTCAGGCGGTTCATGATTTGTTTGCGCGTGGACATACACCCGCCGCATTGAATGACCAACGCATACGACGAAATGTTTTCCGGCAGAGGCGACATGCCGGCGATGACGTCAAATGTGAGATTTTTTCCCGTATGTTTTCGTATCCAATTCGGCAGTTTGTTCCTGCCGATATCCTCGCAACTGACCTGATGCGTGCAGGATTCCAGGATGAGTATTTTATCGCCATCTCTGAGATCGGCTATGGCTCGCGCCCCTTGAATATAATATTCAAACGGTCCTTTGATACGCGCGAATAAAATACTGAATCCGGTCAGCGGGACGTCTTCCGGAACCACGGACGCAACATATTCAAACGCCTGGCTGTCGGTCACGACCAGCGCCGGTTTGATGTTCAGACGAAAAAAATCTTCCAGTTCCGTTTCCTTTACGGACATGCAAATTCCGTCGTGATCCAAGACGTCGCGCCAGGCCATCACCTGCGGGAGTATCATGCGTCCGTCCGGAGCTTCGCTGTCAATCGGCGTGACCAACAGTACGATATCTTTCGGCTTGATGAGTTGATCAAACAATGACGGTTTCTGATACGACGTCGGCGGTATCGTTTGTTTCAGCGCATTAATAACGGCGTCGATGTTTGTTTTCATTACGACGCTGATGTCAATAACCGGCGCATCCGAGAACGATTGTATCTGATGGATCGTAGCCGGATCAAGCGGCTCCATGTCTGATTTGTTATGAACAACGATAAAAGGAACATCGATATTTTTTAATGTGGCGATCAGATTCGTTTCAAATTCACCGAATTGGTTTCCGGCTATTAATATCACGGCGCAATCAACTTGTTTGATAATCTCAAGCGATTTGTGAACGCGTTTTTTTCCGAGATCGCCGGTATCATCGATACCCGCAGTGTCAATCATTATGGCCGGGCCGATGCCGAAAATCTCCACGGATTTTTTTACCGGATCGGTTGTAGTGCCGGCTATTTCCGATACAATTGCCACATCCTGTCCGGTTAACGCGTTGATGAACGAACTTTTACCGTTATTGCGCCGCCCGAATATGCCTATGTGCGGTTTGAGATCCCTGCCTTTGTCCATAAGTTAGCCTTTACTATTCGTTAATCCCACACGATAAGCGAATGAAATGCTTATTGAAAAAATCATGTTAATTTTCTTTTTCGTTTGATCCGTGCTTGTCCTCGACGTTAATCCTGAGCGAAAACGAGGGGTAAGCGGGATGTATCGCGTTTAAAAGATTTAAAAGTACAAATCCCTTTTACCGGTTTTAATCAGTTCCAATTTGTGTTTCAGTTGTGCCGCTATACCATTATTACCGAGCGATTGGATTTCCTGATCTATCATATGCCATCCTTTCTTTCTGGTTTCTTCCGGGGCATAGTCGTGAAGATATTCGGCCAGCGTGAGTATAGCGTTCGGCGTGCAATACCGCTTGATGAAACCGGGAACGGAAAATTCCATAAAATGCTCACCGGTACGTCCGAGGCGGTAACAGGCCGTACAGAAGGACGGCATCATATTCTGGTCCATCAATTCATCGATGATTTCATTGAGCGTGCGGTTGTCGTTGATGCGGAACTGGCCTTTGTTTAAGTCCTGATCTTCGTTGAGGCTATGTGAATAACCGCCGAGCTCCAGTTTGGTGCCGCCGTCGATCTGGGAAACGCCGTATTGGAGCACTTCATTACGCAGAGCCGCCGATTCGCGCGCGGTTAAGATCATTCCCGTGTAAGGCACCGCGAGCCGTATGATGGCGACCATTCTTGCAAAATCTTCGTCATTCATAAAATACTGACGGCCCATCTGCAGCATGGATGCGTCCTTGATCCGCGGAAAAGAAATAGTGTGCGGGCCAACGTTGAAACAGGCCTCCAGATGATTGGTGTGGCGCACCAGGCCCAGCACTTCGTATTTCCAGTCGTACAGTCCGAACAGCGCGCCGATGCCGACGTCGTCCAGTCCCGCTTCCTGTGCGCGATCCAGCGAAGTCAGCCGGTAATTGAAATCGGCTTTTTTACCGCGAAGATGGTATGTATGATACGCTTCGGGATGATACGTTTCCTGAAAAATCTGGTACGTACCGATGCCCGCATCCTTCACGGTCCGGAATCCTTCGGCATCCAGCGGGGCGGCGTTGATATTGACGCGGCGGATCTCGCCATGGCCTTTTTTGACGCCGTAGGCCAGCCTGACGGCATGCGCAATGAACGCCGCGTCATACTGCTGATGTTCGCCGAAGACTAATATCAGCCGCTTCTGGCCGTGATCTTCCAGCGCCTCAATTTCATGAATGATTTCTTCATCATTCAGCGTTTTCCGGACAGCGTCTTTATTGGACGCCCTGAAACCGCAATAAACACAGTTGTTCGAACATTTGTTGCCGATGTACAGCGGAGCGAACAAAACAATGCGGTTTCCGTAAACCGATTCTTTCAAACGCCGGGCGCCGTCTTGGATTTGCGCCACGTATTCCGGCGCCTCGGCATTCAGCAAAACCGCGGTTTCCTGCAGACTCAGACGGTTTTTGTTCAGTGATTTTTGAATGATATCATGAATCCGTCGCGCATCCGGCGCTGCGTGCCGCAGGATTTCGTGGATCTCATTCGGATCAATGAATGGCTCATGCGGCTTATCGGGAATGCGGTATGTTTCGGGATTAAATTTCATATTGATGCTTTCACCGGTAATTCAACCGTGAATGTACTGCCCTGATCGGGGACGCTGGTAACATGAATGGCACCGCCGTAGCTTTCTTCGACAATTTTTTTTGTGATGGAAAGCCCGAGTCCGCTGCCGGTAATCGCGCGCGTTTTTTCGTTTTTAATCCGCACAAAATCGCCGAACAGCTTGGATAAATCCTCTGCGGTCATGCCGATTCCGGTGTCTTTCACGGTTATTTTAATGAGGCCGTTATTTTGGGCGATTTTGCAGTATACATCCCCGCCGTCTATGTTATACTTCACAGCGTTGGAAATCAGATTGTTGAAAATAATTTTGATTTCTTCCGTGTCCGCGGACAGGAATATCTGGTCGGCGTCGGAATCGATATGCACGGAGACGTTTTTCTGGATGGCGAGTGGCGAAACCGTGTCCTTGGTGATTCGAGCGATTTCAACGAGATCCACTTTGGTGTTTTCCCGAACTTTCTTGCCCGACTCGAGCCGCGTCAGATCGAGTAAATCCATGATCAGCGTACGCATGCCTTTGATGCGTTCGATACAGCGGTTCAGCATGACTTCGTAATCGTCCAGATTGTTGCCGGCCTGACGTTCCTGCATGGTAATCAGGTATCCTTCGATGGCATTAATCGGCGACTTCAGTTCATGCGATAATATCGAAAGAAAACGAAAGCGCGATTCTTTACCGTCGTCCGTGAGATTCTTCGTCATCCGTTTCAGATAGAGATGCTTCGTGATGTTTTCCATCGACGTTTTGAGTTCGGCGGGCGTGAACGGCTTCGGCACGAAGTTATACGCGCCGTTTTGCGTGGCCTGCACGGCCAAGTCCAGCGACGCGTACGATGTGATCATCATGACACAGCAGTCGTATTTCTTTTTATTAATATGTTCCAACACGTCAATGCCGTCCATGCCGGGAAGTTTATTGTCGAGCAGAACAATATCAACCGGTTGGCTCTCGATGATCCGGATTGCTTCTTCGCCGGATTCGCATTCGGTCAGGTTGAACGTAAATTCTTCCTCAAGGAATGGAAAGTCTACGGCGAAATTCGATAACACGCGGGTGATTCCGGAACGGATGCCCACTTCGTCATCGACGATTAATACGTTTAAGGTTGCCATAGCTGGTGCCTAAACATTTAATAGTTGTTTGATTTCTTTTTCAAGTTGTTCCGGGCGCAGGCCTTTTTCAAGATACCGGTCGGCTTTGATCCAGCTTTTCTGTTCGGGCGTGTCCGCCTCGAAAATAATTCCCGTATCCGACGTAACGGCCGTAGCGATGATCACGGGAACATCCGGATATTTTTTCTTCAGTGTATAGCTGAGAATGAATCCGCTGTCGCGGTTGTCCATCATCAGGTCAAAAATCGCGAGATCCGGTTTCTGTTCCTGTATGATTTTCTCGGCTTCCTTCTGGGTCTCGGCAGTAATGACGCCGAAGCCCATGCTTTTAATCTGTGCGGACAATTGATTCAGTATGTCTATGTCGTCGTCCGCTATGAGTATCGTTTTGGTGTTTACGGTTTTCATGTCTTTTTTCATCTTAATTAATCTTTTCGTTGCGCATGTTACGTTCACTGAACAAATTCAGGAGTTTCTGTTTTCGTCTTTTCAGTTAATAATTGTTATATTGGATGCTGTGAAATGTTTGTTGCTGAAGATTTACTTTCGGGTTTTACGGTCTTCGGTATCGTAATCCGGAACGCGGTACCGGTTGGTCCTTTTTCCTTGTTGGTGTTGGAATGAACTGTGATTTGTCCGCGATGCATTTTCACGATGCCGTAAATCAGCGGAAGACCAAGTCCTGTTCCTTTGCCCATGGGTTTGGTTGTAAAAAACGGAGTGAATAGTTTATCCATGTTTTCCGGTTTGATTCCTGAGCCGGTGTCCTGAATAATAAACTCGATGGTTCGTTCGTTTTCGGTAACGGAGATCGTCAGTTCACCTCCGGCAGGCATGGCTTCCACGGCGTTTTTCTCGAGATTGGTCAGCACCTGCATCCACTGATCGGTATCTACCGAGACCACCGGATCTTTCAGGTTAAATTTGAAATGCACTTTTACGTTTTCCGGGATGATGACGGAGCGAACGCTGTTTTTGACAAAGTTGATCATGTCCACCGGCTTATACCGGACTTGGTTCTTCCGCGCGAAATTAAGCAACCCGCCGACAATTTTTTTGCATCGGTCGGTCTGTTCCGCGATCAGCTTCAGGTCGTTTTTCATCGGATGGTTATCCGGAACCTCGTCCAGCAGGATGTTGCTGTACATCGTAATGATGCCGAGCGGGTTGTTGAGTTCGTGCGCGATGCCGGCGGACAACTGGCCCATGGTCGCGAGTTTTTCGGACTGTTTGAGCGACTGCTGGGCGGTAGCGAGTTTGTCGTTCGTTTCATTCAGCGTCTGGATGGATTTATGCAGTTTTTCGATGGTGTACGGCAGGCACATTTCGGTTTCCGCGTGTCCTTCGATAATCGCGATCGCGTGTTCTTTGCACGTGTCATAACCGCAGGCGCCGCAATTCAGCTGATCTTCGGGCGCTATTTTTCCCATGGATTTCAGGGCGCTTTCTATCTGATCGGCGGAGGGCAGAGGGATCCGGCGGTCCGCGGGCTCGAACGAACAGGACAGGTCGAGATCTTCAAACCGCTTCATGAATTGCTTCCAGGTCTCAACATTCATTGCGTTCAGCTTTTCCCTGACGTAATTCCGGATCCTTGCCTTTTTTACGTAATGCAATCCTTCCGTTTCCATGCCGGGTCCCATGATACAGCCTTCGCAGCACAGCAATTCAAGATGCAGCGAACGGTTAAGTTGATCATTGAACTCCTTAATGGCTTCTCGGAAGTTGACTCGGCCCGACGCGACAATCACGTTGGCCTCGCAGATGTCGTCTGATTTATTGAGCGAATGCAGTTTGCCCCGCGTGACGGGGAATATGGCCGCCTTGTGTCCTTTCGGTTCGTCAAAATCCGACAGGGTCACGTTATCCGGTCTGATGTCTCTTATTCGGAAGAATTTACGGATTTCCTTGAAAGTCAGCACGGCGTCGATTTCCGTAGATTCCGATTTTTTCGCGATACACGGTCCGACGAATGTCACTTTGGTGTCTGGTCCGTACAGCTGCCGGATGACGCGCGCGGTGGCGACCATCGGCGAAACCACCGGCGCCAGCAGCGGAGTGAGATCGGGATAATAATGACGCACATAATACGCGATGGCCGGACAGTCGGAGGAGATGCTGTGTTCGGCGCCGGTCTGGTCGAGAATGCGGCGGTAGGCGCGCGCCACAAGATCTGCGCCGAAAGCGACTTCGTGGACATAATCAAATCCGAGTTTCCGCAGCATGCCGACGAGGACGCGGTAATCGTCAAATTCGTGAAATTCCGCGGGAAAACTGGGCGCGACACAAACCGCGTTCACGCCGCCGGATTCCAGCATCAGTTCAACGTCCTGCGTGCAGTCCAGAAACACTTTCGCTTTCTGACTGCAGACGCGCGTGCAGTTGCCGCATCCGATACAGCGCGCGGAAATCACTTCCGCCTGGCCATTGACGATGCGGATCGCCCGGACGGGGCATTCGCGTACGCAGGTATAGCATACCCGGCATCGGTCTTTTACCGTGAACACCAGCTCGTTATGTAACCGCTTTGTCATAATTATAACAGCACTTCGCGTTTGATGTAATGCGTATGCAGAAGATCGTGACTTGTATGGCCCAGCGGCTCGCCGAGGAATTCCTCGTAAAGTTCCCTGATTTCCGGGTTTTTATGAGAGACTTTCAGCGTTTCGCGTTCGTCGATATCGTAAAGCGATTGCATCCGGGCTTCGACGACGTCTTCGTACGAAGCGATGCGCTGGCCGCCGCCGGCGATGCAGCCGCCCGGACAGGCCATGACTTCAATGAAATGCAGATCGCTACGTCCGTTACGGATTTCTTCGACAAGTTTGGCCGCGTTGGCCAGTCCGCTGACGACCGCCACGCCGACTTCCATGTCGCCGATTTTCAGCCGCGCTTCCTTGCGGCCCTTCAGTCCGCGCAGTTCCGTTATGCGGAATTCCATCAGCTCGTTGCCGGTGAGCGCTTTGTAAGCTGTCCGCAAAGCCGCTTCCATCACGCCGCCGGTGGCGCCGAATATTTTGCCAGCCGAACTGCGTACGCCGAGAGGCGAATCGGTCAGTTCCGGCTGTATCGTTTTCATATCAATACCGTAAAGACGGATCAGCTCGATTAATTCGCGTGTCGTGATGACAATATCGACGTCCTTAACGCCGTTACGCCCCATCGTATCCCGTTCCGCCTCAAATTTCTTGGCTGTGCAGGGCATAATGGATACGGAGAAAATATTTTCCGGCGCGATATTTTCCTTTTTCGCATAATAACTCTTAATGACCGCGCCCATCATCTGCTGGGGCGATTTGCAGGACGACACGTTGCCGAGTAAATCCGCGGCGAATTCCTCAGCGTATTTCACCCAGCCCGGACAGCAGCTTGTAAACATCGGCAGGGGTTTGTTATTTTTTACGCGGTCGATAAGTTCCGCGGATTCTTCCATGATCGTGAGGTCTGCGGCGAAGGTTGTGTCGAATACTTTTTTAAATCCGATTTTGCGAAGCGCGGCGTTGAGAATGCCGTTAACATCCGTTCCCGCGGGCATTCCAAATTCTTCTGCGATAGAAACGGAAATGGAGGGGGCGTACTGCACCACGGGCATTTTATCCGGTTGGTTCAGTCCTTCCTGCACCCGATGAACCTGGTTGCGCTCAGTGAGCGCGCCGGTGGGGCAAACCATGATGCACTGTCCGCAATTGACGCAGCTGGAGGTGTTCAGCCCGCGTTGCAGCGTCGTGCCGATCAGCGTCTTGCTCCCGCGGTTCACATAGTCGATGCAAGCGACGCCCATGATTTCTTCACACACCCGCACGCAGCGCCCGCAGAGGATGCATTTCTCCGGATCACGGATAATACTGGGGCTGGAATGATCGAGCGGAAAACTGTTTTTCTTCCCGCGTATCCGCCGTTCGATGACGTGGTATTCTTTCGACAGACTCTGCAGTTCGCAGTTGTTGTTGCGCGCGCAGAACAGGCAGTCGTCGGGATGGTTTGAAAGCAGTAGTTCCACAATCGTTTTCCGGGCTTCAATCACCCGCGGGGAATGCGTGCGGATTTTCATGCCGGACGAAACGGGAAACGAGCACGCGGTGACTAATTTCGGATTGCCTTCCAGCTCGACCACGCAGATGCGGCACGCGCCCGTCGGAATGAAATTTTTCATGTGACACAGCGTCGGCACCTGAATACCGTTCCGGTTCAGCGCGGAGAGAATCGTCTCGCCTTCGCGGGCTTCGAGGGATTTTCCGTTGACTTGAATGGGTATTTTCATAATCGTTTTCTTTATTTAGTTCATTTCAATCGCATTGAACTTGCAGGCTTCCATACAGGCGCCGCAGCCAATACATTTGTCTTCAATGATGAAATGCGGGGTTTTCTTGTTTCCGATAATCGCGCCGACCGGGCACTTCCGGGAACAGACCGTACAACCCGTGCAGGCGTCGGCAACGATTTTGAATTTTCTCAATTCGGTGCAGACTTTCGTGGCGCATTTCCGTTCGTAAATATGTTCTTCGTATTCGTCGCGGAACCAGCGAAGCGTACTCAAAACGGGATTTGGCGCAGACTGGCCCAGGCCGCAGAGCGAGGTGTCTTTGATAACCTGTCCCAGTTTTTCAAGCTGCATGACGCCTTTCATACGTTCCAGCGCCTGATTCTCGCCGGCAACGGGTTTCTGGGTGATGCTTTCCAGGATCTCCAGCATGCGGCGGGTGCCTTCGCGGCAGGGAATGCATTTTCCGCACGATTCGCGCTGGATAAAATCCATAAAGAATTTCGCCACGTCCACCATGCAGTTGTCTTCGTCCATGACCACCAGCCCGCCGGAACCCATCATTGCGCCGACGGAGAGCAGGGACTCGTAATCAATCTGGATATCGAGATTGGCTTCGGTGATACAGCCGCCGGAGGGGCCGCCTATTTGAACGGCTTTGAATTTTTTGCCGTTCGCGATGCCGTCGGCGATGTCGAAAAGAATTTCGCGGATCGTCGTGCCCATGGGGATTTCAACGAGTCCGGTGTTTTTGATTTTACCGGACAGCGCGAATACTTTCGTGCCCTTGCTGGTTTTCGTTCCGATGGCGCTGAACCATTCCCAGCCGTTGAGGATGATTTCAGGAACGTTGGCAAGCGTCTCGACGTTATTGATGACGGTCGGCTTGTCAAAAAGACCTTTGACGGGCGGGAATGGCGGACGCGGTTTCGGCATGCCCCGGCGCCCTTCGATGGAAGCCATCAGCGCGGTTTCCTCGCCGCAGACAAACGCGCCCGCGCCGGTTTTGATTTTCAGCTCGAAATCAAATCCTTTGCCGAAAATATTTTTCCCGAGCAGTCCGTATTCTTTGGCTTGTTGCATTGCGATTTTCAGGCGCTTGATGGCGAGCGGATATTCCGCGCGGATATAGACATAGCCGACGGACGCGCCGATGCCGTACGCGGCAATCGCCATGCCTTCGATGAGCCGGTGCGGATCGCCTTCGATCACCGCGCGGTCCATGAACGCGCCGGGGTCGCCTTCGTCGGCGTTGCAGATCAGATATTTCTGGTCGGCGTTCTGTACGCGGGCGAACTGCCATTTCTTGCCGGTGAGGAATCCGCCGCCGCCCCGTCCGCGCAGACCGCTTTTTTCAATGGTTTCGCAGACCGATTCCGGCGTGTAAGCGTCGAGAACTTTTTTCAGCCCGGCATAACCGCCGTGCGCGATGTATTCTTCAATGCTTTCGGGATTAATGATGCCGCACTGTTTCAGCACCACGCGCCGCTGGCGGGCAAAAAACGGATGCCGGCTGATGTCGTCCACGCCGTTCCAGGATATTTTTCCCGAATGGTTGAATTGTCCGAGAACGTCCTGTTTTTCAGCGTCGGCTTCTTTCAGACAGCGGATGACAATGCCGGCTTTATCCTGCGTGACGTTTTTGAAAGACACGCGGTTGCGTCCGGGCAGTTGCACGTCCACGATCGGTTCGGCCGTACAGAGGCCGATGCATCCGACTTCGACGATTTCGGCGTCGAGGCCGTTTTGTTTTAATTGTTCTTTGATAGCGATAATGGTTTCCGCGGCGCCGGCTCCAAGTCCGCAGGTTCCCGCCCCCACGTAGATCACAGGCTTGGGAACATCGTCTTTCCGGAACGATTGAATCACACGCATCGCTTCCGCGTCTCCCGCTGTCTGCCCGTGGAGATGAGCCATCATCGTTTTATGAATGTTGATGTTTGTCATAGGGTTTCTTTATTCCGGTATTGTTCGATAATGGTTTGTAGGCCGGCCGCGGTGACGTTGCCGTGGAACGTTCCGTTGACGCTAATGACCGGCGCGAGACCGCAGGCGCCGATGCAGGCGACCACTTCAATACTGAAGAGTCCGTCGCGCGTCGTCTGGCCGGCTTTAATTTTCAGCGCTTTTTCTAATTCCTGAAGTACCGTCAGCGAACCCAGCACGTGACAGGCCGTTCCGCGGCAGACCTGAATGTGGTAGCGGCCTTTGGGCTCAAAGCGGAACTGGTTATAGAAGGTCGCCACACCGTAGATTTTGCTGGTCGGCATGTTGAGCCGCGCGCCGGTTTTCACCAGCGCTTCCTGCGATAAATACCCTTCGGCGTCCTGAATATCCTGCAGAACCGGAATCAGTTGATCGCGTCCCGCCCCGAGGTACTGATCGAGTATATCATCAATTTTTGTTTTCATGGTTTTCATAGCATATTTTTTTTCCCGCAAAACATTCGAATTAATTCAACCTAAATTTCTCTGTGATCTCTGTGCACTCTGTGGTTAAATTTTTTCGATTCACCGGTTTCGCGGGCAAGGTTTTAGTTTAATAGACGTTTCACTTCCGGTACAATCTTCTTTCCGTCAACCGGCTTTTTGATGAAACCGTCCACCGGGAACCAGATGGATTGACCATTTTCTGACAGGTAATCGATACCGGCTTTGCCCGTATTGACGTCGCGGATTAAAATCACGTGCAGGTCTTTGAATCCAGGGTTCATGCGGAATTCATGCGCCATGGCCTGAACGTCGGGGCGGGTAGTCGGCAGGACGTCGATCGAGGTCTGCATCAAAATCGGAATTTTACGAAGTTCCGGATCATCTACGATTTCCTTGGCCATTTCGAATCCCTCGTAATGTGTGGTCATCATGACGTCGAGAATGGCGAGGTCGGGTTTTTTTTCGCGGATTTTTTTCATGCCTTCTTTTTTGTCATTCGCGGAAATGACGTCGTAGCCTTCCTTTTTCAGGATGGTTTCGAGAATGGTGATGACATCAATGTCATCATCGACGAGGAGGATTTGCTTCTTGTTCATTTTTCTTGTCCTTGTTTTTTGTTAATGAATGTTGGTTAAAAGCAATTCATACGTATTCATTATAAATGACAAATTTCACAATGTCAAGTGAAATTGTGAATATTTTATTTTGTGCTCATTATAATTCTATTTAAATCAAATATTTGTATAAAATAAATTTTTTTAATTTTGTGAATTATTTCATTAGATATAAAGATAAAAATTTCTGATATTTTTGTATATTATTGATAATATTAATTTTATATTTAATATAAAATGATAATAAATTCACATTCTATAACTTATAAATAAACAATAACATACCAAATCTTTATCTTTTTAAAAATTTTTTTGATTTTTTAATTTTTTCTCTTATATTGAACTTATCTCAAGAGATAAGTTGATGGAAGGGGTTATTTATGAAAACAATTCTAGTATTGTTGTTTTTGTGCGGACCAGTTTTTGCCCAAAAGAAAACTACCGTTGCGTTACTGGATCTTACGGTCAGCGAGGAATTGCCAAAGAACATTGCGCCGGTGTTGTCTAACCTGATACGGCAGGAATTCGTTAAATCGGAAGCTTTTGACATCCTTGACCGCAGCAATATGGAATCCATCCTGAAGGAGCAGAATTTCACCATGACCGACAACTGCAACAGCAGGGAATGCGCGGTGCAGGTCGGCCAGCTGCTTGGCGTGGAGAAAATGCTTTTTGGTGATATAGGATCGCTCGGTAAGAAAATACTCGTCAATCTGCAACTGGTAGATGTTTCGACCGGAAAAATCGAAAAGATAGAGAACGAAAGCCATATCGGAGCCATTGAGGATATCGATGCGGTGATTATCAAGCTGGCCAAAAAAATTTACGGCGCTAAGGTCGCCGAATCCAGCTCCGGCGCCTATCAGGTCTATGTGACCTCCGAACCGGAAGGCGCCTCGATCTATGTCGGCGAGGAACTCCGCGGCACCACGCCGGCCACACTCACGTTTAAAAATGAAGCCGCTGTAAAGATCTACGTCAAAGCGGAAAGCTACCAGGATTGGTTTCAGGAAGTCCTGCCGAAGAAAGATGAAAAGATTATTATTACAGCCAAGTTGCTCAAGGGAACCAGCGGCAAATCCGTTAAAAGCGGCGGCATGACCGAGGACGAACTGAAAGTAAGGTATGAATTATATAATATGAAGAAAAAATCCTCCGCTGCAGCGTTCGGACTCTCTTTTCTGGTCGGACAGTTCGGCACCGGCCATTTTTACGCTAAATCTTACACGCGGGGACTGATAATTGGCGCCGTCGGATGCGTCGGATATTATTCCATGATTCGTTCAATAAAAGACCAGGATCCGCCAACAATAGGCCTGATTCTGTTAATGGGGGCGTATGTTAGCGATATTGTTGGCGCTCAATTCGCGGTCAGATCCTACAATGAGAACCTGAAAAAAGAATTGAAAATATCCCTGGTGCCCACCCGTAATTTAAAGGGCGGGGAACTTCGCTTCAGCGTCGCGTTATAGCGCTGTGAGTCCGGCTACCGTTTCATCCGGGTTACATACTCATAACACCGATTCATCCGCCATACGGGAAAACGCATCGCTCGTAGTATAAAAGTTTGCTTTTGAATGAGGCTTTATTTTTACCATAAAAAAACCGCCCCTCATGCGATGAATGGGCGGCGTCTGGAGAAAGAACGATCATTGAGAAGGGTATAATAAAATCCTGTTTTTTCGGTAATTATTAAAGACGTAAATTATATATGGAACCGAACAGCGTTCATTGTCCAGCCTGATTTTTAAAACAGGTAAAACTCACCGGAGACCATGATTAAAAAAAATGATAGAAGGCACCGTAATTACAAATATCGGCAACGATAATTTCAATCCGACGGCATTTGATTTTTCATTCGGGATTATCGGTCTTCAGTTCAAGGACGGACAAATTATTCACCTAACTTTCACCTAAATTTTATACACTACGGCATAAGTTAAAATAATA
>CAZSRX010000039.1:0-33754 GCA_964609675.1 uncultured Bacteroidota bacterium | reverse complement strand
TGAGATCGCATAATGAGAATATAAATTAGAAATAATTGAAATACAAGATTTCTCCTCCCTTCGGGAGGTCGAAATGACAGCGGTGGGAACGGTCGGTCGAAAGGACGGCGGAGAAGGTTGTTTGGAAGGACAGCAGGGTATGGTCGAAAGGACAGAAGCCCCGCATCAACGCGATACGGGGCTTCTGTTAAAATACTTGTTTATTTAATCTTACTTGATGAGCGTCATTTTCCGCGTCTTTACAAACTTCTCTGTTTCGAGGCGGTAGAAATATATACCGGTGGATACAATCCTGCCGGCATTGTCTTTTCCGTCCCAGATAACTTGTTTGAACCCTGCAGGTAAATTGCCGCTAAACAGCGTCCGTACTTCCTGCCCCAGGAGATTATATACTTTCAACGAAACCCTTCCGGCATCTTTGATAGCAAAGCGGATTGTTGTCGTTGGATTAAACGGATTCGGATAATTCTGGCTGAGTTCATATGCCGTGGGCTTTCCGCCATCATTGATGATTCCAATTAAAGTCGGAACATAGAAACGGAAGGTATCGGCGCATGAAACCGTTTCTGAACCGTCGCTGACCAGAACATACCAGTTATACCACGCGTTTTCAGTCAAACGTTCTACAATATTAAATAAGTAAAATGTATCCGCGGAGCAGGATATGGACGTGTCAAATCCAGGCCCATCAATGAACAGGGTATAACTCAGAATGTCACCATCAACATCTCCGGATGCCTGCCAAGAGAAATTAATGCCGGCCATTATATTTCTTGCCGTATCCCCGTTCAGCGGCTCTAAAAGTGTGAAAACCGCAGGGAGGTCATTCACCGGCGTGACGTCAACTAAGAATGTATCGCGCGCGGTAAATTCACCGTCCGTGGCCGTAACATAAAACTCAACCTGTCCGTTGAAACCGGACGTACTGGCGATATAGAGCCGGTCGCCGTCAATACCGGCGGTCACACCCGCACCGGAAGCCGTAACACCGAACGTCAGCGTCGGATTATCGGGATCGGCAAAAACGTTGTTCAGGTACGCCACCGTGTCCACGCCGAAATCCTCTGTTTTGACAACATCGCTGATGGGATTGACGCGTACCGGCGAATCATTCACCGGCGTCACGTTAACTAAGAACGTATCGCGCGCGGTAAATTCACCGTCCGTGGCGCTTACCGCAATTTCGGCCTGGCCGTTAAAATTTTGCTGACTTCGAACGTATAATGTATCATTAGCGATTACTGTTGTCACGCCGGAAGTAAGCCCATTAGCATTAAAAGTTAGCGGATTGCCGCCGAAATCATCTTTAAAAACCTGATTCAGCGTGGCGGCGTATGCCTCTCCAAAATCTTCAGGCAACGTCATATCGCTGATCGGCGCGTTCACATACGGGGCTTCATTCGGCCGGTACACCGTAACGGCCATAATGTCTGATGCGGCCTGATCATATTCATCTTTTGCCGTTACCTTGACATTATATGTTCCGAGTGAGTCGTTGATTACGGTAATCTGCAGAGAGTTACCGACAATAGCCGGGACGATGCCGCCGCCGTTCATCAGTTCCGTTGTAAAATTCAGCGTCGGAGTATCGGCATCATGGAATATATTATATAAATTAGCCACGGCGGTGTGTGTGCCCGAGCTCCGTACAAAGGACGTATCCGGCAACGGATTAACCACTACCGGCGCCGCCGGCGCAGTAAAGACGACAAAATTATTCCGACGTTCATTACCCATGGCTGTAAACGAGCCGCCGACACCGATCAGCGTTTCCGTAGAACTGATGGCCGACACATCTCCGGTAGCCGCCGGTTTCCATGACGTTGCTTTGCCGGTACTTTTTAGCAGACTTGCAATACTGGTACGGCTGGAGTCTCCTATCGTAACGAAATTACCACCAGCGAAGACCTCTCCGGCGCGGTGGACTACAGTCTTAATTGTTGAAGAAGCATCGGCAGAAGGGTTCCAGGCGGTTGCCGATCCGCTCGTTAGATTCAATGCGGCAATTCGGCTCCGGCTCGCGCCGCCAATAGTAGAAAAAGCGCCTCCGGCGTACATAATTGAATTGGATTCATCCAGAGATATCGAATAAACGGTGCTGCTCGAATTGGGATTCCACGCAGTCAGTCCCCCGTATTTTATTCCATACGCCGCAATATGATTTCTGGTTGTGCCGCCCACCGAAACAAAGTCGCCGGCAAAATACAGTGTGGTGTCCAACAGACACATGGAATTTACACGATTAATTCCTGTACCGGTTCCGATATTCGGATTCCAGCCGGTGACTAACGAAGCATCGCTGAGGCGTACGGCAGCCAGACGATTGCGCGTGGTACTGTTGACCTGAGTAAAATTACCGCCGATAAATAATATCGAATCATTGGCCACCATGGTATAAACACTATTGTTGTTGACCGTCGGCGACCAAGCGGTAACCGTTCCGGAAGCTTTTCCAATGGCGGCCAGGCGGTTCCGTGTTACTGAATTGACGACGGTAAAGTCTCCACCAATGATTATGGCGGTATCTTTTACAAGAATACTGCGGACATTTGCATTCGGGCCCGGATTCCAGGAAGTCGGAATCCCCGTAGAGGAGTTTATGGCTGCAAGGTAGGTGCGCGCATATCCGACTCCCGAACTAGTAAAATCTCCGCCCGCGTAAACATTGCTTCCCCATTGCGCAATCGACCATACCGTGCCATTCATATTTGGATCCCATGCTGTAGGATCCAAACTTGTTCCCGATACATCAGCTCGAATTGCGGCAATAAAATTACGGGAAGAGGTTCGAACCACAGTAAATGTTCCGCCAATGTATACTTTGCTAGGCGTGGCATAAACCGAGTATATGTAACCCGATCCGAAGGATGAACCCCAGGACTGCAGACTATCAATACTGATATTAATTTTGGCTATTTTATTTCTTGACGTACTATTTAAACTTGTAAATTTTCCCGCCACATATAAATAATTGCCGTCTAAACTGAACGCATACACTTCTGCGTTGGCGTTTCTCGTAAACGCAGTTGCCGCACCGCTTGTCGCCGAAATCGCCGCCAGATTCGTACGGCTGGCACCGCCGATTGATGTAAATATCCCGCCCACGTATATCGTAGTGCCGTACTGGGCTAAGGCACGGACAATGGTCCCGCTCCCGCCGGTGGCGCTCGGATTCCATAGTTTTACAGTTCCAAAAGTATCTACAGCCGCAATTCGATTGCGGGTAGAATCGGTATTGATTTTTGTAAATGTACCGCCGACATAAATCGTTCCGTTGGAGGCCAGCAGAGAATAGACGTTGTTGTTGGCATTCGGATTCCAGGATTTTATGGAACCATCCGCTATCCTTATCGCGGCCAGACGGTTCCTGACCGAATCCCCCACCGCAGTGAAATCTCCGCCTATATACAGGCTTCCGTTATGCAACACCATGGTTCGCACGGTACCGTTGACCGTAGGAGCAAACGAGGCGTCCAGAGATTTATCCGAAAGAATATGCGCTACCCGATTCCTGGCTGTACTGCCGATGTAGCTAAAATCTCCGCCTATATACCATCCGCCAGAGCCGTCCGAAATAACAGTATAGACCGTACCGTTGATCTTCAGATTTGCTGTATCATTGGTTCCAGTGATAGTATCAATAAGCGCGCTTCGGCCGTAATAGGGCTTAAGATTAGTAAAACTCCCGCCAATATATGTCACCCCTTCAGACTGCGCCACGGAAAAGACTTCGCCATCGGTTACATAAAAACTACTGTTGGGATTATCACTCAATAATTGCCCGAACACTGAACCGTTTGTCAGCAGTATTGCTATAATAATAATTGCATTTCTGACTGATTGAAACATAGTTCCCTCCTTTATTATTAAGTTTATGTATTTATTAAAATTCATCTGATTGTATTGGAAAGTTCTTTTTTTTACTTTTAATGTTTTATATTGATACAATATTATTGTGTACTAAAAATTTATAATTTAATGATGAATCTATATTTTTCAATGTACTATTAGAACTCATTATAGTTGTACTCAAGCTGGATATTGAAATCTTGCAATTATTATGCCCAATTTAAAACATTTAAAAACAATTATGGATTTTATCGTTTTACTCATGTTTGTAAGATAAATAAGTACAAATTTCTACTCTCGTAATATAAGAAATGGTATACATAAATCAAAAATAAAATATGAAATAAGAATACATATGTTTTTTCATGGATTAACCTAAAAAATTGACATCCTTTAATATTCCCAATTTCTGGCCTGTTGCTAAAATAAATCATCTTTTCATAATTTATTTTCAGAATCCTGTTTAAAATAAACACCTTACTTGTATTATCCAAATTTACTTTACATTTAATGAAAGAAGCTGTTGATATCGACAGACATTTAACAGCGATAAATCATCACTCAAAAAAATACAGTGAAAAGACTAGTGTTAGAAAAAATTAATAGCCTGATTTTTCAATCACCTATCGTATCAGAATTTATCTGAAACATACCGCTCGTTGGGTTTATCGTTCATCACCTTACGCCTGTTTCAGGCCATCGACCAAAAATCTTGAATGTTTTGTTTAAGAAAATATCTTCAGACTAATCGATAAGCGATAGGCATTCAGACGAGCGGTTAAAACAGCCGTTTCTATAACCGCTATCCATCGAAATACCGGTAAATCCTATTCCTTTTAAAAGAATATCCCACAGTAAAAATTGTTTTTTTTCGTATCGGCATGCAGCAACCGCTCCATTCGACTTCTTTTCATTGCATTTAAAGCCAGTTCTGAGTTGCAACTTCCAATATTTTCTCGAGGTCATTTTTTAAATTCGAAAGATTACCCTTGAAATAAATTCATTTTATTTATAAAATTAACCACACAGATAAAAAGGATCCCATCCTGCTACAGGATGCCTTATGCAGAACTACACGAGTTTTCTTCAGACATACCGGCCGTATCTTGCCATTGATAGTTGCTTTCTGCTTTTTTTCGACCATAAAAAGAAAACCTGTCGCTTAAACGGCACTATCCATAACCGCGAGCAGGATGAGATAATCGCGATCGAAGGCGAAAAAGATCTGATAAATTTTTTATTGAATTGTTCCGATACCTTCCTGTCGGTTAACCCGGCCAGCGACGAACGGTTGAAAGGCGTTTCGCTGAGATTGGGCGCGCATTCCTTAGATCCCGGCTGTTTACTGGCTCTGCCATTGAAAAGAGAAGCCAACCGTTACGGATTCCTTATTTTGATTACCGGCGACCCTGCAGGTTTTTCGGATCATCAGACATCCATAGCCTTAACCATTGCCGAGTATATAACCTCCGAATTATTCAACCTCGACCTGATCGGTCAGATCGAGCGCCGGCACCGGGAACTGAGTAAACTCTACCATATCAGCAACCAATTGATCCGTTCCATGGACACCGGCAATATTTTACAGACAGTTATTGATGCGGCCGTGGATACCGTACCCGAAGCCGAAAAGGGTTCGCTGCTTCTTTATAACCCTACCATGGACTGTCTGGAAGTGATCGCCCAGCACGGATACGATCAGAAAGACCTGACGGGTTTCCGGCTGCCGGTGGGTCAGGGCTATTCCGGCGCGGCTTTCCTGGAAAGGAAAAACCTGATCATCAACGATATGCAGGGAACGGAAGGAAGCAAGTATCATGTTCCTGTTGAGAATGGATTTAACGAGCCTATACGATCGGCCATCACGGTGGTGCTGCAGTATCAGGACCGGTGTATCGGTACCATTTCAATGGAAAATTTTCATCGTAAAAACGCCTTTACCGATGAAGATATGAATATTTTATCCTCTTATGCTTCTCTGGCCGCCATCATCATCGAGCACCACCGACTGTTCCATGACGTGAAGAAACGCTCCAATGAAATGGAATATCTGAACCAATACAGCAGCCGGATCATTAATTTACGTAAGCTCAATGAACTGTTTGAAGTTACCCTGCACGCGGTAAGGAAAGCCCTGCCGCAAATTCATCGTTGCTATATCGTGTATCGGATGGAGCATCAGTCTTACGAACTGGTTGCCCGTGACGGCTATGACCTGAACACGTCTATCCTTTTATCAAACATCTATCATCTGGGCTATGGGGGGGAAGCCATCAACACCGGGACCAATATTATCTATACATCTACGGACACTGAAAAGCAAACCGAATATCAGTCGTATTTCGATCAACTGAATATGCCGGTGGCTTCAGCCATGGTAACGCTCATCCGTAATGACGAGGAAATCATGGGCGCCCTGGTGGCAGAAAACCCGGAATATCCGCACGCTTTTCAAGAAGCAGACCTGGCTTTATTTAATTCCTTTGCCGCCCAGGCCGCGCTGGCGGTGGGTAATATTGATTTTTACGCCAATCTTGAGAAAAAAGTCCGTGAACGCACGCAGAAACTCATGGAGATGAATCAAAAGATCCTCGAGGCCGACCGGCTGAAATCCCAATTTATCGCCAACATCAGCCATGAACTGCGTACGCCGCTAAACGCCGTTATTGGTTTCTCCGAATTACTTCTGGACAATGTACTGGGAGAAGTTAATCCAGACCAGCGGGAGTGCCTTGATGATATTCACACCAGCGGAAAGCACCTGCTGAATATCATCAACGATATCCTGGACCTGTCAAAAATCCAGGCCGGTAAGATGGAACTGTTCATCGAGGATTTCATATTACAGGATGCCGTACGGTCTGTGGAACGCAATCTGCTGCCGCACCTTCAGAGCAAGGAACAAACGCTGGTGGTTCATATTCCGCCGGACTTTCCGCCGATACGCGGTGATATTAAAAAAATTAAACAGGTTCTCAATAATCTGATCAACAACGCCATTAAATATTCTTCCATCGGCAAGACGATTGATTTATACGCTGAAATCGTCCAAGAAGAACGAGGCCGTATGCTGGAGGTTCGTGTGGTGGACTACGGCAAAGGCATCAGCCCGGAACATATTAAAATTATATTTGATGAATTCCGGCAGGTGGACGGCAGCCATACCCGCGAAGATTCCGGCACCGGTTTGGGACTGGCGTTGTGTAAGCACATGGTAGAGATTCATGGCGGTCATATTTCGGTCACCAGCGAAGTGGGCAAGGGCAGCCAGTTTACATTCCGCATTCCTCAGGATGGTTATAATTTAAATGAAAATGCCGAAGAGGGCGATCTTGCCGTACGCACCCACAGCCATCGGCGGGTTCTGGTAGTGGAGGACGACGCGCTATCCGCAAGCTTATTGAAACGATTTCTGGAAACCGAGGGCTACGAAGTTTACGTAACCCAGCTGGGCGAAGAAGCCATCAGCGAGGCCAAACGCCTGAATCCTCTGGTCATTACGCTGGATATCATGCTGCCCGGAATGAACGGATGGCAGGTGTTACAGCAGCTTAAATCCGATCCGGATACGTCTCAGATTCCGGTGGTAATCGTCTCCGCAACCGAAGACCCGCAAAAAGCCTATCATCTCCACGCCCACGATTACTTTGTAAAACCGCTTGAAAAAGATCAACTGCTGGCCCGCATCCGGCAACTGACGGAACTTTCCCAATTAAAAACAAGCATCCGGAATGTCCTGATCGTGGATGATGATAAGGGATTCCTGCTGGTAACGGGCACTCTGCTGGAACGGGAGGGCCTGAAAGTTCATAAGGCTTCCAATGGACCTGAGGCCATTGAAATGCTGAAAACGATTAAACCGGACGTGGTGTTATTGGACCTTCTCATGCCTGGAATGAGCGGACTGGAGGTCCTCGAAGAAATCAAGAAAAATCCGGATACCAAAGATCTGCCGATTATCATATTAACCGCGGCGGATGTTTCCCGGCAGCAAAACCAAGCGCTCAAGGGGAAAATACGCGGACTCATTGAAAAAACATCCTATCATCCGGACGATCTGGCTAATGAAATACGAAGAATCATCAGTTGACCGAACAAGATAAAGGTGTACGCATGAAAAAAATCCTTCTGGTTGAAGACAACCCCGTAAATATGCGACTGATACGACTCACACTCAAAACGGACGGATACGAATTTACAGAAGCCACAAACGGCGAAGAAGCACTAACCCTGGCCGCCGAGGTTGTACCGGACCTGATTGTGCTTGACATTCAGATCCCAAAAATTGACGGTTATGAAGTAGCCCGTAGAATAAAGAACGATGACAAGCTCAAACACATACCCATTATTGCCCTAACCGCCCATGCGATGAAAGGCGACGAGGAAAAAATCATCGACGCCGGTTGCGACATGTACGTCAGCAAACCCTTTGACACACAGAAATTCCGTTCACTGGTTCAATCGGTAATCCATAAATAATCAACCCATATTGGGAAAAAGCGGACCGGATGTAATTTCGGCCCGCTTTTTTTTTAGGACTTTGCCGTTAGCTACGAACGGGGCGGTTCTTTGGGCATAAACGCTTTCAGGAAGTCAATGGGAATCGGGAAGATCGTTGTGGAGTTGTTTTCGGTGGCGATTTCAGCCAGCGTCTGGAGATAACGAAGCTGCAGGGCCGCCGGCGATCGGCTGATGATATCCGATGCCTCAAATAGTTTTTGTGCGGCCTGGTATTCGCCGTCTGCCGCGATGACTTTGGAACGGCGTTCGCGTTCGGCCTCGGCCTGCTTGGCCATGGCGCGCTTCATTTCTTGCGGCAGGTCAATATGCTTTACTTCGACGGCTGATACCTTAATACCCCACGGCTCGGTCTGGTTGTCGATAATTTCCTGCAGTTGTTTGTTAATCTTTTCGCGGTCGGCCAGCAGGTCGTCCAGTTCAAACTGTCCGATGATGCTGCGAAGGGTCGTCTGGGATAGCTGGGAAGTCGCAGCGATATAATTTTCCACTTCGGTAATGGCTTTGTCCGGTTGGATCACACGAAAATAAACCACGGCATTAACCTGCGCGGAAACATTGTCTCTGGTGATGATGTCCTGCGGCGGTACATCCATCACGACCGTACGGAGACTCACTTTAAGCAGTTTATCTACGATCGGGATAATGATGATGAGTCCCGGGCCTTTGACTTCTATCAATCGACCGAGCCGGAATACCACGCCCCGCTCGTATTCCCGCAGTACCTTAATGGCGCTGCTTAAAAAGAAAATACCTAAAAAGACAATGAACGGCAGAATCAGATTATATTCCATCATAAAGCCTCCTTGGGATGGTGGTTATATTTTTTCGACAGTAAGCAACAACTGATTCATACGAATGACCCTGACCCGATCGTGGATTTCCAGCGGCGAATCGCTGACCGCTTTCCAGATTTCGCCGTGTACGGATATTTTTCCGGTTTTCCCGGGTTCGATTTTTTCAATAACCTCCCCTATCATACCTGCCATGGATTCCGAACCGGTGGATACTTTCCGGGTCTGCGCTTTGATGCCGTAACCGATTATTACCAGGAAAAACACCGCGGTAATGACCACAATCGGAATGATAACCGAATAAGACAGGCGAATCATATCGTCCGGAGAATCAATTAGCATCAGCGAGCCCAGAAGCAGCGATACGACGCCGCCGATGGTCAGCACGCCGTAACTGGTTACTTTAATTTCCAGAAGAAACAGAATCACCGCAAAGATAATGAGAGCCAGTCCGGCAAAATTGATTGGAATGGTTTGAAAGGAGTAGAACGCCAGAATCAGACAAATGCCGCCGACAACACCGGGCACAATTGACCCGGGATTATAGAGTTCAAAGAACAGCCCGTAGATTCCGAGCATCATAAGGATATAGGCGATGTTTGGATCGGTGAGTATGTCAAGTAATGCAAACCGCCATGAGCGTTCTATCTTTACAATCTGGGGATTACCCGTCAGGATGACCCGTTTGCCCAGCACGGTTTCCACTTCGCGGCGATGAATCTTTATAAGGAGACTGTCAAAACTCGGGGCGATCAGATCAATGACTTTTTTTTCCAGCGCTTCGGTTTCGGTAACCGAAACGCTTTTTCGTACGGCATCTTCCGCCCAGTCGGCATTGCGTCCGTTTTTTTGCGCGATACTGCGAATGAAGGCCACCGCGTCATTGGTTACTTTTTCCATCATGGCCGAAGACGCCGAATCCGCGCCGCCGCCAATCGTAACCGGATGGGCCGCCCCGATGTTCGTTCCCGGGCTCATGGCCGCTACGTGAGCCGCCATCATGATAAACACGCCCGCCGACGCGCAATGAGAACCGCCGGGCGATACATACACCACCACCGGCACTTCGGATGTCAGGATGCTCTTTACTATAATATTCATGGATTTCATAAGCCCGCCCGGGGTATCCATTTCAATCACAAGACACCTGGCGCTGTCTTCGGTGGCCTTTGCAATCCCTTTCTGTACAAACTCGGCTGAGGCAGGATTAATCACACCGTCGATGGTCATCCGGTAAATCAGATTCTGTCCTTCTCCAGCCCACGCGGCACCAGCCATAAAAAATATCAGCCAGAACGTCAAACGCATTCTCATAAACATCGCCTTTACGCTTGCTCGTTTTTGATTTCAGATATTTTTTTTATTTCGTCCAGAAATTCCTCTTTTTGCATCGGTTTCAAGACGCTTTTATCGGAGGATAGCTGATTTACGGCCTGGAGCAATTCCTGCCGGTCAACGGGTTTTACAAAATACCGTGTGGCGTTCAGCCGGTATCCCAGATCGCGGTCTTCAAACGCTGTAATCAGAATCACGGGAATTTTTTCGGTCTCCGGCATGGCTTTCAGCGCTTCAAGGACTTCCCACCCGCTTTTGTCGGGAAGCATGATGTCCAGCGTGATCACGTTCGGCCGGTATTCTTTGGCCAGCCGAATTCCTTCCGCGCCGTTGAGCGCCTTAATCAGGTCGTATCCCTGGTTTTCCAAATAAAATT
Organism: uncultured Bacteroidota bacterium; assembly: GCA_964609675.1. GTDB lineage: Bacteria > CLD3 > CLD3 > SB21 > JBBIRG01 > CAZSRX01. The sequence continues at coordinate 22,882 of CAZSRX010000039.1, read as the reverse complement.
GGAGCAACTTGAGAGCGTTGAGATCGTCTTCAATAATAAGAATTTTCGGTTTTTTACGCCCGCCTTCTTCTGTAATTTTGGGTTTGTATTCACGGACCAGCTTGTGCTTCAACGGCAACCGGATTATAAAAGTACTGCCATTGAGACCGTCACTTTCCGCCCAGATTTTGCCGTGGTGCAGCTGAACGATTTTTCGGGACAGCGTCAATCCGAGGCCGGTGCCTTTGGGATAATTGCCGCCGATAGTCAGCGACGATTGCCGGAATTCCTCGAAAATGGCCTCTAGTTCGTCCGGCGGTATGCCTTTGCCGTTGTCGATAACCCGGATGTCCACTTCGTCAAAATCGGCATCTTCCCGCAGCACCACGTCCGCGGCAATCACAATCTTTCCGCCTTCATCGGTAAATTTATTGGCGTTGCTGAGCAGGTTCAGCAGCACCTGCTTGATTTTCGTTTCATCCACATAAATATCCGGCACGCGTTCGGAAATCAGCACTTCGATCTGCTGCTTTTTCTTTTTAAGCAATGGCGTAATTACATTGCAAACTGCGAGAATGATTTCGTTCAGGCTGATGTCCGACAGGTGCAATTCCATTTTGCCGGCTTCGATTTTTGAGAGATCGAGAATGTCATTAATCAGGCGCAAGAGATTCTGCCCGCTTTCCAGGATGGCCTTCTGGGCGTCAGCCTGCTCCGGATTAAGTTCGCCCAGCGAATTCCGGAGCAGCAGATCAGAAAAACCGATGATCGCATTTAGCGGCGTCCGGAGTTCGTGACTCATTGTGGCCAGGAATTTGGATTTCATCTGATTAGCGATGGTAATCTGGCGGTTGGCGGTTATCAGAGCTTCGTTTGATTCAGTAATCTGCTTATTGGCGTTCTGAAGGGCCGCATTGGTCATTTCCAGCCGCTGCGCATATTCGGTGAGTTCCGACGTACGTTCGGATATGGTTTTCCTGAGTTCCATGTTTCTTTTTTCTACGGCTTTCATCCGTAAACGGTAGAAAGCATACACGCCTGCGATAATTCCAAACCCGAAAATCCCCTGAAACCACCATGTCATCCACCACGGAGGCCGGATACGGATTTTCACCGAAAGCCCGTCTTCATTCCAGTACCCGTCATTGTTGGACCCTTTAACGCGGAAAGTATACTCGCCCTGAGAAAGATTGGTGTAATTTACAAACCGGCGCGATCCGGAATATACCCAGTCAGGGTCGAAACCCTCCAATTGGTAAGCATACCGGTTTTTGGACGGCACGGCATAATCCAGTGCGGCAAATTCAAACGCAATCAGGTTATCCCGTACATGAAGTTCTATTTCCGTTAAATTCTGAAGCGCCGGAGCGGTCCAGGTGGCGTCTGGTTTTCGGAAAGTGGTTAGCACCACCGGCGGTAAATGCAGATTATCCCTGAGTCCGCGGGGATCAAATACATTGAATCCATTAATACCGCCAAAAAACATTTCCCCTGCACGGCTTTTATAAAACGCTCCGGTGTTAAATTCCATATTCTGGAGACCGTCCCGGACGTCATAATTCCTAAATCGGGCCATCAGTTCCCGCGGATGGTTTACCGAATCGAGATCGCGTACATTAAACCTGGACAGTCCGCGGTTGGTGCTCAGCCATAGACAGCCCTGATCATCCTGCAGAATCCCGTATATGCAAGCATCGGGCAGCCCATCTTTTACACCGTACGCCTTGAAGGTTTTTGTGGCGTAGGAAAAATAATTCAGCCCGGCGCTGGTGCCGATCCAGAGATTGCCACGTTCATCCTCAACGATAGCGTGTACATCATTATGGCTGATGGAACTCGGATTATCAGACTGCTGGAATCTTTCAAAGGTTTCGGTAGAACGGTTAAAATGATTTAATCCTCCCCGTTTGGTACCAACCCATAATTCTCCGCGGGAATCCTGAAACAGCGCCTGGACGTAATCGTCGGAAATACTGGTCGAATCATTGGGATTATAACGATAACAGGTAAATGTCCGTGAGCTTTCATCAAATCTGTTTAATCCGCCACGCCCCGTGCCAATCCATAAGTAACCGTCGCGGTCTTCTAAAAAACACCAGATATAATTATCGCTCAGCAGCGTTTCATTACGGTACACGCTTTGACCCGTTCGCGCGTACCGATCCGCGTCCGATTTCATCGTCACAAACCGTGTGCGTGTTTTATCCATGATGCTGATGCCGCCTCCGGCAGAACCAATCCATAAACGGCCGCGGCGGTCTTCCAGAATAGACCATATCTGATCGCTGCAGATACTGTTTGGATCTCCGGAACGCTGGCGGTAAACGGTAAACGCACCGGTAGTGCGTTCCCAGCGGTTCAATCCACCGCGTTTGGTGCCAATCCAGACAACGCCGCTTTTATCCTCACAGATGGACCATATAAAATCATCGCTCAGGCTGCCGGTTGAACGGGCGTCTTTCTTATAATGTTTAAATTTAACGGTATGCGGATGAAATTTATTGATGCCGCCGCCGCCGGTGCCGATCCAGAACGTACCGCCCTGGTCTTCCAGCACGGACATTACATAATTATCGTTCAGGCCTCGACTTTGATTCGGCTCATGTTCCACGTGCGTGAATTTTTTAGTTACGGGATGATGTATGCTGAAGCCACGGTGAAAATAGCCTACCCACATTCTTCCTGACCGATCCTTATACAGACGCCAAATGAAATCATCTGTGATGGTACGATCACCGCCGGTTCCTGCGCGAATGTGGGTAAAGGTTTCATCCGCGTTCATAATGTTAAGACCGCCGCCCAGAGTGCCTACCCACAATCGGCCTTCAGCGTCTTCTGCGATGGTTTTAACGTCATTATGGCTGATCGACAAGCCATCAGCGGGATCGTTAATATATTGCCGGAATCTGTTTCGCTCAGGGTCATACCGTATCAGGCCACCCCCGACAGTGCCCATCCATACCCAGCCGTTTTTATCTACAAACAGGGTCTGGATACGTTCATCCGGAAGGGTTTGTGATTCACCGCCCGCAATAAAGCGGTCCTTTTCGCCGCCCGGTTTGTAAGAAATAATTTCTTCCGTTTGCAAGTCCAGCCGGCATAAGCCGCCTCCACGAAGACCTATCCACAAATAACCGCGAGGATCTGCCGCCAAAGCACCGATGTAATTATGCGGCAACGAAGGACGGGAATCGGTATTCAACCGTTTAAAGACGACCTGGCGATTTTCATTAACTTCCAGCTTATTTAAACCACCGTTTTGAGTGCCGATCCATAGCTGTTTCCGGCTATCCTGAACAATATCCGTAATCCAGTTATCCGATAATGAGAGACTGTCCTGCCGGTCGTTGCGGTATATTGTGAAATTATATCCGTTAAACATATTCAGTCCGTCCTGAGTCCCGGCCCAGATAAATCCGCTTTGATCCTGAAAAAGGCATAATACCGAGCTTTGCGATAAGCCGTTTTCCAGCGTCAGGTGATCAAACAGGAACTGCTGGGCACAAGCGGGCCTATAGCCAAGGATTAGGCCTGTGACCCCGGCCACTGTTAACAAACCCCTCAAAAAAGCGCCGTGATTCAGAAAGGATTTTATCATTGCATTATGAAAATTTACTGATTATATTTTTTTGTCTGAGACGTTTGGTTGTGTTGTGTATCCGCCAAACAATCTGGCAATAAGGTATGACAGGTAAATATTAAAAACAAGTTGTTTTATAATTTATCGATTATATGAAAGATACGGTATCATGGCAAAAATCTTTTTAATCGAAGATGAACCCAATTTGCAGCTTCTCTACCGGGTAGAGATTGAAAGCATGGGTCATGAAGTGGTCTGCGCCGGAAACGGCCGTGCGGCGTTAAAATGCCTGGAAGAAGTAAAACCCGACCTGATCGTGCTGGATATCCAGATGGCCGAAGGGGACGGGCTGGAATTTATCACGCGAATGCTGGACTACCACCTGTCCGTGCCGGTTATTATCAATTCGGCTTTTTCACATTATAAAAACGATTTTATGAGCTGGGCCGCCGAAGCCTATGTCGTGAAATCTTCCGATGTTACGGAATTAAAAGATACCATCGAAAAAGTGCTGGCTAAAAACAAAGCCAAAAATTCCAACTAATGCCCGTAGCGGAGGCTGCAAAATTCAGCGACGCCCACAAGGCTTATCCCATGCTTACTCACACCTATTACAGAAAGCGAATTTTATCGTTGATAAAACCGAAATAAAAGGCAGCGTATGTATCTGATAGGTACTCTGGCGTTGCTTTCGGCTTTTGTAACAAACCTTCTGACCATCCTTGTTGCCCTGAATGCTATCATCAGGAAAAAGGCCGCTGGCGTTACGCTTTCACTCACATTAATCCGGTTTACTTTTGGCGGCGTGGTTCTGGCTTCGGCCGCTTTGTGGTACCTACTTCTGGCCGATGACTTCCATGTAGAGTACGTCGCATCCCATTCAAGCCGGGATTTACCGGAGTATTTCAAGCTCTCCGCTTTCTGGGCCGGACAGAGCGGTTCGCTTCTGCTCTGGTCGTTACTGCTGACACTCATGATCGTAATCTCCGTCCGCTGGCTGTACAAAAGCCGGTATAGCGGCCTGCCCCATTATATTGTTATCACGGCTTTCGCTCAGTTATTTTTTCTGACGCTGAACATCTGGGCCGCCAACCCCTTCGCCTTGCTGGAACAGGTCTATCCGGATGGAACGGTTTTACCGTTTTTTCCGGCTGACGGCAAAGGCTTGAATCCCCTGCTTCAGCATCCTGCAATGGTCATACATCCGCCGCTTCTATTTGCCGGCTATTCAGGATTTCTTATTCCGGCCGGACTGGCCGTAGCTTCTCTACTTAGCGGCGATTATAACGGAAAATGGCTTTATCCGGCCCGCATCTGGTCGTTGCTGGCATGGTTATTCTTAAGCGCCGGAATCATGCTGGGCGCCTGGTGGGCCTATGCCGAATTGGGATGGGGCGGTTATTGGGCATGGGATCCAGTGGAAAATGCTTCGCTGCTTCCCTGGCTGACGGCTACCGCGTTTTTGCATTCGGCTATCGTTCAGACCCAGCGTAATCGGTTCCGAATCTGGAATATCGTTCTCACTGTCCTGACCTATCTGCTTTGTCTTCTGGCCACTTATATCACCCGTTCCGGCGTTGTTTCCAGCGTCCATGCCTTCGCAGAAAACCCGCTTGGGTATTACTTCCTGGTGTTTATTTCGCTAACCACTGTTTTCATTATCGCCGTCATACTGAGTCGTAAAAAACATTTGTCGCATCGTGAGTCACCGATACCTCTGATTTCCAGGGAAAGCGCTTTTCTTTTCAATAATCTTGTCCTGGTATTTCTAACGATCGCTATCGCCTACGGCACGCTGTTCCCAACGCTCTATGAACTATTCACCGGCAGAGTGATGACGCTTGGCAAAGAATATTTCCTCAGCGTATCCATTCCGCTGGCCTTATTGCTACTGTTCCTTATTGGCTGCGGCATACGGCTTTCTTGGGAAATAAATCCGGTCAAAGATATACTGAAAAAATTTCGTTTCCCACTCCTTGCAGGTTTGGTAACCGGCCTGATGACATTGCTGGTCATCCGAACAGGCTTCATCATCCATGGACTCTATGCGCTCTCGGCTTTCATGTTTGTCATTATTGGTCAGGAGGTTTATGCTACTTTTGGCATTTTCTTTAAATCTTCGAACCGCTCTTTTCAATCACTTTTAAAGATTTTGTCCCGTGAACGCACCAAACTGGGCAGCCATTTAAGTCACTTAGGACTCATGCTGATTTTTATAGGCATTTCAGGCGGTTATTTTAACGAACAAGCGACCTTACAGGGGAAAGCCGGAGAGCGCTTACACTTTAGCGGTTATGAGCTGGAAATCAATTCGGTAACCTTCGACCAGACCCGGCAGTATGAAAGCCTGAAAGTCATGCTCAGTCTGTACGAGCATAACCGCTTCATTGCCCAACTAATCCCGGAAAGCCGTTTTTATTCTTCCAGTCAGCAATACTCATCCGAAATCGACTGGTTCAGCAATTTGAGCAAGGACATTTATGTCGTTTTATCTGAATACCATCCGGAAGATCAGTCTCTGATGTTGCATGTCTTTATCAATCCTCTTGTAAAATGGATATGGATAGGAGCAATCATCCTGATAACCGGCGGCATTATGGCTCTGCGATCACCAATAAAATGTACGAACCCATCAGCTGAGTCTGCATCATGATTAAATATCTTATAATTTTTTATCTCGCCTTGTCCGGGCTATGCGGTCTGTTTTCTCAGACACATACAACATCCACAGCTGTTTTAACGGGTCAAGTCATTAATGGGACCACCGGCAAGCCTGTTTCGTGCGACTGGGTTCGTCTCCACCGGCCCGGCAATGGTATGGAAACGGCCGGTGAAATTTTCCGGACCGATCATTATGAATTCAAAAATCTGATTCCTGATAAAGAACATTCTTATATTTTGCGGGCTAACTATCAATCCGTAACGTACAGTGCATACATTAAAGTGGACTCGGCCCGGAGCTACACCCATAGTATCAAAGTTTTTGACACTTCATCAATCCGTCCGGATTTTAAAATTACGCTTCCGCAGCTCGTCTTTTCCAAAAGCCGGGGAAAATTATACATCGAGGAGTTATATGAATTACACAACGAAAGTAAATTAACCTATCTGACTGCCGGGGACCGCCCCACCTTTACTTTTAATTCGTTGCAGGGCGCGTCATTGACGTCCGTAAAAACGCAATTTCAGGAAAACATGCCCCTTCCGGCGGATACAATGTATCAAGGAGGCGCCATCGGTATCCGCTTCCCGATACGGCTGGGTACCAGCACGGTGCAGGTCAGATATATTGCCTCGTATGAAACCGCTTCCTACACCTACAAGCAGACATGGCCGTATGATTTGAGGAATATTTATGTGTTTATAACGCCTTCCGATATCCAAACAGTAGCAGAAAATTTTACGCCGATAAAAGACGATAATCTTTTGAATAGCAATTTTTCTTCTTATCAGTTAAATTATCTTCCCGCAGGAAACTGGATAACAATCACTTTGAACGGAGGCAGCGACCGGCCCGGGGAAGAAGCGCTGCAGATCCGAAGCGCTGAAAACATGGTACAGAAATATGCCTGGTGGATTATTTTATTTCTTATTTCGGTTTTTTTAATTTATATTGGCTGGTATGCTAAAAATTTTCCTGCAGAACGGAATTGAAACCCTATGCTGCATACAACCCTAGAATTAAGAGCTGTCAGCAAACAATACGGCTGGAAAACCGCTTTGAACCAAATTTCTCTATCGTTTGGCCCGAACGAATCCGTCGCCATATACGGAAAGAACGGAGCGGGTAAAACCACGCTGATTAAAATACTGGCGCTGCTGATGAAGCCTTCTGCCGGCGATTTGTTTTTCGAGGGTCAGCCGATAAAAAAGAACCGATTGGTATATCAGAGCCGGACCGGATATCTCGGACACGCTGTCGGTCTATATGGCGATTTATCTGCAGAAGAAAACCTGTTATTTTTCGCTGCCGGATATCAACTGGAACAACCCGATAAACGCGTCAAAGCATTACTGAAACAATACGGTTTATATACGTGCCGCCATGAGAAAGTGCGTCATTTGTCTCGCGGTCAGCAGCAGCGACTGGCGCTTGCCCGAGCCATAATTCATGAGCCTAATCTGTTACTGTTGGACGAACCTTACACAGGGCTCGACCTTGCCGCGGCGGCCTACCTGGATGCGATCATCCAATCCTACCGTAGCGGGAAGGGCACAATTATCATTTCTTCGCACGATCCGGAGGCCATTCTTCCCATCGCTAACCGATGCCTGCTGATGGCGGAAGGAAAAATCATCAGGGACGAACCGGTGAATGCCGATAACCTGAGCGTCATCCAGAAACAACTGCATACGGCGTTAGGTCAGGCATGAAAAGCGAGGCGGAAATCAAACATGAAATTGTCCAGTGCGGACGACGGCTGTATGATAAAGGTTTTGTTGCCGCTAACGACGGCAATATCAGCGCGCGCCTTGATTCTGGTTTCTTTCTCATTACGCCGTCCGGCCTATGCAAGGGCGATTTGCGTATGACGGATATCCTTAAAGTGGACCGGCACGGCACCGTCATGGAGGGGTTGCGGAAACCAACTACGGAAATGAAAATGCATCTAGCAATATACAGCGCCCGACCGGATGTCCAATCCGTTGTTCATGCGCACCCGGCTTATGCCACGGCTTTCGCCACGGCTGGCGTTTCATTGGACGCCTGCATCTCACCTGAAATCATCACCACCATCGGCGCCGTGCCATTGATTCCGTTCGCGCTTCCATCCACCGACGAACTGGCGGCGGCCGTCGCGCCGGTTTTTAACAAGACCGACGCGGCGCTTCTGGCCAGTCACGGCGTGGTCACGGCCGGCGACTCCGTCTGGAACGCTTATTATAAGCTGGAGCGCATTGAACATTACGCGCAAATAGTATTCATCAGCCAATGCCTCGGCGGAGCGAAAATCCTGGATAAACCGGCTGTAGACAGCCTGAATGCACTTCGAACGATATACGGCACCGCAGAGGATCATCATCTGAAATGCGTTTCCTGCATGGACAACTGCGTCGGTGACTCGTGCTGCAAATATACATTCAACCGAACCGGCGCCGACAGCCCGACGTGCCGCTTCCAACCAATAAGCCGGACAACGGCCACGGAAGTGGAACTTTCCGGCCTTATCGCAACCATCATTTCCGAACTATTCAAGGCATAACCACTTATGGTGCACCAAGCGCTATCCGCAATCATTGTTGCCCTGTCCCTGCTGCATACCTTATTGAGCATTTTTATCGCTTTCCCGACTTCAATTTTCTTTCCCTTCGGCCGGGCGATGTACTGGACAGAAAAATTCTGGTCCGGCGGACTGCTGCGACTGGCCAGGGCGCGCGTCCATGTGAAGGGCCTGGAAAATATCGAACCAGGCCGACATTACATTTTCGTCAGCAATCATCAGAGTCTGTACGATATTCCATTGATGATGAAGTATACCCCACGGCAATTGAGAATGATATACAAGAAAGAACTGCTCTGGGCTCCATTTCTTGGCGTCACGCTGATGATCATGCGGTTCATTTCGATTGACCGCGGCAACCGGGAAAAAGCCATCCAATCGCTGAAAAAAGCGGCCAAAAAAATCCATGATGGTATCAATATCGTGATCTACGCAGAAGGCACGCGCAGTCTGGACGGTCAGATATCACCATTCAAAAAAGGCGCATTTCTACTGGCCATCGACGCCCAGGTACCCATCATTCCCGTGACCATCAGCGGCACGATTCAGATTATGCACAAATACCGCTCGGTTTTCGATATGGGTTTCCGCAAAGAGATTTTTCTGACTTTTGATAAGCCCGTGCCGACCGCCGGATTAACTGCCGCGCAGCGCGATGAACTGAAAAATAAAGTGGAAACCATTATCCGCGACAATTTCGAGCCGGTCAAAGCGTACTCGTTAATCACCGACGAGAGTTTCATCAGAAAAATGCAGGAAAAGAAAAAGGCATACAATCAGACGAAAAAAACATAATACCAAACAGGAGAACGCATCATGAAAGGCATCATTCTAGCCGGCGGCCTGGGTACACGGCTTCAGCCGCTAACCCTTGTCACCAACAAGCATCTGCTGCCCATATACAATAAACCGATGATTTTCTATCCTATTGAAAAAATGGTCGAGGCCGGCATTACCGATATCATTTTAGTAACCGGCGGCAACTTTGCCGGCGATTTCCTGCGCCTTCTCGGTAACGGACATGATTTTAAGCTGTCGCATATCAATTACGTCTATCAGAAAGGAGAAGGCGGCATTGCCGAGGCGCTGGGACTCTGCGAGCACTACGCCTCCGGCGACAGTATTGTGGTCATTCTCGGCGATAACATATTTGAGGACAGTATAACTGAAGCCGTCAAAGAATTTGATAAAACCAAGCAGGGCGCGCGCATATTTCTTAAGGAAGTTCCTGATCCCCAGCGTTTCGGCGTGGCCGAACTCCGTGGAGACAAAGTCGTCGGCATTGAGGAAAAGCCCAAACAGCCCAAATCCAATTACGCGGTTACTGGAATTTATATGTATGATACAGAAGTATTTAAAGTTATCAAAACCCTCAAACCCTCCGGTCGTGGCGAATTGGAAATAACAGACGTAAACAATCATTACGTAAACAAAAACGCAATGAAATATGAGTTTATGAAGGGATGGTGGACCGATGCCGGTACCTTTGAATCGTTATATCGTGCCAATCACCTGATTGCTCAAAAGCATGGCATAAACTAACCATTGTAAAAACAAGCGTTTTAATAAGAAAACCCCGCGGATTATGGGGGAACCGCGGGGTTTTCTAATGAGGAGGAGAGGAGTAGAAAAAACTTAATTTATCTTCTGAAACCATAACGGAATCAGGCCCTCTTTTATTCTTGCTTTTTTCAAACAACTTTTGCAGGCATAATAATAGTAAAAAAAAGTGCATAAAGCAAATGTTTTTTAAAATTTTTTTTGACAATGTTACTGCGCAACGGTAATCCGAGGATAGCCATCAAATCCATAAACTTTCAGTTTCAGAAAACTTGAAAATAGAGTCTGAAATTTTTTTATTGAATAGATTAGTTTTTTTCATTTAATTCCACCGTATTTAATAAAAATTAAAGAATAAGGGCATCCATGAGATTAATCACACGAACGGATTTGGACGGGCTCACCTGCGCGGTATTTGTTACGATCATGGAAAAAATCGATGAGGTCGTCTTTGCGGAAGCCAAAGCCATGCAGGATGGCAAAGTGACGGTAACCGACCATGACATTATTGCCAATCTTCCCTATCATCCAAATTGCGCGTTATGGTTTGACCATCACACCAGTCAGGAACATCAATCCACACATGATTACCGGGGCCGGTTCGCCGTAGCGCCCAGTTGTGCCCGGGTTATATACGATTTCTACCAGCAGCCGGAGGAACTGAAAAAATTTGAGGAATTACTCAAAGAAACCGACCGCGTGGACAGTGCGAATCTCACCATCGATGACGTGCTGAATCCGAAGGGTTGGGTGCTGCTTTCTTATACGCTCGATCCGCGCTCGGGGCTGGCTGAATTCGAAGATTATTTCCAGCGTATGATCGGGTGGATTCAAACATTACCCGTGAATGAGATTCTTCAATTGCCCGAAGTTAAATCGAAAGTGGACAAGTACCTCGCGGATCAGGACGCTTTTAAAGAAGCCTTGCTCAAATATTCACGCCAGGACGGCAACGTGATTATCACCGATCCACGCAACGTGGATAAAATGCCCGCTGGCAATCGATTCCTCATATATACATTGTTTCCGGAAGCGAACATTTCGGTGCGTCTTTTTAAAGGCCGCGAACCCGGCGTCATGGTGTGCGCGGTCGGCCACAGCATATTCAACCGAACGTGCAAAACCGACGTCGGCGCGTTAATGGCATCCTACGGCGGCGGCGGCCACAAAGGCGCGGGCACCTGCCAGTTCCCTGAAGCTGAAGCGGACGCCAAGCTGAAGGAAATAGTTGAGAAGCTAAAAGCCAACGGTTAGTTATAAAAAATTTCCGGGCGCTTGCCTGGGGAAACTTCATTGCATTATCTGTTTTAAGACCGCTCATGGATGTTGAAATTCTGTCGCGTATTCAGTTCGCTGTCACCATAGCGTTTCATTATATTTACCCTCCTCTCAGTATCGGGCTCGGGGTTATTCTCGTCATTATGGAAGGCCTGTACCTGAAAACCCGCAACCGGCTTTATGAAAACATGGCGCGTTTCTGGGTAAAGATTTTTGCGCTGACGTTCGCAATGGGCGTAGCAACAGGCATTGTAATGGAATTTGAATTCGGCACGAACTGGGCGGCCTATTCCCGTTTTGTCGGCGACGTATTCGGCAGCGCGCTTGCGGCGGAGGGTATCTTCGCGTTTTTCCTTGAGTCCGGTTTTCTCGCGGTGCTGGTGTTTGGTTGGAACAAGGTCGGCCCGAAGATGCATTTCTTTTCCACGGTTATGGTCTCTTTGGGTTCCATGTTAAGCGCCGTATGGATCGTGGTCGCCAACTCATGGCAGCAAACGCCCGCAGGATATCATCTGGCAGGAAGCGGGCTCTTTATACGTGCCGAAATCACCGATTTCTGGGAAATGGTTTTTAATCCCTCGTCTATGGAGCGTCTTTCGCATGTGCTGGCCGGCTGCTGGCAGGCGGGCGCGTTCATGGTTATCAGCGTCAGCGCCTATTATATCCTTAAAAAACGCTATGTCGAGTTCGCTAAAAAATCCTTCATCATCGCGCTCGGACTGGCGGCCTTTGCGTCCCTGTTCCAGTTATACACGGGCCACCACAGCGCGCGGGTGGTCAGTGAACATCAGCCGGCAAAGCTGGCCGCCTTTGAAGGCCATTACGACAGCGCAAAACCGGCTGATCTGTATCTCTTCGGCTGGGTCAATGAAAAAGACGAAACCGTACGGTTCGGCGTCGCGATTCCCGGTATGCTGAGTTATCTGATTCACGGGAATTCAGAACAGCCGGTAACAGGTCTTGGGAGTTTTACGCCAGAAGACCGCCCGCCGGTAAATATTGTATTCCAGTCCTATCATATCATGGTCGCCATCGGATTCATGCTGATCGGATTGAGTCTGCTGGGTTTAACCCTGCTTCCTAAAGAACGCTTATTTAATAAGCCATGGCTGCTTAAAATTTTCATATTATCGGTTCTCTTGCCGCAGATTGCCAATCAATTGGGTTGGATTTCCGCCGAAGTCGGCCGCCAGCCGTGGATTGTCTATAATCTCCTTCGCACAAAAGACGGACTTTCCAAAACCGTCGCCGGGGAACAGGTGGTTTTTTCGCTCATATTGTTCACGGCGATTTACCTTTTGCTGTTCGTACTATTCCTGTACCTGCTGGATCATAAAATCAAGCACGGCCCGGAAAATCCGGAATCTATGGAATCGGAATATACACAGCAAAAGCAGATTTTTAAAAAGTAACATGCGCTACGAAAGCGCCAAAACAGGAAGAAATAACGCACCCAAGGTTTATATCGATTTCAGGTTTTTTTTAAAGATATAGCATCTGGGGACAATTATGCAAACAATGAAAATACCGATTTAAAAATGCTTTTTGAATTTGACTTAAATACCGTCTGGTTTATACTCATCGGCATACTTTTCACGGGCTATGCAATCCTCGACGGATTCGATCTCGGCGTAGGTGCCCTGCACCTGCTGACAAAAAACGATACCGACCGACGGATTATGATTAATGCCATCGGACCGGTGTGGGACGGCAACGAAGTCTGGCTGGTTACCGGCGGCGGCGCGTTATTTGCGGCATTTCCTCATGTGTACGCAACGGTTTTCTCCGGATTTTACAATGCCTTCATTCTCTTGCTGTTCGTCCTGATATTTCGCGCAGTGGCTATTGAGTTCCGGAGCAAACGGCCGGGCGCCCGCTGGCGGCAGAACTGGGACGTCGCGTTCAGCGTGTCCAGTATCATCATAGCCCTTTTGATGGGCGTCGCGCTGGGCAACATTATCCGCGGCGTCCCGCTGGACGCGGGGCATGAATATACGGGCGGTTTCATGGATATGCTGAATCCATACGCCCTGCTGGTGGGCATCACCACCGTTGCTTTGTTTATGATGCACGGCGCGCTGTACGCCTACATGAAAACCGAAGGCAACCTCCAGTCGCAAATTCGCGGATGGATTAATAATTCAATTATTTTTTTCGTGATTGGTTATGTCTCTACCACCATGGCGACGCTGATTTATTATCCGCACATGGTTACTAATATCAAAGAGCATCCGGTATTTTTCATGCTGGCCATTCTGAATATGCTGGCGATTGCCAACATTCCGCGGGAAGTCCATCATAACCGCCCGTTCGCGGCGTTTCTGTCGTCGGTGGCCTCGATGATGGCTCTGCTGTCGCTCTTCGGCATCGGCATGTACCCGAATATCGTCTTCTCGTCCGGCAACCCGGAGAACAGCCTGACTATCTATAATGCGGCCTCATCGCCAAAAACGCTCGGCATCATGCTCACTATCGCCCTGATCGGCATTCCGTTTGTCCTGGCCTACACAATTAGCATCTATTACATTTTCAGAGGAAAAGTTAGGTTGGATTCTACAAGTTATTAACGACAATTCTGTAATGGGATTCATTTGCTTACCGCGCAACCAAAATGATAAATGACTATGCTCGATTATAGTGCTATTCATTTCTTGTCCAGTAATTGTATTTCTGATTTACTATTCCAGAACATATCTTTCCAAAATAAATTTAAAAGAGGAAGCACTTTTGCATAAATTTAAGTTGTAACAAAGAAACCGATGCAGAAAGGACTTCCTCTTGAATCAATGAAATAGCGTTTTCGGACAAATTCTACAAATATTTTCTCGGAATGAATTTTATCGGGAGGTTAAAGCGTTGAAGGCCGAGAAAGGATCCAAAGGTTTCAGTTGTTGGGATCAATTTGTAGCCATGTTATTTTGCCAGGTTGGAAAAGCCCATTCCTTACGGGAAATATGTGGCGGTATCGCCTGCAGCCTTGGCAAGGTCAAGCATTTAGGACTTCAGAAGGCGCCCCTCCGGTCGACGTTGGCCTATGCGAACGAACAGCGTCCCTGGCCGTTGTTTGAGAGGGTGTTTCATCAGTTACTGGGGCGCAACGACGATTGCGCGCATCTATCAGGATCGCTGGCAAATTGAAAGTTTTTTTAAATGGATCAAACAAAGTTTACAGAGATTTATGGGATTGGATCGATAATCCTTTTCAGCCACCGCCTATTCCGATAGCGTACGAACAACTCAGTTTACCCTTGAATTAATTGGACAGCATATGAATAAAAAACAGACAACCTGATTATGAAAACGATGCTAAATCTGTCCTAAATACTTTATTTTATTGATAGCATGGATTTAATGTTGTATTATTTTGGACAGCTCTCAAACCAAATATGAAAAAATTATTTACACCGCTTCTGAACGACCATGTCATACTCTGGCTGGTCATCATCAACTCCATATTGATATTCGCGCAGGGTTTTGGACTACCGGAACCGTATCAACTCATCGTCATGCTTTGCGATGATCTGATCACCGTCCTTTTTGTGATCGAACTGATTACCAAGCTCATGGTCTATAGCCCTCATGAGTATCTGAAATCGCACTGGAACCTATTCGATGGTACCGTTATTATTCTGGCGGTGCCTTCGCTTTTCAGCCTGTTCCTGAACCAAGCCGATGAATCGCACATGCAATATTTTCTTGTGTTAAGGGTCCTGCGCGTGTTTAAGTTTTTCCGTTTTATTAAATATTTTCCGAATATAGATAAATTACTCAAAGCGGTTCAGCATGCATTAAAGGCCTCCGTGATTGTTTTATTCGGTTTTGTCATTTATAATTTTGTTATATCGATACTGTCCTGCTTTTTTTACCGGGAAATCGCGCCGGAATATTTCGGCGATCCGCTTCTGTCGTTTTACTCGATATTTAAGATTTTTACGGTCGAGGGCTGGTATGAAATACCTGACCTCATTGCATCCCGAAGCAGTCTTACGGTGGCTTTCCTGACCAAATGCTACTTCGCGGTGATTCTTATCACCGGCGGCATATTTGGTCTTTCACTTGTCAATTCCATTTTCGTAGACGCTATGGTTCAGGACAATAACGATGAACTGGAAAAAAAAGTGGATTTACTGAATAAAAAAATCGACCGTTTGCTGGACGATCAATCATAGATACAAGCTGGCTTGCACTCTCATTTATTTATGAAACTGATTAGCGGTGAAGTTAATCTTATCCGGCGCCTTACGTTTGATTTCCTCATTGCTTCCAAAGCTTCGGATGAATCCCTTTAGGCATTCTGGTTTGTGAATTCCAATTTCACTGATTATTTTGTGGCTTGTTTTTCAATGCCATAATCCGTCAATTTTTGTTATAACCCACTTTTCGTCTGCATAAGCCGAGAATGACTTTTCTTTCTCTTCTTTTTTTTGCACGGTAAACCTTATATGTTTTTCCCATACGGCCAAATGGTATACAGGTACTTAACCCTAAATCATTTATGTTACGGGTACTGTTCTTCTGAGTTTTAATATATAATCGTTTGGCGCTCCATTCCGTTTCACCTTTGATAATATACACCATGCCATTATCTGTGATATTTACCGAGCCGGTTTAGTATCCTGAGGCAGAGCCGGATGGAAACCGCATGAGAGATTATAGGCATACATGCAATTCCTGATGGTATTTCAAATGAAAAATAAAGCACCCTGTTTTCCGGTTGTACAGGTTTGAATTTGTACAACGCCCGTTTTTTTTAATGATAAATTGGTTTGATTTTATTATGAAATATAATAAATTAACCGCAAAAAATTGAAACTTAAAATAAGGACCTTCCTCATATGGCTATCATCATAACCGGCAATAACCTGACCATTGAAGACGTCGTCAAAGTGGCGCGCGAAAACGAAAAAGTGGAACTTCATCCGGACGCGGTGAAACGTATCAACGCCTGCCGCGCGATGCTGGAAAAGAAAATCGAGAAACACGAAATCATGTACGGCATCAACACCGGCATCGGCGAATTTTCGGAAGTGGTGCTTAACGACGACCAGATGCAGGATTTCCAGAAATATCTCATCTATAACCACGCGGCAGGCATCGGCGAGCCAATACCGATTGAACAGGTGCGGGCCGCTATTCTGAGCCGCATCAATGTGCATGCGCATGGTAATTCCGGCTGCCGTATTGAAATCACGCAGACTATGGTGGATATGCTGAACAAAGGCGTCACGCCGGTCGTTTGCGAAAAAGGGTCGGTAGGCGCGTGCGGCGACCTCGCTCCGATGTCCCAGATTGCGCTGCTGCTGATGGGTGAAGGCGAAGCGTTTTACAAGGGGGAGCGCCTGCCGGGTAAAGTCGCTATGGATAAAGCCGGAATTGCTATTCCTGGCCTCAAAGCCCGTGACGGACTCGCCGCCATCAACGGTTCCAACGTGATAACCGGTATGAGTTGTCTGATGCTTTACGACACCAATAAATGGCTTAAACAGGCCGAGATTGCGTGCGCGATGACGCTGGAGGCCCTCAAGGCAAATATGAAGCCCTATACTGTTAAATTACACGAAGTGCGGGGTTTTGCGGGCGCGATTCGTTCGGCCAAGGCCATTCAGAAGCTGATCAAAGGCGGCGATCTCGGTGAAGGACGCCTTAAAACCAAAGTGCAGGACGCGTATTCCATGCGTTCCACTCCCCAGGTTATCGGCGCCGCGCATGATGCCGTCCGATGGGCGCGTTCCCAAGTCGAAACCGAGTTGAACGGCGTCGCCGACAATCCGATTTTCTTCGCCGAGGAAAATTTGCAACTATCCGGCGCCAACTTCCAGGGCTCCCCCATTTCCCTGCCGATGGATATGGTCGGCGCCGCAATAACCATGGTCAGCGTACTTTCGGAGCGCCGTATGAACCGGCTGAACCATCCGGCACTGAGCGTCGGCCTGCCGCCATTCCTCACCACGCAGCCCGGCATGTTCTCCGGCCTGATGCTGAGTCAGTACACGGCAGATATGCAGATCGTGGAACAACGCATTCTTTCCATGCCGGCCTCAATCCAGTCCATTCCCGCCGCCGCGGACCAGGAAGACTTTGTCTCGATGGGCATGAACACTGCCCTGAAAAACGTGAAGATTCTCGATAACGCTTACGGTATTCTCGGCATCGAATTCATGGCCGCCGCGCAAGCGCTGGATATCCGTGAAAAAAGCGACCAGCCGTTCAAGTTCGGGTATGGTGTTTCCAAAGCCAAGGAAGTCATCCGTCGGCACGTAGAATATCTCGATATTGACCGACCACTCTACCCGGATCATAACACAATGAAAGCGCTCGTAAAATCCTGTGAGATTCTTGACGAAGTGGAAAAAGTCACAGGAAGTCTGGAATAATTTTTGGTGAAAAATAGTGATGTCTGATAACAGACATCCCTATTTCAATTTATTATTTGGGTGAAAATACCATGAAATATCACCTCTGGCTTTTTCTGGTATTCATTTACAGTTGCCAAAAAATTCAGGAAAATTGCCCTTACGAGGACATACAAAAAAAACCGGTTGTTATCTCCGCAAAGCCCGGAATGTATATACCGGTTGATCCGAAACGTTTCGAGCGATTGCAGAATTCAGGAGTTTATTTCATTTTTCCCGATGGGCGTGACAGCGTTTGCCTGAGCATTGAACGGGTAAATAATACCCTATGCGTCCTGGTACCGCTGTTAAAAGATACAGCATCCGACAGTATTTACCATGGCGATATTCTTTTAAAGTTTACTGAGTTCGTTGAAGATGAAACCGCAAAAACAAAGCCGACATCCTATCTGCAGAAAACCATAAGTTGTGAACACTGGAATATAGAAAAAAACGATACCCTTTCCGGCGGCGCAGTTGGAGCAATTACCAACCAATTTCTGGATGCCATGCTCAGCAAGGTCCGTCCCTCTTCTTGTTATACTCATGATCAAAGCGTCGAAGACGTACGTTTAACCATGCACCTCGTCGATTCATCCGTCGCCGCTGGTTTTACAGGTCTTTCCATAACCAATGATCCTGAAAAGCCCGTCACAAAATTATTCCGTAAACCGCAAAAACAAACCTCTCTGATTAAAACCCATTTCATCAAAAGCGTCGATTATTTCATTGCCGCCGCGGTCCTTGATGAATCTCTAAACAAAACCGCTGTGGCCACGGTAGCCGATTCCGTCAGAGTCAGGCTGGAAACCATGGATGAAAAAAGGATAAGGCAAATCGCCCTTGCCATTCAAGGGGCCGGGAGGATATCGGAGACGCTGCGTTCTTATTGTATCGATTGTATTGAATAAGCCAAATGAAAGGAAATCCCATGAATGATAAAGAGGTTCTGGAAATCACCGCGGATGTAAAATGGATCGGTATTCTTGATCCCGATTTGATAACGTTTGATGTTGTGATGGAAACCAAATATGGAACGACGTATAATTCCTATTTCATTGACGCGAATCAGCCGGCAATTATCGAGACGGCGAAAGAAAAATACTGGGATGTGTATCTTAAAAAAATTAATGCGGTAACCGATCCTGCAAAGATAAAATACATCATCGTGAATCATACGGAGCCGGATCACTCGGGAAGCATCGCGAAACTACTGGAACTCGCGCCGGACGCTACGGTTGTAGGTTCGGGCCCGGCGATCAGTTACCTGGGCGACCTGACCGGTAAAACCTTTAAGCATATAGTCGCGAAGGATGGTATGACGCTGGATCTGGGCAATAAGACGCTAAAATTCATTGCCGCGCCGAACCTGCACTGGCCGGATTCCATGTATACCTACCTGGAGCAGGATAAAATTCTTTTTTCCTGTGATTCTTTTGGTTCCCATTACTGCGATGCGGCCATGTATGATGATCGGGTCGGCAATTTTGATGACGCGTTTACGTATTATTTCAATGTTATTCTGCGTCCCTTCAGCAAGTTCATGCTCAAAGCCATCGAGAAAATCCGTCCCCTGGAAATTAAAGCGGTTTGCACCGGCCATGGACCCATTCTGCGAACCCACTGGAAAAAATATGTTGATATGACCGAGCGCTATGCTAAAGAATACGCCGGTCTGCCCGGAAAAAACCGCGTGTGGATCGCGTATGTATCCGCATATCATAATACGGGACAGATTGCCGAGAAGATCGCGCAGGGTATCCGGTCCTCTGGGGATATCGAAGCGGCGGTCAACGATATCGAAATGATGGAACCGGCGCAGATGGAAGAAAACGTCATGCGCTCGGACGCCATCCTGATTGGTTCACCGACAATAAATAAAAACACGCTTCTGCCGATTTATAAGTTGTTCGCTGTGATTAATCCGATTCGCGATGCGGGTAAACTTACCGGCGTGTTCGGTTCCTACGGCTGGAGCGGCGAGGCCGTCAGGATCATCGATGTGATGTTAAAAGAACTTAAGTTAAAACCCGCCGAAGAGCCGTTGGTGGTTAAATTTACGCCGCATGATGACGCATTAAAACGTTGCTTTGAATTCGGAAAACGGTTCGGCGAACGGCTGAGTTTAAAAAGTTAATCTTCACATAGAAGTTTGCTTTTTAGCTATTTCGCTTTTTTGCTATTTCACATTCGCCAGGCGCTGTTCCACATTTTCCCAGTTAATGATATTGAACAACGCATTCACGAAATCCGCGCGCTTATTTTGGTATTTCAGATAATAGGCATGTTCCCAGACATCCAGTACCAGCAACGGAATGGCGCCCGCCTGAAATACGTTATGATGCTTTTCGACCTGTATGACCACCAGTTTTTTGAAAAAAGGCTGATACGCGAGTATCCCCCAGCCGCTGGCTTCCACTTTGGCTGTAACTGCGGTTAAGTATTTCTTCAGATTGTCGAATGACCCGAAGTCTTTGATAATCTGTTTCTCCAGATCCCCTTTAGGCGGCGCCGATTTCGGTGTCAGGTTGGTCCAGAAAACCGAGTGCAGAATGTGGCCCGATACGTGAAACGCGGCTTCCCGCTCCCAGTGCGTAATCAGGTCGTAATTACCCGATGCGAGCGCTTCCTTCAGTTTAACCTCCGCGTTGTTCGCGCCGTTAACGTATGCCTGATGATGCATGTCGTGATGAAGTTTGACGGTTTCGGCATCCATATGCGGTTCCAACGCTGCATAATCATACGGCAAAGGCGGCAGAATATATTTGCCGTTTGCATCCATCATGGTTGACCATTCCTTTTCACTGATGATAAAATTTAATGAGCCTGACATAATTATTACGCCTCCTGCGGTTCCAAGGGTTAACTGTTTGATAAACTCTCTTCGCTTCATAACATTTCTTTTGTTTATAAATCATTCTGGCGGATATGCTAAGTAATTTATAAAAATGTTGCCATCATTTGCAATTGATTTTCGATGAAATTGTATTTTTTTTTTGACTTGTTTTATTTAACTTACCATTACATAAAAAAATATCATTTAACTTCCAGGCTCTATGTTTATTAATCCCTTCACCCCGAACGATTATCATCAACTCCGTCAGATGGGAATTCCTGAAAGCAAAGTGCTGCAGGAACTCGAAACTTTCCACCGTGGTTTTCCCTTCGCTGTCTTAGAACGCCCCTGCACGCTCAACGACGGGATTATACCGCTTCCGGAAAACGAGACGGAAGCATTAGCGGCGATATACAATCCAGAGGCCGCGGAAGGCCGTACGATGAAATTTGTCCCGGCCTCCGGCGCCGCAACCCGCATGTTCAGCTTTCTGCAGTCCTTCGCTAATCGGTTCCAATCCTTTGACCGCCGCACGCTGGAAGAACAATCGGCGTTGAGCGATGACGGTCGGCAGACGAGAGAATTTTTTGAGCGAATGAAAGACTTTGCGTTTTATGAAGATTTGCGCGATTGTCTTAAGCAACATAATGTGGCTCTTGAAACCTGGATGGATGAACAGAGGTATGCCGATATTCTTCGTTATATCCTTACGGAGGCCGGCCTTAATTACTCCAATCTTCCTAAAGCACTGATTCGTTTTCATAAATATATCGCGCATGCCCGTACGGCCATGGAGGAACATTTAACCGAAGCCGTTAATTATGTGTACGACCGCCACCTGAGGGCTCGCATTCACTTCACCCTATCAAGGGAACATGAAACGGCATTCCGTCAGGCCCTGGAAGCCGTCCGTCACCTGTATGAACTGAATGGCAAACGACTGGAAGTAACAATCTCGTTCCAGGAAACTTCGAGTAATACCATTGCCGTAAACCCTGACAATACGCCGTTCCGCGACACCGACGGCCGTCTGGTTTTCCGACCGGGAGGACACGGCACACTGATTAACAATCTAAATGAACTCAAGGGCGATATTGTTTTTATAAAAAATATCGACAACGTAGTTCCCGACCATTTAAAACCTATGACCTACCGCTATAAAAAAGCGCTCGGAGGCCTGTTGCTTAAATACCAATCGGCTATTTTCAACTACCTTAAACGGATGGATGAAAATCCTGCATCCACCGAACTCGCGGACCAAATCATTGCCGCATTGGAAAACGAATGGCATCTGTATGTGCCGCAGGATTTGCGAACAGCCGATACAATCATAACAATGCGTAGACTGCATCAATTTTTGAATCGGCCCATCCGTGTCTGTGGTATGGTCAAAAATGAAGGTGAGCCGGGCGGCGGGCCGTTCTGGGTAAGAAACCACGACGGACAAGTCTCCTGCCAGATCATTGAACAATCCCAGGTGGATATTGAAAACCCGGAACAAAAGAAAATCTGGGAATCTTCCACGCACTTCAATCCGGTCGATCTGGTTTGTGGCGTAAAAGATTACAAGGGGAACCATTTTCACCTGCCGGATTTTGTCGACCCTAACACGGGATTTATTTCTATTAAATCGAAAGACGGCAAGAAACTTAAGGCCCTGGAGGTTCCGGGTCTCTGGAATGGCGCGATGGCAAAATGGATAACCGTTTTTGTAGAGGTGCCGCTGATTACGTTCAATCCGGTTAAAACGATTAATGATTTGCTACGTGACGAACACCAGCATCCAAAAACTTTCCACGCTCAGAACAATACTAATAATATATGAATACATTGAATGGTACAAACCATCAATTGGGTTCTAATGACTATGTACCTTCATAATAGTTATTTTTGAAAAGTAAATTGTTTATGTTGGCCTGTTTTCGTATGATTACCGCTTCTATGAGCCATCGCCTTTGTCTGTTTTCTGCCTGAGATTACTTAAAGTTTGTATCATATGACCCTAGGAGGCCTTATATTTACCATAAACTACCTA
>CAZSRX010000038.1:0-35240 GCA_964609675.1 uncultured Bacteroidota bacterium | reverse complement strand
AGGTGGCGCATTTTCAACTGCCCCTATGGCGCATTTTGAAGTGCCCATTGACAAACAATTTTATAATGGAAAGGGTGCGATAGTACCTGCTGATTTCAATGTGATCGCTGTTCCTGGTAAAATTATTGGAAGATTTACGCCTGACTCATCACAAATATTAAGTTCTGAAACAATTATTCAAAAGAATTTATTAGTAATTGCAGAAAAAGGATGTGCAAATAAAAAAAATTGTATAAATGAAATTAAAAATAAATATTCAAGATTTATCGCCATTACATTGGCTTCATAAATGAAAATAATCAAAAAATTCTAGAAGTTTTCTTGTTCAATTATAAATCATCAGAAGGAAAAAAAGTATTTTCAGATTGGCAAAACGATATGGTAATAGGTGGCGGGGAATTTTGGGAAGACAACACATGGTGCTTTTTTGTTAATTTAGAAAACGGTGAAGTAAAATAAACGATTAATTTTTCATCCGTCCTCATCGCTTAAGTGGTGCTATGTCCCTCGATCCGCTTACAGCGGGCTCGGGACAAGCGTTCGTTTTACACATGCCCGCGGGTGCGGGGTCACAGTCGCTTAATGAATAATTGCCAGCAATTGTATTCTTCAGGCTTTTCTAAAAAAACAAACCGTAGCATTTTAAATTGTAACACCCCAAAAATCGGTATTTCAAACTATGGTATTTGATTTTATCGAAAAAAAACCTACTATTAATGATAATAGATTGAAAGGACAATAACGTGACAACATTTAACAAAAGCCGTAAAACAAGTATCCAAATTGCCTGAATCCTTGCAGGATCAGATCGCCGGGCAATTGCTAGAGGATTTGAAAATGGCATTGAGGTGGAATGAAAGTTTTGAAATGTTTTAAAAACAGTTAGAAAAAATGGCCGATAAAGCCCTTGACAATTTTAAAAAAGGAAAAAAAGAAGAAAAAGGGTTTCAGAGATTTATGATTTCGTATATTACGGATGAATTTAATCAATTACCCGACCGTATAAAAAAAAGCAAGCAAAAAAAGCATATAAATTGTGAAAAAAAGATCCCGAACATCCGAGCCTCGAATATAAAAAAGTGAATAAACGCAAACCGATTTATTCCGTGCGCATTACCCTGGGATGGCGGGTAATTGACATAAAACATAAAAACGAAATGATCGGTTTTTGGATTGGTTCTCACGCTAATTATGAAAAAGTCCTTTCAAAATTTTAATAATTTTCATTTTCAGTTGATATGCATTTTGTCGGGTCAAAATCCGCTTAACCCGGAATAATCACCGACCATCCGGGATTTTCCTTAACTTTATTTCAAGCGATTGAATACCATGACACCCAAGATGAATAAACCCATAGAGCCTGTTACAGCATCAAACGATTGGCGCGCCCGTTTACACGAAGTTATCTATGAAGCCGATACATCGGCCGGTAAAACATTTAACATCGTCCTGATTGCGTCGATTCTTGTCAGCATTCTCGTAGTGATGCTGGAAAGCGTCGACTCGGTGCGGGCTGAAACCGGCAACTTACTCTATGCTACCGAATGGGCTTTCACTTTATTGTTTACGCTGGAATATGCGCTGAGAATACTTAGCGTAAAGAAGCCGCGTAGTTATATTTTCAGCTTTTTCGGCGTCATAGATTTATCATCGATATTGCCGACCTATTTAAGCATTTTCCTACCGGGTATGCAGTCCCTGATTATCATCCGCGTATTCCGTCTGCTTCGATTATTCCGCGTTTTAAAACTTACGCAATACGTTTTTGAAGCGGAAATTCTCAAACGGGCTATGCGCGCCAGCATCCCGAAAATTATTGTTTTCCTGC
Organism: uncultured Bacteroidota bacterium; assembly: GCA_964609675.1. Lineage (GTDB taxonomy): Bacteria > CLD3 > CLD3 > SB21 > JBBIRG01 > CAZSRX01. Next base: position 33,412 of record CAZSRX010000038.1, on the reverse strand, counting down.
TGACGGTCATATCGATTGTGATTATTACCGGAGCCGTGATGCATATCGTGGAAAAGGACAACCCCGGCTTTGACACCATCCCGCGATCCGTTTACTGGGCCATCGTCACGTTGACCACCGTGGGATTCGGCGACATTGTCCCCCATACCTGGCTGGGTCAGGTTATGGCGTCGCTGCTGATGATCACCGGCTACGGCATACTCGCCGTACCGACGGGTATCGTTACGGTTGAAATTTCTAAGGCTTCAAAGATAAGCACGCAGGCCTGCCCTTCCTGCAGTCGGGATGGTCACGATGATGACGCGGTATTCTGTAAATACTGCGGCGCGAAATTATAAATTTACATCCATCGATAGGGTAATTTTCCTCAGTACCTGTCCCGGTACCGCATCGGTACCCGATCCGATTTCGGATACATTATCCTTGTAGATTTCCCAGTATTTTAGGGCGATCTGAAATTGTTTTAGCCACCGGTACTTTATCATCACATACCAGCGCTGGCCCTTGCCGTACAAAGCGGTATTGGTAAAAACGCCTTCCACGTCATTCTCGTATTCGTAAATAGCGGTATTAAAACTCGGCGTGTCAAAGAAAGAGATGCGTCCGAAAAAAGTCACGTTTTTATGCGGCTGCCAGCGGAGGTCCTCGTGAATCAGCATGCCGTATTCCCGGGTCGGGCCAAGGTGATACCAGCACTGCTCAAGGCGGGTTTTCAGCCGCAGTTGTCCCGTAATGCGCTGTTCGATTTGATAGCGCGCCCGGCGGGTATTGGCGGGGCTGACAATAACTATGTCGCGTCCCAGCGCATCCGTTGTGTGATAGGAAGCGTCCTTGCGTTCGTTCTTAAAGCGCACCAATGTATAGGTGGACCGGTAGAATTTCTGCTCCCATTGTATCAGGAAATCATCCCCGTTAACGGGCTTCGGTACTTCATAACTTCTCCACGGATACCGAAAGATGTCATAGTAGGCCTGGAGTGTGGTTTTCCTGGTCGGTTTGTACTGAATACCCGTATAGATGCCTTCCTCATTCTGGGTTTTACCGTTCTGTTCGCCGAACGCGTAGCCATGGAAATTCTGAAAGGCCCTGGAGTAATTCCGGTAAAATAACATAAGTTCCAGCAGACCCCAGTCCATGCGCCAGCCGGAATTGAAAGCCAGCGAATGATCGCGGTCCTTAGCTACTTCGCCGAACCAATTGTGTTGCTTCCAGTATATATCAAAATCGGCGCCAAGGATGTTGTTCTTATGGCCCGAAAAATTGAAACGGCTCCGCGTTGTATCGTTAATGACAAACAAACGGTTATATTGTGAAGCGTAATACGTTATCCCGACCGCAGACTGCCCGAAGTGATAAGCCGTATGGAACCCGCCTAAGGTCTCCAGCAAAAAGCCGCGCCGCGCAATCTCGGTGGGTGTGCGGTGATACCCGTCCATCAATATGCTGTTGACCGAGCCATTCGGGTTTTTGGAGACGTCGTAATGACTGTATGAATAAAAGACGATGAGATCAAACGGCTTTAGTTGAGAGATTCTATCAAAATCATAATCCACAGCAATGCCCTGGTACGCCGAGTTTTCGGATGCATAATTATAACTTTTTATTCCCCGCGCGCGTTTTTTGACCGATTCGATGGTTTCGGAACTCTTGGAAAGGCCCGTCCCGCTCCACATCGTCAGCGCCTGGCCAAACTCAAGCTGGTAATTGCCGATTACGGCTTTGCGAATATACGGAAAATTATTGCATTCAATAAATCCCACCTGATGGTCATTGTACCTTCGTTCACCCGGATCTTTTTCTAAAACCATACCGGCCCGAATCAACGGATCCGGATTATCGTTCCAATACGGCTGATAATACAGATTGACGCGTTCGTAGGTCTGATAGGGATTGCCGTCATATTTTTTATAAAAGGCGTCGCTTAGATCCATTTGTCTTTTGGTACGTTGCCGCATGACCAGGGCGGTGCGCTTTTGCGCCGTACGCGCGCGTACCGTCAGAAAATCTTTCACTTCAACAAACTTTTCGCGGGACATCGACGGCACTTTGAGCAGATCGCGGATGGTCTGGTAGCGCTCTTTCTTACGATAGGCCACAATGGCGTGCGCCAGTTTTTCGCCCAGCCCCGGCACGTCGGAAAGTTCCTGAAAAGTGGCTATGTTGATATCCAGAGGATGCGCACGGTAATATTCAAATTGTTCGGAAAGCTGCGAGCCGTCGGACGTTTCGGTATAATTTTCCAGATATTGTTCCTTCAGCTTTTCAATGACGGCGTCCACATCCTCATCCTGCACGGAGACGATTGTGTCCGGTAAGGCCAGAGAGTCCTCTTCCTGTGATACAAGTATAGAAGAGGTAAAAAACAATAGGCCGGCCGCCGCAAGCAGCCGGCGGGTTAATCGTTTTAAGCTCATTGGATGCCGCTTTTAATGGTCCGTGAGGGCTGGCGATTCAGATAAATCGAAGTCGAGACAGCATGGGTTACGCCGAGATCGCCCGTGGTATAAAACGCATAATCTATAACGCCCATCCCGAAATCAAAGCCGAATCCGCCGGTAAAATGGGAGGGTTTGGTTGAAAATCCGGTGCGCACGTACAGACGCTTCAGGAATACATATTCGACACCCAGGCGCAGATCAGCCGGATAGCGAACGTCTTTATACAGATCCATGCTAACGGTCAGCGGGCTGAGACCGGTATAAGCCGCCCCTGCGCAGAATACCTGCGGCAGCGGATCGCCGCCCAGTTCCGGACGGTTTATGTTTTTGGCCATCATACCCACCGCCAGATGATCGTGCGGTTTATACAGAAGTCCGATATCGGCGCCGAAGGTACCGGCATGACCGCCGCGTTTTATGGCCAGATGGTTATAGTTGAGTACAAGCCCGAACAGCAATTTCTTCCGGTAGGCCTGACTATACGCTATCCCTACGGAAGTCTCGCGGTACAAATCAAATCCATAAGTTTCCACGTTGAAGGTACCATTACCGTAGGCCGTCGGATAGGTCAGGTTGCAGGCAACGGTGCTGAGATCGGGCATATTAAACGGCGCCGAATAGAACATCTGCGTGTGGAATGAATTGATGACCCACAAGCCGGCCGGGTTGTAGTACAGGGCATCTCCGGTGTTGGCGACGGCTGTAAACGCGCCACCCATACCGATTGGACGGGCGCCTTTTTTCTGGTCAAACGATGCCTGCGTTGGGGATAACGGTACGGCGGTTTGCGCGAGCACAATCATCAGGAGACATAATATTCGATGCGTCGTCCTGGCAGAATCCAACCGGCATGAACAGTATTTACCCGTTGGTTTCATGGGGTTGATTGTCCTGACGTTTGATTTCATACTTCTCCAGTTTATCGTATAAAGAACGGCGCGACAAACCGAGGTTCATCGCGGTTTTCTGTATATTCCACTGAAATTTATTGAGTTCTTCGATGAGGATGCGGCGTTCAATCTGGTCGATACGGTCCTTGAGGAGGCCGGCGCTCACCCGGTCTTTGCGTTTTTCGATCAGCATGAGTTCGGGAAAGCCCTGTTCGGTTATCAGCGCGGATTCGCTGATGGCATAGGCCTGCTCGATTTTATTGCGCAATTCTCTGACATTGCCGGGCCAGGAATGGGCCAGCAGAAGCTCGAGGGCGTGGGAACTCAGTTTTTTAAATTGCTTCTCCGAACGGTTTAACTCCGATAGGAAATGATTGGCCAGCAGAATAATGTCGTCCTTACGTTCGCGCAAGGGCGGTGTTTTGATATAAATGACTTTCAGACGGTAAAAAAGATCTTCGCGGAAATTGCCGTTCTTCACTTCATTCCACAGATCCAGATTGGTCGCTGAAATGATACGGACGTCCACTTTGCGGATGACGGTGTCGCCGACCCGCCGGAATTCGCCGTCCTGCAGGACGCGCAGCAGCTTCGCCTGCATATTCCGCGTGGTATTGGTAATTTCATCGAGGAAAATCGTGCCGCCCTCGGCTTCTTCAAAAAGGCCTTTTTTATCCGCCATGGCGCCGGAAAAGGAGCCGCGCTTGTGGCCGAACAACTCGCTTTCAAGCAGGGTTTCCGTGAGCGCCCCGCAGTTCACGGGCACAAACTTGGCGTGGTTTCTGGCGCTGTTGAAATGAATCGCCCGGGCCACCAGTTCCTTGCCGGTGCCGCTTTCCCCTTCAATCAGTACATTGCTGTTGACCTTGGTGGCAATCTTAATGAGACTGAGTACTTTCCGGATCGGTTCGCTGTTGCCCTTAATGTTGGTTTCAATTTCAAACTGGCGCGTGATTTCGTTCTTCAACTGGATGTTTTCTTCTTTCAGCTTGATGTTCTCGTCAAACAGGCGCGCGTGCAGCCGGGCATTCTCGATGGCAATACCGGCCAGATTGGCAAAGAGCGATAAAAAATCCAGATTCTTCTGGTTGAAACGGCCCACCATGTTGCGGTTATCTACATAGACGACGCCGAGACTTTCGGATTTAATTTTCAGCGGGATACACATGAAAGAAACAATATCCAGCTGAACAATGCTTTTCTTGTCCTTAAACCGGTAATCGTCCCGGGCGTCAATGGAAAAGATGGCTTTGCCGGTTGCGCTGACGTTTTCAATAATGCTGTGACTGACTTCAGTGACGTTCTGGATGTTTTCCTTGCTCATATTACGGGCCACGTGGACCTTCCAGGCATCCTGTTCTTTGAGAAAAATCATCCCGCGTTCGGCGTGCACGGTTTCAATGACCAGATCCATAATTTTTTCAAGGAGCAGGTCCAGATCAAGTATCGAGTTGATGGTCTGGGCCATATCGTAAATGGCCTGGAACTCCTTGGTGGAAACCGCGTGTACGGCGTCCATGCGGTCAATCGTTTCCTGAAGAATTTCGTGGGCGGCGGCCACTTCCTGCTGCAGGCGCGACCGTTCTTCAAAGCGCTGAGAGGTTTTGCGGGAAAGACCGAAATCGATACGTTCATGGGTAGATTTGGAATGCGTATAGGAAGCATGGAACTCGGCAGGCATGTGCAGGAAAATCTGATCAATAATACCGGAAAAATGCGCGGCATGATTTTTCGCATCCTCCAGACGGCCGGTCTGAAAATGAATCTGGCTGAAGTAATTTTCTATTTTCATCTCCAGATAGGGCATCCGGAGGCTCTGTGAAATGCTGGCCGCACGGTTCACGCATTCCAGCGCGTCGGGCCATTGTTCCAGATTCATAAAGGCGTGCGCCATCAGTAAAAGCAATTTGGTATTGTACTCCAGATTATTAATCCGCTCGCACAATTCGATCAGTTCACGGCATAATTGAAAGCCCGGTTTATATTGCCGTTGATGAATAAGACCATAGGCTTTCAGATAATCGCACTCACAGATAAGCCATATATTGGCCATGGAATGGGCCGCCGCCGAGCCTTCTTCCATCAGGGCAAATCCCTCATGGGTTTCCCCGTTGATATAACGGATATAACCCAGATAACTTTTGATTTCGGCCATTTGCTGCGGATATTGTATTTTGATTGCCAGATCGAGGGCCGCTTCCATTCTTTGCCGGGCCACATGATCATCCCCCAGAAGATGAAACAGGCGCCCCTGGCGGTGGAGGATCGTTGATTGCAGTTTCCGGTTGCTAGATTCATTAATAATACTCATCGCCCGCTCATAACTGGTTATGGCCGAATCGTAGTATCCGCTGTTGATTTCCAGTTCCGCCTGGCAATGGTAAGTCAGCGCCAGCCCGACGGGATTGTCAATGCGTTTTTCAATGGCGAGCGACTTCTCGAAATATTGCTGTGCCAAATCATATTGGCCAAGACGGGAATAAACGATTCCGATGCCCCGAAGGGCTGAGGCCTCTCCGGGTTTATCACCGTATTGCTGTTTCAACTGAAGGGCTTTTAAGTAATGTTCCTGCGCCTGCTCATAATCACCAGTGTTCAGCAGGAGTTCTCCCAGGTTCAGATGCGATATGGATAACCCGGATGTATCACCGGTATCGCCCCGGAGTGCCAGAGATTTCTGGTGGTATTCCAGCGCTTTATCATAATCGCCCCGATTGGCATGAATGACGGCAATATGATTGTAGCATTCGGCCATCCGGTCGGGATTTGGCTCCTTTTCCCATAATACCCGGGCGTTTTCATAATAAGTAAGGGCTTCTTCAAAATCACCGGTAGCGGCATACGCATCACCTATAAGCAGAAGCACCGCCGCCACGCCTGAGGAATGATTGTGTTCACGGAAAATGGAAACCGCGTTATGGAGGTTGGTCATCGCCGCTGAGGTATGGCCCAGCAGGATATTGATCTGGCCGATATTTTCCAGCGCGTGGCCCTCCGATTCATAATCGTTTACTTTTTCAGCCAATTGATACATATATCCGTATTGCTCGATGGCCTTCTCGTGCAATCCCTGTAGCTGGTATAAATCGCCCAGAGCTTCATGCGCGCGCAGTTTTTCCATGGTATATTTCTGTGACTCGGATTCCGATTCCATTAATGAAAGCGCGTCAAGGTAGGATTTCATGGCGGCAGGGATGGCAAAGAGGCTCCGCGACTTTTCCCCGGCTTTCATCAGGTAGGTAATGGCCAGATCCGTATGGCCGCCCTGACGGTAATGGTGCGCAAGATGTTCCGCGTTCTTATAATATTCCACGGCCGGCTGGAGGGATTCGCGCGAAAATTTTTCAATAGCCTGAGCGAGCCGCAAATGCAGTTCCGTTTTTTCGTGATCCTCCATCTGCTGGTAAACAAGACTGCGGAATTTATTATGACATAACGTATACTTGATGCGGTCTTCCAGCCACTCCTGATACAGCACTTTATCGTCCTGAAGCGAAAGCAAAATATCCTGGAGGGTTTCGGCCTTGAAATCCCCTACCTGCGCAATGATTTCAAACGAAAGCGAGCGGTTGGCCACGGCAAATATTTTCAATATTTCATACTGCTTAACGGTCAGTCGCTGTAGCCGTTTTTCGATGATGTCGTCCAGCCGCTGCACCCGAATGCGGTCGATTTCATCCAGCTGGAATTCCCAGGCATTATTCTGGCGATAAAGCAGGCCTTCATCGGCAATCGACTTCATATATTCCTCGATGAACAGAGGGTTGCCGGAAGTATGTTCGACCAGATGTTCCAGCAAAGCTTGCGGGATTTCTTCAACACCGAGCATGGAGGTGACGAGTTGCTGGACCTGACCGCGGTCAAAATTATATAACGGAAGGACGCCCACGCGCTCGATGGTTTTAAAAAGTTGAATCAGCGTGTTGGAACGCGGTTCATCGGAATTAAGGTTGATAACAATCAGAATGGGATGATCCTGAATGTTTCGGGCAAAATACCGCAGCGCTTCAATACTGCCATCGTCGGCCCATTGAAAATCGTCAATAAAAACGACAAACGGCGTGCGTTCGGACAGCTTAAAGGAAAATTGCAGTATGGCCTCCAGCAGACGGATGCGGTCCGTCGGGGTAAAACCGCCTTTCCGTTCGGTCTCGCCGAGCTGGAAGAATTCGGGAAGCAACGGACTGAGCCCGGCGCCGTAATCAGCAAATAATTCCGGAGCAAAACTCTCGGACCACTTAACCATTTGCCGCAAAATTTCGATAAATGGCCGATACTCGAACGCATTATCCTCATAACAGGTATAACTGAGAAACAGGGTTTTATGCGTCTGCAGAAAATGCTTGAATTCCCTCACCAGCCGGGACTTGCCGACGCCGGTCTCACCGGTCACCAGAATGACCTGACCGCCGGGCGTTACCGGTTGTTCCAGAATAATGGACTGCAGACGGTTCAACGCGGTTTCCCGCCCGATAAACCGCCCGCTGAGAATATAGCTTTCGATAACTTTACGCGATTCGCCGGGCACCTTGATTTCGGAGGCTTCGCCCAAATCCTTCATAACTTCCTGGGTGTTCTGATAACGACGCGCCGGTTCTTTCTGCAGCATTCTGAAAATAACTTTCTCGAGCCTGGGCGTGACATTCGGATTGAGGGCGGTTATGGGTGGCGGTTGTTTCTGAAGATGCTGGGTCAGGATGGAAGCCGGTTTGCCGGTAAACGGACATTTTCCGGCCAGCAATTCATACAGCACCACCCCCAGCGAATAAATGTCTGATCGACGGTCAATCGTCAAACCCTGAATCCGTTCGGGTGAAATATATTCTATGGTTCCGGATATCGCGTCATATTCTTTAAAAAGGTTGGCGGAATGCGAAAGGCCGAAATCAATCAGCTTGACCGATTCCTGCGCTGTGTCGGTTTGATGAACCAAAATATTACTGGGTTTAATATCACCATGAATAATTTTCCTGGAATGGATATAAGCCAGCGCTTCCAGTATCTGAAAAGCCAACTGGCTGCAGGCGGTTACATCGGCCGTCTGTTTATGATGGCAAAACCTTTCAATATTGATTCCATCCACCAGTTCCATGGTAAAATACCGACGCTCGGAGCCGTCCACTTCAATACATCCAAAATCATATACTTCGGCCAGATAAGGATGCTTCAGTTTGGCCAGCGTCAGAAACTCATTGTCAAAATAGGCCACCCGGTCGGAATGGATCTTGCTCAGCACTTTTAAGGCCACATCATGACCCATTTCGGTATCCATAGCCTGATACACTTCGCCCATACCGCCCTGCCCTAATAAACGTATCAGCAAATATCGGTTGGCTACAGTTGTGGTTTCATTGATGATCATATCGGGACCGGATTTATTGCATACCAGAGTGATTTATTTTTGCGCTGAATGCGCGGAAAACTTTACAAGTTTACAGAAATTTCGTTACATAGTCAAGCGAAGGTAAATATAAATTTGGAGGCCTATTTTTTTTTTAAATGTGGATTTTTTTTACATTAATTAGTAATTTTTTATATAAAAAGAGAATATTGAGCAACCCCATGAAAAAAATCCCATATCATTTGGCCCTGATTACCGGCGCTTCAAGCGGTATCGGCGCGGCACTGGCCAGAGCGCTTGCCCGGGAGCGGCTATCACTGATTTTGATTGCACGGAATGAGAAAGCTCTGGAAACCCAGGCGGAACAACTCCGAACGCAGTCGCCGGAAGTGATTGTTCTGCCTGCCGACCTTACTGAAACCGGTGCGGCGTTTAAAGTATTTGAATCGTTAAAGCAAAAAAAACTCTCCGTGGATTTACTGGTCAACAATGCCGGATTCGGCAGTTATGGATATTTCCATGAACAGCCTCTGGAAAATGAAAGCGCGATGATTGATCTAAACATCAAGTCGTTAGTGCAACTGACTCATCTGTTTCTACCGGATATGGTATCGTCAGGGAAGGGCGCCATTATCAATATATCATCTACAGCCGGATTCCAGCCGGTTCCGTTCATGGCTACGTACGCCGCCACCAAAGCCTTCGTAACCAGCTTTACGAATGCTTTACATGCTGAGTTACAACCAAGAGGCGTTCGTGTAATCAATATCTGTCCGGGACGAACCGCAACAAATTTTCAACTGGTATCGGGCAGCCATAAGATCAGGATTAAATCACGTACCGCTACCACGGATCAGGTTGTACAGGTAATTGTCAAAGCGCTTCGTCATAATTCGCTTAACGCCGTAGAAGGTTTTACCAACAAACTGATGGTGCAGGCCCAACGTTTGCTGCCCCGGAAATGGATTCTTGCTCTGGCCTATAAGTTATTTAAACTCCCCTGAATGATCCGCGAGATTTAAGCTTCAAAAAAAATTGCTTGAATTACCGGTAATTTATAACTAAACTATACTATTATTACAAACTTGTCCTAGAAACCGGATAGCATTTTACCAAATCTTTATGTATGCCGTTACTTGCGGGACGATTTATGGCATCTTATCGCACAGCAAACTAACGCGCAAAAAATTATGTAAGAGGTTATTTTATGACGCAAGAAGCCAACATATTCGGGCGGGAAGAAGAACGCAGGAAAAATTTTGAGCTCCGTTCGGTTATAGAATTCATCGACGAACTCGAGCAGGCCAGCGGGCGATCATCGTGGGAATCCATATCCAGCATCAATGAACTGATTACCACGATTCTGCATGAAAGCAAAGACCTGTCGGTTTCGCAGGAACTTCTGAACACGTTTGAAACCAACCGTAAAATGATCGAGGACATTTACAATCCCGATGTCAAGAAATCGAAAAGCCTGGCAGAAGCGCTCGTTAATTATCTGCATCAGCTGATTGAAATGAAAGACCGTCTGCTGCACAAGGAAGCGCATCATCACAGTTCCCACCCCGCCTTACCCCCGGAAGAACAGCGCCTGGACTCGTTTATCCGGGAATACGTCATTCACCCTATTCAGGACCATCGGGTGCTCCTGCTTTTGCTTATGACCATCATCTACCGGCGGATTCACAACCTGAGCACGCCGGCTTTTAAGGCCAAGGCGGTCACTTTGTCGAATATACTTCGGAACCATCATGTCCGGCCCGATAAATCCCTTACCATCCTGATATATAATCTTTGCCAGGCGTCGGTAGAGGCTCTTGAGGATAAAGACTATGCGCATGGTATTTTATACTGCGAACGCGCCGTCGAATTATTCAAGATGACCACCGAAGGTTCCCGCATCAAGGAGATTATACGCTCCCAGATCGAGGAGGCCATGCGCATCACCACGGAGCGCCTCATCAACCGTATCCAGGAAAAAGACACCATGGAGCAGGTCACGATTGTCCAGTCGCTCGCCGAACGGCTGGTCAACATCGATCTTTTTGCTTACCTGCTGCCCCAACTGGTGTTTTTCCTCATCCGGGCCCAGAAATATGAAGACTGCCTGACGCATCTGGAAACCATCCTTACCGCTGAAGACCTGACGCGCGATTTCATGAATTACCAGACCGTGATAACCATCGGCTACGAATGGTGTGACTCCCTGCTTAAGGCCGAACGGTATTCCAAAGGCAAAGCGAGCTTCAGTTTTGTTCAGAAAGAAAAAGATAATATTAAGAAAGTATTTACCCTGATTAATTCCATTTCCGTACCCGAAATGGAAGACGAAACCTTTTATAACGTGGAGATTGAAAAACTGGCCGTGACCTATAGCCATCTCGGCACGCTCTTATTCCTGACCAACGAATATGAAATGGCCACCGACGCCTACGATCGGAGTTTCACGACCATCCTGCTCAAGAAGTGCAGCCGGAACCGTAATTCGGTTGATGAAATCCTGGACCGTTACAAAGACGCCATTCATCACCCCCTGAACTCCGCGCCGTCCGAAGCGCAGCCTCTGCTGGCCGTTGAGGCCTCTGAGAAAGGATACGACTTCCTCCTGGAAGCCCATATCCAGAAACTGGAAGAAGAGAAAATACCTTACGTGCGTGAGGAACAAAATTTCCACACAATCGAGAATCCGCAAAAAGAAATTATTTCAGATTTGATGCATTCGGCCGCGCAAAAGCTCAAAATGCCCTTCCCGCCCAAATACGCCGCTGTCAAGCCAATCATTGAAAAACGACTTGCCGTGGTTAAAGAAAAAATGAAGCTCTGATGACCCGTTATTGGTTTCTCGTTTTTTATCTATTTCTATATGCGCCAATCTGCGTGGATGCGCAGACCGTACCGCTTACCATCAGGTATGCCTGCTCGGAAATCAATCAGGGATATGATTATGCATTCAAAGTCAAACTGTTTATTGATGGCCGTGAAACCGCGGAATCCGAGCCGCAACCAAGCAGCCGTCCCGGAAAATTGACCGTTCAGGTGCCGGCCGGTTATCATCATATCAGAATTACCGGCTATAAAAATTATGAGGGAAGATGGGAAGCAAGCCTCAAATCCAATAATTATACCGTAGATTCTCAGTATGAACAATCCCTGGAACTGAACGGACCAACGGAAATCGAACTGCAGTTCAACATGGCCACCGGCACACGCACCCGCGGCTTTATCGTCAATTCGACGGCTGTTACAAACACCAACGGATTACCGCTGATTCCCCGTAAGCCGAAATGAGCGTCACCCTAATCATGGAATATCCACACAGGACAGACCTGCGGCCTGATATGCCCCTGCGAATGGCCGCTTCGTGGATACTTGGCCACCGTTTCGGCGCTATGTGGAAATATCACCGCGCCGTCAGCGAACCCAACGATGAAGAGGCCGTCCATGATATGCGCGTCGCTTCCCGACGCCTGAGAGCCGCGCTATCGGAGTTCCGCGTTGTTTTTACCAGGAAGCAGTTCCGAAAAATGTATAAACCGGTCCGTCAGCTGACCCGCGCTTTGGGAAAAACGCGGGACATGGAAGTGATTTCGGCGCTGCTGACGTCGGCGCTTAACGAATGGACATCATTGAAGGCGCTTTCCGTCACTAACCGTAAAAAAATCCGTCAGTCGAAAAAACAACTCAACGCTTATATTCAAAAGTGGGAACAGGCCGGTTATTATGACCGGTTTTTAGCAGAAATCCACGCCCTGCTGGCGACCGAAAATAAAGCCGATAACCTCACTGAAATCCGTCTCTGCGAGCACATGCATCGCGCGCTGCCTCTCCGACTGGAAACCTTTCTTCAAGCCGCCGGAAAAATCGATAGGCCCGAACCATGGGTTAATCTGCATAAAATGCGCATCCGCGCGAAACAATTACGGTACGCTCTTGAAGTTTATGAATTCTGCTTTGAAAACGATTTCCGGGACCTTCTCAACCAGGTTAAAACCATTCAGGAAATGTTGGGCCACATTCAGGACCGTACGATGATAATGGATTACCTGCGGCATCTTACGAAGCGCGCGACCCTCGAAAACGCAAAAATACAAATGCTCATAAACCGTTTTCAGGTCGAACGCAACCAAACCTACAATGCATTTATGGAATATTGGATAAATTTTAAAAACTCAGAACCGAAAGCGACCCTAACCGGGTTGATGCGGCGGGCTATACTAAAACATACACACAGCATGGATCTGCTGGAACGGATTTTTATTGACAACTGAAAATCTTCAAGAAAGGAATCTATGAATTGGACTAAGGATTTTCCAGGGGGCATAACAGTTTGCAATGCGCAGGGCGTTATCATTGACATGAACAACAAAGCCGCAGAAATATTTGCTGAAGACGGCGGACGTCACCTTATCGGTTCCAATGTGCTCGATTGCCATCCTGAACCGGCGCGTTCCAAACTGAAGCAATTGCTGGATGAACAGAAAGTTAACGCGTATACCATTGAAAAAAAAGGCATCAAAAAACTCATCTTTCAGTCACCCTGGTATGAAAACGGTGCCTTCGGGGGCTTAGTGGAGTTATCACTCGAGATTCCACACGAGATGCCCCACTTTATCCGCAAGAGCTGAACCGGATGCTGTTACGTGACGGCATGAAAATCCGGGGCGCGTTGCTGTTTGACTGGGGCAATACGTTGATGCGCGTGTTTCCGGAATTCCAGGGCCCCATGCACCAATGGCCCAGAACCGAGCTGATGCCTTTTGTCGGTGAAACGCTTCCGATTCTTCATAGGCAATGGATGACCGCCATGGCAACCAACGCCGAAGATTCCGATGAGAAAGACATACGGCAGGCCTTGACACAAGCCGGAATTGATCCCTGGATTGACCGCATCTACTGCTACCGGAAAATTGGTATCCGGAAACCGGATCCGAAATTTTATGAATTTATTATCAACGACTTGGGTTTATCGGCCTCACAAATAGTGATGATCGGCGATGATCTTCAAAACGACATTCTGGGAGCGCGCAATGCCGGAATTGCCGCCGTCTGGTACAATCCGTTTTATGATGCATTGCCGCCAGACAGCGGTACGACGGAATGCAGCGATTTCCGGGACCTGCCCCGAATTATTGCCGACATTCTGAAATAAAAAAAACCCCGTGTATAGACGGGGTTCTTTCTAAAATTGTATTTTCTAATGAATTAATTTTCATTAATAGTATTATGAAAAGATTTGCGACGCCTTCGCTGATGTTTCCGTTCGCTCTTACTTGTAAAATTGGACTTCTCGACAAATTTCTGTAAGATGCGCGCCTTGCGGCATTCCGTTTCAAAACGCCGTACGGCTTTTTCAAACGGCTCATTTTTTTTAACTATTGTGGATAACATAGCTGATCACCTTCGCTTCTTTTTAAAATATTTTATTTTTACCTAATTATAAAACAGTTTTAAAGAATAATTATTCCTCTTGTTATAAACGAAAAAAAATGATAAATGTTGCCGGTTACTCATTAAAAAAAAATTGTCGTAATGGCCGAATTACTCCGGAATGTGGATTTTTGCTTGAATTTCAGTTATTATGTGATTAAAATGAGCCGTAATGATAAGGATTAACGCCCTATGACGATATTTATTGAATCCGGTTCCGGGTTTGCGCCTTTCATGGATGTTTATGGCCATGAAATAACCGGTTCCGGCGACAGTACGACGGCGGTAGCAGAGGCCCAGAAAACGCTTCACAATCATCCGGATATCCTTGATAACGGAAGGAAAATTATCGTCACCCCGGATATCCGACCCTATATCGAAACGGCCGCTTCTGAGGACCTTCTTATTTCGCTGCATATTGATTTTTTCCGTGATCCGCGGGGCGAGGGTCTTCGCGGCTATTACCGCAGCACCAGGCATATTAACTCCGAATACTGCAAAGGCCTGGCAATTACTTTATTAAAAGCTGCATACGATCACCTCGACCTGTATTATCATGGAGTCTATAACGAACAGCGGTTCAGGCATCCGGCTTTAAATGCCATCATTGCTTTCCCGGGGCTGGCGGCAGTCATTGAAGTCGGTTTGTCAGAAAAAATGAAAGATAAACTGATCTCAACGGCCATATCCCGCCACATCGGCCAGGCCGTTGCTAAAGGCATTCTGCGCTATCTGAACGCCGACCACTGTAAACCTTTGAACGGTTAAAGCCGGAGATTATTGTTTGGAAGAAACAAGAAAAAAAATTCTAATCGTTGACGACAGCGAAGTGAACCTGATGGTAATGGAAAGTTTTATCACGCCGCAGGGTCATGAGGTGATTACGGCCGTCAACGGACGGGAAGCGCTTGAAAAGACTTACAGCTTAATGCCCGATTTGATTTTACTGGATGTAATGATGCCCGAAATGGACGGCTTCGAGGTCTGCCGCCGCCTCAAATCCGAAGATCGTACCCGCTCGATTCCCGTGATAATTATTACCGCTCTGGATAAGGTTGAGGACAACGTCATGGGCATCGAGGCCGGCGCCGACGACTTTTTAACCCGTCCGTTCGATCAGGTTATCCTCGCCGCACGCATGAAGTCCCTTCTGCAAGCTAAGGCGCTCAACGACGAGGTAAAAAAACTCGAGCAACTTAAGGAAGACCTCACCCGTATGATCGTACACGACCTTCGCACGCCGATATCCTCCGTGAAAATGTCGCTCGAACTGTTGCGGGAAATGACTCCCAATTCCGAAGAGCGGGTCCGCGAATTGTTCGGCATCGCCTGTTCTTCCGCCGAGGAAGCCCTCCTGCTGATTAATAACGTCCTTGACATTAGTAAACTGGAATCGAAAAAGATGGAACTTGTCCGCGAGGATGTTTCCCTGCTCGACCTGGTCCAGGAATCCTGCAATAAGGTGCGCCCGCTGACCTTTCAGAATCGCCTCCGGATTGAAGTGCACACCCCCAACAAGGAGATTTTCTGCGAAATCGATCGGGTGCTGATGGGACGCGTGCTAACCAACCTCCTCAGCAATGCCATTAAATTTGCCGATCCGGATACGGCCATTGCCATAGAAGCCGCACAATTTAACGACGGCCGTATCGAACTGTGCGTGGCCAATCAGGGCATTAATATCCCTGTGGAATCTCAGAAAATCATCTTCGAAAAATTCGGTCAGGCCGCGCAGACCCAGGATAAAAACAAACTGGGTACCGGACTGGGCCTCAACTTCTGCAAGCTCGTCGTTGAAAATCATAACGGCAAAATATGGGTGGTTTCCCCGCCGCCGCAGTATAAATCCGGAGCGGCTTTCTACATCACCCTCCCTTTGCGGTAATAGGCCGCCATCATGACCGATGTAACGGTTATTTCCATGACAGCTGAAACCCTGAAAAAAACACATATCCTTTCCGGCCGAAAAGATTTTGAGCGATTATTCAGGGAAGGAAGAAGGCTTTATGGCAATTTTGTTTATTTTATTTCAGAACCTGCGCCGGACAGCGGTATGAAAATAGCATTCATCTGCGGGCGGCGGATAGGAAATGCCGTGGTCCGAAACCGCTGCAAACGCCTCCTACGCGAAGTCGTCCGAAAAAACAAAACTATTTTTAACGGCCGGCATACGCTCATCATCGCTTTGCCTACCATAACGCACGGCTCATACGCGGCCCTCTGTAATGACATCCTGACGCTGGCGCAAAAATTCAAAACCGCTTCCCGGGAGCCGGCCGGACTTGCATGAGCGGAACGCTTTACATAGTGGCTACCCCAATCGGCAACCTGGAAGATATGTCGTTCCGCGCCGTCAGGATACTCGGCGAAGTGGATCTGATTGCCTGCGAGGACACGCGGTCAACCAGCATATTGCTGAAACATTATAACATCCAAAAACCCACTACCAGCTATTTCGAGCATAATGAGGTCCGCAAGTTGCCTTGGCTGATTGGCGAGCTTCAGTCCGGCAAGTCGGTGGCCGTGGTTTCTGAAGCCGGCACACCGACCCTTTCCGATCCGGCATTCAAGTTGGTTCGCGCGGCGCATGAACAGCATATTCCCGTAGTGGGGATTCCCGGACCCGCGGCGGCCGTGCTGGCTCTCAGCATTTCCGGACTGCCTACCGACCGATTTGTTTTTGAGGGCTTCTTACCGCATAAAAAAGGCCGACAAACCCGCTGGCGCGAACTCAGCCGGGAGCACCGCACGATCATCCTTTACGAATCCCCGCACCGCATCATCAAACTGCTTCAGGAAATACGCGAATATTGTCCAAACCGCATGGTCGCGGCGGCGCGGGAACTGACTAAAAAATTTGAGGAGATTATCCGCGGCTCGGCGGATGAACTGCTGGAACATTTTAATCGGAATGCTCCTCGCGGCGAATTCGTTATTTTGATAGCCGGAAAAAAACACACCGCCCAATCGGATAATGAGACCATAAAACATTGCGATAAATCTCAGGAAAACGAATGCCTTTAAAAATTGACATTCTCATGGAATTTTCGTACATATAGCTATGTATATTTTTAATAACTTAACCGAAAGAATGCTTTGCTGGATTTGATTTATTTCCCGGTGCTGGTATTTGCCGTCGTGATTCATGAATGCGCGCACGGACTTGTCGCCAAATGGTGCGGCGACAACACCGCCTATTATGAGGGACGTATTACCTTAAACCCCATTAAACATATCGATTTGTGGGGAACCATTGTAATACCGGTTATTCTTGTTGTAACGGGCGCCGGCATTCTTTTCGGATGGGCCAAACCGGTTCCGGTCAATCCCAATAACTATCGTAATTATCGCCGGGACGACATTCTAGTTTCCTTCGCCGGTCCCGCATCAAACTTTCTTCTGGCTATTTTTTCGGCTGTCATCATTATCATCGTATCACTGTTTTTTGAAAAGATGCTCGTGGATGCCTTTGGCGTCAGTATGGCCAATTCGGTTTATGAATTTTTAAGTAAAAGTATTATTCTGAATCTGGTGCTCGCTGTTTTCAATCTGATACCTGTACCGCCCTTAGATGGCTCCCATCTGATTGCCAGTCTGCTTCCCTATGAGCTGGCCGAACAGTACCGCAGTCTCGGTTTTATCGGTATGTTTGTACTGATTCTTCTGATGTCTGTGGGAATTATCGGAAGGGTTATGAATCCTATCCTGAACAATCTGTTGGGCGTTATACAAAGTATGATCAATTTTTTTACTACCTGAAATATGTTATTCAAACTGCCTCAACATAAGCAATTTGATTACAAACCGCTGTTTTATAAACCTGAAGAAGATCCGGAAGTCAAGCGAAAAAAACGGATTCACTTCCGACGGCCGCCTTCAGGCATACGTTCCTCGTTTAACCGGAGTATCTTGCTGCTGGTCATTCTGCTCGCGGCCGTTCTTTATGTAATCAACTGGGTTGTTAAAAAATTTTAAATAAAAAATTTATTTATCTCGCTGGAGGCTTTGCATGATACAGATTGGCGAAATACTGAAGAATGTGCCTTTTTTCCGTTCTCTGGGAAGGGACAGCATCGATTTTATTACCGAGAAACTGAAATTCAAGCAGTTTAAGGCCAACACCGTGATTTGTAAAGTAGGCGATCCCGGCGACCGTATGTACATTGTTCTCAGCGGCAAAGTTTCCGTGTCTGCCGCCAACGGTGAACTGCTGGCTTATATCAGTTCCGGTAACTACTTCGGGGAAATGTCCCTGCTGACCGGCGAACCCCGTTCGGCCACTATCACGGCGATTACCGATACCGAAACATTCGTTCTGGATAAAGACGACTTCGACGTCATTCTTGAAAAGTATCCCTCCATATCCATCGCAATGAGCAAAATCATGAGCCAGCGCCTCCGCGAAACCAATGCGGTCGTATCCGAAAAAGCCAAACAGGCCAAGAGCGCTTCACCGGCAGGACCCTCGGGAAGTCTTAAAGACAAGCATATCACCGAAATCCTCGCTTTCTGCGAGGAAAATTCGCTGACCGGCACGGTAGAACTTCAACATGCCGGCGATAACGCCGTTATTACGTATGAAAAAGGCATCCTGCAGCAGGTCAAATACAAAGATCTCGCCGATGCCGAAGCGATCGATATCATGATGGGATGGGAAGACGGACAGTTTGTCATCAAACCAAAGATTATGACCTTTGATGAAGGCGCCACGACGCAAGCTGCCAAAAAAGGCTCTATTCTGGTCATTAATCAGAGTCTGGTCGTCCGAAAAGTCATTGAAAAGAATTTAGCCGGGCTGGGCCATAAAGTGACAACCGCCTCGGACATCACACAGGGCATCGCTTCGCTTAAAGACAACACACCGGATTTGATTGTATCCGATTTTAAATATGACGAACTGAGCGGCTACGACTTCTGCATGCAGGTTCGCGAAAACAGCGCCTATGAGCATATTCCGTTTATTTTCATCACCGACAGCAACATCAATCAGAACATGCTGGCGCAGTTAAAAACCCTACCGAACTGCGATATTGTGGATTCCGAGGATGTTTCGGTATTAGCCAGTAAGATCGAAAGTAAATTATCCTGACGGATTATTACTTCGTAAAAATATATCCCATCATTTTGTAGGCCAGTTTCGCGAGAAAATCCTGCGAGTGATGGGTTTCTTTATTCGGCGCCAGTTCCACCACGTCAAAACCAATGACGGTTTTTTCGCGACAGACGTTCCGCATCAGGGCCACGGTTTCGCGCCAGGTAAGTCCGCCGGGCTCGGGAGTTCCGGTAGCCGGTATAATCGCCGGATCGATACCGTCACAGTCCACGGTTATATAAACCCGTTCTTTCAGCGCGGCGAGTACCCGGCCGATCCAGTCCGCCGATTCATGAATATCTTTATCGTAAAAAGTATGGATGCGGTTTTTCACAATGAACGCGCGTTCCTCTCGGCACTGGGCCCGGATGGCGGTCTGAACGATGTGCGGATTGATTTCCCATATCCGTTTCATCACGCTGGCGTGACTCCACGGCGTACCTTCATACGAATCCCTGAGGTCCGAATGGGCATCAATCTGCAGGACGGAAAAATCACCCTCTCTTTCGGTAAACGCTTTGACAATTCCGTAACTTACGGTGTGCTCGCCGCCGAGACAGACGGGCATTTTACCGTCTTTCAGAATTTGACGGACGCGCGTGGCTATCAAATCCATGGCCGCTGCTCCCCTTTTGTTGCCAAACTTTACCGGCGGCAGCGTAGCAATGCCGAAACGACGGAATGTTTCTTCATCCAGTTCCTCATCGTACATTTCCACCGTCTGTGAGGCGCGGATGATAGCGGCCGGTCCGAGGCGCGTTCCCTTGCCGTAGCTGGTCGTGGCCTCATACGGAAGCGGCAAAACGGCTACACGGGCGGTCCGATAATCACTGTACGATTTTTCCAAACCCAGAAAATTATTTGGTACATGGCTCATATTGGTTTTCCTTTCGGGTTATACGGACCATAAATACTGGTCAATCGAATCATCGGGAATCTCTATCTCAACCGGCTGGCGGGAGGGCCGGCGCACAATTTCAAAATCACCGTTTTTAATGACAGCGTAAAAGACCATATTTTCGTGCGACGCATAATCCAGCGCTGAAAGCGGTATGGCGGCTTCAAATACGTCTTCAAAAATATATTCGCACTGAAATGGTTTATTTATAGTAGTTTCACAGTAATACTTATGAAATCGGACAGCCAGCGGTTCTTCCTTCTGAAAATGAATCTCCAGCGAAAGACCATCGGCTTGTTTGAAATAGTCAATCTTGCGTTCATAAAAATCTATTCTTAAATACAGATAATGCATATCAAATCCGAAATATATTTTTTCAATCCATGCATCCGAGACATTCATCGTGTCGCTGTCTAAAGAGGCTTCATAAAGGCCCGCCAGGCGCCATTCATAATGGTGATTCCGCTGACCGTCGATTTTCGGGGTAATCACTCCGGTCGGCATGCGGATCGCCTGGGCCCGCCTATCCGCCGCCATAATCGGCTGATGCAATTCAGGAGGCGTCGGCTCCTCCATCAATTCATAGACGCGTATCAGATGATGACGGAACAGATCGTCAAAACGATGTTTGTTATACGCCCAATGATCGTCGCCAAACCACCAGAACCAATCGCTGCCCTCGGCGATGTATATTTCTTCCCAGGCTGCCCGGATAATGGCTTCGGGCAGGCGGCGTTCTTTCTCGGCCTGCGCCAGAAAATCCCTCGTGGTTTTAAGATATTTCCAGGCGGTATTTTCTTCGGGATGCCCGCCGATCCAAATACGGAAGTTGTGATTAATCCATGACCCCGGATGCAGGCGGGTGAGATGCGGCCGTTCGGCGCCGTTAGATCCGGCAGCGTCTATAAAACCGCTTACGGTCTGCGTCGCAAGGGATTCGCTCCGGCTTAAGCGCTGATATAACGCATGGAGAAAGGGCTTACCGTTCTGCTCATAATATTCCCAGCAATTTTCTCCGTCAAGAATGATCGGAAGCAGATACCGTTCCGGATTTTTACCGTCAACAACCAGCAACTCTCTGACGCTTTCCAACCGGCGAATGAAATCTTCGGCCGCTTTTTCCGGCGGTTTATACGCATACGAAAAACCGATGAGGTCGGACAGCGTGTGGTCCCGAAACAGAATTAAAAGATCGCCGTGATCCGTGCGCAGAACATGCGGAAGCAGAATATCCCGGCGGCTGTCGTCGACATCGGAACGGTATAATATTTCCTGGTCCGTGGCAATCCACTCCGCTCCGGCCGACCGGATGAGACCGCAGGCTTCTTCGCTGACACTCCCCTCGGAAGGCCACATGCCGCGCGGACGGTAGCCAAACAGTTCTTGAAAATAATCAAAAGCCCGGCCTATCTGATGCGCCGCATCTTCCGGGTGCCGGAACCGAATCTCCGGTTCAATATAACGGTCATCGCTGATGCTGGCTATCGCGCTGTCGCACAGCAACGGTAAAATAGGATGATAAAAGGGCGTTACCGAAAGCTCTATCTGTCCGGATGCAGCCAAATCACGGTATAGCGGAATTACCTCCGCCATGAGGGCATAGTGACCTTCCAGCACCAGAGATTTGTCGGCTTCCGTAAAAGCCTGCCCCTTGGCCATCAGCGATGCAAAAGGCTCTTCATCCTTCCAGTGCTCGCCCACCCAGCACAGATTGTACCAAACCTGAAGATCCATGATATCCTGCCGTGAAAAAGCCTCCCGGTCCAGTTTTTTCTGAAGCAACTGCCGGTAGCGCGGCTGTGGAATAATCATACGTTCATAATTGGCCATAAAAAACAAATCCAGAACTTCCGCATGTTCTTTTTCGCTAAGATCTTCCGGCGAACGCAGGGTTAAATCGATAATATGGTCCGTAGCGCGGTTCTCTGTATAATCCCGGATCTGTTCCAGCAACGACGGCACCAGATTAAAATTCTGCTTTATCGCCGGATACTGCTTCAGATAATTCGGAATATCATAATAATCTTTGACCGCATGCAGCCGCACCCACGGCAGATGGTAAAGGCTTCTTCCGTCTGCTTGCCGGACCTTATAATACGGCTGATGCTGATGCCAGATAAAGGCGATATTTAGTTTTCCTGTCAAAGGGGTTTTCTCAAAATGAAGCGGTTTCGCTGAGCACGCAATGCCGGGTCGAAGGATGAAGCTGTTGCATCATTTCGGGCGTTAGCCACTTGCATAACGGCCCTGGAAGCAGATGAACCGTATGCAGTTCTGTAAGCGACACATAACGGAAAATTAAATCCGGCGCATCCGGATTCGGCCGTTCCTGATCCAGTGGAAACAGCGGCTCCGCGGTCGAAACCAGGAAATAAAAGCCCAGTTCGTGTATATCATGAAACTTCTGTCTGTAAAAATTTTCTCCTACCAGATACAGCGGTCCCGGAGTAATCACTGTATGAACCTCTTCCTTTATTTCTCTGATCAGCGCTTCCTGTAATGTTTCGCCGTGATTCACCTTGCCGCCCGGCAGAAACGCATACCGCCCACTCCGGACATTGATGAGCAAGCGATTTTCAAAAATGATTATGGCGCGAACAACAATTTCAAATATTTTCTTCTTTTGCGCGTGCATTTTCCGTGAATAACTGTTGTCTTTGGTGTCTTAAAATTTGTTGCAATATATAACAAATGAAAAGATTATCAAAATAAATATTTCATTATTTAAGACTTGAAATGTATCAAGTTACGTAACCATAAATATCATTGGTTTTTCATTTTAATTTTGTATATATACGCATAGATATTCTGTGTAAATATCCATGTATATAGCTTATCAAATACTAAGAAACGCCTTTATTGGAATTATCAGCCTTTGGGTAATGATCAGCGTCAATCCGCAGGTCTATTTCAGTGTTTTTCTCAATCCCCACAAAATCGTACTTTATATGGATATCGTGGATATGGATGAGGATGTTTTTTATTATTTTAAAGCATCGCAAGGCTCAGAGGAGTACCATCAATATCAGGAAGAAGTGAAACGGGATGAGGTTAAAAAAGGGAAATCGTTCCTGAAAATGAAAGCATCGGTCAATATAATCAATTTCATCGGACAACATTGGTGTGCCCCGTCCGGGGATCCTGAAAACCTGAACAGTGATGAGCAACAGCTTCCTGAACTGGAGACTTACAAAAGGATTTTTCATCCTCCGAAATTCTTATTTTGAAATGCATTGACCCTATTAACTGATTATAACGGCGGTTGACATAACGACAACCGGCTTACGGTACGTTGTGCCTGACACGTTTTATATATAAACAGGATTTTTAAATTATGAAATACCATAGTTTCTTTATTAGCTTTTTATTATGGGTTTGCTCGGTTAACGGTTTCACACAGGAAACTGAGCGGCCGATAAAGGAGGTCATTGGTAAGGATTCGGTATCCTACTATTTACCGACCATCACCGTCACCGCCACACGTATAGCGGAACCGGTTATTGAAGTTCCCATGGCGGTAACGATTATCACCAAACCTCAAATGGAAAAACAGCGCGGCTACGGCATTGATGAAGCGCTCACGCAATCGCCCGGTGTGCTGGCGCAGTCACGCTACGGCAATTCCGACGTCCGCATCACGATCCGCGGGTTCGGCGCGCGCGGGGCGGGCGACCGGTCGAATGCCGGCACCTCCCGGGGCATCCGCGTCCTTTTAAACGGTCTCCCGCAGACCGAACCCGACGGCCGCACGTCCTTCGACATGATCGATCCGTCCATCACGGAGAAAATCGAGGTCGTGCGCTCCAATGCATCCGCGGTATGGGGCAACGCCGGCGGCGGCATCATCAGCATCAGTACAGTACCGGTATATGACGGTTATTTCGCGACCGTGCGCTCCAAATTCGGCAGTTTCGGCCTGCAGGAATACACCGCGCAGACCGGAACGATGATCGGCGCCACGAAGTTCTTCGCTTCGTATGTGCGCAACCGGTTCGACGGCTGGCGCCAGCATTCCGCCTCATCCCGCGACCTGATGTCCATGGGCATCGAATCCCGCCTGACCGAACAGACCGTGCTTGGGCTTAATGTCATGTACACCTTCAACGCATTCGATATCCCAGGGCCACTCAATGCCCACCAGTTTGATACGCTGCCCAAACAGGCCAACCCGAAATATCTCACGCAGGATGAACGCCGCATCAACAAGCTCGGGCTTTTCGGCATGACCATTGATCACCAGATTAATCCGAACAACGGCGTCTCCGGCATGGTCTATGTCAATCCGAAATACCTCCAGCGATCGGAGCGCAACACGTTCCGTGATTTCACGCGCTACCACTTCGGCGGCAGTGCCACCTACCGGAATCAAATGAAATTCTCGGACGATCTGAAAAATACCGTGATCGCCGGATTCGACGGATCGTATCAGGACGGCGCGATTCTTTTTTATTCCCTCAACAACGGCCAACGCGGTACTTCGCTGGGCACCAATAAACGCGAGGGCGCGCGGAATCTGGGCGCATTTTTCCAGGACGAATTCAACGTCAATGAGCAATGGTCCTTCCTGGCCGGTCTCCGCTACGACGGCATCACCTACTTCAACGAAGGCTATCCGGTCAACAATGCCGCCGCGGATTATAAATCACGCATCCTTGGCCTGCAAAGCAAGACCTTCAAAGGTATTATTCCCAAAGCCGGCGTTTCGTATCGCTTCACTGAAAATCACAGCGTGTACGCCAATCTCGGCGGCGGCATCGAAGTCCCGGCCGGCAACGAGACCGATCCTTCCAGCGTAAACGGTTACGACACAATCTATACGGTCAATCCCCTGCTCGATCCGATTAAATCTACCACAATAGAAGTCGGCACCAAGCAGATCCTTTCCGTATCGGAAGACGGCCTCCTGCGCGCTTTAGATTATGACGCCGCATTATACTGGATTCAGGTGAAAAACGATCTCATCCCCTACAAAGCCGGCCGCTTCTACCTCTCTGCCGGCGAAACCCGTCGTATGGGTGTGGAATTCGCTCTGAACACGAATTTTAATTACGGCCTGTCGGTCAGTTCTAATCTGACGTATGCCAGCAACAAATACAAAGATTATTCGGTTGACTCGCTGTACGCCGGCTTCAATGCCGATTACGGCAACAACAAAGTCGCCGGACTGCCCGACCTGTATTATAAATTCGCGGTAAAATATATTCCGTTGTTCTTTAATCATGTCTTCGTCGAATTCCAGGCGCAGGGTGTCGGCAAATACTGGGCGGACGACGCGAACACCTATGAAGTCCCGTCGTATAAAATATTCAGCCTCTCTTTCGGGACAAGCAAGCCGATTCAATTCGCCGATCATCTGTATCTGAACGTGTTCGCGGGAATCAACAACCTGCTCGACCGTAAATACGCCGCCTCCGCATTCATCAATCCCGATATTGTCAGCAATCAGGCTGTGTATCTGGAACCTGGACTGCCTCGCAATTACTATATGGGCGCGTCGCTGAGCTGGAAATAATAAAACCCGCGCAGGTTACGGAGTTTATGAAACCGGTCGTATCATAGCGGCCGGTTTTTTTTTTATTTGAATACGTGAGAATAATAAAGTATAATCTATTCGCTTGCATGACGGAAACCATAACTACAATCACTGCAAAATAATTACGCTCATGAAATCCTCGCCGCTCATCTGCCTGCTGATTTTTATCTTTTTGAATAACCTGCAATCGCAATCCTTTCAGCACAGCGTTGTCAGCCGCTCCGGCGTGGTGGTATCCGTCGAGGAACATGCGTCCAAAGCGGGCGTTGCCATGCTGCGCCGGGGCGGAAACGCGATAGACGCGGCGGTTGCTACGGCCTTCGTTTTGGCCGTCACGTATCCGCAGGCCGGCAATATCGGCGGCGGCGGATTCATGCTGATTCGTTTTGCCAATGGCAATGCGCTGGGAATTGATTACCGCGAAACCGCGCCGGCTCTGGCCACAGCCGATATGTTCCTCCGGGCGGACGGCTCCGTGGACACCCTTCTGAGCGATTACGGCTATCTCTGCGCGGGTGTGCCCGGGACGGTGCGGGGAATGGAAACCGCATGGAAGCATTACGGTAAATTGCCATGGAAAGATTTACTCGAGCCGGCTATACAATTAGCGGATACCGGTTATTTGTTAACGCCGTTCCACACCGGCCAGATGGATGCGTACGATAACGCCCTGCACATGTTCGAATCCTCAAGAAAGGTTTTCTTCAAACCCAACGGCGAACGGTACCGGCCCGGCGAACGCTTCATACAGAAAGACCTTGCCCGTACGCTTCGCCTCATCGCGGAACAGGGCTCCGACGCGTTCTATAAAGGCGTCATCGCCGATCGGCTCGTGTCCGAAATGCAGACGCATGGCGGCATTATTTCCAAAAACGACCTGGAAAATTACCGCGCGGTCTTCCGCAAACCGGTTCTCGGTACGTACCGCGGCTATGGAATCATCGGTATGCCGCCCCCGTCCTCCGGCGGCATCACGCTGATGATCATGCTCAATATGCTGGAAAATTACGACCTGTCTTTTGAGAAACAGAAAGCCGCCAATACGTATCATCTTGTCATCGAAACCATGCGCCGCGCCTATTACGAACGCGCTAAATGCCTCGGCGACCCGGATTTTGTAGCGATCCCCACCGACAGCCTGCTGTCAAAAACGTTTGCCCGCCTACTCGCCGGTCCGATAAACCTGAAGCAAGCAAGCCCAAGCCAAATAATGAATCCCGACGTCTCCCGATATAAAGATTATCTCGAAACCACCCATTTCTCGCTGATCGACCGGGAAGGCAACTGCGTCTCGAATACGTATACCCTCGAGGATAATTTTGGTTCCAAAGCGGTTGTGGCGGATCTCGGTTTCCTGCTGAACAACGAAATGCATGATTTTAATATCGAGCCCAACCGCGTGAATTTCATGGGTGGTTTCGGAACGAACCCCAACCTGATCCAGCCGGGCAAGCGTATGTTGAGTTCCATGACGCCGACCATCGTATTAAAAGACGGTAAGCCTTTCCTCATCACCGGATCTCCCGGCGGGCGCACGATTATCAATACCGTTTTACAGGTCCTCATCCATACCATCGATCACAAACTAACGTTGCGCGAGGCCATCGATCATCCGCGGTTGAATCACAATTGGCTGCCGGATGTCGTACGGATTGAATCCGGCCGGTGGCCGGAAACGCTTATTAAAAACCTTCTTTCAAGAGGCCATGCGTTCAAAGATGTGGTCTTCCTCGGCGACGCGCATTCCATCTGGATCGATCCCGCCACCGGCCTGTACCACGGCGAAGCGGATTCCCGCCGCATGGGCTGGGCGGAGGGTTATTAGTACACTATGTCCGGGACAGTATCATCGGGAAACAAATTGCCTGCGGCTGATCATTTACAATCGTCAGCCGGTTTTAAGGAACATGAAAGAATTCATCAATTCTTTTTATTTACCGGCCTTTTAAATCCAGAAAAAAAAAGAACTTATTACAATCGTGTTAAAACCCATTTTTTCTCAAATTTTGAGAAAAAAACACCTCTTTTATTAAGTAAATTGGTATCCGATAAACTGATACCGAAACTAAAGTTAAAAGAGGTAAGCCATGAGCACGCAACTGATACTACACAAAAACACGGGATTAAAAACAAACACAGGCTATCATCCCCTTTTGAAAACCCTGGAATTGTCAAAAAAAGTCAGCAGCCTTAAATTGCAGTTAGCCCGAAATAACTTCCGGTCATTTAGAAAATTAAATAAAATGAATTCTGATGAGATAACGGTTTCATCAAAACAGGAACAGGACAAAATGCGTGTGTTGTATGAACGTATTACTGTTGCCGATCTTCAACAAATGCACCGCTATGAAAGTATGATTCCTGAAATCGAATCCATCCAGCAGACGCTGGAAATATGCGAATTCAACATCCGGCATAACTTTGCGGCTGAAAAGACCCGGCATGCCCTAAATCTAATTAGTGAGCGGCTGGAAAAACTGCTGCCGGTATCGAATTAAAAAAAAATACCAGATTTTAATCTGGTATTTTTTTATTTGCGGAGAGGGAGGGATTCGAACCCTCGATACACCAGAGGCGTATACCGATTTTCGAGACCGGCTCCTTCAACCACTCGGACACCTCTCCGATCAATCCGGCGGTTACAATAGTAAATTAATTTATCATTTGCAACGACTTTTTATCGAAAATCCTTGAAATAATCGATTAATTTTAATAATATCGCTGCCCGTTAACAAAAAAGAGACCTATCTTGAAGGAACATCCATGGTAACTGATACACGCGTCAAGGAACTGAAGGAAATCGCTTATAATTTGTGGTGGACCTGGAATCAGCAGGCCCAATCAATTTTTGAGGAATTGTCACCTCATGTTTGGCGTGAATCTAATCATAACGCCGTGGCCATTCTGAACACGGTGAGTCCGTCGGAACTGCAGGCACGGCTCCGCGATTCGGTTTTCGGCCAAAAGGTTACGAATGTCATCAAGGAATTTCACGCGTATATGGACCGGGAAAAAACCTGGGGCAGTGTGAACGCGCAGGAATTTACCAAAAATCCGATTGCCTATTTCAGCCCTGAATTTGCCATCCATGAGTGTCTGCCGATATATTCCGGCGGTCTTGGGGTTTTGTCCGGCGATCACATCAAATCGGCGAGCGATCTCGGTCTGCCGCTGGTCGGTATCGGACTTTTCTACCGCCACGGTTACTTTCACCAGCTGATCGGTATCGACGGTCACCAGACCGAAATCTATGATTTAAACGTTCCGGAAAACCTGCCAGTGCAACTGGTAACGGACCCTAAAACCGGCAAGCCCATTGAAACGTTCATTGAAATCGGCCATAGTATCGTCAAATTGTACGCGTGGAAACTTAATGTAGGCCGCGTCACGTTATATCTGCTGGACAGCAACCATCCTGAAAACGATGAACTGTACCGCGAACTGACTGCCAAAACGTACGGCGGCGACATCATGACCCGCATCTGCCAGGAAGTGGTGATGGGTATCGGCGGCGTACGTTTCCTGAGGACGATGGGCGTCAATCCATCCGTTTATCATATGAATGAAGGTCACAGTGCTTTCCTTGCCCTGGAACTGGCGCGGGAGCAGATGCTGCTGGGCAAATCGGAAGAAGAAGCTTTCCGCTGGGTCAAGGACCACTGTGTGTTTACAACCCACACACCCGTACCCGCCGGCCACGATCGTTTCAGCAAGGATTTGATGCTTTATGCCTTCGCCAATTACAGCGCCATCCTGGGTATTTCGGTGGATCGCATCATGGAACTGGGCCGCGTCAATCCTAACGATGGCAACGAGACCTTCTGCATGACGGTATTTGCCCTCAAGATGTCCCGCGCCGCCAACGCCGTCAGTGAACTTCACGGCCACGTTTCCCGCGACATGTGGCAACACCTGTATCCCGGTCGTCCGGTCCATGAAGTGCCGATTTCACATATCACGAACGGTATCCATATCCTGAGCTGGATGAACGCCCCCACCCGCAAATTCTGGCGTAAATTCCTCGGCGAGGACTGGGAAACGCATATCATGAAAGCGGATTTCTGGGAACGGGTCAGTGACCCGGAATTCATACCCGACGAGGAAATCTGGGCGCTCCGTTACACCTTGAAGCGCGCGCTGATTGAATTTGTCCGCCGTAAACTCCGCGCTCAACATCACCGCACCGGCGGTAACGGCCATCAGATGTTTGATTCCTTCCTTTCACCGGATGTACTGACCATCGGTTTTGCCCGCCGGTTCGCCACCTACAAACGCGCTACGCTGATTTTCTCAGACCCCGAAAAAATTATTTCCCTCTGCAACGACCGCGAGCGGCCTATCCAGCTGGTATTCTCCGGTAAGGCACACCCCAAAGACGATCAGGGTAAAGCGGTCATTAAGCGTATCATCGAAATCAGTAAGCATCCAATGCTTTTCGGCAAAGTGGTGCTCATCGAAAATTATGACATTAATGTCGCCCGGCACCTGATTTCCGGTTGCGACGTATGGCTCAACACGCCCCTGCGTCCTTTGGAAGCCAGCGGCACCAGCGGCCAGAAAACCGCTATCCACGGTTGCCTGAATCTCAGTATTCTTGACGGCTGGTGGCGCGAAGGTTACGACGGATCAAACGGCTTCGCGATCGGCGACGATCACTCCATACCCAACCACGAGGAACAAATCCGAATCGATGCGGAAAATCTATACAAAACGCTGACGGATCAGGTGATACCCGCTTTCTATGACCGTGATGAACATGACATCCCTCGTCAGTGGATTGTTAAAATCCGCCGCGCGATACAAACCCTGATACCCCGGTTTAACACCGACCGCATGGTCGCCGAGTACACCAATAAAATTTACAAAAAATGATTTTTTTATTGATTTTATTAAATTTTAATTTATATTAGCCATCTATGTATTTGGGGACTTAGCTCAGTTGGGAGAGCGCAAGGCTGGCAGTCTTGAGGTCAGGGGTTCGACCCCCCTAGTCTCCACGGAGCCTAACCCAATCTCATTTTTGAGGTTGGGTTTTGTTGTTGTCATTTGTAAGTTATTGTTTATATTGCATAATGTCAATAGCGCGGGGTTAGTTTTGGGTGTTCGATAACTTTGGCCGTCAAAAACGATATAACCCGAAAACATTGAACTAATCAGCTCTCTTTTGATTTCCACAGAATTTTGGCTATAAAGGTTCCCTATATTAATCAACAAGTTAAATAACGTTTCCAGCTGCTCGGAGTTTGAAGTGCTGTACTTATAGATCGAGCCGCTTTCTTTAAGTAATTCCGCCCTGTCCTGGTCATATTTCTGTTTTAATCGAACAAAACTCTCTGTTTCTATTGACTTCTCGAGGTAGCGCATATCAATCTCAAGCAGCTTTTGTTCGATTTGAGCTAATCCGGTTGATATTTCGTTGATCCGTTTTTTGATTACCGTGTTTTGCTGATCTACCGTATCGCGGATCATTTTTTTTAATATCTCGGCGCGGGCGGGCGTCATTTTGTACCGGCTGATTAATTCCAATACCGCCTGATGCGCCGCTTCATTCTGAACGCGGGTTTTACAGCCATCCTGACAATGATAATAGTAATAGTATTTTGTTTTGCCTTTGGACCGGCTTGCAGTCATAACTCGGCCGCACACCTGACAATATAGATACCCTCGGAGCGGATAGATTTCTAATTTTTCTGAAAATCGTAAAGCGCGTTTTTTGTTTTTCAATCTTAACTGCACAATGTGGAATAGCGACTTTTCTATGATAGGTTCGTGTAATCCATCAACGATCTGTTCGGGTTCATCTTCATATTTAGGCACAAGCACCATACCCGCGTACAGAGGATTGATCAGCAGGTTTTTCCTGAGGTAATTTGCCGACCATCGGCGTCCGTACTGGCGCCAACAGTATGTTCTTAACTGCTCCAGCGTATAATCTCCGGTTGCGTATTTGGCAAATATATCAGCGACTGCCGGGGCGTGTTCGTCCGGGGTTAAAATTTTTCTGCCGGTGGAGTCTTTTTTATAAGTATAACCCCAGGGCGCATTGGAGCAGTACCGCCCGTCTTTTCTCGCTTTGCGGATAGCGCTTTTGATGTTCATGGCGCGGCGCCGGTTTTCAGCCTCAGGGAAAGCCGTGTATATGGCGAGCATTAACTGTTGTTCGGGCACATTCTGATCGTATGGCTGTTCGACGGCTTTTACCGATATGCCGAGACTGTCAAAGGTACGCAGAAGCGTGAGCGAATCGTATTGAGAGCGCGAGAAACGGTCCCATTTCAGAATAATGAAAAAACTGATTTCCTTTTTATTTTTTCTCGCGTATTCGATGGCTTTTTTTAGTTCCGGGCGTTTATCAATCGTTTTACCGGATGCGTCTTCGCGGAATGTGATGACCGGCTCAATATCGTTATGTCTGCAGTAATCAAGAAGCCTTTCTTCCTGATAATCCAGCGAATAACCGATGGCCTGCTCATCGCTGGATACGCGGCAGTATAGAATTGCTTTTTTCATTTTACATTCCTCAAGTATTCTTCCTGTGCGGTAATGATTAATTCTTGTATAAATTCAATAAATGAATTTTCATAAGAAAAAGAATCTACGCTCAATATCATGTTTGTTTTACCGGAAAATATTTCAGGATCTTTCATTCGGTTATGTGCGGTTTCAAGATATGCGATGTATTGTCTCCGCAGGATAGCCGGTATTATAACGATTGGGTATCCGTTTTGCACAAGTACAGCGTTCATAAGAAGACGAGCCACCCTACCGTTACCATCAATAAACGGGTGAATTTCCACAAACCGCAAATGTATTAACGCTGCCGCTACCGAAGGGTGATAATTCATTCTTAATAATTTGATTGTTTTGATAAATTCTTTCATCAGATAATTCAACATATCATGATGCGGGGGTTCATATTCAGAACCGGTTATAATTATATCGGAATTTCTATATTTACCCGCCCGCTTGCCGTCGATTTTTTTGTAAAATAATTTATGCAGCGTTTTTATATCATCCTCGCGGATTGTTTTACGGCGCATGAGTTCAAGCATAAATTCAAACGCGAAGTAATGACCAGACGCCTCGTATGAATATTCGATTGGTTTTCCGCTGACCGTTATTCCTCTTTTAATTACCGCTTCTGTTTCCGATTCTGTCAGCGTGTTCCCCTCTATGGCGTTACTTGACCACGTTAATCCTATTCCATAATATTCTTTCAGCGAGGATATTTGTCCCGGTTTTAATGGACGCATATCTTCAATTTTTTTCTGATTCATATCAATGATGTCTGTTATCTCTTTCATAACGTACCCCTTTTTCTTTTATCAATTCACTATAATCTATCAGGGAAATCAACTTTTTTAGAAATTCGATTTCAGCCGCAATTTGTTCATCCGACGGCAGCTGCTCGCCGTGGCCTGCTCATCGCTGGATACGCGGCAGTATAGAATTGCTTTTTTCATTATAGCGCCTTCGGCAACATTAATAAAAAAGGGATACATTTATTATAATCTATTTCATAATAATTTACGCCGATATTGATATTTTTATAATACAGACTCCTTTTTTCCCAATAATATTTTTCTGTGTTTTGCAGCCATACTATTGATCCAATTTTATTTGCAATGAACCACTTTTCCATAAGACGCGAAATACGACCGTTACCATCCATAAAGGGATGTATTTGAGCTAAAATCAAATGTATCATTGAAGCATAATAAATAATTTCACTTATATCTAATAGTATCAAATGACCCCATGAGGGGTTAAGGATTTGAAAAAATATAAGTTAA
>CAZSRX010000037.1:0-35731 GCA_964609675.1 uncultured Bacteroidota bacterium | reverse complement strand
TTGTTCCTTACTTTAGGTTATTAACACCTGTCAACCTATTTCAGGATGAGACAAACCATTGAATTAATTGAAAAAATAAGCAATTCTGGAAATCAAATAAATTTCGAAATTACGACTTCAAGTACTGGCACTTGTGATCGATTATAGCTTATGCCTAGTCGTGTTGAAATCGCGTCAGAAATAACCCGTTCAGACAGACAAGATATCGTTCGACGCCGTTATTTAAAGGAACTATCCGAATATACGGGGCTTAATGTTATTTTGTTTGCTACTGCTTTTGGTTCAAAAAAGCTAGCCATTCAACAGATACCTGATTTCCTTATTTCTATTACACAGGAAGATATTCAGGGCTTTATGTCGGCTGTTCATGAATTGAAAGGCGAATCACTTGATATCATAATTCATAACCCAGGAGGTAGTGCAGAAGCCACCGAACAAATTGTTCTGTATTTAAGAAAAATGTTTTCACACATTCGAGCTATAATACCACAAAACGCAATGTCTGCGGCACTATGCTGGCTTGCGCTTGTAATGAAATTATTATGGCAACGCACTCTGCGATTGGTCCTATAGATCCACAAATGAGCGTCATCGCTAATAACGGAAGTCGTTATATGATTCCCGCTCAATCGATTCTTGACGAGTTTGAACAAGCAAAGGATGAAATAATTAAAAATCCTGAATTGGCTACAATATGGGTTAATCGAATTAATTCGTACCCTCACGGTTTTTTTAAAAAATGCGAAGATACAATAAATCTTTCAATTGATCTTGTTGGCTCATGGCTGAATACCTATATGTTAGCGCAGTTCAATGAGAAAAACGGAATGGAGATTGCAGAATGGCTATGCAAAGGAGATCATAAAACCCATGGAAGGCCAATTACAATCGATAAAGCAATTGAAAAAGGGCTTAACGTATACCCATTAGAATCGGATCAAAAAATGCAAGACATGGTTTTATCTATTTTTCATTCAACAATGGTGACCTTCGATATTACACCTTGTGTAAAAATTATAGAAAATCACTTTGGAAAGGGGTGGTTTTCTATTATAAATATTGAGCGTAAATAATTTCAAACTCTATCTTTATTAGTCTTTAAAACAATAAGACATCTCAATTCATAGGTTTCCTACATCTTGCTTTATAGAAGTTTCTTCTTAAGTTAAGAGATCTTCGTGATTTTCCACGGCCATCGCGGCGGAATGAAAATCAACGTCGCGATTACGATTAACGTAAAGGACACATAAACAATCGTGAATAGATATTCCGGGGCGGAATAGAACATGATCTTATGAATCCAGTATTGCATGAAACTGCCTTCGTATCCGCCGCCATCCTGCATACGCAACCGGTGTTCCCATTCCGTCAGAGGACATGCGACACCGAATACAGCCTCTAACGCTACGATTCCTATAGCCGTCAAGTGAGCCACCCGGAACCAGAAATGCCGAATCCATTTCCATCGGAATATCGCGCCAATCCAGACAATAAAAAGTCCGCCGACATTGAAACCGACTATAAGAAAATGAATAATCAGAATAATATCCGCCAGCATAATTTCCTTCATCAATTTTTTTAAATTACAACAAAAATCGCATTTTTTCACGTTTTTTTCGATGGCCGTAATTAAAACTATTGATATTTTTTTAATGTTTTCTTAGAATATACCTGTGATTTTTGCATTATATATTCAAATTTAAAACACGCATTTATGGATCAGCCAACCATATATCAGAACTACCTTCCCGTCGTTGTTTTAATGATTATCGCAGTAATCATACCGACGGTTATCCTGATACTGACGCACCGGCTGGGGCCCCGCAAACCCAGCGAGCGCAAGCTGTCCATGTACGAATCGGGCATGCCGCCTGTCGGAGGTGCGCATCCAAAGTTCTCCGTGCGTTTTTATATACTCGCGATGCTCTTTATTCTTTTTGACATAGAAGTGGTGTTCATGTACCCCTGGGCGGTGATTTACAAAAAATGGATTTCGGTCAGTAATTTCATTTTATTTGAAGGATTGGTATTTATTGCCATCCTGCTGGTCGGTTACATTTACGCATGGAAGAAAGGGGCGTTAGATTGGGAGTAGAAAGCCAAAAAATGAACGAACAGAACACAACACGCGGTCTAACGGCAGATCATATTAAAAACGCATTTTCAGATGCCGTTTTAAAAACGGAAATTTTTCGTAATCAGCTTGTAGTTTTCATACAAAGGGAAAGCCTGCTCGAAATTATGACCTGGCTAAAGAATGATCCTATAATGTATTTCGATTTTCTCGTGGACCTGACGGCGGTCGATTATATCCAGATGAATAAATCCCCGCGTTTTCAGGTGGTATATAATCTGCGTTCCATGAGGCATGGTCATCGCCTGCGCGTTAAAGTGCCGGTTCCGGAGAACGATTGCCGGGTTGATTCGGTGTATCCCCTGTGGAAATCCGCGAACTGGATGGAGCGCGAGGCGCATGAGATGTACGGCATCGGGTTTACCGGCCATCCGGACCTGCGCCGACTGCTGACGCCCGATACGTTTTCGGATTATCCCCTGCGCAAGGATTACCCGCTGCGCGGCAAAGGGGAACGTGAACTATTACTGCCGGAAGGTTCCTGATATCATGAACGAACAACAACACGACCTCACCGCGGACAACGAGTTCACCGTATCCACAACGGATGAGCTACAATCGCGCCTGGCGGCGCACCGGGCGCAGCGTCTGAAGATCGGCGAAGATTCAGCGGATTACGAGTCCATTGCGAACCGGTGCGAAACGATGACGCTGAATTTCGGCCCGCAGCATCCCGCCACACACGGTACGTTGCGTATGGTCATGGATCTGTGCGGAGAAACGATTGTAAAATTAGACGCGCGTCCGGGCTATCTCCACACCGGTTTTGAGAAACTTGGCGAATATTATACCTGGAACCAATATATCTCCGTCACCGACCGCATGAATTATGTATCGCCGCTTTCGAACAACATCGGATTCGCCGGCGCGGTAGAAAAATTAGCAGGTATCGAAATACCCTTGCGGGCGCAGTACATACGGGTCATTCAGGCCGAATTGTCCCGGATAGCCGATCATCTGGTTGCTATCGGCACCCACGCCATGGATTTGGGCGCGTTTACGGTTTTTTTGTACGCGTTCCGGCAAAGGGAGTTTATTTATGATCTTTTTGAAATATCTACCGGTTCGCGGCTTACGACCAGTTATACGCGCATCGGCGGACTCGCCCGGGATTTTCCGGAGGGACATACCGAGCAGATCCGGCGATTCTGCAAGCAATTTCATGAAGTGTTTGACGAGATCGAAGGTCTGCTGAATCGGAACCGCATTTTCAAAGACCGCACCCGCGGCATCGGCGTGATTGACGGCGCTACGGCGGTTAATATGGGCATGACCGGTCCTGCCCTCCGCGCCAGCGGGGTGGATTACGACGTCCGCAAAGACGAGCCGTATCTGATTTACAACAATCTGAATTTTGAAATTCCCGTAGGCTCCGAAGGCGACGTGTACGAACGCTATCTGGTGCGTATGGAAGAGATGCACCAGAGCATCCATATTATCGAGCAGTGCTTGGACCAGATGCCGGACGGTCCGGTAAATGTTGACAATAAAACGGTAACGCTTCCTCCGAAAAGCCGTGTGTACGGCAGTATTGAGGGGCTGATTCACCATTTTAAAATAATTATGGATCATCACGGCATTAAAATACCGGCCGGTGAGATTTACGACAGCACCGAATCGCCGAACGGCGAGTTGGGTTGGTTTATCGTAAGCGACGGCGGCGGCGTGCCCTATAAAGTGCATGTCCGGGCGCCTTCATTGATCCATTTTTCCATGATGCCAAAGTTGTGCGAAGGCCGCATGGTCAGCGACAGCGTGGCCGTACTCGGCAGCCTCAACGTCATCGCCGGCGAATGCGACCGCTAAACCAGGGACGATATGACTCAAGAATTTACAACAGAAAATCAGGCGCTCATCGACCGTCTTATTCAGCGGTATCCGCAGAAACAGGCGGCGTTATTGCCCGTGCTTCATATCGCGCAAAAGCAGTTCGGCGTGATTAACGACGCGGTGATGAAACTGGTCAGCCGGACGCTGGACATCCCCGTCAATCGTGTGCAGGATGTTGTTTCCTTTTACACGATGTACTCTACCCGCCCGGTGGGAAAGTACCACATTCAGGTTTGCCGTACGCTGTCCTGCGCCTGCCGGGGCGCGGAACCAATGCTGGAATATCTGGAGCAGCAGTGCGGCGTAAAATGCGGCGAAGGCGTTTCGGCGGACGGCAAATTTTCCATCGTCACCGTGGAATGCCTTGGTTCCTGCGGAACCGCGCCGGTTATGCAGGTCAATGATGATTACTATGACAATCTCACGCGCGCAAAGATAGACGAATTAATTGCAACATGGAAGCGTTCCTGATGGAAAAACTCATAACTAAATTAGTCGGAATAGAAAACTCTGAGCGCATCGACGTGTATCGCGCGCACGGCGGGTATGAGGCGCTCCCCAAAGCCCTGAAAATGGCCCCTGATGCGATCATACAGGTTATGAAAGACGCTTCCATTCGCGGCCGCGGGGGAGCCGGATTCCCGACCGGCCTAAAGTGGAGCTTTTTGCCGAAAAACAATCCAAAACCGCGTTACCTGCTCTGCAACGCTGACGAATCCGAGCCCGGCACCTTTAAAGACCGCGTAATCATCGAGCATGATCCGCATCAGTTGATTGAAGGGTTGATTATTTCCTCGTACGCGATACAGACAAACACCTGTTACATTTATATTCGCGGGGAATACACACGCGGCGCGAAAATTCTTAATCAGGCCATTGACGAAGCCTATGCGAGCGGGTATCTGGGAAACAATATTTTAAACAGCGGGTATAATCTGGATATAACCGTTCATCGCGGGGCCGGGGCGTATATCTGCGGCGAGGAAACCGGCCTGATTGAATCGCTCGAGGGTAAACGCGGATGGCCGCGCACCAAACCCCCGTTTCCCGCTGTGGTAGGCGCCTTTAGCAGTCCGACTATCGTGAACAATGTAGAAACGCTGGTATCGCCGGTGCATATCATTAACCGCGGCGCCGACTGGTGGAAAGCGAACGAACCGAAATTATACTGCGTCAGCGGACACGTGAAATATCCCGGCGTTTATGAACGGAAGCTGGGCATCAATCTAAAGGAACTGATCTTCGATGTTTGCGGCGGCATCGCAAACGGGCGCCAGTTAAAGGCCGTAATTCCCGGAGGTTCGTCGGTGCCGGTATTGACCCCGGACGAAATCGACGTGGCGATGGATTTCGACGCGTTGAATCAAATCGGGACCGCGCTGGGTTCTGCCGGCTGTATCGTCATGGATGATACCACCTGCATGGTCCGCGCGCTGTGGAATTTACTGAAATTCTACGCGCATGAGTCCTGCGGCCAATGCACGCCCTGCCGTGAAGGCGTACATTGGCTGGAGATGATCTGCGACCGCATCGAAAACGGCCAGGGACGCATGGAAGACCTGGACCTCATGCTGGAAATCGCCAATAACATCGCCGGACGCACGATTTGTCCGCTCGGCGATGCTGCGGCATGGCCCGTGGCCGGTATGCCGGATAAAAATAAGGGCGGCAACCTGAGCGGAAAGAGTTTTATCAACAAGTTCCGGAGCGAGTTTGAATATCACATTACGCATAAACAATGCCTCGTCACCGGGCACCTGGAATGGAATTAAGCAAGGAACCGCATGCCTTTTATCAAAATAAATGACACAGAGTTCGAAGTGCCAAACGGACAGACGATTCTCGAAGCCGCAAAAAGCGTGGGTATCGCCATTCCGTTTTACTGTTATCATCCCGGGCTGAAGATTGTCGCCAGCTGCCGGATGTGCCTGGTGGAAATGCAAGGCGCGCCGAAGCTCATGCCTGCCTGCGCCACGCCGATTACCGAACTGCCCCCCGGAAAGAAAATCCAGGATAAATACGACGCGGTCATTTTGACGGAAAGCGAAAAGGTAAAAACCGCGCGCGCGAGCGTGCTGGAATTTCTTCTTCTGAACCACCCGATTGACTGCCCCATCTGCGACAAGGCCGGCGAATGCAAACTGCAGGATTATTCCTACGAACACGGATACGCGATTTCACGTTTTATCGAGCCCAAACGCATACCACAAAAAAAAGACCTTGGACCGACCATTTATCTGTACACATCCCGATGTATTTTATGCTCACGCTGTGTCCGTTTTACAGAAGAGATTTCTCAAACCGAGGAACTGAAAGTCGTTCATCGCGGCGCGCATTCTGAAATCGAAATCATGCCCGGCAAACCGTTGGATAATAAAATGATGGGCAACGTGGTCGATATCTGTCCTGTAGGCTGCCTGATTGACAAGCATGAGCGTTTCGAGGGCCGCGTATGGAATTTCACCCATACCGACAGCATCTGTCCCGGCTGCAGTAAAGGATGCAACACTATTCTGGACGTGATGAAACACGACAAACTGAATCTGGAAGACCTCGTGGACACCGTGTACCGCATACGCCCGCGCGAAAACATGTCCGTCAATCAATGGTGGATTTGCGATGACGGCCGATATTATCTGGAAGCCTTTAAATCAAAAAACCGACTCGCCGTACCGCATATCCGGACGCACAGCGGACTCGCCGAAACCACATGGGAAGCGGCGCTGGAAAAAACAGCGACGATAATCCGTTCTGTGGATCCTTCGCAGGTGTTACTGATGGCCAGTCCGTACGCATCGAATGAAGAGAATTACCTGTTGGTCAAACTGGCGCAGGAGGGTAATTTCACAATCGATACCGTCAAACCGGAATACGGTTATACCCAGACGTTTCCGACAGCCAGCGGAAAATATCCCTTCACGATTGAATCTGAAAAAGCGCCGAACTATAAAGGCGTTTTATCCTTATTAAATATTAACGAAAACCAAGCCGGCCAAAAGCTCGTTTCCGGAAACACCAAAGTAATCCTGTTCGTCAATGACAAGAATCTGCCGGAACCGGAAAAGATAAAATCTGCCTGTCCGGAGACTCTCATTATTGGATTGGTAACGTATGAATCGGATTTTTTTAAAAAGGCAGATATTCTGCTTCCTTCGACGCTTTTTACAGAAACCAGCGGCACCTATACAAACCGCAACGGCATGATGCAAAAATTCAACCGCGCGGTCTTTCCTAAAGGTGAGATCCGGCCGGGCTGGCAGATTATTCAGCAGATAGCAGTGGCTCTGAATTTTTCATGGAATTATGCTACCATCGGTCATGTTGCCAGGGAAATGTTCGAGAAAGTACCGGCATTTCTCAATACCGACTTCAGTAAGTTATACCCGCAACTTGCGGAAAGGGAAATGATATTGTAATATGGAACCGTTTCTGCCGTATATTTTTATGGCTGTGATGCTCGTGGTATATTTATCCAGCGTGCCGGGGATGATTATCATCGAACGGAGGCTTAGCGCCTGGCTGCAGTACCGCGTAGGGCCTAACCGCGTGGGGCCGTTCGGGCTCATGCAGCCGATGGCCGACGCGCTGAAGTTTCTTTCCAAGGAAGACATCATTCCGCTGCATGTGAAGCGCTGGTTGTATCTGTTCGCTCCCGCGCTGATGGTATTCCCGGCGTTTTTCGTAATCGCGGTGATTCCCTGGGGTGTACTGACGCTTAACGGCAAGGAAATATTTATCCAGATTGCGCAGACGAATATCGGGATTTTATTTATTCTTGCCATTTCTTCGCTGACGGTTTACAGCATCGTCTTCGGCGCGTGGACGTCCAACAAATACGCCTTGCTGGGCGGTCTGCGGGCATCGGCGCAGATGATCAGCTACGAACTGCCGATGGGCCTGGCGGTAATGAGCATGATCATGATGGCCGGCACGCTGCGGTTGGAAGGAATTGTGCAATACCAGATGGACACGGTGTGGGGCCTGTTTCAACAGCCCATCGGCGGCCTGATCTTCATCATCACGGCGTTTGCCGAAACGAACCGATTGCCGTTCGATCTTCCGGAATCCGAGGCGGAACTCGTCGGCGGTTATCATACGGAATACAGCTCCATGAAATTCGCGATGTTCTACATGGGCGAGTACTGCAACATGCTGACGGCGGCTTCGCTGATTACCTTGCTGTTTCTCGGCGGCTGGCATGTGCCGTTAGTATCGTCTATGGGCCTGGAACCGCTAACCGTTCAGATTATACAAATTGGCGGATTCGGACTGAAAGTCGCTCTCATCATGCTGTTCTTTGTCTGGATGCGCTGGACGCTTCCGCGGTTCCGGTATGACCAGCTGATGCATCTCGGTTGGAAATGGCTCATTCCGCTGACACTCGCCAACATTGTATTAACCGCCATACTCATGGCGATATTCCGATAACCCGAAAGGACGTTCATGCCCGCTACGGTAAAAAAAATCGGCGATAAAACACGCGATACGTGGCTCGAACAAAGTTACCTGATTCCCGTGATTAAGGGTTTACTGATCACCATCCGGCATTTATTTTCCAGGCGCCTGGTCATCGAATATCCCGAGCAAAAAAAGGTCCTGCCGCCGAATTACCGGGGATTGCACATGCTAACCCGCGATGAACAAGGCCGTCCGAAATGCGTGGCCTGCGAAATGTGCTCCACCGCTTGTCCAGCCGATTGCATCCGTATTGTAGCCGCGGATGGCGGATGGGCTGACAGCCGTGAGAAATACCCCGTGAAGTTTGAGATTAACGAACTGCGCTGTATTTTTTGCGGATTGTGCGTGGAGGCCTGCCCGGAAGACGCTATTGATATGACAGATATGCATAACCTCGCCGATTATACGCGCAATGATTTCATCTACGACAAAGAACGGCTGCTGGCGGTATATGACGCGTATATTAAACTGCATCCGGAAAAAGCAAGACGGGCGGACCGACCATTTAAGGCCATGAAACACTCGAGCAACTTTACGGTGTCCGACGTGGAAGCCGCCAACCGCAACGAAACCAAAGCGCATTAACCTATGGAAACGCTGTCCCAGTATTTCATGTTGAATCCGGTGTTTTATATCTTCGCCGCGGCGGCGGTTATACTGGCTATTCTGACGCTGTCAGTCGAAAATCCTGTGTACAGCGCCATCTTTCTGGTTAAAACTTTTTTCTGTCTTGCCGTGATATACATCACCCTGGAAACGGAGTTCATTGCGGCGATACAGGTGCTGATTTACACCGGCGCGATCATGGTGCTCTTCCTGTTTGTGATCATGCTGCTTCATATGGAAGAACAAAAAAAGATCCAGGAGCGCTACGGCCCAATGACGTATCTTTCTGTCATAGTCGCATTCGCGGTGTTCATCCAGATCGGCGCGGCCGCTAAGGTAACTTTCGGTTTGGGTGAGAAAGGTTCGTATTCGGTGGAGCTGATTCGCGATATTGGCAACACCGAAGTTCTTGCCGCTGTTCTGTTTTCCAAATATCTGTATGCTTTTGAGATTGCTTCCGTGTTGTTGCTGCTGGGCATGGTCGGCGCTATCCTGATATCCAAACGAAAATGGGAATAACGCTATGATTCCGCTTTCACATTATCTGATGCTTTCGGCTATCCTGTTCACGCTGGGCACCGTGGGCGCGCTGACCCGGCGCAACGCCATTGTTGTGCTGATGTCGGTGGAACTGATGCTAAACGCCGTGAACCTCAGCATGGTTGCTTTCGCACGTTTTCTGAATTCCATGGACGGCCAGATCGCCGTATTTCTTGTGATGACCGTTGCCGCCGCCGAAGCCGCCGTGGGTTTAGCCCTGGTGGTCGCAATTTACCGAAAAACCGGATCCATCCAGGTGGATGATCTTCACGATTTGCAGGGTTAACCGGAGAATCTCCGATGGAATCGATTATAGTGTTAATACCGCTTCTTCCGCTGACCGGCGCCGTTGCGAATTTATTCTGGGGACTGTTTGCGGAGCGCTTTGATTCCGCCCGAAACTTTGGCCATCAAAATGATCCCGTTCAAAATATATTATTCATACCGGGCGTTTTGGCCTGCGGCACAGTCGGCGCTTCATTTATTCTCGCGGTAGCCGTATTCATTGAAGTCAGCGGCGGCGAGCGTTTTAACATTGATTATTTCACCTGGTTTGCTGCCGGATCATTGAAGATTACATTCGGTTATCTGGTGGACGCCCTGACGGTTACCATGATGCTGGTTGTAACAGGCGTCGGGTTTGTTATCCACGTTTATTCTTTAGGATATATGCAGGAAGATCCCGACCGGCGGCGGTTTTTTGTGTACATGAACCTGTTTATTTTCTCCATGCTCACGCTGGTAATGGCGAATAATTTTGTAGTGCTGTTCCTCGGCTGGGAGCTCGT
Source organism: uncultured Bacteroidota bacterium (assembly GCA_964609675.1). GTDB lineage: Bacteria > CLD3 > CLD3 > SB21 > JBBIRG01 > CAZSRX01. The sequence goes on along the minus strand of CAZSRX010000037.1, from coordinate 25,375 downwards.
CGGTCTATGTTCGTATCTTCTGATTGCGTTCTGGTACAAAAAAGACAGCGCGGCTTTCGCCGGCACCAAAGCTTTTATCGTCAACCGCATCGGCGACGCCGGATTTCTCATCGGCATATTCCTGATTTTTGCCACGTTCGGAACGCTGCATTATGACGAGGTGTTTGCCAACATAACCTCTCATAAAAATTTACTGCCCATCGCCACGGTCATTACGGGCATCGGCCTGTTGCTTTTCGTCGGCGCGATGGGTAAGTCGGCTCAGGCGCCCCTGCACGTCTGGCTACCCGACGCCATGGAGGGCCCCACCCCGGTATCCGCTCTGATTCACGCGGCTACCATGGTAACGGCCGGAGTGTTCATGGTAGCCCGTTGCTGGCCGATATTTTCGTTTGACGTCGGTCCGGCAGGATATGTGCTGGGCCTAAGCGCCGGAAACGTGGTCACTTATTTCGGTTGTTTCACGGCGCTGTTTGCCGCAACGATTGGTCTGGTGCAGACAGACATCAAACGTATCATTGCTTATTCCACGATCAGCCAGCTGGGATATATGTTCATCGCAGTAGGCGTGGGGGCCTATGCGGCGGGGATATTTCATCTTGTCACGCACGCCTTTTTTAAAGCGCTGCTGTTTCTTGGCGCCGGCAGTGTGATACATATCCTGCACCGCGCCTATCATCAGGCCCATATAAGCGATGATCCTCAGGACATCCGGCTGATGGGCGGCCTGCGCTCGAAAGCCGGCATTACCGCCGTCACATTTATCCTTGCGTGGATTGCCATCAGCGGCATACCGCCGTTCTCCGGATTTTTCAGCAAAGACGAAATCCTTACGGCAACCTATCACGCGAATTATACGTGGGTGTTCTGGTTCAGCATACTTGGCGTGGTCCTGACCTCTCTGTATATGTCACGCCTGGTATTCATGGTTTTCTTCGGCGAATCCCGGGCGCATCCCGCGGCGCAATCCTATATTCACGAATCCCCGGGCGTCATGACGGCCGCGCTGATAACGCTTGCCGCTCTATCGGTCCTCGGAGGATTTATTAACATCCCGCCGCTATTCGGCGGATCGATGCACTTGCACCATTTTCTTTCCTCGTCCCTGGGCCTGTCGGATACCACCCACGCCGCGCCCGTGGACTGGATTCTGATGATTATTTCCGTTCTCGCCGCCGTGGCCGGCATTTTCATCGCCTGGATGGCGTTCATTAAAAATAAAATCCGCATTGATAAAATTGTTTCCGACTACCAGACGCCGTATCGATGGTTTTATAATAAATATTATTTGGATGAATTTTACAGCGCGTATATCATCCGGCCGCTGACATGGTTCTCGGAATCCGTTTTATGGAAACTGATTGATCAGAAGATTCTGAGCGGTATCGTCAATACAACGGCATACGCAACAGAGATCACCGGCCGCCTCCTGCGTATTGTTCAATCAGGTTTTGTTCAGACTTACGCGTTCTTCTTGCTCCTCGGCATCGCGCTGATGCTGTATTATCTTATTCATTGATCCCAACGGACGAGACGAGGCCATCATGGAATTCATAAACGCATACCTACTCAATTTAATCATCGGTCTGCCCTTGCTGGGATTTATCATCCTGGCAATTATACCCAAAGAACGGCATGAAACGCTTAAACGAGTCACGTTTATTTTTTCGGTCGCTACGTTTATCCTATCCCTGCCTCTCTTCGTTTTTTTTGACGGAACCAATCCGGATCCGCAGTTTGTATACCAAGCCGTCTGGTGGGAATCCTGGGGTAGTTATTATCATGTCGCCGTAGATGGTATCAGTTTGTTACTGGTTATGCTAACCACGGTATTGTTTCCTCTGGTGGTCTGGTTTTCCCGTCAGGTTCCGTATGACCGCGTAAAGGGTTTTATGATGGCGCTGTTGTTTCAGCAGTTCGGAACGCTTGGGGTCTTTTGCGTCCGCGATATGCTGTGGTTTTACATATTCTGGGAAGCGATGCTGATTCCGATGTATTTTCTCATCGGTATCTGGGGCCATGAAGACCGTATCCGTGCGACCGTAAAGTTTTTTATTTATACGTTGTCCGGCAGTCTGCTCATGCTGGTTGCCATTATTTACGGTTATCTCCAGACCGCACCGGTTATGGCCGACGGAAAAATCCTAGCTGCTCACAGTTTCTCGTTTGATGCCTTTATGCAGGCTTCCATGCCATTATCCGCGCAGTCATGGATGTTTCTGGCATTCGCGCTCGCCTTTGCCATCAAATCAGCGGTGTTTCCGTTCCACGGCTGGCTGCCATCGGCCTATACCGAAGCGCCGATGCCGGGAACAATTATATTATCCGCGATACTTGCCAAAACCGGCATTTACGGCTTTTTACAAATCTGCATCCCGTTTTATCCGATCGCGGCTGATCATTTCGGTTCGTGGCTTTTAATTTTATCCGTCACCGGCGTCATTTTCGGCGCGCTGGTTGCCATGGTGCAAAAGGACTTCAAGCGCCTGCTGGCCTACGCTTCGATTAGCCATCTGGGATTTATTGTCCTGGGCGTGTTCGCTTTTACGGTATCCAGCTGGCAGGGCGTTGTTATCCAGATGGTTAATCATGGGCTTGTTCTGGCCATGTTGTTCATCCTTCTGGGATATCTGAACCGGCGCCGCGCCGAACGCGATATCGGTGAGTACGGAGGACTCTGGAGCATCACGCCAAAACTCGCGGCGCTGTTTTTGGTTGCCACGCTGGCGATGATCGGTCTGCCCGGATTAAACGGATTTATCGGCGAGTTTCTTATTCTGATCGGCGCGTTTAGCGAATCCGCCATGGTTGGCGCGTCCTGGTACGCCGCCGCTGCCGTATTGAGTATTATTCTTTGCGCGGTCTATATGCTGCGCCTGTACCAAAGCCTGATGTTCGGCAAATCCCGGCACGAAGCCAACTCTCTGCTGGCCGACCTGATACCGCGTGAGTGGTGGGTGACTATTCCTATTATGCTTTTTATTTTCTGGATCGGCATCTATCCGGGTACATTTTTATCAAAAACCGAAGCTACGGTATCCCGTTATCTGCATCGGCATCGCGCGGCGGTGTATGAGTATGAAATAAAGACTTTTAAGGAAAGTAAATATTCCCCGGTGTTACCGGAACCGAATGATATCCATGCCCACTAACCAGTAACTGATGCAACGGTTCTTCAAATATATCATCATCCTATTAACGGTAGTTACTGCAAAAGTTACAGCCGGTCATTATGCCGTCCTTTCCGACAGCGTCCGCTTATACTTTGAAATTACCGGCAAAGGAGAACCGCTGTTGCTGATACCGGGCGGGCCGGGCGATGCGCACAATTATCTCAAACCTTTCTTCGGAAAACTTGAAAAAAACTTCACGGTTATTTATTACGACGCGCGCGGACGCGGTCTTTCCAAGTATACCGGTAATCATACCGCTTACAGTCTGAATGATGATGTCAACGATATCAAAGGTCTCTGCGAAACGCTTGGACTAGCCAGAATTCATGTATTCGGCCATTCTTACGGCGGTATGGTGGCCGCGCAATTAGCTTGCAACTATCCGGCGCTTGTCCATAAACTGGTGTTATGTAACACCTTCCACAGCGCGGAAGGATGGCAGGAAAACATCGACCAATGCAACCGGCATATTCAGGAAAGCTATCCCGATCAGTGGACCCGGCTTCTGGAACTGCGCAAGCGTGTCAAGTCCAGTGATACCCAATGGCGGTCGGTTTATGATCCTTGTATTGAGAGCCTTTACTGGTATGATATCTCGCGACGGCAAAATTTCATCAACCGGATTACTGCCTCCGGCCGTTCATCTCTGCCGGCATTTTCCTACGACGTTTATTATGCAATTATCGGCGATGATCCCGATGTTTCGGTAAACGGAACAATGAAAGATCTTGATTTGCGACCTTTGTTAAAAACCATCACCGCCCCCACGCTAATCCTTACCGGACGCGGAGATAAAATCGCTACCGTAAAACAAGCTGTTGATATTCAAACCTGCATTCCAAACAGTCGGCTTCATATTTTTAATATCAGCGGACATTTACCTTTTGTCGAAGAAGAGAATGCATTTATTGATATTATGTATAAATTTCTGAAAGGCATTCAATAAGTATGACCTGATATAATCATAAAGCGTGTACTCTACCTTATATTAATTACGAAAGAATTTTATGACCGTTAATCTGAAGATTAAAATTTATGCCCTTGCGCTTTTGGTATTTTTCCTGAGTTCCGCATTTGCGGGGGCTCAGGAAACATATCAGATTCCCTTCCATGTCCAGATCCAATATTTCAAAAAAATATTCGGATATTGCCTTTCGCTCGAGAATCCGTCCAATCCAAAAACAGCCGTAATCTGTGCTAACCATGACGATGGCGAGGTAATTAAATCAAGCTTTATCCGGGGGGGGATTACTGCGGTTGAGGTTATGACGCCTGATGAATTTTTAAAAAGCGGTTCCATCTATTCGGTGGCTTACGTAGCACTGGGCGTAAAAACCGATAAATTACGGCCGGCTTTTATAAAAAAGAAAACACTGTCTATTTCCGGGGATTCTAAAATCTACGAACAGGGCGTGACCTCAGTCGGATTACTCATGAAGGACAATAAAGTGAAAATCCTTTTTAACATGGACCGGGCCAAATCGGAAGGACACCGTTTTTCATCCGAATTCCTCAGGCTTACCGGTTTTAAATAATGCGTTTTATTCAATTGATTCAAAAATGATAATTGCTATATTATAGATTATTATTAGCGGAAGTTATCCGCGTCCGACTGAAACAAAAAATGTTTTAAAAACTTAATCAAGGATGAAATCCTTGTGGTGAACATAAAATCCACATTATGCCCCAGTTGCGCTAATATTTGTTCGTGGGAACAGGAACTGAAACGATGTGATTTCTGTAATTACACATTTTCGGGAGATCCCAACACCTTTTACCCGGAATTTCGTGTTGATACCCATACAAAAACTGAACGCATCCTCGCTGAAATCTTGAAGCAAATCGGACAGCAGCATTTTGAAGAAGCCGCTTTTCTGACGCATGTACTGGCCGAACATCAGCTGGGTAAAGACGACGATTACCGAAATATCGGAATCAAATTTCACGACGCGCGCAAAGATGCCATCGCGCTCTGGTGCTGTGAAAAGGCCATACAACTTAATGATAAAAATCCGTTTAACCTTCAGGAGGCCGCCAAATGTTATACCCAGATCGGCGTCCTGGATAAGGCGCTCAACTACATTCAGGAAGCGATACGGATCAATCCATCAGAAGCCGCCCATTACAGCGTTCAGGGACTGATCTTCGACCGGCAAAACCAGTACACCCAGGCCGCTAAATCCTATCTACAGGCGATAGCGCTGAAGGATAGTTACGACCGGGGTTTTGAAGAAGTCATTGACGAACCGGTAGACATCACTCAACTGGAAGCCTTTGCTAAAGAACTTATCAAAAGTAACCCTAATGCCAGTTCCGTACCACTTGCTATGGGAATTTTGCATACGGTGAAATTTAATTACACCAAAGCGGAAGAATATTTAAAACAAGCGCTGGCAACAAAGCCGAACGATCCGCTTCTGCTGAATAAACTGGCCGAAGTGTATCAGAAAGAAACCAAAATCGATCTGGCCCTTGATTATTATAAACAGGCATTGGCCGCAGACGGGAAAAACATCGAAACCATTCGTAATCTCGGAAGGCTGTATAAGGACAAAAACAACTGGCTCGAGGCGTTAAAATACTTTGAAGAAATCCTGAAGCTCAACCGGAAGGATAGCAACGCGGCTTATGAGGTCAAGGAGATGTACCGCAAGCTGAACAATCCCCAAAAAGCCATCGAGGTGATGAAGGAATACCAGACTGCCGACCCGAGTTATTACAACTGGGCCATGCATCATATTTTCGAGATTTTGTATTACGACCTCAAGGATGACAGGCAATTGTGCGAGCTGGTCGAAAAAACGTACCCGAACAAGATTAACGATTCGTTTGTTTACGATTATTACGGTTACAGCCTGATGAATCTCGGACGGCTTGATGAATCCGTAAAATCATTTGAACGGTTTCTGGAACTTGAACCCAAAAATGCGCGTGTAATGCGCGAACTGGGACGCGTATTCTGCGATCAGGAAAAATATCAGGAAGCCATTGACATCCTGACCAAGGCGTTCGCGATTGAGAGCAAGAATTCCTACGGATTTTATTATTTAGCTCTGGCCTACCACAAGCTCGGTAAGGACGATTTGGCCAAAAAGACGCTCGAGGAAGGTAAGCAGTTTGACCCGAATTACAAATGGTTTGATGACCTGATGGCGGAAATTGATCCGTCCTACGTGGCGCCGGCCAACACGTCCGCCGGAACCGACCAAACCAGTCAGGAATCTGCCGGCACTTCCACGACGGGCGTGCTGGGTGAAACGGTAACGGCGGGATTGCCGAATTTTTTGCGCGACCTTACGGAATTGGCGCGTGAAAATAAAATTGAGGATATCATCGGCCGGGAGAATGAAATGCGCGAGCTGATTGAAGTGCTCTGCCGCCGCAGCAAGGCCAATCCGTTGATTGTCGGCCAGCCGGGTGTCGGTAAAACCGTGCTGGTCAGCGGGCTAGCTCACCGGCTCGCACGAAACGAAGTACCCGAAATGCTCCGCGACTACCGTCTGCTGGAACTGGAAGTGTTCGCTGTTGTGGCCGGTACACGCTATGTCGGCACGCTGGAACAAAAATTTCTTCAACTAGCCCAGTTCTGCCGAACCAATAAAGTCATTATTTTTATCGACGAACTGCACACCCTGATGGGCGCTGGTTCTTATAGCTCCCACGAAACCGGCGGCCTTGATGAAATGTTCAAGCCCCTGCTTACTCAGCCCGATTTCAAGCTTATCGGCGCCACTACCGACGAGGAATATCAGAAAAACATCGCTAAGAGCGGCGCGTTCGAGCGGCGCTTCACCCGAATTACCGTTTTTGAGCCCAGCAAAGACGACACGACTAAAATTCTCGAGCATCAACGGCCCAAACTACAGGACTTCTATCACGTTACGATTTCCGATAAGATTATCCGTACGATCCTCGACATGTCCGATAAATACATTAAGAACCGCTACCTGCCTGACAAGGCGTGCGACATCATGGAGCGCGCTTCCATAAAGGCCAGTCTGTCCCGCCCGAACGACAGCAAGGATACCGTTGCCGTTGAGGAAAAGAACGTGGTGCAGGCCGTCTCCCAGGTAACGCGCATTCCGGAAAGCAACATTCATATTGACGCGCTTGGAGGAATCCTTTCACTCGAAGACCAACTACGCGCCCGTGTTATCGGACAGGAAGAGGCCATTCTGAAAGTTACGGAAGTGATTCGTATGACCAAGAGCGGCTTAGATGTCAATCCCGAACGGCCGGACGGCGTTTTCCTCTTCGTCGGCCCGACCGGGGTCGGCAAAACCGAACTCGCCAAGGCCCTTGCCGAAGCGCTGGAGGGCACTGAAAAACGGCTGGTGCGCATCGATATGTCCGAGTATAACGACCAGTATGCGCTATCCAAACTAATCGGCACGGCGCCCGGTTATGTGGGTTATGAAGATGAGGGCCGCCTCACCAAAGCCGTCCGCGAGGATCCATCCGCCGTCGTTCTGCTTGACGAAATCGAAAAAGCCCATCCGAAAATTTACGAGGTCTTCCTCCAGGTATTCGACGACGGCCGCATGACCGACGGCAAGGGAGAAACCATATCCTTCTCGCACGCCACGATTATCATGACCTCCAATCTTGGATCGGACACCATATACGGCAAGATAAAAATGGGCTTCGGAAGCGCGACCACCGACCTGAATAAAGAAATTACCGAAAGTATCACAGCCGCCCTGCGTAAACATTTCTCGCCGGAATTTCTAAACCGCATTGACGAGATAATCGTTTTCAAGTCGCTCGACGAGGAAACACTTAAAAAAATCGCCCGGCAAAAAATTGAAACCATAACCCGGCGGTTCCTTGAAAAAGGCATTCGCATCAGCGTGGAAGATGGCGTGGTAGACGTATGCGTCAGCGGCTTAGATTACCGCCGCGAAGGCGCCCGCGGCCTGAACCGATCTCTCGAGGAACTAATATTCCGCCCGCTGTCCCGTGTCATGATTCAGAACCCGGGTTGCAAAGTATACAATGTTACCCGACATGACAAGGAAGTGGTCATTCTGCGCGGCGCGTAAAATAATTGATTGTATGAACAAAGGCATACACAACCATTAAAAGGAAAATTACAGAAACATGCTGGCAGCTTTAAAATTAAAAACTTTTGCATTTTTTGTAATTATAAGTTTTATTTTCATTATGTACTCTGCGGTTTATTATAAAATTCCGCACTCTATGTGACAGGCATTGCCATGACCAACATCATCCCCGACACCGATTTTATCTCGATTATACCGCAGATGATCCTTCTTGCCGGCGTATCGGCTTTATTATGGATGTCCTTCCTTTTCAAAGGTTTGCGCGGCTATTTCGCATGGATCGCGTTCGGTTTCTGTGCGGCATCGGTACTCGGTATTATAATCGGATGGGATCACCGGGGTGAATTTTTCAGCGGCATGATTACTGTCCACACCAGCACACTGGTGTTTAACATCGTCATTCTAACCGCCTCCGCGCTTGTGTGTCTGCTGTCGCACCGCGCCGTAGACGATAAAAAATCCGGCGAGTATTACGCCATCCTGCTGATAGCTACGCTTGGCATGCTTGTTATGGCATCCAGCAATCATTTACTGGTTATTTACATCGGCCTGGAAATCCTTTCTATCGCGCTGTACATTCTTATAGGAATGAACCGCACGCGGTTAAAATCGCTTGAAGCGGCCATGAAATATTTTGTACTTGGAGCGTTAGCTTCGGCGTTTTTTCTCTACGGCGTTTCGCTTACTTACGGCGCCACAGGGAATATGGATCTGACGCGCATCCGCATGTATTTAGACAGTCATAACCTCCTTGGTCATCCGCTCATGCTTTCCGGGCTGGGGTTGCTTTTTGCGGGACTCGCATTTAAAGCGGCGCTGATCCCTTTCCATATGTGGTCACCGGACGTTTATGAAGGTTCCCCAGCGCCCGTAACGGCGTTCATTGCATCGGGCCCGAAAGCTGCCGTATGGATTGTTATTATCCGCGTGTTTGCGGAGGCCCTGCCTTCTCTGCACAATAACTGGGAACCGGTATTATTCGTCATTGCCCTCATAACCATGATTGGCGGCAACCTGCTTGCGCTCATACAGGACGACATAAAACGCATGCTCGCCTTTTCCGGTATCGCTCATGCAGGATATTTGTTGATGGCTGTCATCGCCGCGCCGGTACTGGGTGCGGACCTGCAGGCTTCTGTGACGCAGAGTGTTTTTTTCTATCTCACCGTTTATGTGTTGATGCTTGTACTCTCGTTCAGCGTCATTCATCTGATGGAGTCTAACACCGGTCGTAACATCCGCATGGACGACCTGGCAGGACTTGCAACGCGCCATCCGTTCCTTGCAGCCACACTTTCTGCGGCTATGCTGTCCTTAGCCGGTATTCCGATTACCGGAGGTTTTGTTGCCAAACTTATGATTTTTTCCGTGGCCATCGAGGCCGGCTACATTGCGCTTACCATTGTCGCCGCCCTCACTGTGCTCGTGTCCGTATATTATTACATAAGTGTCATCGTAAAAATGTATTTCCATACACCGGAAGAAGAAACCGTAATGCCGAAAATATCCAAACCGACCTATGCGGTTCTGGCTTTTTGTACGGCCGGCATTATCCTACTCGGGCTTTTACCCTCATTGATTGCTTTTATATAAACGCCAATGAGTCCGAGGCTCTGCTGTTGGCTTACGGTAAAACCCCGAAAATTCTATGTTTTAGGAGTTTTTTAGTTTACAACAAGGTTTTAAAACCAACGCATCCGATACGCGTTCTCTGATAATACATTATCTCTGCCACGACCTTCCATCGATAAATTAACCGTAACTTTCATAATTTTCCCGGTGCAGCAAAAACATCGAACCAAAATAAATCGGCGCTAAATACGCCGCTTTTTCATAATATCGATACATCTTGACTGTCAGGACAGGTGCGTGAAATGAATTATTTTACTTTATTTTCAAAAGTGATATTTGTATTTTACAGCCGTTTAAAGAACTATTTACAAGGAATACCAAATGCCAGTACGATGCGGAATTGTGGGCTTACCGAATGTCGGAAAGACGACAATCTTTAACGCGCTGACCGCGGCCGGGGTGGACGCCGCCAACTATCCGTTCAGCACCAAACAGCCGAATATCGGCGTGGTCACCGTTCCAGACAAGCGGGTGGACATGATATCCGCAATCGTTAAGCCCAAAAGTATTGTCTATACGAATGTTATTTTTATGGACATTGCCGGCCTGGCCAAAGGCGCCAACGCCGGCGAAGGTCTCGGCAACCAGTTTCTCAGCCAGATTCGCGAAGTAGACGCCATCGCCCATGTGGTGCGCTGTTACGACGATCCCGATGTGGTGCATACCGAAGGCAGCATTGATCCCGAGCGCGACATTGAGATTATCGATATGGAACTGATCCTGAAGGATATCGAATCCGTTACCAAACGCATCGCCGGTGTGGAACGCGCGGCTCGAACCGGCAATAAAGACGCGAAGGCCGCGCTGGAGCTTTTCACGCGCGTTAAAAACCATCTCGACGACGGCAAGCCTGCCCGTTGGCTCCACCTGGAAGATCACGAACGAAAATCAATAAATGAATTGTTCCTGCTGAGCATCAAACCGGTACTGTACGTTTGCAATGTGGACGAACACCATGTAACCGGCGATCATCCGTACGTGCAGGCCGTACGAAAGATGGCGGAACGGGACCATTCGGGGGTAGTGGTCATTGCCGGTAAAATCGAGGCCGAAATCGCCCAGCTAAAGCCCGAGGAACAGAATGCGTTTCTTGAAAGCCTCGGCCTGAAAGAACCCGGCCTGCACGCGCTGATCCGGGAGGCCTATCACTTGCTGCAATTGGACACCTTTATTACAGCCGGTCCGGAAGAAGTCCGCGCATGGACCATCACCCGGGGCGCCAAAGCGCCGCAGGCCGCCGGCGCCATCCATTCCGATATCGAAAAAGGATTCATCCGCGCCGAAGTAATCTGGTGGGAAGATTACGTGAAATACAAATCCGAACAGGCCTGCAAAGACAAGGGACTGATGCATCTCGAAGGCAAAGATTACGTCGTGAAAGACGGCGACGTGATTTATTTCCGGTTTAATGTATAACCCATACCCTTGCATTACGGGGCGCTCCGGCTTTCTAACCGGAGTCGCTGTCTAAACCCGGCCAAATTTGAAATAAAAACCATGAACCGCCTGACCGTACATCTGAAACGCAAGACCTATCCGGTTTTTTTTGAGGACACTAATCTGCCGGAAATCATACCGCATCTCAAGGAACGCATGGCGGAGGAGCGCGTGTTCATAATCACCAGTCCCATCGTGGACGGGTTTCATGGTCCAGTGTTTGAAAAAACGCTTAATAAGGCGAAAATTAAAACCCATACGATTACCGTCAAGGACGGCGAGCAATATAAAAACCTGGAAACGGTAAAAACGGTTTATACCAAACTGCTGGCGGCTGAGGCGACGCGCGAGAGTCTTATTCTTGCGTTGGGCGGCGGCGTCATCGGAGACCTGGCCGGCTTTGTCGCCGCCACGTATATGCGCGGGATTTCCTGGATTATGGTGCCTACCACGCTGCTCAGTATGGTGGACAGTTCCGTCGGCGGCAAGGTAGCCGTGGACCATCCGGAATGTAAGAATCTCATCGGTACCTTTCACGATCCTGATATGGTGTTCACGTACACGCCGTTTTTGAAAACCCTGCCCGAACGGGATATGGTATCCGGTCTGGCTGAGGTGATTAAATACGGCCTAATACTCGACCCTAACTTTTTCATGTGGATAGAAAAAAACTGGCGTTCCCTGCTGACTTTCGATCTGACCTTGCTGGAATACGCAGCCTTCCAGTCATGCACGCTGAAAAAATCTGTTATCGAGAAGGATGAAAGCGATCGGGATATCCGGCGGATTCTGAACTTCGGTCACACGTTCGCGCACGCCATCGAATCGATTGGCCGCTACGAGATAATACGGCACGGCGAAGCGGTGCTGATCGGAATGCTGATGGCGGTACGACTTTCCGAACTCAGCGGCCGCCTGTCCGCTACTGCCGTGCAGCGCATCCATAACGTTCTCCACCCGGTCATGGAACTCATACAGAAAAACCTTAAGCCGTTTCTTGAATCTCTGAATCCGTCCGACATACTGACGGTGATGCGAAAGGACAAAAAACGCTCGTTGGCCGGCAGCACGCTGATACTGCTGAACAGGATCGGTTCCGCTGAAACCGCAACCGGCATACCGGATGACGATATACGTCTGGCCGTGCGCGATACGTTAAGCGCTTTCAAAAGGATAAAATGACGACACTGAAAGAGATACCGCTTTTTCCTCTTGGCGTCGTGCTGTTTCCCGGTACGCTATTGCCCATACATATATTTGAGGAGCGCTATAAAACGCTGATCAACGGATGTCTGGAGTCGGGCAGGGCATTCGGCGTTATTTACTATACCGGCGAGAATTTTTACAGCACCGGGTGCTCGGCGATCGTGCAATCGGTCGTAAAGAAATACAAGGACGGCCGTATGATCATCCTGACGCAGGGCCAAGAGCGATTTCGTATCGACGCGATCACGGGCGATAAACCCTACCTGACCGGCCGTGTGGAATTTTTCGACGACGACCCTGTTTCGGATACGGCGGAGCTGACGGCTCTTTCCAAACTGGCGCTGGCGCTGTTCCGAGACTCCCTTCAACTCAACAAGGAAAACCAAAAATTAGACATTCCGGAAACCGTTGACGCGAAGTTTCTGTCCTTCCTGATAGTGGCGCATTCCGATTTCACGCTTGACGAGAAACAGGCGTTTCTGGAAATGCGGTCCACGCCCGACCGCCTGAGCCGGATCACGCTCGCCTTGCGCAAACTGATAACCCGACAGAAAGCCAGCCGGGAAATTGCGGGCATCATCAGCGGCAACGGATTTCTTAAAAACAAAAAAATGGAATAAAAAGGCCCATGCCGTGGGTTAAACTCCCCTACACCGTCTACCGTATCCGCGCCTACCTGCGAAGCCTGTACCGCGCCATACGTTATTGCCGGAATGCATTCCCGTTGATATCCAATTTGCTTGGCCGGCGAAAACCCTTTACCGCGGTTTTAAGAAAAAGCGGATTAATTTTTCATGATTATCACATCGAGTCGTTTCTGGCTACAATACACGAAATCATTATTCAGGATTCGTACCGCTCCGGATGGCTCCGCGTGGATTGGGATGATCTTGTCGTTGATATCGGCGCCAATATCGGCGTATTCACGGTATGGGCAGCCAAACAGACACGATACAAGGTTTTTGCCGTCGAACCGGTTCCTGAAAACGCCGAATGCCTGCGCCGAAACATTGACGCCAACGGTCTGCACCATGTTACTGTGGAAACCGCGGCGATAACCGGTACCACCGGCGAAGTCGCCTTAAGAAAAGCCCCGGTTAATGTCGGTTATCGCGTAACCGGAAATGCTGAAAGCGAATCCCAATCGGTATTCAAAGTCCCTTCGCTCACGCTGAACGATTTCATGAAAAGGCATACAATCTCACGGATCGATTTCCTGAAAGTGGATTGTGAGGGCTCCGAAGGCTCCATTCTGCAGTCTCTGGAACCGGACGTTTTCAGGATAATCCGGAAAATAGCTGTTGAATATCACGATGAATGGTCGTCGCTTAATCATGCGCAGATTGCGGATTTGCTGCAGAAAAACGGTTATGAGATCAAGCTGAAGCCGCACCGGAAGTTTCCCTACGGATATATTCTGGCCCGGCGCCACTCACAAACAGGAACATAGTCGGTATGAGTTTTTTCAAATCCCAGAAAGCCGGTTCAGCCGCGTTGTTTGTCAGTGTGGCGACGTTACTCAGCACCGTGCTGGGATTGGTGCGCGACAAAGTTATGGCGCATTATTTCGGCGCAGGATTGGAAACAGACTTTTATAATTATGGTTTCACTATCCCGGACGCACTGCAGAACATCCTGATTATGGGCCTCACCGCGTCCTCCTTTATTCCGATATACGCCGAACAGGTCGCTCACAAGACCCGCGACGAAGCCAACCGCATCGCCGGAAGTTTTCTGAACATCACCATGGGCGTATTTACCGGCGTTTGCTTGCTCACCGGCATCCTGATGCCGTGGATTGCGGACATCTGGCTTTCGGAATCCATGCCGCAGGAATCCAAACGGGCGGTCATTGATATTTCACGGATTTTCCTGCTGTCACAGGTGGCGTTTGGGATAAGCAAGATCCTGAGCGGCATTCTGCAGACGCATAAACATTTCACCGCCTATGCCCTGGCCCTCCTGGTGTACAATCCCTCCATCATCCTCGGCATGATGCTCTTCCATTCCGAAATCGGCATTTATTCAGCCGCATACGGCGCCCTGCTCGGCGCGGTATTGGTGGCGCTCGTGAACGTGATAGACCTTGCCGGCACCGATTACCGGTACCACTGGTCCTGGAATTACCGCGACACGGCCGTTCGGCAGATATGGATACTCGCCATTCCGAACTTTCTGAACATGGCGCTGCTTCAGAGCGTGTTTATTTTTTACTCAGCCATTTCAGCGTTATTGCCGGAGGGCAGTTATTCCGCATTCCGTTATGCGCTGAATTTTGAGAGTTTTCCGGTCAGCATATTCGGCATCGCGTTCGTTACAGCGATATTTCCGTTCCTCGCTGAAAACGCCGGACGAAAGCATTACGATAATTTTAATTATAACATTCAGAACTCCCTTCGTCAAATCCTGTATCTGACCTTGCCGGCGGGCGTCGGCATGGCGGCGCTATCGCCGGAGATCATCGGGCTGATACTCGGCGGCGGGAAATTCGGCCGTGGCGAAATATCCATGACGGCTTCAATCCTTTTTTTCTACGCGCTGGCCGTTCCGCTCGAAAGTTTGTGGTACCTGTTCGCCCGCGGCTATTACGCGCTGAAAGACACATGGACGCCGTTCTGGTTCCGGCTGATCGGCACCGTTGTGAACTTTTCAATCAGTTACTTTCTCGCGTTTGAAATCGGTCCCGCTGCCTTCTCGCTCGGGCTGCTGACCGCGTTTAGTCTGCAGGTCATTCTGTTTGTGTTCGGCATGAAACGGAAAGTACCCGAGTTTGACCTTCGTCAGGCGTTGATTAGCGCTTCCAGGCTTACGCTTTGCGCGTTGATTATGGGTGCGGCAGTATGGCTGATAAACCGCTGGCTTTCAAACGCTGATTTTGTCCATGTTTATTCGGAACGCATCCAATATTTATTACGCACCGTCGCAGGTATCGTGTTGGGTGGCGCGCTGTATATTACCTTAACCTATGTGTTCCGGTGCGCAGATTTTTCAGTAATCCGGCGGGTAGCCGGACGCCTGTTAAACAAAAAGGAAGGATAAACCATGGAGGGTTCTCTGAATATTCTGGTTATCGGCTTTATTGGCTTCGGACTCGCCATGGACGCGTTTGCCGTTTCCATAGCAAACGGATTGGCCGTTAAAGTCCTGAGAATCCGTTACGCGGTTCGCATCGCCATGTTTTACGGCGCCTTTCAGGCCGTCATGCCCGTACTGGGTTGGTTAGCCGGATACGGGTTACGCGAAATTATCTGCGAAATCGACCACTGGATCGCCTTCGGCCTGCTGGCTTTCATAGGAAGCAAAATGATTTACGAGTCGTACCAGCTTGAGATTCCCGACCAGCCATGCAACCCGCTGACGGTTTACCGCCTGCTGATTCTTTCGTTTGCCACCAGCATTGATGCTCTGGCCGTCGGTCTTTCCCTTTCAATTCTCCAGGCGGAAATCGTCACACCGGCATTGATTATTGGCGTCATAACATTTATATTATCATTAACCGGTGTCTTTATTGGCAACCGTTTCGGCCATTTTTTCGAGAAAAAAATCGAGCTGGTCGGCGGCCTGATATTACTCGGCATCGGCATAAAAATCCTGATCGATCACCTGTCCGGACAGGCTTAAAATAAAAAAACTGTGAGGCCGCATTGGACACGATATTAATCATTGATGACGAAAAAAATATCCGACGTTCCCTGGAGATGATTCTTGAAAGCGAGCACTATACCATAAGCACCGCCGAGAACGGGCAGGAGGGGCTCAAGGCGTTACGCGACAAACCGGCTGATGTGGTTCTGCTCGACCTTCTGATGCCGGACCTTAGCGGTCTGGATGTGCTGAAGGAAGCTAAAAAAATATTTCCCGAAACGGTGTTTATCATGATGTCCGGCCACGGCACCATCGAGCAGGCGGTGGAAGCGATCAAATGCGGGGCCTATGATTTTATAGAGAAACCGCTGACGAAGGAAAAAATTCTGGTTACGGTGCGTAACGCGCTCGCACAAAAAGAACTGCTGGAACAAAACCGCGCCCTGAAGCAGGAAGTCGAACAGAAATTCCTGATGGTCGGAGAAAGCGCAGCCATAAAGGCCGTCAAAGCGCAGATTGCTAAAGTGGCTCCCACGTCCGCGCGGGTGCTCATTCTGGGCGAGAGCGGCACCGGCAAGGAATTGGTCGCGCGTTCGCTGCATGATTTGAGTCCGCGAAAGAACCGGCCTTTCGTCAAGGTGAACTGCGCGGCGATTCCCAATGAATTGATTGAAAGCGAATTGTTCGGCGCGGTTAAGGGATCGTACACCGGCGCTTACGCCGACCGCGACGGTAAATTTTTCCAGGCCGACCGCGGCTCGCTATTTCTCGACGAAATCGGCGACATGAGTCTTTCCGCTCAGGCCAAGGTTCTCCGCGTCCTGCAGGAAGGCGAGTTTGAGAAGGTCGGCGGCGGTAAACCGATTAAAGTGGACGTCCGCGTCATTGCCGCCACCAACAAAAACCTGCAGGAAGAAGTCCGCGCCGGCGCCTTTCGCGAAGACCTGTTTTTCCGCCTTAACGTCATACCTATACCCGTACCGCCTCTGCGCGAACGGCGCGACGACATTCCGTTACTGATCCATTATTTCATGGAACGCGGCCACCGCGAAGAAGGCCTGCCATTAAAAACATTTTCCTCCGAAACCCTGGATTACCTCACGGCTTATAAATGGCCCGGCAACATCCGCGAACTGAAAAACCTCGTGGAACGACTGCTGATACTCAGCCCCGGCGAAACCATCCGCGCCGAGGATTTACCCGAAACTATTACGGCAACCTGCACAAAAACCGAACGGTTTTCGGGTCAAAAATCACTTAAGGACCTGCGCGAAGAAACTGAAAGACAGTTTATTGAATCGGTTCTGAAAAAATATAATGGAAACATTACCCGGGCCGCCCAGGAGCTGGGTCTGGAGCGTACAACTTTACACAAACGGCTTAAAAGCTACAACATTAACGTGGATTCGCTGAAAGAAGACGCATAAGCTATTTGATATACTTATGCATAACAAACAACGTTCCGCAGAAAAACAAAAATACCGTAAGTAAAACCCCTATTAATAAGATTTCATTAACACCAGGCGCCATGAAAAAGCCTCTTTAATAAGGAGAATCATGTTGAATAAATCCAAGATTATTATACCGCATACAACCTTGTTTGGTCAGAAGTATATAAAGTTAGCTTTTAATTTTTTATTATTAATGATTTATATGTTCTTTATGGCGTCCTGTGCCTCTGTACCGAAAATGCGGGCTGTGACCGATAAAAGCAAAATTCCGTTTGTGAAAATACTAATTTATAAGGATCCGAGTGAAATTACAATTAAATCCAATCAGAAATTTTTAATATTCAATGGTAATCGTTCAACTCAGTTTGATGACAGTACGGTCAGTTTTAAAATGACCGATTCCGTGATTAGCATCCGGGATTCTCTGGTAAATGAAAGTATCACGGATGGTTTTTTCGAGCTGGTACCCACTTCCGGAAATAACCGATTTGCTCTTTTAGGAAACACCTATCGCGGAAAGCTGACGGTGTTGCGCCTTGACGGAGGGCTTGCCGTGATCAACGCGCTGGATTTGGAATCGTATCTCATGGGTGTGGTTCGCAACGAAATCGGCCGTACGCCGAAAGAGATGATCGAGGCCGCCAAAGCGCAGGCTGTTGCGGCGCGAACGTATGCCGTAAAAAATTTCGGAAAATACAAAGGCGCTTACGATTTTGCCAGCGACGTTTCGGATCAGGTGTATAAGGGCGCGTCCAGCGAAACGGATGTCACCAATCGTGCCGTGGAAGAGACATCGGGTGAAGTGCTAACCTACAACGGAAAGACCGCTAACGCGCTGTACTTCTCATCCTGCGGGGGCGTAACGGCCAATGCGATGGACGTATGGGGCGGTTCCGACACCGCGAGCTATCTGCGCAGCATCGCCGATTATATCGGCGGGCACATCCAGTGCGACTCCGCACCCCATTACCGCTGGACCTTGACCTGGACGGGCGAAGAAATCGAGCAGACGATAAAAAACAACATCGCCGCCGTATTGCAGAAGTCTATGCCCGGCGAGGATTTTTCAAAAATTATGAATCAGAAGCTGTACAATCTCGCCATTCTCGAGCGGGATGCATCCCAGCGCGTCAAAACGCTTAAAATCGGATTTACGCGGGATGCCTACACGGTTACCGGCGAGCAGGCACGTCGCATACTGAAAGGCGCGTCCTACATTTTATACAGTTCGCTATTCCGAATAGACATTATACGTCATGCGGACGGCACCATAAAAACCGTGGAATGCAAAGGCGCGGGATTTGGTCATGGCGTAGGCATGTGCCAATGGGGCGCCCGCCGGATGGCGCAGGACGGATATTCCTATGAACAAATACTGAAGTTTTTTTACAGGGGTACGGATATTCGACGATTGTACTAGATACCCGCCCTCTCAGGCACCGCCAGCAGTAGATACCGGCAGCGTGATGGTGAAAACCGTACCCTTGCCCAGTTCGCTTTCCGCTGTTACCTGGCCGTTATGCTGGTGGACGATTTCTCTGACAAAAGCGAGCCCAAGCCCCGTACCCTCAATTTCTTTCACGCGGCGGTCATCTTTGGCGCGGAAAAATTTCTTGAATATGTTCTTTAAATTTTCCGGCGATATACCGAATCCGTTATCCTGAACGCGAATCGTCATCTGCCCTTCGGACACAGCAACCGTAATCGAAATTTCGCTGTGTTCCGGGCTGTACTTGATCGCATTGGACAGCAGGTTCATCATCACCTGGCTGATTAAGTTAGGGTCGCATTCGATCGTTACAGGCTGATCGGGAAAGGCCGTATGGACGGTGATATTTTTTTTATTCATCCAGTATCCGTTGATATTCAGCGCGCTGTTGATGATGGACAGAATATCCACCGGAACGCGGTTGATAAGGGTTTGACCGTTTTCTATGCGGCTGAGATCAAGAAACTTGTTAATCATCTCCGCCAGCCGGCCGGATTCATAATTGATAATATCGATGTATTCCTTACGCGTCGCCTCCGGAAGGTTCGGATCTTTGAGCACTTCGCTGAAACCGGCAATGGAGGTCAGCGGCGACCGGAGTTCGTGCGCGACCACCGACACCACCTCGGTTTTCATCCGGTCAATTTCCTTTTCCCGCGTGATATTCCTGAGCACGATTACCACGGCGATCAGTTCCCCGTTGTCGGTTACCCGGGAGGCGTGGGCGCTGAGCACCAGCGGGTTTCCGGTTGAGCTGTCGTTGATTTCGATGACTTCCGTTACGATATCCTTATCGTCCGGCTGTATAGTGCGCTGGATGAGCGGCTTCAGTTCCGGCAGAAAAAAACTGACGGAGGCGCCGAGAATGTCTTTTTCGCGGACATGCAGCCATTGTTCGATCACTTCATTAATCAGCAGCGTTTCGCCGGCCGGTCCGCAAACCATGACGCCGTCTGCAATATTACGTAGAATCGCCTCGGTCTTGATCTGCTCACGGATAATCCGGTTGATGTTAATTTGGTTAATCCGCTTGAGTTCAATGGTCATATAGTTGAAAATACGGGACAGTTGAACGATATCGTCATGGCCGGAGACATTAATGCGGTGGTCGAAATTACCCCGGGCGATTTCCTTCGCGCTTTCGATGAATTGCGTGATCAGTCGACCCATTTCGCGGAGGCTCAGACGCACGCTGAAAAAGGCCACGGCCGCTGAAGTAAGGATGACCGTTGCAATCAGAACCGGCACGGAAACCGTTGATTCGGAAAAGACAATAACGAATACGAGGATAACCAATCCGAACAAAGCAAAGGCCGCGGCGATTCTTACATAAATTTTCTGAAAAATGCTCAGGGAAGCCAGAAACGGACGGATGCGTTTTTTCGGTTCGTTATCACCGTACATAAAAAAAGTCCCGCCTGGGCGGGACCTCGTATTATTTTTCGTATAACTTATCTAATTCAGAAATCAGTTCGGCTTTGTTAGCTTTAGAAATCTGCCGGCCTTCTAAAGGGAAGCCGGGCAGGGATCGGGCGAGCTTACGGAGCCTGGCCACCGTGTAGGAATGGTAGTCGTCGGCCGGTTTAACCAGTTTTTTCTTTTTGAGTAAGGATTCGTCCTTTTGTACGGTTTTAAACAGATCCTGCTGGGCGAGAGTCAGGAGTTCGTTTTTTTTTTAAGGGTTTCGGATTCTTCCGAGGCCATCGTTTCCCGGATTTGCGTCATCCGGCTCTGGTCGGCTTCGTAAACGATTCGTTCGGTCATTTCGTCCGGCCGTGGAATGATATGCACGGAAACTACCTGACCAACGCGTCGCGCAGCGGCTTCGCCGGCAGCCACGGATGCCTGCACCGCGCCCACTTCACCGATGACTTTGATAGTAATCAGCGCTCCATCGGTGGTTTCACGGCCTACCAGTTGTACGTTGGCGGCCTTGACCATCGCGTCGGCCGCTTCAATGGCGCCAACTAATCCGAGCGTTTCCACCATCCCTAACGCGCGTTCTTCCATGACTGCAATCCTTTATATGATGGGTTAGGCGCCTTTTTTCGGTAGAATCAATTCCACATCCGGATGCGGGCGCGGAATAACGTGGACAGATACCAGCTCGCCGACTTTTTCAGCGGCTGCTGCGCCGGCATCGGTCGCAGCTTTTACGGCGCCCACATCCCCGCGAACCATCACGGTTACATAACCGCCGCCGATTTTTTCCTTGCCGATCAGTTCCACTTTTGCTGCTTTGACCATTGCATCGGCCGCTTCAATCGCGCCCACCAGCCCTTTGGTTTCTATCATGCCTAACGCATCAAGTGCCATTGCAAAACCTCCTGAAAATTCAGTAAATGTAATTAAAAAAACCTGTTAGTGCTTTCTTGGTGTCTGAGGGTAATTGTAATCAAATTGATAGTGAAAGTCAATTACAATTTAGTGGAAGTTGTTTTTTAAATGGCGGTAATTATAATACGCGGCGCAGGCGCCTTCGCCTGACACCATTGTTGCGCCGAGCGGATGTTCCGGCGTACAGGCCTTACCGAACGCCGGACATTCCTGCGGTTTCTTTATTCCCTGCAGGACCAGCCCGCTGATGCAATCGGAAGATTCACCGGAACGGATCTCGCCGGTATCAAAGCGCAGCGCCGCATCGTAAGCGGCATAGGTTTCGCGCAGCCGGTAACCGCTGTCGGGAATGCGCCCGATGCCTCGCCAGACGCGGTCGGTAATTTCGAATATCTCGCCGATCATTTTACGCGCCTCCGGATTACCGTCCCTCCGCACTACGCGGCGATACTGGTTATCCACGAAGGCTGCGCCGTTTTCAAGCTGTTCCACGCATTTATAAATCCCCTGCAAAATATCCAGCGGTTCAAATCCGGTTACCACAATTGGCGTACGGTAACGCTCGGCAATCGGTTCATAGTCATAGTATCCCATGACAGTACAAACATGACCGGCGGCAAGAAATCCCTGTACCCGGTTTTCCCGCGAAGATAGTATTAATTCGATGGCCGGCGGCACCAATACATGTGATACCAGCATGGAATAATTGCGGATGTTTTCGCGGTGCGCCAGATAGACGCTCAGGGCGTTGGCCGGGGCTGTCGTTTCAAAGCCCACAGCAAAAAAAACAACATCCTTGCCGGGGTTTTCTCTGGCAATACGCAGCGCATCGGTCGGCGCGTAAACGATACGAATGTCGGCTCCCTGCGCTTTTACGGACAGCAAATCCTGACGCGTTCCAGGTACGCGAAGCATATCGCCGAACGAGCAGAAAATGACATCCGGCTTTGAGGCGATAGCGATAGCCCGGTCTATCGTTTCAATGGCGGTAACGCACACCGGACATCCCGGACCGTGAATCAGACGGATGGTTTCAGGAATCAGTTCGTCAATCCCATACCGGACAATCGAATGGGTCTGGCCGCCGCATACTTCCATAATCGTCCATGGGTGCCGGGTCATGCGGTGTATCGCGTCCACCAGGGCGCGCGCGGCGGCCGGATCGCGGTATTCGTCTAAATATTTCATTATGCTTTCCTATTCATACTCTAGGGCGTTTCCAGTTCGTGCGGCGCCGACCCTTCGATCTGGCGGATCTCGTCAAGTAACTGAAGCGCTTCGGCCTCATCAATAGTGTTCAAAGCAAAACCAACATGAACAATAACGTAATCGTTGACGCCGGCTTCGGGCACATAAGCAAGATTAACTTCCTTAACGGCGCCGCCGAAACTCACTTTCCCTGTGCGGGTCAACGGGTCCTCGCCGGTGATGCTGATGATTTTTCCGGGTACCGCAAGACACATGTTTTTTCCTTTCTTGTTTATCGCTGAAGCGCCGCCGCCACCTGTCCGAGCGATATGCCGCCGTCGTTGGGAGGTACGCGCTGATGCCAGTAGGGTTTAAACCGGTTCGCCTTCAGTAACTCAACCGTATATTCTAATAATAATTTATTTTGAAAACAACCACCGGAAAGTGCAATTTTTTCCAGTCCGGATCGTCGGGCCATTTGTATGATTATTTCCGCCAGCGCACGGTGAAAGCGCATCGATATAATTTCCGCTGACAGTTCGTTTCGGATATCTTCCAGGATGGAGCGTATCATAGGTTCCCAGTCAACCGTGAATCGTGCGGTTTTTAAATTATCATGGATATGAAACGGATAGGATGGCTCTGTAATCTTCTTGCCCGCGGCAAACTCCAGAGCCATTGCTGCCTGCCCTTCGTGGCGGGCAATCGGTTTCAACCCGGCAAGGGCGGCTACCGCATCGAACAATCTTCCGGCGCTGGTAGTTACCGGACAATTCATTTTTTGATGCATCATAGACTGTATCAGTTGTAATTCCCCGTCCCTAAAATTTTCGAGTAGTTTCAGATCGGGGAAACGGAAAATTTCTTCTTTGAAAATTTCATATAAAACGCCTAAAGCTGAACGCCGGGGTTCTTTGACGGCCATATCGCCACCGGGCAGCATAAACGGGCGGAGATGCGCGAACCGCTCGAATGTTCCTTTTTCCACCAGCAGGAATTCGCCGCCCCAAACGGTATGATCCGTGCCAAAACCCGTGCCGTCCCAGGCAACCCCAAGCACCGGCCCGCTTATTTCGTTTTCCGTCATGCAAGACACAATATGCGCGAAATGGTGCTGAATGGAAACTACCGGCGCGCCGCTTGTTCCGGCGTATTTCGAGGACGCATAATCCGGATGCAGGTCGCACGCAACGGCGTCGGTTTGCAATCCATAAATTGTTTTAAAATCTTCCAATACGCGATGAAAGGCGTCCAGCGCCTCTATCGACTCGAGATCGCCGATATGCTGGCTTATAAATACGCTGCGTCCTCGGTTTAGAGCGACGGTATTTTTCAGGTGTGCGCCGACACCAATAATTCCGGGAACGGCGGCGTTATGGCCCGCCGACAGCAAAACCGGCAAAGGCGCATAGCCGCGTGCGCGCCGTATAACCATTTCTCTCCCGGCCATAATCCGCCCGATGGAGTCATCGGCATGCCGGACAATAGGGCGGTTGTGCACCAGAAAAAAATCCGCGATGCCTTCCAGCCGTTTAAGCGCTTCACGTTCATCGGTACAAATCGGTTCGTCAGTCCGGTTGCCGCTGGTCGCTACCACCGGAATGTTCAGCGCACGCATCAGCAGATGATGCAGCGGCGAATACGGCAGCATCACACCGAGATACGGATTATCCGGCGCCACGGCTTCGGAAAGCGGTTGCATCGGCGGTTTCTTTTTTTCAAGAATTACAATCGGACTTTCCGCTGACAACAGCAGCCGCTGTTCCTGCGTGGATATTACGCAGTCGTTTTGGACGGTAGCGAGGTTCGGGTACATCAGCGCGAACGGTTTTTCTTCACGGCGTTTCATCTGACGGAGCCGCTTCACCGCGTTATCGTCCAACGCATTGACCATCAGATGAAAACCGCCGATTCCTTTTACAGCAACCGTTTTACCCGCCTTTATGAGCGCGACCGTCTCCATAAGCGCGTCATGCTTAAGCCGGATCACCGTTCCATGGTTATCCCATAATTCCAGATGAGGACCACAGACCGGACAGGCATTCGGCTGCGCGTGAAAGCGTCGGTTCAGAGGATTGTCATATTCCTGCCGGCAGTCCGGACACATTGTGAAATGCTTCATCGACGTATACTTACGGTCATAAGGCAATTTCTCGATTATCGTGAAACGCGGTCCGCAGTTGGTACAGTTGGTAAACGGATATAGATACCGGCGATTTCCGGAATCGAATATTTCGGACAGGCAGTCAGGACATGTGGCGATGTCAGGCAGAACCATTACCGTTTTAGCACCCTCCTCGTCGCTTTCCCTGATGGAAAAGACCGAATAATGCACGGGATCAAGAAAGCGGTGTTCGAAACTGTATATACGTGCATGAGGCGGTTTCTCGGGTTCAATCCGGATAATAAACTCATTTACGGCTTCCGGAGCGCCCTCGGCTTCGATGACCACGCCTTGTGAGGAATTAATTACCCACCCGTTAAGCTTCAGCGATTGCGCCAGTCGGTATATAAACGGACGAAAACCCACACCCTGAACGGCGCCGTTGATATGAATATTTACCCGGATGACCGGCGAACTGGTTTCTTGCATCGTCATTGCTTTGTTAAACTATCATATATATTTTCTATTTCAAGAAAAAAAACCAAGTGATCCGTTTTGCCCTCGGCGGCATTGTGCATTCTGTAAAAAAACAAATCGGATGCCCTGAGCCCCCTTCTGGATACCATAGGACGATAACACAAGAAATAAACCATCGTTTAAAGTTTGTATCATATGACCCTAGGAGGCCTTATATTTACCATAAACTACCT
>CAZSRX010000036.1:0-37571 GCA_964609675.1 uncultured Bacteroidota bacterium | reverse complement strand
ATTTTTCTAATGGCGGCCATTAGAAATTATTCTGTAATGACAATTCCGGGTTAAAGCGTACAAAGCATAAAAAACGCAAATGTAAGTAACGGAGAATTTTGTGACATCCTAAACCTATAGAAGAAGGTTTTGTTGTCCATGAAAGATTTATTTGAGTAGGTTTCATAACGGACTAATAAACGGGATAAACCCATCCAAACCTGTTCAATAACAATCAAAAAGCATTCGATGCAATCATGGCCGGAAAAAATTACTGCAAGAGTTGAAAGATGTTATGAATATTATGGATGCCGATTACGGCAAAAGACAGAGCCGGCACTAAAGAAACCTTCGGCCGGACCAATGGGCTTTTTTTTGAAAATATATTCGTAACCTTGATAATGAGGAAATTTGTGATTATTTTAAAGCTACACATCCAAAACTAATTCAAACAGGATCGAATTATGAGTTATCAAAACCTTCTTCTGGATATAAGTGATAAAATGGCGCTGATATCGCTGAACAATCCGCCATCGAACAGCCTGAAAATGGACTTACTTAAAGAGCTGGAAACCGTCATCGGAGAGATGCAGAAAAACGCAGAGGTAAAGGTTATTATTCTGACCGGAGCGGGCAAGCTCTTTGCCAGCGGCGCTGATATTTTGGAAATATCGCAAGTGTCTTCGCGCGAGCAGGCGAAAGCCATGGCCGGATACGGACAGAAGGTGTTTACCGGGATTGAAAACAGCGTCAAACCGGTGATGGCGGCTATAAACGGATTTTGCCTGGGTGGAGGGCTCGAACTGGCCATGAGTTGTCATTTCCGTATCGCTTCGGACCGGGCGCTGATGGGACTGCCGGAAATTACCTTGGGTATTATACCAGGGTTTGGCGGGACACAGCGCTTGCCGCGCCTGATCGGAAAAGGTAAAGCGCTGCAGATGATCCTGACCGGCGAACCAATCCGTTCCGATGAAGCGCTGGCCCTGGGATTGGTCAACGCCGTGGTACCAAAAGATCAGCTTCTGGACGAGGCTCGGAATATCGCCCGAAAAATTACTTCCAAAAGCGCCTTAAGTATTGCTGCGGCGCTGAAAGCGGTTGTCCGGGGATGCGATACTGTATTGTCACAAGGTCTTGATACGGAAGCTCAATGCTTTTCCGAATTATACGGCACCGATGACATGAAAGAAGGCCTTTCCGCTCATCTTGAAAAAAGAAAACCAAATTTTGCGGACCGATAACCATTCATCCGGCAATCCCATCATGGTCAATTCACGGATTATTGACTGGCGTAAACCGGAATATCTCAGAAAGCTGTTGGACAATGAATGGATTGACTGGGAAAATGAATTTTCCAACGCCAATCCCGTTGATCTTGAGATTGGCATTGGCAATGGCAGTTTTCTGATTCCTTATGCCGCCAGCCATCCCGGTCGCAATATCATCGGAATTGAAATTGACGGGAGTTATTTAAAAAAGGCTGATAAACGATGTGTAAGACAAAATCTTTACAATGTACGTCTGCTCATCGGTGATGCCAAATTACTGGTATGGAAACTGATACCTGACCGGACGCTGTCAGGACTTTATATTCATTTTCCGGATCCATGGTTTAAGAAACGCCATAAAAAACGGCGCCTGATTAATCCCCTGACGATAAATCTGTTTGCAAGAAAAATTAACGATTACCTGACGATTACGACCGATGACGGTGAATATAAGGACTGGGTTAAGGAATGCATTGAAAACACGTCCTGTTTTCAACCCGTCTATCCCTCGTTTTGGATTCATGATCCGGAGGATCATTTTGAAACCAAATACGAACGAAAATGGAAAGCGCAGGGTAAGGTCATATACTACATGAAATTCAAGAAGATATCCCATCCGAATCTTGATTGCGATGTTTACAGGCATACCCAGAATCTAGATTATCCCATGAAAAAGCTTAAAGAAAAATTTATTATTCTAAAGGAAGATGACAGCACCAATAACATTTCCGGAGGTCATTTATGCGTTTGATACTTTTAGGCGCGCCCGGAGTAGGCAAGGGCACACAATCCAAAATGCTGGTAGCGCATTACGCCATCCCACAGGTTTCTACCGGGGACATGCTCAGGGAGGCGATTAAAAACAATACGCCGCTCGGCGCCAAAGCCATGACATTTATGAATGACGGCCTGCTTGTGCCCGATGACATTATTATTGGGATTGTGCATGAAAAACTGAAATCCCATCACTGTAAGCACGGATTTATTCTTGACGGTTTTCCGCGCACAGGGGCCCAGGCTGAGGCGCTGGATAAAATACTGCACGAGCTCAAGGTGGAATTAGACGCTGTCATCGATATTGTGGTATCGAAAGAAAATCTGATATCCCGTATGATCAACCGTCTGACCTGCAAGGCCTGCGGAGAAACCTACAACAAACTCACGCTGAAACCTAAAGTGGAAAATGTCTGCGATAAATGCGGCGGAATACTTTATCAGCGGGCGGATGATACACGGGAAGCCATCGAGAATCGCTTCAAGGCCTATGAAAAAGAAACCGAGCCGCTTCGCAGTCATTATTTAAAAACCGGCAAGCTTAAGCAGATTGACGGCGAAAAATCCGTGCAGGAGGTATTTGAATCCATAGTACAGTTATTGCCTTATAAACCTCATTAAATTTCCAAAAGAGAGCGGCCGATGAATGATTTGAACCGGATTTTTGTATGATTATTGCGGACGGGGTTTTGATTGTATGTCTTTGTATCTGGGGTTTACTGATACTGCTTCTGACCTATGCATTGATTACGTACAGGTCGCCTCAGTCGTCCGGCATGCCGTTTGTCAGTGTTGTAATTGCCGCGCGTAATGAAGAACGGTCGATTGCTGATTGTCTAAGTTCACTGGCCGCGCAATCCTATCCACAGGAGGCATTTGAAGTTATACTTATTAATGACCGTTCGGAGGACAGAACCCGGGCTGCGGCTGAGCCGTTTTCTCAGATAATTAAAAATTTTCAGATTATTGATATTGTTTTTTTGGCAGATAAACTTTCCCCTAAAAAAAACGCGCTGAATGAGGGAATAAAGGCCGCCCGAGGTGAAATCATTTTATGTACCGACGCGGACTGTCGGGCTAGAAAAGGCTGGATTCAATCCATGGCGGCATGCTTTGATGAACAAACCGGTATGGTTGTCGGATACTCGCCGATTATACCGAATAACAAATTATCCATCCTGGAACAGTTTGTTTCTCTGGATTCTCTGGCGCTGGCATCCTTAGCCGCGGCATCTACATACTGGAACCGCACGCTGACGGCTACCGGGCGCAATCTCAGTTACCGGAAAACCGTATTTAACGAAGTGGGCGGCTTTCGTAAAATCGGGCATTTTATTTCCGGCGACGACGATCTGCTTTTAGGATTATTCAGGAAAACCCGATGGAACATCGCCTACTGCATGGACGCGAATGCCCAGGTGGAGACCGGTCCGCCCGAATCATTCCACCAGTTCATAAATCAGAAAATCCGCCAGGCCTCCAAAAGCCGGCATTATGACCACGCCAAACGGTCACTGATTGCAGGGCTGTATCTGTTTCATGTGGCGATATTATTTTATCCTGTTTTTGCGGTGATTTTTAAATCCGGATTAAGTTTTAATATTTATACATTAGTTATGGTTTTTTGGCCATGGATTGCCAAAATGCTTTTAGATTTTATCTTAATGCTAACCGGGGCCATCCGGTTTAGGCGCATTTCGTTTTTGCCGTTTTACCCCATAATATCCATACTGCATCCGTTATATATTGTTGTTTTTGGCCTGTGGGGGCTTTTCGGCAAATTTGAATGGAAAGAACGAAAATTTTCTACTACTATTTAATATGACGATTTTAATTTACCTGTTCGTTATTTCGCTCGCGGTTTACGTCCTATTCGGATTGCTGATGCTGACCGGTCTGCTGACTGCGAAACCCTGCGGCAGGAATACCAGTAAACCCTTTGTATCGGTCATTATCGCGGCCCGGAATGAAGCCGCCCATATAGCCACATGCCTTGAAAGCGTCCTGAATCAGACTTACGAAAACGAACAATTTGAAGTTATTGTTGTCAACGACCGGTCATCAGACAATACAGGCGTTATAGCCGAATCATATATTTCTACCTGTAACAATCTTAAAGTTATTACCATAACCGATCTTCCGTTAAAAGTTTCTCCAAAAAAATGGGCGATTCAGAAAGGAATTGAAAATTCACGGGGAGAAATATTATTGTTTACTGACGCCGATTGTCAGGTAAAACCCACATGGATGGAAAGTATGGTCGGCTGTTTTATGCCGGACACCGGTATGGTTATTGGATTTTCAGCTATCCGGGCCGTATCGTTTTTTGAGAAGCTTCAGGCTTTTGATTTTTTATCATTAATGGCGGCAGCTTTCGGGGCGTGCACGATGGGACTTAAATGGTCCGCCAGCGGGCAAAATCTGGGATATCGCCGGAAAGCATTTGATCAGGCCGGCGGTTTTTCATCGGTTATAAACCGCATATCGGGCGATGATGCGCTGATGGTCCAGCTGATACGAAAGTTAAAAACATGGCGTATTGTTTTTAATCCGGATCCCCGTTCTTTTAATGAAACCGAACCGCAGAATAATTTGAAAAGCCTTATTCATCAACGTTCCCGGTGGGCATCCAATGCGACCATTATGATTAAACTCAATCCGGTTTTATTTTTCTATTTATTTGCCGTGTTTATTTTTTATTCAGGTCTTGTCGCGGGCATGGTTTGTTCTTTGTTATATTCCGCCTGTCTGTGGCCGTTAGTATTCGGTTTTATTCATAAAATGATTATTGATCTGCTAATAACCGTAAAGGCCAGCAGGATCTTTCATCAACCGTTTTCCCCGGCTGTGTTCATCATATGGTTTCTGTTTCAGTTGCCCTATACTTTATTGGTCGGTCTGAGGGGATCTTTGCAGATTTTCAAATGGAAACAGTAATTTGAAAAGAATTTTTTATTCAATCTAACCGGAGTTGCTATGAATCCGTTCACGTTCCGCAAAGTATTAATTGCCGTATTATTGTTTTTTGGCGGTATCGGCTGGATATCAGCGCCGTATTTTAGCGCCGATGTATTAACGGTAACCGGCATGAATGACAAAAAGGGGGGCAAAATTTCCGGTGAAGGAAAACTGTCATCTTTTTTGATGCCGTATAGACCAATACGGCTGGTTAACACCACATACAAGCCGGGTCAAAAGTACATCTTTGCCTATACGGATGAAGCCGTCAGCGAGGCACTTTCTTTTCAGGCGGTCGATGACAGCAACCGGCCGGTGGCCGGTTTAACCGTAGAATTTCAGATTATTGAAACGCCGTCCAAAGCCAAAGGTTATGAATCTACATCGAAAGCCGTTACCGATCAGGAAGGAAAAGTTTATCCTGAATTGCGTACCGGAACGGAGAGCGGCACGTATGTTCTAATTGCACGATGTGAGAACCAGACCGGCGCTGTACCGAAAATAACCGTCAGGGCGTTTGACAAGACCTGGATTTTGTTTCTCGTTTTTGGCGTATTCGGAGGATTGGGGATATTCCTGTACGGCATGGGGATCGGAGCAGGCGGACTACAGAAAGTGGCCGGCGATAAAATGCGCGTGATACTTGGCCGTCTGACGCGTAACCGCATTATGGGCGTTTTGCTGGGAACGGTCGTCACCGGAATTGTACAGAGCAGCAGCGCGACGACGGTTATGGTAATCGGTTTCATCTCTGCCGCACTAATGACCCTGGCGCAGGGTCTGAGCGTGATGCTGGGCGCGCACATCGGTACCACGCTGACCGTCCAGCTGATTGCGTTTAACATCAGTGACTACGCCCTGCTGATGATTGGTACCGGGTTTATTATGACCATTGCCACCAAACGGAAAATGTATATTTATATCGGAGAGATCATACTCGGATTCGGTTTCATCTTTTTCGGGATGGGCGTCATGTCCACTGCGCTGGGGCCGCTGAAAACGCTGCCCGTCGTTTCGGAAAAACTGATGTATTTCGGCCAGAATCCCATACTCGGAATATTATTCTCTGCGCTATTTACCGGCATCGTGCAAAGCAGCGGCGCCACCATTGGTCTCGCGGTCGTATTGGCCAGCGAGGGATTGCTGGACCTCACGGTAGGATTACCGCTCGTTCTGGGAGCCAATATCGGCACCACGGTTACAGGGCTTATAGCGTCTTCTACCGCGAATACTGAAGGCAAACGGGCGGCGCTCGCTAACATGCTTTTTTCGGTTATCGGGGTCATCTTAATGTATCCGTTTATTGATCCTTTTAACGCTATGGTTGTCAAAATCACCTCGTTTTTCGGGTCGGATTCGGTGCCGAGGCAAATCGCCAATTCACATATGTTCTTTAATATCATAAACGCAGCGATACTGATCTGGTTTATCGGATTTATGGCAAAAGCAGTCACACGCATGATTCCGGCGAAAATTGACGAAGCCGCCGAAGAAAGAAAACCGAAATATCTTAATAATAATTTACTCGAGGTACCTGAACTCGCCATCGAGCAGTCCAGCCGGGAAATTCATCGCATTGTTGAAAAAGTACGCGTGATGTTCAGCGATGCGTACACCCTGCTTGGCAATTATAAAGAAGAAACCGCCGAACGGCTGACTCAGGAAATGAACACGGTGTATTACCTGGAAAACGAAGTACGAAAGTATTACACGCGTTTGTCCCAGAAGAGCATCAGTCTTTTTCAGTCCAAACGTATTATGACCCTTCTGCTGATTTTAGATGACCTGCGGCGGATCGCCTACATTTTGGGCGATAACGTCAATGAGCGCCTGACCCAGCTTAAAAAGCAAAACCAGCATTTTTCTCCGGAGGGTTTGAAAGAGTTGGAGAAATATTTTTTGGAGATTAACGAAGTGTACGCAAAAACCGCCGATGTAATAGAAAAAGAAAATCCGGATTTAGCCAAAGAAGTGCTGGAACATAAAAAACTCTTAAAAGACCGTGAAGTACAGCTTCGCCAGTCTCACATTGAGCGGCTCAACCGCGGCCTGCAGGAAAGCATTGAGTCCAGCGCCGTTCATCTTGATGTATTGAGTCTGTTAAAACGAATTGATACGTATTGCAACCGGGTCAATCTGAGCGTTATCGAACAGTTCACCTACGGGCCGCCGAAGACAAAGTAAAACCATCTTATACAAAAAGCCTCTTTGGTCGTTTACCAGAGAGGCTTTTTTTAATTTTATGGATATTAAAGTTTTTACCCGTTCATTGACTCCAGGAAGTGCTTATTAGAGCGGGTGCCGCGCATTTTGTCGAGCAGCATTTCCATGGCTTCCACCTGCGTTTTGTCGCTGAGCAGTTTGCGAAGAATCCAAACGCGGTTCATTTCAAACTGGCTTAACAGCAGTTCTTCCTTACGTGTGCCGGAGCGGTTGATATCAATCGCGGGGAAGATGCGGCGGTCGGCGAGTCGGCGGTCGAGAATGATTTCCATATTACCGGTGCCTTTGAATTCCTCAAAGATCACTTCATCCATACGGCTGCCGGTTTCAATGAGAGCGGTGGCGATAATGGTTAAGCTGCCGCCTTCTTCCACGTTACGGGCCGCGCCAAAGAATCGTTTGGGACGATGTAAGGCGTTGGAGTCCACGCCGCCGGAAAGGATCTTGCCGCTGTGAGGTACGACGGTGTTGAACGCGCGCGCGAGACGGGTGATGGAATCCAGCAGGATTACCACGTCATGGCCGCATTCCACCATGCGTTTTGCTTTTTCAAGAACGATGTCCGTTACCTGCACATGGCGATCGGGCGGTTCGTCGAATGTGGAACTGAGCACTTCGGCCTTGACGGAGCGCTCCATATCGGTTACTTCTTCCGGCCGTTCGTCAATCAGCAGAACAATCAGCTTGATTTCCGGATGATTTTCTGTGATGGCGTTCGCGATATTTTTCAGTAAAATCGTTTTACCTGTACGCGGCGGCGCTACAATCAGGCCGCGCTGGCCTTTACCGATCGGCGTCATCAGGTCCATCACGCGCAGGGAATAATTGTTAATGTCCTTAGTCTCTAATTTGATGCGTTCTTTGGGATAGAGCGGTGTCAGGTTGTCGAACAGCGGCTTCTGCTTGGCAATCTCCGGATGCTCAAAATTTACCGCTTCCACCTTGAGCATGGCAAAGAACCGTTCGCCCTCTTTAGGCGGGCGTATCTGACCGCTGACCACATCGCCGGTGCGCAAGCCAAATTTTTTTATCTGGGATGGTGATATATAAATATCGTCCGGGCTGGGAATATAACTATAGTTGGAGGAACGCAGAAAACCGTAGCCGTCGGGCAATAATTCCAGCACGCCTTCGCTGAATATAAATCCGTCCTGTTTGGTCTGTTCTTCGAGGATTTTGAAAATAAACTCCTGCTTTTTCAGTCCGGCAAGTCCTGTGATATTCAAATCCTTTGCAATATCATTAAGTTCCGACATTTTCATATTCTTCAGGTCGGCGAGATTGAACATCTTTTCCTTACGCTCGACTATTTCTTCATCTTCCACGTCGAGAATGGTTTTTTCTTCAGTCATAATGTCTTCTTGATTATTAAAGGATTATTAAAAAAAAGTAATATAAATAAAATTAAAATTTTATTAACAAATAACCGATCGATCTGGCCAACAACAAAATTAATTTAATTTGGGTATTTCTCGGAAAAGCAACAACAAATGATGAACAATGAAGAACTGTCCTATGATAATTTTTTTTTTCGTGATTGTCAATAATTTTTTGAATATTTTGCAATACATTTCATTGAAAAAAACATCGGAAACAAAAGGATTTTTGCTTATGCGGGCGATGGTTTTAAAAAAACAGGGGCAAGCACTCGAATTAACCGAATATAAGACACCGGCGCCCGGTCCGGATGAAGTATTGGTACGGGTTATGGCCTGCGGCGTTTGCCGCACGGACCTGCATGTGGTTGACGGCGATCTGACGCATCCGAAATTACCGTTAATACCCGGTCATGAAATTATCGGCATCGCGGTGGAAACGGGCACTGGCGTTAATCATATAAAGCCGGGCGATTCCCTGGGGATTCCGTGGCTGGGAAAGACCTGCGGCCGCTGCAGTTACTGCGTTCGCGGCGATGAAAATCTGTGTGATGAGCCGCTGTTCACGGGTTATACGCTGGACGGCGGATATGCCGAATACGCGGTAGCCGATCAGCGTTATTGTTTTAAAATCGACATCAACCGGAATTCTTTTACCGGATTGGCGCCGTGGCTGTGCGCCGGACTGATTGGCTATCGTTCTTTAAAAATGGCCGGGCAGGCGCAGGCCATTGGGTTATACGGTTTTGGCGCGGCGGCGCACATCATCACTCAGGTGGCGCGATGGCAAGGGCGCAATGTTTTTGCCTTTACGCGGCCGGGTGATTCCGAAAGCCAAAGATTTGCCCGATCACTCGGAGCGGTGTGGGCGGGCGGTTCCGATGAAAGCCCTCCGGAGCGATTGGATGCCGGAATTATTTTTGCGCCGGTCGGAAGTTTGATTCCTACGGCGCTGAAACACGTTCGGAAAAAAGGCGTAGTGGTTTGCGCCGGCATTCATATGAGCGATATTCCGTCGTTCCCCTATTCGCTGATATGGGAGGAACGCCGTCTTATTTCCGTGGCAAATCTTACCCGAGCGGATGGAGCAGAATTTCTGGAAATCGCCACACAGATACCCGTGCAAACGCATACTACCGTCTATCCGCTGGAGGAGGCCAATATCGCTCTGGACGATTTACGGAAAGGTAACCTACAGGGCGCTGCCGTTCTGGTTCCTTAAAAAAAAAAGGTTCCGGTTTTTTAGGCCGGAACCATTAGAAATAAGAGGATTAGGTTATACCACGCCCTGATCCATCATCGCGTCGGCGACCTTGAGGAATCCGGCAATGTTCGCGCCGTTCACATAATTGCCCGGCGTACCGAAACGCTCAGCGGCTTCCACGCAGGACTTGTGAATGGCTTTCATGATCATATGCAGGCGGTTATCCACTTCTTCGCGGGTCCAGCTCAGGCGCATGCTGTTCTGGGTCATTTCCAGGCCGGAGGTTGAAACCCCGCCGGCATTCGCGGCTTTGCCGGGGCCGTACAAAATTTTAGCTTGAATAAATTGTTCTACGCCGTCCGGTGTTGTGGGCATGTTGGCGCCTTCGGATACCACGTACACGCCATTCTTAAGCAGATTCGCCGCATCCTTGCCGTTAATCTCGTTCTGCGTCGCGCTCGGGAAGGCGCATTGGGCTTTGTGATTCCATAACGGATTGTGGTCGGCTTTCGGGTCAATATCCTTATACACGGCCGTTTTGAATTTATCGGCGTATTCTTTAATGCGCCCGCGGCGGACGTTCTTGAGTTCCATAACGAACTGCAGTTTTTCTTTATCGATACCGGCTTCATCGTAAATGTAACCGTTGGAATCGGAGAGCGTAACCGGTTTGCCGCCCAGTTGAATGATTTTCTCACAGGTATACTGCGCCACGTTGCCGCTGCCGGAAACAAGACAAACCTTGCCTTCAAGCGTTTGTCCGCGCGTAGCAAGCATTTCGGCGGCAAAATAAACCGAGCCGTAACCCGTAGCTTCCGGACGAATCAGGGAGCCGCCCCATTTGATGCCTTTTCCGGTCAGAACGCCGGTGAATTCATTGCGCAGTTTCTTGTACTGTCCGAACAAGTATCCGATTTCGCGACCGCCCACGCCAATGTCACCGGCCGGAACATCCGTATCGGGACCGATGTGCCGGAAAAGTTCGTTCATGAACTGCTGGCAGAACCGCATGACGTCTACATCGCTTTTGCCTTTGGGGTCAAAGTCCGAACCGCCTTTACCGCCGCCCATCGGCAGTGTGGTCAGACTGTTTTTGAAAACTTGTTCAAACGCGAGGAACTTCAATATGCCCTGATTGACGGAAGGATGGAAACGAAGACCGCCTTTGTACGGTCCGATGGCGCTGTTCATTTCAATACGAAAACCGCGGTTGACATGGATATTACCCTGAGAATCCACCCACGGTACGCGGAAGGTTATCATACGTTCAGGTTCAACAATTCGTTCCAGTATTTTAGCGGTGCGGTATTCAGGGTGCCGTTCAAATACCAGCGCTAAAGATTCCGCGACCTCCTGCACCGCCTGGTGAAACTCGGGTTCGGCAGGATTTTTGGCTTTGACTTCAGCCATAAGTTCCTTCACATAATCAGACATAATATGCCTCCTGAAAGTTAATATTAACGGCGGTCCGTTGCCCCCGCCTGTGGATGTGGTAAAAGAATAATATCGTAAATGCCAATGTTGTGTTAAAAATCGGTTGTCAATTTATTATATACGCACTAAAATAACAATGCCGTTGCCACAAAAAACGATAATTAAGTATTAAACGTACATATAAGTATAACACTGATTAATGTGCTTTCGTGTTTCACGGCGTCTTATTGTGTTAGAGGTTAATTTCCACGATCTTATTTTTGATAGCGTACATAACCATTTCCGCCGTGGTTTTCAGTTTTAGTTTCTGCATAATGTGGTTTTTGTGCGATTCGACCGTACGGATACTTATGTACAAATGATTGGCGACATCCTGATTGCTGAGGCCCTGCACGGTCAGACGGAGGATTTCGATTTCGCGCTGGGTCAGGTTTGTTTCGGGCTGTTCGGATTTAATCGGAGCGGTACGGGATTTATCGGCATATCCGCGCAACATCGGCGCCGTAATGCTGGAGCTATAATATTCCTGGCCGCCATGCACTGTCCGTATGGCTTCAATAAGTTCTTGCCGGGTAGTATTCTTCGGCAGATAACCCCGGGCCCCCGCCTGTACGGATTTGGTAATAAACTCGGCTCCGGTATGCATGGATAACATGACAATCTTCATTTCCGGATATTCTTTCCTAATCAGCCGGCAAAGG
Organism: uncultured Bacteroidota bacterium; assembly: GCA_964609675.1. Taxonomy (GTDB): domain Bacteria; phylum CLD3; class CLD3; order SB21; family JBBIRG01; genus CAZSRX01. The sequence continues at coordinate 25,651 of CAZSRX010000036.1, read as the reverse complement.
TCAATGCCAGACTGATCGGGGAGGGAAATATCCATAAGTATCAGGTCGGGCCGGACGGATCGTATTTTTTTGATGCACTCTTGCGCGCTGGAGGCCTCGCCGGTTACATCCATATCTTTAACATTTGCCAAAAGGGCGCGAATGCCGTCACGAACAATCTGATGGTCGTCAACAAGAAGAATTTTGATTTTTTTCATAAAAGTTTTAGCGTTTTATATAGGATTACTATTTATAATTTTGGTATCGTAACCGCAATAAGCGTACCGCGACCCGGCTGCGCATCGATGTGCAGTAAACCATTCATCAGATTAACCCGTACCCGTATATTGTGAATGCCGTGACCGGTGACGGAGCTAAAAGCTGACTGATCAAAACCTTTTCCGTTATCGGATACGCTTAAGCGGTAATGATCCGGATTAGCGCTCAGCGTTACCGATACCGCAGTGGCTTGCGCGTGTTTGAGCGTATTGTGCAGCGCTTCCTGAATAATGCGGAAAATATATAATTTTCTTTTATTATCCAGTTCGGACTCATCGATTTGAATATCAAAGGTTACATCGATGCCGGCGGTATGTCTGATGGTTTGACCAAGCTGGCGTATAGCAGTCTCCAAACCGAACTGGCTAAGCGTGGCGGGCATGAGATCGTTGGAAATACGCCGAACTTCTTCAATGGTGGCGTCAAACATGGATCGGACATCGGACAGCAATTGCCGGGTGCTCTCGGGGTTGCCGACATCGGCGCCTTCCAGCATGAGTTTGATCGCGACCAGGTTCTGACCCAGTCCGTCATGCAGTTCACGGGACAATCGTTCGCGTTCCTGTTCCTGTCCGTCAATGACTGAAGAGATGCGTTTTACCCGCTCCTCGCGTAAAGCGTTTTCCATTAAGCGACGTTTGGTGATGTCGCGGATGACGACAGCCTGAATTTTTTTTCCGTTATATTCAATCAGCCGCTCCTGCACCTCGACAGGGATCGTATGTCCGTCCCGGCAGGTCGCGGTGCTTTCATATAAACGGGAGGATTTTTCGTAGTCAGAAACATCCGCCGGCGGAATAACATGGAGTATGTCTCCGAGATGCATGCGCATCAGTTCGTCGGAAGTATAACCGGTCAGCGTACCCATCGCCAGATTACTGAGGATCGGTTTTCCGTGGTCATGCAACATAACGCCGTCGGTTGTTGCGTCATGAAGAAGCTGCAAACGCTCGTCCCGTTCTTTCAGTACCGAGGTTTGCTGCAGTATCTGCGCCGTCATATCGTTAAAGGCTTCGGTCAGCTGACCGAGTTCATCGCTGGCTTGTACCGGTATGGGGTGGCTGGTTTCACCCTTCCGAAGGCGATCGGCAGCGGTTTTAAGATACAGCAGCGGACGCGTGATGTTTCTGGCAATTAAATAAATCAGCACCGAGAGAATCAGCGTCATTGTACCGCTGATAACCCACAAGTATTTCTGAAAAATGATAATGGGTACCATCGCTTCTTCCATATCCATTTCAACCAGAATCATCCAATTGAAAAACGGGATATCAAGGCGGTCGAAAGAACTCAAAACCTGAACACCTCGGTAATCGGTTATGGTCATCGAGCCGCTGGAATCTTTCAAGGCTTGTTCCACCGCTTTCGTTCGCACTTCGGTTTTCATAACCGATGCGGTGTCAAACCGGGAGCGGCTCCGCATCCGGTAATCGGCGCCTACCAGATACGACTCGCCGCTCAGACCCAGGCCATGACGGGGATTGCTTTCGACCATCATACTGTCGATGACGGCGCCGTCCAGCCTCACCGCGAGCCATCCGGTTCTTTTTCGTTGCATGAATAATGGCGCAATGATGTACTGATGATAGCCGCCGGTACCGGACATCATGATGTAATCCGTTATTATGATTTCGTTCTTCTCCAGATTGGCTTTCCGGTTTTCAAAAAGAAGTTTGACAGCGTCCGAAAGATTTTTTTCCCATGTATAGTGGCGAGGATGCCGAATAGCGCCTGAGATGACGAATGGGCCGGGCCGGTAAAAAAGGATTTCCTTGTAGTAACCGCAATCGTGAAGATATTGCAGGACATAAGGATAATCCGGCGTCAGCGTTTCATCAATAAGGAGGCTGTCTGAAACGTCGAGTTTCCGGTACAAAGACTCGAAAAGCCGGGCCATGGCGTTGGTACGTGATATCAGCCGTATTTCCTTCAGACGGTTATCGTAAAAATTTTCCAGGTTCCTTTTCTTGATAATTTTTATTGAAGTAAGCTGATCCATCGTTCGGTCCATGATGGCTCGTTTCGCATGGTCGTAGGAAAACCAGCTGAGCGTAATAATCGTCAGAATACCGAGGCTCAGAAAATAGAAAACCAGTTTGCGCTTAAGAGAAATCATGACTCCGGGTGTTATACGTTCCGGTAAAAAAAGAGCCATGGAATCGCACCATAACGATCATGGCTCATGAGATTGTTCCGCTTACAGACCGCCGGTCTGTCAGGTTACACGCCTCAGGTAAAACGCCCGCGGGACCCGCAGGAAGCGCCTGCGGATGTTTTATTGCCGCCGGTCGACGCGAATGCAGAAACCAGTTTGGTTACGTTTTCTGAACCGCATTCCGGACAAGTCACTTTGTCGGTTCCGGAAAAAACCAACTCTTCGAATGACTTTCCGCATTGCTGGCATTTGAATTCATGGAGCGGCATAGGATTGCTTTCGTTTATATAAAGGAAATAATAATTACCGATCTGCCGGAGTGTCAGCTCCGGCAGACGTTGAGCAGCTTGTTCCGTTACTTCTTGGTGGCTTTCTTGGCCGGTTTCGCCGAAGTTTTTTTGGTGGTCTTCTTAGCCGCCGTTCCCTTCATCGGTTTGCATGCCATGGTAATGACTCCCTTTGGTTAGTGGGTTATTTAAAAACAACGCAAAAGCGTTGATTTTTTCCAGTCATTATCTCTGTTAATTTAATAAGTCTCTTGTAATTGCACAAGAGTTTTTTTCAATTTTCTGGAAGTCCGGATTAAGAAATTAAAATAACCGATAGCAGTCGGCTCAATTAAATCAGTATCCATAAAAAAACCCCGGAGAAAAGTCCCCGGGGTCGAATCGTAGATCTTGTTATCTTTGATTACTTGATGCGGATCATGATACCTAAATCAATACCGAAAGCATTCGTTCCGGCTTTGCCAAGATTCATACCGCGCATTTCAAAGAACGGGGAACCATAAAGAGCTCCGCCTTCCATCGGCCAATACTGGAATTCAGCGGGATAAATGCCAACACTCATCGGGTTGGTTAATTTACCTTTGTCATTCGGAACTTTGTTTCCGCTACCCATGAACATAGCGAGATCCAAGCCGCCGCCGACTTTCATCTTGTCTTTGGCCCAGTAGAAATAACGACCGCCTAACAGCAGATCGATCTTGGCATCGATATCGGTGATTTTGGTGAAACCTAAACCGGCATTGATACCTAAGTTGTCAATCACAAAATAACGGCCCCATACAGCCGGAGCAATCGTGGTGACGCCTTCAGCGCCTGACCATTTGCCCTTGGCACTTTCAAACAGCGGACCGCCGATCGCGAAATCGATCGTTCCCTTTTCCTGCGCAAAAATACTGGTCGTCATAGCGACCATAGCGATCAATGATAACAACATCGCTAACTTCTTCATCTGTTTTCTCCTTTGTTTAGTTATTAATTACCCTCCATAAGGAGGATGGTTTAAGAAAGACCTATTGTTAATATCGTTAATCTCTAAAAAGTAAACTTATTATATCATATACAAAAAAATACACATTGTCAATCTTTTTTTTAAATTTGCAATTAAAGTGCCATTTTATTATATAAATAAAAACAATTAATTATCATTTTGAAAACTTTTTTGAGTGCTGTCAATTTATTAGTTTAAATGTCAGAATTGTCAGTATTAATGTCAAACATTCGTTAATTAATTATGTTATCTTTAAAACGTGAAATTATAATTAATGTTTCAATTAAACCGTAATTTTTGTTTAATATTCCGTCTAAATGAAATCTGCTTAAAAATAAATTCTTCAAATTTCATTGGTAATATTCAATGTTTTTTTTAATATTAATTTTTTATAAATTCACAGTATGAAATCAGAACTATTAATAAAAGATGCAAAGCAGGTTATTGCTTTTATAAACGGGCAATTTTCGGTTTTGGAGCATGCCTCGGTATTTTGCTCGGATGGAATTATTCAATGGGTGGGTCCCAGCGAAGCAATACCGCGGGAATTTTGTAGAGGCCCGTTTGTTCGCACTTTGCATGCCGCAGAGCAGGTTGTCCTGCCGGGTCTCATCGACGCCCACACACACACTCTATTTGCCGGATCCCGTGAGTCGGAGTTTGAAATGAAGATTCAGGGAATCAGCTATCAGGAGATTGCCGCCCGGGGCGGCGGTATTAAAAATACGATGGCCGCGACGCGTAAAGCTTCTAAAGATGAGTTGCTCGCGCTTGGTCGGAAACGATTGCGCAAAGCGCTGGAATTCGGCATCACCACTTTGGAAATCAAGAGCGGATACGGGCTTTCATATAATGACGAAATAAAAATACTTGAAGTCATTCAGGCCCTGAAAAAAGAAGGGCCTCAGGATATCATTCCGACCTTTCTCGGCGCGCACACCATTCCTCCGGAGTACCGTGAAAATCGCCGTGGTTATATTGATATGATCATATATGAATTACTGCCGTACATACGAGAGAAGAATCTGGCCGAATACTGCGACGTATTCTGCGAAACGAATGTTTTCACGCCGGAGGAAACGCGGGAGATCTTCAAAGCCGCGATGGCACACGGTTTCAAACTCCGCCTGCATGCTGATCAGTTGACCAATACCGGTGGCGCCGAACTGGCCGCATCCTGCCAGGCAGTTGCGGCGGATCATCTGGAGCATATATCGGAAGCGGGCATTGCGGCGCTGCGGGACGCCGGTGTCGTGGCCGGCCTTTTGCCCGGCTGTTCGTTTTTCCTGCGTATGCCCTATCCGCCTGCGCGGGAACTGATTGACGCCGGTGTGCCGGTCGCTCTGGCCACCGATTTCAATCCCGGTTCGTGTATGACGCAGAATCTTCCACTGATCATGTCTATCGCCTGCACGCAAATGCGTATGACTCCGGCGGAGGCCATTCAGGGTGTTACCTGCCACGCCGCGCGGGCATTGGAACGGGACGATATCGGCAACATCCGGCCGGGTATGAAAGCGGATCTCGCCATATTTGACGTGCCTTCGTATGCGTACATTCCTTACCACTTCGGACAAAATCATATAGTTCACGTCATTAAAAACGGAAAAGTTGTAATCTGATATGAAAAATCTTATCGATACCGCCGCGGCCGGCATTCAGGCCATTACATTCAACCGGGAAACCTGCGCCGACTATTATTTTGCCACGCAAAAAGAATGGCTCGAAACCAACGGACTCGGCAGTTATGCTTCCTCCACCATTATCGGGGCGAATGTACGGTGTTATCACGGACTGCTGGTGGCCTCTATGAAGCCGCCCACGCATCGTTATGTGCTGCTGTCTAAAATCGAAGAATCCGTTTCTATGGAAGGGCAGAACTTTGAACTGGCCACAAATCAGTATCCGTTTGTGATATTTCCCGAAGGGCATAAAAATATCGATCGGTTTGAGTACGATATATATCCTCGCATTATATACAATCTACGGGGAGCGGTATTGTGCAAATCGGTATTGATGATTCATGGCGAAAATACGGTTATCATTCGCTACCGCTATATTGAAGGGCCGCACGGCATGGTCATAGCGCTGCGTCCATTACACGCCTTCCGCGAACATCACACGCTGGCGGTCGAGAATTCCGCTCTGAATCCCGAAATCGTTTTCGGATCCAACCGTTTATCCATACAACCTTATGCGGATCTGCCGCCGCTTTATTTTTATTATAGTTCCGGTATCGTTGAAAAAAGGTTTTTCTGGTATAAGAATACGGAATATCGTAAGGAGCAGGAACGGGGGCTTGAATTCACCGAGGATTTATTCTGTTTATTTTATATTACGACGCACCTGGAACCCGGGGATACGCTCGATATGGTGGTGTCGACTGACCCTTCCCGGATATTATCGATTAAGGAAAAGGAAGCCGACACGCTTTTTGAAGCCGAGTTGAATCGCCGGCGTCAACTGATTGAATCCCTGCCTGTCCGTCATGAGTTGGCCAAAAGATTGGCGCTTGCCGCGGATTCGTTCCTGGTAAAGCGCGAGGACCGGCATCAATCGGTTATCGCGGGTTATCACTGGTTTGGGGACTGGAGCCGCGACACAATGATTGCCCTTCCGGGACTGACGCTTACCACCAAGAAGTATAACCTGGCCCGCGCGATTCTGCAGTCGTACTCCCAATTCATCTCGGAAGGCATGCTGCCAAACCGTTTTCCCGACTTAGACAGCAAGCCGGAGTATAACAGCGTGGACGGTACCCTTTGGTATTTTATCGCTATTTATTATTACTGGAAATACACCGGCGATATCGATTTCATTGAAAAGGAATTATATGCTCGCTTAGCGGATATCATAGAATGGCATCTTCGCGGCACCAGGTTTAATATTAAAATGGATGCTGACGGCCTGTTGTTTGCCGGGCAGGAAGGCCTTCAATTAACGTGGATGGACGCCAAAATCGGCGACTGGGTCGTAACGCCTCGCATCGGAAAACCGGTTGAAGTGAATGCCCTTTGGTACAATGCGTTGTGCGTGATGCAAGCGCTGGCGGCACAATTGGATATCAAAAAGGACACAGCCCGTTACAAAGAGTTGTCCGAATTGACACAAACCAGTTTTAATAATAAATTCTGGAATCCGGATAAAAACTGCCTCTATGATTTCATCCATGATACAGGGAACAACGACGACATCCGTCCCAACCAGATTTTCAGCGTCAGTCTTCCCTTTGCCGTTCTGAACGAGGACCGTCACGCGAGCGTATTAGATGTTGTAAAAACCAAGCTTCTGACGCCGTACGGGCTGCGCACGCTCGCGCCGGACCATCCGGATTACGTCGATATCTATGCCGGCGACGTCTTTCACCGCGACCGGGCATATCATCAGGGCATTGTCTGGGCCTGGCTCATCGGTCCGTTTGTGGACGCTTATTTACGGGTAAACCGGAATTCCGAAGCCGCCCGCGCGTACTGTCTGGAGCTAACGGAAAATTTTATGAAACAGATGAACGATTACGGTCTGGGTACCATTGCCGAAATATTCGACAGCAACGAAACGCATTTTCCGAAAGGCAGTATTTCGCACGCTACCAGCGTTGCTGAAGTGCTCCGTGTCCTGGAATTACTGACCCGTACCTGATGAACGGTATTTTTTCCGATCCGGAACGTCTGGCCGGCCGGTTGCGAGAGTCCTTTGCCCATGAACCCAGACGCACGCTCATTCCGGATCATTATAAGCCTTCCGCAGTCCTTATTCCGATTTTTATTAAAAACGGCGAATTATCTGCCTTGTTTGTAAAACGTTCGCAGAGCGTTCGGCATCATCGCGGAGAAATCGCTTTTCCCGGCGGCGCTTTCGATATAAACGACCGGTCGCTGGAACATACCGCCCTCAGGGAAACCGAGGAAGAAATCGGCGTGCATCCGAGCGATATCCGTATTCTGGCTGAATTGGATGAGCTCAAGACCCCCACGCAATTTCATATTACCCCTTTTATCGGCGTTATGCCTTATCCGTATCCCTGGCGTATTAACAAGGATGAGGTTGAGCTTGTGTTTGACGTTCCGTTAAGCCGGCTGGTCTCACGATCGGCGCATCGAAAAGGTTTTCGGTTGATGGAAAAAAACATTTATGAAATTCATTATTATTACCACGATCATCACATCATTTGGGGCGTAACCGGAAATATTCTGTATAACTTTTTTTCAAGAATCAGCCGTTAAAAATATTATTCTGGAAACTTTTTATATTAAGTAAACGTATATAAACCGTTTATGAAGTCCATATTTATATATAATTCTATACCGATAACGAGCCCCAATCGTATCGTTTATATAATATTGTTTCTTTTCTTTATAACCGCATTTACAAACGGTTTGCCGTTGTGCCTGATTTCCCAGGACCAGCATTGGAGGTATAATAATGCAGGAAATAACGGAAAATATTTACCGAATAGCCGTTTAATACTAGACGTGAGACCGACCACACAGACGATTATTTTAGACGGCGTTCTGGAACCGGGATGGGAAAGCGCGATAAAAATCCATAACTTTGTCGAGGTACAGCCGGCTGAAAACGTGAAGCCGCTTGTTGAAACGGAGGCTTTCGTTACATTTGACGATCAAAACTTTTATTTTGCGTTTGTTTGTTATGATCCTGAAATGCAAAAAATCAGAACGTCCATGTGCGACCGGGACGAGATTTTTCAGGATGATTTTGTAGGAATTATTTTCGATCCGAACGGTGATCAGCAGACCGGTTATGAAATTTTTGTCAATCCGTACGGAATTCAGGCGGATTTGATTCGCTATCAAAACGGTGCGGAAGATGTCAGTTATGACGCGGTTTGGTATTCGGAGGGAAAAATGTATGCGGATCGCTGGATCATTGAGGCCAAAGTACCGTTTCAAAGCCTGCGTTTTCCGAACCGTCCGGATCAGGCATGGCTGGTTCATTTTTTGAGGATCTATCCGAGGGAAAGCCGTCATCAGATTTCCTGGATGCCTTTTGATAGAAACAACAGTTCATTTTTTGGGCAAGCCGGTATCCTGAAAATGAATTTAGAGAAAACGCCAGGCAGAAATAAAATAGAAGCGCTTCCGTATTTTCTGGCAACATCCGGCCGGACGATGCAGGAAAATGAAAACGGATACGGAATCTGGGGGAAAAATAAAGCGGAAGCGGCGGCCGGGTTTAATCTGAAATACGGTTTGTCCTCGGCCACCACGGTTGATTTGGCCTTCAATCCTGACTTCAGCCAGATCGAAGCGGACGCAGGCCAGATCAGCGTTAACAATACCTTCGCGCTGTTTTACAATGAAAAGCGCCCGTTTTTTCTTGAAGGGAACGATATTTTCAATCTGGAAGACCTCCGCATCGTTTATACGCGGACGGTGAATGACCCCATAGCCGCCGGCAAGATAACGGGTAAAACCGGAAAACTGTCCTACGGGTTTATCTCTGCGTATGATGAAAGCACGCCTTTTATCATACCGTATGAAGAGAAAAGCGTTCAATTTGGCACCGATAAAAATTCGTTTGTTAACATAGCCCGCATCAAATATGCGCTGGGCCAGCGTTCCTATGCAGGCCTGTTTGTCACCGGACGTTCAATCGAAGACGGAGGGTCAAACCTTACGAGCCTGATGGATGCGAACCTGTATTTATCTGAAAAATACAAATGGACCGGTCGTCTCGGCTTTTCCTTTACCAGGGAACCGGACGATTCGGTTTTAACCGCCGATTATATTTCCCCGGCGGTTTTTAAAGCCGGCGGACAAACACGGACAGCCGCATTGGACGGCGAATCCTTCAGCGGCCTCATTGCGCGAACCGCCTTCAGCCGCAGCGCCAGGGACTGGAGTTACAACGTATATTACGAAGACCGCTCGCCGGGATTCCGTGCGGATAACGGATTTATCAGCGCCAATAACCGGCGCACTATCGGCGCGTGGACCGGATATGATTTTTATTATGAAAACCATTCCATCCTGAATCAGCTGGAGCCACAGATTCAGTTTTACCGGTTATATAATTACGACGGTAAGCTTAAAGACTTTACCGTTACGCCAAGTCTTTGGATGAGCCTGAAAGGACAAACAAGCGTTTATCTGGCGGCTCTTGTGGTCAACAACGAAAATTATAAAGGACGGCAGTTTAACCGGATGCAGCGGGCGTGGATTAATCTTAATACGAATGTTACGCGAAGCTTTTCAGGAGGATTTTTTGTGCAGACGGGAAATTATGTGAATCGTGACGGTAATGAAAACGATTCACGGAACCCGCTGGCTGTCGTTAAAGGTTTTCAGTACGAAGTATGGCTGACGCTGAAGCCGGTGCCAAACCTGACCAATTCATTGGATTATATTTCATTTGATCTCTGGACGCATTATGGGGGGGCCAAAATAATATCACAGCGGATTCTGCGTAATACCTTTTCGTATCAGTTTACGCGCCGTTTGTTTATGCGGCTCATTACGGATTTCAACTTTATAGACCAGTACGATTCCGATGAGGGAAAAATAATACATTCGACCGGTTTTAGCGTGGATCCGCTATTCAGTTATAAAATCAATCCTTTTACGGTATTCTTCATCGGCGGGCATATTGGGGGAGACAAAAATCCCTATCCGAACCGCGACGGATACACAATGACCGGCCAGTCCGTTTTTGCGAAATTTCAGTATTTTGTTAGATTGTAGATTTATTCCGTGCCGGCGGAATCGTTCAGCCGGTAATCAATGCTGGCCTGCGCCCGAAGGGTTTTGGCGATGGATTCCGAAAGTTGTTTCCTTTTGATGGCTATCAGGCGTCCTTCGATTTCCGGAGCGACTTCTTCAATTGGACGGGGTGTGTTTTTCGGCCGTATTTCCAGTACATGCCAGAGTGCGAGTTGTCCGTTTACGGCCGATAACGGCCCGATGACATCGTCGGTGGCGCTTTTCTGGAAAAGGAAACGGGCGGTGCGTTCGTCGAATTGACCGCGGGGCAAAAAATCCGTTGTGCCTACGATATCGCTGTCGCCGACAACAGTCTGAACAATTTCCATAAAATCTTTTTTTCTGAGTCGCGATAAACTGCGAAACTGCCGGGTCAGCGCACGGATTTTCTGAACATCCTTAGAAAAAAAATATTCCGCTTTCACCAAGTCCTCCTGGACTGAAAATTCCCGGATGTGTTCTTTATAGAACCGCTCAACCTCGGGCGGTTCAATTTTCAGATTTTTTTTCATTTCGTCTTCCATAAACAGTTGCACAAGCACCTGTTTTCCCAGCGCGTGGATTTGCCGCTGATAGCGCTCGTCTTTCTCATAGCCTTCTTCAAGCGCTTTTTGGTAGAGGACTTCGGTGCGGACCCACTCCTGGGCGTACTGCTGACGGTAACGGATGTCGTCACGCACGTCGGCGGAAAGGGCACTGTCAATCATGCCCGCGGTGAGCTTGGACTCGCCGACTTTGACAATATAATTGTTTTCCTCACCCCGGCATCCGGCCAGGGCCAGAATGACCGTTGCGAAGAATATGAAAAAAAATCTATGGTTCGTTGGCATTATTTGAGGTTGTTTTCATAAACAAGGATATTCATTTTTTTCTTCAGGCCATTCAGCCAGCGCGTTTCCTTATTCTGCTGAAGGTCGCTACGGTACTGACTTTCGACGCGCTTCTGTACCGCGTCGAACGACTGGCGCTGGGCATCTTTTTTTTCAATCACTTTGAGCAGGCTGTACGTTCCGTTTTTGCGTTTGACGATGCCGGTTATTTCACCCGGATGGATGCGGAAAGCTGTCTGGGCTAGCTCATCGGGCTGATTCTGAGACCAGACAACAGGGTTTTTCAACGTGACCGCCGGAACGCCCTGTGCTGTTTTATAGCTATTGTTCACCAGCTCCGCAGCGCGTTCCAGGGATGTATCGGCTTTGATGTAGTTCAGGGCTTCTTTCAGGTACTTTTCATTGCTGGAGCTTAATTCCTGAATTTTAACCGTGGCCGGAGTTACATATTTTTCCATATGATTCTCATAATACCGGCGCAAATCCGAAGCGGAAACCGAATCGGTACTGGAAAACTTGACGGACCGGAGTTTCTGAATCAGGACATCCTGAACTTTGAAAGTATAATCGAAACGAAAATCTTCCGTTTGCTTATAGCCGTCTTCGGTAATTTTTCTGATGAGAATATGAATGCGCAGGGGATCTTTCAACTGATTGTAAAACTGTTCGGCGGTCATCACCGGCAAAATTGAATTTCCATGGTAGTTTGAAAGAAAAGATTTATACGTGACAGGCGCATCACCGGGATTTTCCAGAAGGATTTTTTCCTCGTCGGTTGCGGCCATGATTTTGCGTACGGAGTCACCCGAAAGGCCGAGACAATATTGACGCAAGAAATATTGAGCGTTTTCTTTATGAACGCGAATGCCGTAGGTTTCCAATAAAGAATCGGTAATGGCGTTAAATTTCTGGCTGACCATCGCCGCATCCACCATATCCATTTTGGATTTCAAAGAGCGGCGGGCTTCATCAAGCGTCATGGCCGAGCGGTATGCGGTATCCATCCTGATAATATAAGGAATGAGGAAAGCGCCGGGGATCTCCACCGGTTTGATAATAACACCCGGTTGATACCTGAAAACCGTGTTTTCGTAATTATAGGGAAGGGTGCCGAATTTTAATTTGTCAGGACGGTAATTGCCTTTGCCCGTATGCCTGTCAATATATTCAGAATACTGGAAGGTCAGCGTATCATATGTTTCCGGTGTTATGACCGAATAGATGGAATCAACAAAATGCGCGGCTTCTTCATAAGTGCGGGCGACTTTAGACCTGGGATTATCTTTATAACGGTAGACGAAATTTTTAACTTCCACTTCACGGCCATAATTGTTACGGAAGAATTCCACCAAGGAATCGGGCATCAGCGCGCGGTAAACATACTTATCCTTAGCGGCAGCCAGCAGCAGATCCTGCTCGATTTTACGGAGAGTATTGCGCACATCCTCGTTTTGGTCTATTTTTTCTTCCAGGGCCCCAATCATGCGCAGGCGGTTATCAAGATAGTTATACAGGGCTTTACGTTTCTCATCAAAAGTAACTGTGCGGTTATCGAAATCTTTTTTAAGCACCTGTTGAAACTCCTGAACGGTTATGGAATCGGTCTGGTCAAAACGCACCAGTATATGATTCCCGACGCCGGAGCAACCCATCAGCAGAACCGAGGATATTAAAAAAACCAAAACCCATTTAAAATTTTGCATATCGCTGTATCTCCGTTTGATTGTGATTAAACGATGTAAAAAATCAGCGGGAATATATTCCAAATGAGTTTTTTATGCAAGAAAAAACCAAAGTAAAAAAAACCCCGGGTGATGTAGCCCGGGGTTTTTTTAGCGTAAGATTAGCGGTTATTTTGGATTACCGATCATGACATAAGGCGCCCAGAAGAACGGATGCACGTGGAAGTCGCCTTTTTTAATCAGCGCGATCTGAGCCTGCCGCATGGATTCGGATTTGGAGAGGCCTTTCTTCAAGCCGTCATAAAAATTAATCATGATAATCTTGGTGGATTCGTCGTCCACCGGCCATAATGTAGCGACGGTTGTCGGGGCGCCGGCGACGGCAAACGCGCGGGAAAGACTGATCAGCTCAACGCCGGTCGCGCTCTTACCCATAGACGTGTTGCACGCCGATAATACCACCAGATTATTCTTCTCTTTTAAGGGCAGTTTGAGGATTTCGCTGATGGTAAGTTTGTCGTCTTCGTTGGCGGCGGCATTGGGAGCCATCAGCAGGAAGGATTTCTGCGGTTCATCGCTGGATAAAAACCCGTGGGTGGCAAAATGCACCACATCGAAGTTTCCGGCCTGGGAGCGCGCTTTATCCTTGGTAGCTTCTAAATTTTTGTAAAGCACGGCGTTGGAATAAGCGGCTTTAATCACCTTGGCTTCCTCTTCCGCGCCGGGCAGACTGCCGTCGGGATTCCCGAACACTAAAACATTATTGATGGCCTTCTGCCCTTTCTTGGTTACCAGATCCATCAGGGTGGCGGCCGTCAGGTAATTGACGGCTTTCTTCTCAACGAGAAATTTAATGTCGCCGTCTTCCGTCTCCGTAGCGAGGCACTGGAACGGTATATAATATAAACTGGCCGCCGGAATAATCGTGAGCGTTTTTATTTTGTCAATTTTAACATTGTCCCAGACCGGCAATATCAGATAGTCGTACAGTTTGACCATGATGTCGCGGAGCGGTTTGGTATGCCGTTCATAGAACCGGGCGTCGCCGCCGGCCTTATAATCTTTGAGGTTCTGGTCAAAGCGACCGCGTTTGATGAGCGACATCGCGTCATTGATGAAATAGCGGTATTTGTTTACCAGCGAGTCGATTTCAAGATTGGTAACCGGAACGGACTTCGCTTCGACTTTATCTTTGGTAATCATGAAAATATACAGCGCGTCCTCGGCCGGGAAGTACTGAAGCAGAGCCACGTCCTCCGGCAACTGGGACTGAATATCCGTCAACTGGATCGGGTCTACCTTAATGACCTGGTAAATATTCGGATACTTGGTTTCCAGGTCAATCATAAGCGCGTTGAAGTCGCCCTGGTTCTTGGTGAGCGTTTTGCTGAGATTATCAATTTTGGCCTTATCTTGCTTGTCAATCGGCTTGGCTTTTTCCTCGGCCAGCTGTTTCTCAAGCTCCTCGTTTTCTTTCTGCAGTTTGTCGATTTTGTCGATCTGCTTCTGTTCTTCCTTATCCACTACCTGGATTTTACCCGCATTAATGACATCGTTGGACATCTTGGCTTTGCTGCGCTCGATATACAGAAGGGCTTCGTTGATTTTTCCCGTTTTCTTCAAAAGGGAAATCAGGCGGTTATAAACGGGATTCTTATCTTTCAGAAAGCTTTCGAAGTAATCTTTATTGGTGAAGTTTCCGCGCATGCTTTCGATATAGTCCACGGATTTTTTAAGCGCGACCACGGCGCCGGCGTAGTATTTCATAGCCGCGTCGTCATTGCCGAGGATAGTCTTTTCCTTGCCGAGCATTTCATAGAGAACGCCGATAAAGGAATAGGTGCGCCAGGCGCCTTCGCGGTCGCCGATATCGTCGAGCAGTTCCGCGCTGCGCTGGTAGAACTTGAGCGACTGGCTGACCTCGTCGGTTAGTTTGTAGATGCGCGCGATGTTGGCCAGATCGTAGGCGATGCCTTTTTTATAGCCGATTTCCTGATGAATTTTCAAAGCCTGGTTCAGGTAATCCATGGCTTCCTCATAGGCCTCGATTTCCACATACATATTGGCGATATTGATAAGATCATCGCCGATGCCGGTTTTATCTTTCAATTCCTCGTGCAGTTGTTTGGCTTTGAGGTGGAAGCCGATATATTTGCCTGCTGTCCTGACGGACATTTTCTTGTTTTTGGCTTTCAGGGAATCCTGTTTGGCGCGGAACTCGGATATGCCCCAGTTCGCGAACGCGCTGGCGGCGCCGGATTTGTTTTTAGCTTTGACAAAATAAGTGGCGGCTTTTTCGAAATTCAGAGCGGCCTTAGGATGTTGATTCAGCAGTTGCAAGACCATGCCCGCATAATTGTGCGCGTTGGCCAATCCGGCGTTGTTTTTTTCTTTTTCGTATTTTATGATTGCCGATTCAAAAGCATTCAGCGCAGGCTCGTATTGCCCGTTTTCAAATGCCGCGACACCGGCTTTGTAATCCCCGTCGCCCGACTGCGCCATAAGCCCGCACGTTCCGGCAACGAAAAGGAAAATTAATGGAAACAGTATCTTCGTTTTCATTCGTTCACCTCATAACTTCATAATTATTAATCCGATAATCGTATTTATTTAACAATAAATATCAATTATACCGGAGGGGTAAGCAGTTTTTTCTTTTCGGCGATAAAATATTCATTGAACAATTTTTTAAAGACTTCCGCTTTATCGCTTTTCAGATAATTATTTTTTATGCCGGTCTCTGTCAGGGCTTTTTCGATGATTTCATAACCGTTCATCAAAGGTATTTCCATGAAAGCATAGGTGGTGTCGCCGGAGGTTTTATATTCTGAAACCTGACAGCCTTTAAGCGTGGTGGATTTATTCATGGATTCTTCCACCGCTTTGCCGTAAGCTTCGGCATTAAGATTTTCGGCAAAAAGCCCGGGTTGTATTTTTGAAAAATCGGCAATCAGTTTTTTAGCCTCTTCAGCCAGCACGCGAATCATATCCTTGCGGCCCTTAAGCTCGGCCTGAGAGCGCGCGTTGGATTCCATTTTCAGAATGGAATTTCCGATGCTTTCATAAACAAGGTCCGATAAATCACTCGCTTTTTCGGAGGCGGCGGTGTCTTTATCAGGCGTAACGTTGCTTTGGGCGATTCGTGTGGTGTCCTGTTTATCGGGTGTTTTCTTGGTATCTCTGCAGCCCATAGCCAGGCACAGGGCGCAGAAAACAATTATAAATCGCGGCATCACGGCTCCTCAGTTTTTAAGGGTTATAAAAAATAACGGGGAATGGAACTTACTCAGTTCCATTCCCGTTTGTTAACCAAATAAAATTTTACTTTAATGCCGCTGAAAGACCGGCAAAAATTTCTTTAGCGGCTTCCTTGCTCAGATTGCCCAGGGCGACGATTCCGGCTTTTTCGGCGGAACCGACGGAAATGCCTTTTACCTGTTCCTTACTGCTGGTTGCAATAATCTTACCCGTTTCCAGATCGATGCCGCGGATGGAGCAGCTGGCCCATGCGGACACGCGGTTGGAGGAACCGCCGCCATACGGATTGGAGGAGCCGCCGACGGATTCCATGGCTTTCACCGATCCGATGACGAGCACATCGGCTACGGACTTAAGCGCATTGGCCACAATATCGTCGTTGCTGGATTCCGCAGCAGCCTTGGCGGCTTCACGGTTCACGGCGCGGAAGACTTCGCTCTTGTCAATAACTTTGAATTTATTCGAAGCGAGTTGCTTGACGATCTCGTCTTCGACGATGGATTTCGGCTGTTCTTTACCGATGTTCTCTTCAAATATCAGGATAACAATTTTGGTGATGGCCGAGCCTTTGGCCGTGAAGGTGAAATCCTTAAACACGAGGCGGGCTTTTTCGACCGCGCCGGGCAGTTGTTGCTGGAACATCTCAAAATCGCTGACATTCAGCCCGATGCGGACTTTGTTCTGGCCGCTGGGATTGACGGTTTCCACCGAATGGACGGTGAACTTCGCCACGCCGCCGCCGTCGGTCTTCGCGGCTTCATCGGCCTTGACCACGGTCGGCGCGACGGAATAAGAAGCCAGATTGGCGTTTTTTACCGGTATCGCGGCGCCGTCTTTGTCATAAACCAGTTTAGCTTCCAGCGGGGCGGCCAATGGCTCGCCTTTGACGCCTTTCTGCATGTCGCCGCTCACGATGTCCACGCGCATCTTGCCGAGCAGGTTCTTCAGCTGCGCGTCAAACGTCGCGCGAACCGAAACGCTTTTACCGGAACCATCAATGTCGCCTTCGATGGGTTCTTTATTAATCAGCTCGGCGATGACAATTTCCTTGGCGCCTTCCAGATACTGGGTCAGCGCGAGGTAATAATCGCCGCTGGCTTCGGCGCTCTTGGCGGCCAGATAATAGGTCTTGGCCACATTCAGGGCTTTTTTAAGCCGCTCGGCGAACTGCCGGTTGACTTCCGCAATGGATATTTCCGTATAAGCGTAAACTTTTTTAGCTTTTTTATCGGTGTAGAATTCAACTTTCAGATTCTTCAGCGTTTCCTGCGAGAAGGATTCTGTAACGGAACTGAAAGTTTCATTGTAATCCGTCGCGCCGCCTTTGGTGGTTTCTTCCATCACGCTGGTGACTTTGCTGGTGATTTCCGAGCGGATTGCGCGGATAATCATGGAGCGCGCTTCGCTTTCGACTTTTTTCATGTCCTCGGAATTATTGTTGGACTGCGGCGTTCCGGCCAGTCCCTGATAATAGCCGTCGCATTTGGGCATATTCGGCAGCGATTTAATCCAGTCTTTTCCGCACTGAATACTGCTCTGCCCGCCGCCCAGGTCTTTGGATCCGGTATCCTTGAATCCGGTGTCTTTGATGCCCGTGTCCTTGATTCCGGTATCTTTGACGCCGGTATCTGTAGCGGTTTCGGTTTCCTCGCCGGCGCCGCCGGTTTTATTCCAGTTAGCAATGGCTTTGTCGAGGGCGGCCAGGGCTTTGTCGGCGCTCAATTTGACGCCTTTGATCTTGTTCTGAGCGGCGTCGTTAGCGACCTGATCCTTGAACGCCTTTTCGAGGTCGGCTTTTTTCAGAACCGCCTTGGCGTAAAATTTGATTTTGTCCTTACCGACTTTTTCACCTTTGGGCGGCCAGTATTCCTCGATTTTTACGTTTTTCAGAGTGACTTCCGTCATGGTCTGGGTAATTTCCTGAAAGTATTCCTGCGCGGCGCCGCTGGAACCTTTATCGGTGGTTGTCGAGGCCTCTTCCATGAAATTGGTCGTCAGGCTTTTGACGTTGGTTTCGATAACTTCAGCGATTTTTTTCCGTGCGCTCTGTTCGGCCTGACTCTTGGCTTTCATTTCCGATAGACCTTCGCCGATACCGGCGCCAACGATAACGTCTTCATAAATGCCGGGTTTGGAAATCCATTCAGGCATACCACCGGATTTTCCGCCTTTATTTTTTTTCTTCTGCGCCATGCCGGAATCGACATTCAACAGAAGGGCGGCTGTAATAAGTACTGACAGTAAAAACGCCGTTCGTTTCATGATGGTTTCTCCTTGTTTGGTTTATGTTAATGTAATCAATTGCTGCCTAATTTATCTAATGCGGCGTTGAGTTTTTCAAGAGCCGCCTTGGCTTTTTCACGACCGGATGACAAAATCTTTTGGGCTTTTGCTTCCTGATCGCCGGTATCTTCGGCGGCTTTGGGTAGCTTAATGACTTCAGCGGCTTTTTTCTTCAGCTTGGCCTGCAGGCCGCCCAGATAAATTCTTCCCAGCGCGTAAAACACCTTCTTTTCTTCTTTGTTGGAATACAGCTTGTCGCCGGTTGATTCCTTGGATTTATCTTTCTTTTTCTTTCCTTTCTTATCCTTTTCCTTATCGGCTTTTCCCTCCTGTTCCGCTTTTTGTACATAGGTATAAACGGCGAGTATCTGCGAGCCTTCGAGGCATACATCCGTAGCTTCCTTGGTCAGGGTGGACATATAGTCGTTGAGCGGCTGATCGGAAAGCGATTCTTTGGTTTCTTCGATTTCGAGCCAGGATTTGGTGATGCTTTCCACTTCAACGGATATGCTCTTGGCTAACTTGGTGCGGGCGGCCATTTTGGCTTTTTCGATGCCTTGCGTTTCCGAGAAATATTTGCCTTCATCGATGCCTACCGCGAAAATGGCATCTTTAGCTTTGGGCAACTTGGTAATCCATACCGGTTTACCGTCCTTGGTTTTCAGGTAATCGCGGTTGATCAGGCCGTTCAGTTTATCGCTGAGTCCCTTAAGGGATTTGGTGTCGGAGGTTTTGGATTTGGCTTTTTCGTTGACGTCGCTGATGACCTTGCTCAGCGACATGCGGGCGAGGGCGTAATGCCATTTAATCTGCTTGTCGTACCAGGTTTCGACAATCTGGGAGCCGGAGAGCGTGGCTTCGGAGACCGATTTGGCCATTTCCTCCACGAAGCTCCGTTCCATAGTATAGGATGAAGAACCTTCGTTGACTTCGTACCAGTCAGTCAGCACGGCCTGGATTTCCGACTGGATGGTGGCGGCGAGTTCCGCCCGGGCCTTATCCTTGGCGGCTTCGCGGCCGTTCACATAAAAATAAAATTTTTCGGCGATGCCCACCGCGAAGATGGCGTCTTCCTCTTCCGGAAGAGCGCTGATCCATTGCGGTTTATCCTTGCGGATGTAGGATTTGGGGTCTTTCATCGCGCTGAGTGATAGTTCCAGTTTTTCAATTTTTTTGTATTCCTCTTTTCCCTCGGTGGATTTCCTGGCCTGCTCCACCACTTTCTTCTGGATTTTTTCTACGGATCCGGCCAGCGGCAGTTCCGCCAGCGCGTAAATCAGGCCTTCAGGATCAATCCATGTTTCCAGTATTTTAGCGCTCTGTACGGAGGCCAGGACGTCTTCGTCGATGCTTTTTTCCATTTCGGAAACGAAGCCCGAGCCGGAAGTTGTGCCCATCCAGCTTTCCGAGATTGTCTTGACATTCAGCTTAATGGTTTGTGCCAGCTCCAGTTTTGCGGCTTGTCCGGCGGCGTCCAGCCCCGCTTGTTTCTCATAATATTTGTTTACGACGCCGACGGCG
The DNA here is from genome assembly GCA_964609675.1 of uncultured Bacteroidota bacterium. Classification (GTDB taxonomy): domain Bacteria; phylum CLD3; class CLD3; order SB21; family JBBIRG01; genus CAZSRX01. The sequence goes on along the minus strand of CAZSRX010000036.1, from coordinate 5,670 downwards.
TAAAGCGATGTAGCCGAAACCGGAAGCTCGTTTACCCATTTGGGTGCGGTTCCGCTTTGCTGAGCATGTGCTGGTATAAGGGAAAAAGCTGTCCCGGAAAGAACCAGGCTTATAATTATTGTCAAAACTCGTTTCATCCGGTTTCTCCTTAAATCAAAATAATAGAATCGGTCGCTTAAATTACATTTTTTAAGTCCATAAAATCAAGTATAATAATATCGGAAGGGCATTCCTTCCATGAAATGCCCTTCCGGTATTTTTCCGTTAATCGCCGCTACCTTCGCTTGTTTTTTCCCATTTGGATACGGCTTTATCAAGGGCTTTCAGAGCCTCATCGGCGCTGGCTTTGACGCCTTTGATTTTCTTCTTGGCGGCATCATCGGCTACCTGTTTTTTGAAAGCATCCACTACGGAGTTTTTCTTCAAAACGGTTTTGGCATAAAATTTAATCTTGTTGCCGACTTTTTCGCCCATCGGCGGCCAATACTCTTCAATTACGGCGCCGTTCAGCGTTACCTGTGTCAAACTCTGAGTAATTTCCTGAAAATATTCCTGCGCGGCGGATTCGGAACCCTTTTCGGTGGTTGTTCCGGCTTCTTCCATAAAATTGGTAGTCAGACTCTTAATCTGCGTTTGCAGAGCTTCGGCAATTTTCTTGCGGCCGTTTTGGTCGGCCTGGCTCTTGGCTTTTTGCTCCGTAAGCCCTTCGCCGATACCGGCGGCAATGATAACGTCTTCATACAATCCGGGCTTGGTGATCCATTTAGGGACTTTGCTTTCCTTTTTAGTGGTGGATTCACCGCCGCCGCAGGAAGTTATCATCAACACCGCCAAAACACCTATAAGTACATATCGCATATTAATCTCCTGGTTTGTAAAAAATCCGCATCAAAAAAATAACCGTAGAAGCGGGAAGCTTCTACGGTTACATTAAATTACAGGTTAAGAATTATTCTTCTCCACCTTCATCTTCGCCGCCATCCGCCGGGCCGTTGTTGTTATTTTTCTCCCACTTGGAGATGGCTTTGTCCAGCGCGTTCAGAGCATCATCCGCAGAAGCTTTAACGCCCTTGATTTTCTTCTTGGCTAAATCTTCCTGGACCTGTTTCTTGTAGGCGTCCACAACGGCGGATTTCTTCAATACCACCTTGGCGTAGAATTTAATCTTGCTGCCTACTTTTTCGCCTAACGGCGGCCAGTATTCTTCAATCATGGCGCCGCTCAGGGTCTGCTTGGTCATGGTTTGGGTGATTTCCTGGAAGTATTCCTGTGCCGCCCCGCTCGAGCCTTCCTCGGTGGTGGTGGAAGCTTCTTCCATGAAGTTGGTGGTCAAGCTTTTAACTTCGGTTTCCAGGGCTTCCGCTATTTTCTTGCGGCCATTCTGTTCGGCCTGGCTCTTGGCTTTCATTTCTGAGAAACCTTCGCCGATACCGGCGGCAATGATAACGTCTTCATATAAACCCGGTTTGTAAACCCATTCCGGCGGCCCGTCTTTTTTCTTTTTCTTTTTCTTCTTTTGGGCCTGAGCGTCAACGGACATCAGTGACACGGTCACTAACGCAACAAAGGATAGGAAAAGTATTCTGCTTAAATACTGTTTCATATCGATCCTCCTTAAGTTACTGGTTTGGTTAATTTAGAGTTGTTTAGACTCCGGTTAATTAAAAAAAATTTTCTGTGCTGGGTTTTCTGGCTGTATTTTGAAATTTAAAGGTCATTTGTAAAGGTCAATTTATTTAAGCATTACTTTAAAGTCAAGTATAAAAACCAATAAATTAATTTCAGAAATAGATGTCCCATTTATATGAAAGGTAAATTAAAAAAATTTCTTTTTTAACTGTAAAAAATATATATAATTATTGTAAAATAACGTAACTATGGTACTCATAAAAATTCAGATTGCAACACCCTTTGAACGTTTATTCCGGAAAAAAAGTCCCTAAACAAAAAGGATTATATATACACATCCCTTTTTGTGAGCGTCTATGTATATACTGCGATTTTGCCGTAACAACAGCCCGAAAGTATGTTACCGGTTTTACCGATTCGGTTATATCGGAAATAACGTTATACAAAAACGCATTGGGCCGGCTATGTTTTGATACCGTATATTTTGGCGGCGGGACTCCGTCATTTTTACCGGACCATCTACTTGAAAAGATTGTATTAACCATAAAATCAGATTTGGACATATCTCCGGGCGCCGAATGGACCATAGAAGTCAATCCCAACCATATCTCGCCGCAAAAACTCCGTTTTTACAAAAACGCCGGGTTCAACCGGCTAAGTATCGGCGCGCAGTCGTTCCTGGATAAGGAGCTTAAATTTCTCACACGCCTGCATAGCGCCGGACAATCCGAAAGCGCCTTCCGTGACGCCCGCGCCGAAGGGTTTAACAACATTAATATAGACCTGATTTATGGCCTGCCCGGCCAGGAAGCAAAAGACTGGCAATACAATCTCGATAAACTGCTGTCATTTGGGCCTGAACACGTATCCCTGTATGCCCTGGGCGTGGAGGAAGGCACGCCGCTGAAGCGTTTTGTTGATAAGGGAAAAATCGCCGTTCCCGATGATAACCAATATCTGGATTTTTACCTGACGGCTGTGAAGCGATTGACGGCAGCCGGCTATGAGCACTACGAAATTTCCAACTTCGCGAAACCGGGTTACCGCGCGGTTCACAACAGCCATTACTGGAACCGTTCGCCGTATCTGGGTTTGGGCCCGTCCGCGCATTCTTTTGACGGGACTAAACGCTGGTGGAATCATTTATCCGTTGATCGGTATATCGCGGCCTGCCTTCAGGAACGCAAACGTCCGCTTGAAAGCGAAGAACGGCTGACTCAACAAGACATACTGAACGAAATGATTTTACTGGGATTTAGAATCAAAGAGGGCGTATCGGTCGCCGAAATGGAACATCTGACCGGAAAACCGTTTTACGAATATTATTCCAAAGCCATAGCGTCATGCCGGGAATTTCTGATAATCGGCGCGGATGCGGTTTCTTTAAATACCCGGGGTTGGTTTTTATATAATGCGATATGCCGGGAGTTTATGAGTTTATAAAGTGGAAAGTTAAAAGTTGAAAGTTAAAAGTAGAAAGTTGAAAGTTATAAAGATTTATATTTTAGCGCGAGTTTTTTGAGGCCGCCGCTGAGATAGGCATAATTCCACCACCAGGCAGAAAGATGTTTGAACAACATCTTCTTTCTCAGGTCGTAGGTTTTGTAATGCATCATAATTCCGAGATAGGAATTCTGCGGCGGAACGTCATCGCAAACAAGCAAATGTCAACGCGATGGTTTCTTTCTTCAAACTCTCGCCGACAGTGTATTTATACTCTTTGGAAAAATTCTTTGTAAACTGAAATATCGCTATGAGCAGATCATAGGTTGCTTTGTACACCGGTAATTCTGAGTTGTGAGATTTGCCAAATCTATGCTTTTAATTTATTTGCCGTGTTGATTGAAATTCTTTGTTTCTCTCAAGGATCGTTCACCTTAGTCAGTTTGTGGCAAATCTAGTAAAAAAATTTTATTGGGGGCTTCGCCCCCAAACCCCCACCCCTCGCTAAGCTCGGGGCAAGAATAGTCACCCTTCGGCAAGCTCAGGGCAAGAATATACAAATAGTCAATCCTTCGATCCCGACTGCGTCGGGACTCGGGACAAGCCTAATCCCTAACGCAGCGAATACTAAAACCGACTTTCTTAACATAGTTGCTACGGCTCACATAGGCGTTATCGTAGTACATGCCACGGAGCCACGCGAGTGTAGCGTCGTACTCAGAGGACGACCACCAGTAACCGTAGTTGCCAACATCGCCGAATGTACCATTGGAGTAACGGCAACCGCCAGGAAGCGCTGTGAAACCGCTTGAGTTTGTCCCTGCACTAGGACTTGCCCAATGAGAATTGCCGGCTTCTTTAAGTTTATTTCCTTCATCAGTTCCTCTCCATCCCGTTGCATCGGCTTGTTGTTGTGTCATTCCAAGATACATTTCTAAAATCTTCCATTCATTATCAGTCGGTACATGCCAACCCGCGGGGGCTATGTTGCGGCTGTCATTCACGGCATACCAATTGTACAATCTTCCATAGGTTGTCGCATTGCTCGAATTGTTATCATAATTGCAATACGCGCCGATGGTCAGATTACTCCATGCTGTGTTATCAGTCGCATTCTGTATCGCGTCGCCGTTGCGGTAACGGGTGGTTTTTAAATTTTCAACCATCCATGTTTGCGTGCCTATGGTTATGTAATGGTATACATTTCCGTCAATGTCGGTTACCGTTCCGCTGATCGTGAAATTGGCATCGCTCATATCGGTAACCGCAGAATTGGTTACATCCGTTACGCGCACTCTGCAGGTCGCATATGGCGTATTCGGAACCGTCAACGCCTCGGTACCGTCATTGGGCGTGCTGGTTACTATGGTAATCCAACTGCTTCCGCTATTAGTGGAATATTCTAACTTTACATTCGCGATAGTACCGGTGGAGGACCATGTAATATTTTGGCTTGAACCGACCGTCCAGTTTTCACCACCATTCGGGGAGGTAATGGTCAATGAATTAGGAATTGCGGCAGTTGCGAAACTCCAGATAGATCCTTCTTTTGTATTCCCATTATTATCTCTGGAGACAATTTTCCAGTAATATGTAGTATTATTTGAAAGCCCGCTTCTTGCTATGCTGGCCGCCGTTTGGCCGGTTGCAATCGCGGTGGTTGGATTGCTGCTTGTACCGAAATAGACGTCGTAAGTCAAACCGTCGTTATCGGGATCACTACAGGTCCAGCTTAATGTCGGCGCTGTGGATAATCCTGTCGCCCCGTTGGCCGGAGAGGGATTGGAAGGCGCATTGGGCGGATGGTTGATGGATTTGAAATCGTAGTCTTCGCAGGAGAGGAAGAACAGCGATACGGCAAAAAAAATAATCGTTTTTTGCATATTGGTAAATCCTTTATGGGTTGGATATTTTCGGCGTCGGTTTTGTTTCATTACATGCGCAACATGAATGTTGCGGCTACCCAAACAATGAATGTTCCAAAAACGCACGGTAGCCGCAATCTTCAGATTGCGCATCACATCAAAAAATGTTCGTTTTTGCATATTTATCAATCCATTATTGGTCATTCATGGTAATCGTACGCAATATGCGGTTCGTCTCACCAACCATGTTGCGGCTACCCAAACAATGAATGGTAGGCGCAACCTTCAGTTGCGAATCATAAAATAACAATACCCAAACACACATTTCATTTATAAAATATCCGTTAAATGATAATCCAATGAACCGGTATAGGGATATTCCATAAAATCTTTTACCAACCCACCCCGTACCGGATTGTCCGCGACATACCGCGTATGTTTTTTGACTGCCTTGTCGGAGCGGATGATGTGGTCGTAAAAATCCTTCTGCCATACAAAACCGGGAACGGTACGCGCCATATAATATCCGGTTAATTGTTTGAATAATGTCATGCATTTCCACAGGTTCGATTTCTCGGATTTGCCCTCCAGAATGATATGGCAATGATCGGGCATAAATACATAAATCCGGTTCCGGATATCATGTTTTTCGGTCGCGCGTTTTAAAAATCCAATAAATGTTTATCCTAAGTTAAACCGAACAAAAGTGTGATTCATTTTCTGGAGGATTCTG
>CAZSRX010000035.1:0-38417 GCA_964609675.1 uncultured Bacteroidota bacterium | reverse complement strand
ACTCCTTGATGATCTGATACTTCTCTTCCGGCTTATACCGTTTCTGATTTTCCATAGTCGAGACTCCTTTCGGTTTCAATATTACTAAAGAGTCTCCAAAATTTAAGCCCTTATTTTGTTCGGTTTCATCTTAGGAAAAGCAGCATAACGTTTTTGCGCTTGGCGTTCGTGCGGGATTTCGGAGAACAAAACTGTCAAACCAGCACTAAAGCCCAATTGGAAAATTGAACTTGAATTTAAGCACGTCACCCCGCATGACGCCAAACGCATGTTAGCAGATGGCTTTCTGTCCTCCGTTTCTAGTTACACGACCTTTTTGTAAAACTGTAAACTGTCAAATTGCTTGTCAGTGAATGGTTTTGCGTTTGCAAAAAAATTAAAACACCGAAGGGTGGAAGGGAAAAAATGAATTTCTTCCTGGGTCGGGCAGGGACACTCTTTTGTAAACTTTGGTCTCTTGTATGAGATTACTGCAACTTGAAAATGTTCAGATTTAAGAAACATTATAATAGATTCTTAATATCAGGAATTCCAACACGACTGTTATTTGTATGTAATTTCTGTAAAAATTCTGCTTTATAGGGATTTACTTTAGCACAAATAAATTCAATTCTAACTTCTGAATTATTTAATGTAAATAATTGGGAATATAAAAGCCTTTTAGAAGCCTCCGGATACCCTGTATTTTGATCAATATCTTTCTCCTGTAAAATAATTTTTGCCTTTAAAACGGCAACAAAATCTTTTAATGATCCGTCTGTTTTTATGGCAGGAAATGAGTAATATGAACCATGATTGAAACATGCTTTAATGTTTATTTTTTTATTTTCATTAAGATTTTCATTAATCTTCTCCAAATTTTCTAATTTAATAAGTTCCAGGTAACGCGTTTTATTATTTTCCAAATCACAATCCGGTGTTATTATGACTCCGTAACAAATTAAACTATTATCATTTTTAAGTATCTTAACAATATCCCCGTTTCTGATGTAATCAGATTTACCATGATGATAAACTACCTTGTTAATAATTTTTCGGTTAAACTCCGTAACTGAAAGTTCTGTTCGATCGCTTGTCAATATGTTTTTAATATCCGCTGTAAAAATATCATCTGAAATCAAAGAACGGTGGAGCAGGGTAAGCACAATATCATTATTCCAGTCAATATTTTCGCCATTTCCGTATATTGTTTTTAAAATTTTTCCAAGAGCATTACTTCCTATGTCATTAAGTTCAAAAAAAATTTTTTCGAGATGTACATAAATTTTATCTCTGTATTTTAAACTTATCTTGTAAGTCAGATCGCTGTTTAATTTATTATTTACGCGTTCGTTTAGTTCATGAGAGGAAAGTGTTTTATCATATATTTCAATCATATTTTTAGGATATCCGAAATCCTCTCCTCTTGTATTTTCGGCATCTTCTTTATGACCAGTGTAAATAAAAACGGGAACAAATACCTTTTCTCTGAGTTTTTTCAATATCAACTTGCTTTGATTACTACTGTCGGGCAAAACAAAATACCAATCAAGGATTACAACATCAAAAGGAATATTGTTTTTTATAGCTTTATCAGCAGAATCAAAGTCAGAACACCCTATTGTCTCAATACCAGAATTTTCAAACTCTGATTGAAGGGCATTCAATGTTGATTGATCATCTTCTATTATCAATATTCTTTTCATTGTCTAACTAATTAATTGTTATCAAAAATCAATTTAAAGCTAGCTCCGGATAATAACCCGAGATAATCTTCTCGATTCACCAACCATATTCCAAATCCTTTTTCATCAAGGATCTCTTTTACAATATAAAGCCCTAGTCCTCTTCCATCTTCACCTTTCATTGAAAAAAAAGGATCAAATATTTTATCTCTGAAACGATTGTTTATGCCTGGTCCACTGTCCGTAACATAAACGGCTTTTTCTTTGTCAACAATAATTATCCTAATCATCTTTCTGTCTGATTCTGTTTTTCTGGAACACCAGAAAATGGCATTATCAATCAGGTTATTAAATACCTGCATACAGGAACCCTCTCTCATTAAAACAGTAAATGTTCCTCCTTCTATTTCCAGATTAATTCCACTTTTTTGTAAAGCATATTCCTGTAAGGAGACCGTATTTTGTATGATATCCCTAATGTTGAGTTCCTTTTCTTTGGCTACCTTTTTGATATAAAAAACTGGACCGAGAAGACGGATATCGTTTCTAAGAACCTCAAGGGCTGAAGAAAGTGAATCTGTTTCTTTTTTGATTTTTGGATTACTGATGTCAACAAGTTTCTTCAGACGGCCTAATGAAGATAATGCACCACCAATAATTCTGGCAAACTCATGAGTGAATCGTTCAGCAGCAAGCCCTGTACCGGCAAGATTGAAAAGCACTTTCTTTTCACTTTCCAGTTCTTCAATAGTTGCCGGAATTTCTGTTTTTAGTTCGCTGTAAACAGGTCTTATTTGCTGAAGAGTGTCTTTAATCTCTTCAGATTTTATTTCATCCTTTCCTATTGCCTTGTTTTCAAGCTCATTTAGTCCTGTATCAACTGTTTTCAGTTTCTCTTTTAAAATATTTTCATCAACTTTTTTCTGTTTCTTTTGGAATAACTGTCTGTCTTCGTATAATTCTGCCTCAAACCTTGTTATTGTTCCGATAATCAGGTTTGTAAATTTTTCATAGTATTTATCCTCAATGAGTCCTTCACGGTTGGTTTTATCTTTTAAAGAAGGATTTTCATTCTGGTTGATTTCAACCATTCCAATTATCTGATCATTACCTAATCGCTTACCCGGATTCTGGATTCTTCTGTTATCCAAACCTAGCCAGTCATTTCCTTTTTCTCCATAAGGTAAAATCCTGATTCCATCTCTGAACACACTCACACCGGAAAGCTCATCAATATCTTTGGGATTCAGTTGTGTAATTTTCAATGGTTCTCCTCTTAAATAGGCATGAAGGTATATGAGGAAACTTCCTGTTGAAATTGTGTCATCAATATTTATATCTGTTTCTTCGAAAAGATTTGATTTGCCTGATCTTTTACGTTTTTTAAATCCCGGAAAAGAAAATTCATATTCGTAATCAATTACACCATTTTCATTAATAATGGCAATAAATTTAAAGGGTGCTTTTTCAAGAATTTCCGATGTATTCAGATCAGTATATTTCTCCCAGTCTTCAGGGCATTTTCTGAATTCTATTGATACATTAAAATCATTGGCTCCCTTAAACGGACTTTTCATTCTCCGGATAGCAGAATTTATTTTTTTTACATCACTCTCCTTAAATTCATTTCGTATATTCTCAATTATAAGAATAGTTCCGGTCTCATCATTACGTAAATATTCTGATGTTTCCTTTTCATTATATTGAACGTTAATCTCGGAAAGATTTTTTTCTGTTGTATCAAATGCCTGCCAGTCAATTGCAGCTATCAGTATTTTTCTATCTCTTTTATTCCTTGATATCAATGTGAGCTTGTTACCGATTTGTTGTGCAGCGAATCTGCCAACTCCTTTTTCTCCCAGCGGAAGCCGACCTAATAAAGTTCTTTGTTTTTGTATCTTCTGGATTTCCTTGTGGCCACTTGCCGGATTCATCCATCTTGTAAGAAATGTTTCTGTATCCATTCCCTCGCCATTATCTCTGATTATAATTTTTGCCAGAGGTGTATTTAAAGAGTCGAAAATCAGAGCGACTTCCGTAGCATCAGCATCATAGGAGTTTTTTACTAACTCAATAATTCCTACAGTGGCATCTTTAATTAGTTGCTCACCAAGAATTTTAATAAGTCGTGCCTTTGGTGTAAAATTTATTTCTTTCATTTAATCCGTATGTTCTCTGTTAGTTTTACAAATCCTCATGTTTGTCATAATCGGATGTTGATATTGCGGTGAAATAATAATGCTTCTTCCTTGACCTAAAGTAGGTACATCATCCCAGATAGCTTCATTTACGTTACCGCTTGAAATTTTCAGGGCATTCAGATTTCTGTTTCCGGTTGTTTGATGAATAATTTTAGTATTACATAACTCAAATATTTCCTCTGGTAAGTGTGATGGTTGCTGCGAAATAAAACACAATCCAAGCCAGCGTTTTCTGCCACGTCTTGTAACCTCTCGTAAACGGTCAAGCAATGCTTCCATTTTTGAGGCATTTTCTTTACTAACAAACGTGTGTGCTTCTTCAATGAAAATAATAGTTGGTGGTAAGTCAGGGTTAGAGATTTTGCTGTCAAAAATCTTGCGAAGTAGATATGCAATTACAATGTTATTTACCTGAACGGTATATGAATTGCTTAAATCTAAAACAGAAACCTTTCCTGCTTTCAGAAAATCTGCAACATCAAGCAAATCATCCGTTGAATCAAAAATTCCAAACCTTTTCAGTCGATTCAGCAGCCTTTTTACTACAAGCCATGACGCTTTTGAAGATCCTTTTTGTTCCTTGATTTCATCAGTCAACCTGATTAGTAATGATTCAATAGTCAAATCAGGATATTCCGGTTCTTCCTGAAATTTATTTTCGTCAATAGCTTTCCATTGATTTTTGGGATTTTTAGGTTTGGTTGATTTAGTTGTTATGTCAGCGACCTGTTTATCCCATAAATCAATAAAACGGTCTTCCTGTGTTTCGTTCATCCCCATTATAGCAGCAAGCTCATAAGGAGATAAACTTCCAAAAGGAATACTGAACTCCAAAGAATCTTGTTTTTTACTGTCGGTTCCGGCCGGGTGGTAAACCTGAAATGCTTTTAATCCCTCAGGTGTAATCTGATACTGTTCTGCTTTCTTTTTGAGTCCGGGGTTATGTTTTATTTCAGAATTTGGCTTATCCATTGAAATATATTCACCTTCAACATCAAGAACAACAACCGCCCATCCTGCCGCCGCTGCTTCCTCAATTAACACCTGAGATGAATTTGTTTTGCCTGAACCCACAGTCCCGAATATTCCAATGTTCCGGGGCAATACGACCTTTGAATTTGTATCCAGATAGACACGTATGCCTTCATATCCGCTCAATTGACCCAAATACATATTACCTTCTAGTTTCAGTAACTTCTGAATTTTCTCAGGGGGTAAATTGAAAACAGGTGATTTTGGGTGTGGTCTAGTCTGAACCCCTGAAAGGTGTGATGAACTGTAATGGAACAAACCAATTAATTCGCAATATCCTATTCCATGATAATCGGGAATAAAAACAATATCACCTGCCTGTACAATAGATGCTCTTGCAAATGCAGAATCACGGCTTACTGCATCGGGAGTAAAGAATGGTCCTCTTGTTAGTCTTGCTAAATAGAAATATCCATCTTCATCATGGGGAATAATTACGTATTTACCTCTTGATAATTCTTTTAGTTTATCATAAGGAACGCGTATTTCAACTTCGTTGTTTGATCCAACCCCCGAGTCGAAGTTTACAAAACCTAAAGCGAGTTTTTTATCTAATTCCATGATTTTACTTTTGTCTTAATGTTTCTTCTGACATTTCGGACAGGAATTCTCCTTCCTTAGCCAATTGATATTCTATTATTTTATTAAAGTCACTTGCCTTGAAATATGTTGAACAGAGATTATCCGCATAATCTACCAACAAGGGAAAACCTTTTTCCTTTTGAAACATTGCATCACGGGCAATTATCCTGGCGGTAAGGTCAAATATTTCTTCATGGGCATGAAATACATAAGGTCTTTGTGAAATTTTTATCAAACCAATTTTTATTTTCATTGCTCCTTGATTAATAAAATTGTTCACTTTCAGAAAATCTTCTTCACGCCAGCGATCTTTGTCTTTAAGTAGGGTTCTGTCTTCTAAAATTTCAAGCCCTGCGGATTTTTTTAATTGAATATACTCACCTTGATTTAACGAAAGCCCTATTCTGATGTATGCGTCATTTTGTGACCGGCTTACGATACTCAAACATTTTCTATTTGCTATTATCTTTTCAAGTATTTCAAGGGTCACGTCCAGAATTTTCAATTCAGCTTTGCCCGGATTGGCAAGCATTTCAAATGGGATCAACGGACCATGATAAATTTTGTATTTATCTCTGAAATTATCATCAAGTCCAAGTTCCCGTTCACGAACCTGTAAAGCTGCTCTTAAAACGGGAGCTGAAACGATTCTGTTTATGCTTTCATGGGAGTAAAGATAATCAGTAACATCTTTAATGTCCTGTTTGTATTTTGCTTCGGAGATAAAATAAGAGTGTTGAATTTTCTCGTTAAGATAGTTTACCGCCACAACTCCTATCTGTGCCATTGTCCCTGTAATTGTCTTATGTGTTGCTATTGTTCCGTCAATGCCAACAACTTCACCGGATACAAGGAGATTCTTTTCAGCATCGAGATTATCTGGAACTTTCTTTATCTCAAAATTCTTTTCAATGAATTCACGTATTGCTTTCCTGTGTTTTCTGCCTTCCGATATATCTTTTGAAAGTTCAGAAGAATACTGATTTATGCCCTCTGCTATGTATTCTTCATAGCTGCTCCATGATTTTTGATTTAATATTTCACGAAAAGTTACACTCATATTTTATACAGCTTGTTTTTAATGCCATCTGCAATTGCTTTAGATAACAGAGGTGGAACGGCATTTCCAATTTGTCTGAAGACAGAAGTCCGTGAACCTTCAAAGTAAAAGTCATCGGGGAAAGACTGTATTCTGGCGGCCTCTCTGACAGAAATTGACCGGCATTGTTTTATGTCTGGGTGAATGTAATAGTGGCCGTCTTTAGCAATATGTGCAACTAGTGTATGCGAAATACCTTTACCATCAACAACTTTAAACCTATCGAGGAATGATTCTGTATTTTTCTGGGTTCGTAATTTTTCAGGAATGTCGGTGTATTTTAATCTTTTGTTTTCCTGTTCCCATTTCTGAATTGCAATATTATATATTTTGAGATCGTTACTGTTATGTGGTCTTGAAATATGCTGTGTGTAGAAGTTAACCCCATTGCTTAAATTAAACTGTTTCATGTATTTTGATGGCTCCTTTTTGTATTTGCCTTTATTTATGACCTGACCCGGAGTAAGAGGGGATAAGTCAGAAAAAATATCTTCTACAGTATAATTGTGAACGATTGGTTCAAAAACAGGAAATGAAAATTGAATGTCTTTTCTCCAACCGACAACAAAAACCCTTCTGCGATTTTGCAAAACACCATAATCTTTTGCATTAAGTATCCGGTCTTCAATTTCATATCCAAGTTTTCTGAAATATTTTTTCAGATGCGTGAAGTGATAACCATTATTAGCACTGTAAATTCCGGGAACATTTTCAAATACAAATACTTTAGGTTTGAACTCTTTTAAAAATCTGCCGTATTGAACATAAAGCTTCAAGCGGTGGTCATTCTCCCAATCAACTCCATGTCTCCCAATCAATGAATATGCCTGACATGGCGGTCCTCCAACAATTAAATCAAGTTCACTGTTTGGTAACTGTTTAAGATTGGTTTCAATGACTTTAAAAATATATTTCAGGGTTGAGTCTGATATCTCAGCATTAATTACTGAATTTTCTATATCTGACGGAAGAAATTTATACAATGAATCACGTGTAATATTTCCGCTTAAGTAGTCGTAATAAACGGAAATTTTATTGTTTTCTTTCAAATGGTAGTATGCTGCTCTCGTTTTGATTGTTAAACATGCATCTGAATCTATTTCAACATGCGCGACAGGATTAAAATTCAGCATCCTAAATCCTTCAGATAATCCTGATGCGCCCGCAAAAAGGTCTATATAGTTTAACCGTTTCACTTTTTTTCTTTTCTGAAATATTATTTAACTTTTTCACTAAATTATCAAGTGTTTCTTTTCTTGAATTACTTTTTAATTTACATTCAAAAATCGTTAAAACTTTCCAACCGGCATCCCTCAATTTTTTTAAATTTTCACTATCAAGTTGTTTATTACGTTCAATTTTTTTTAACCACCATTCTGTTCGGGTTTTGGGTAAAACAAAATATCTGCAATTTGAATGACCGTGCCAGAAGCAACCATGAATAAAAATAACAACTTTTAACCGAGGCAAAACAATGTCCGGTTTGCCCGGAAGTCCCTTGTCATGAATCTTGTAACGAAAACCTTTCGAGAAAATATACTTTCTAACCATCATCTCTGGCTTTGTGTCTTTGCCTTTGATTTGGCTCATGTTGTAACTTCTTGTTATTTTATCATGCACATCTGTCATTATACGAAGTTAAGATATGGGTCGGCAAAAATTGCACTCGTTTGGTGGCTGCTTTGCATGGGGTTTGAGGTTGGGGCAGCTACCAAATGTGTGCAATGCGGGTAGTCATAGAAATTCATTTTTTTTGTGCGGTAGGGGTGTTTTAATTTTTTATTGCGTTGGCTTGCGTATCTGCCCATCAAACTGATGTGTCCCGAAGTCAAATTGCTGTTATGTATCTGTCCACCTGTCAAAACTGTTTGTCGAGTTACTTAGTTTACTTTTTTAGTCGTCTGTTTCATTGTTGCGATGCTGTCAAATACGCTTTCTGCTAACGTTCCGCGGGTAGCCGTCGTGGTGTGTGAGGAGTATAAAATAAATGCTTACAAAAAAGTCTCCCCGCGCGCGGCATGTGGGAATCCCGATAAGCGTTAATTATTTTAATATACATTTCATTTTTTTTTCAAAACTATTTTTAAACCTCGCAAATCGGGATGAGCGTACGGCTAACTGCCTGTTATAAGCTTAGTCGCTCTTGTTTAATACAATTCGAATTTAAAAATAATAGTCAGGATATTATTAATTATTCGAACCCTTAATTACCAAATTCATATCCGATAGTTAAATATATAATGGGCGGAAAAGTAATATCTCTATCACCATTTCCACCGACCGGTTGGGATATAAAACTGAAATCTCCTGTAATGGCTTTACCGTTTCCCAAAGAATATGCGTACTGGAAAATTCCCGCAACATTAAAACCGTTGCTGCCATCGACATCAGAATTGATTTCAATTCGATTATAACCAAAGGATGCTCCGGGACGAAATTGCAGCTTTTCTCCAATGTTAAAACGGGCTTTTATAGTACCCGCTATGGTATGGACATCGGCAGCATCACTAAACCCTTTTAAGGAGGCGTTGGAATATAAATATTTAAGTCCAACAGATAGTTTGGGAGCCACATAGCCGTCAATTTCAGCGCCTAATACGAATCCCGTTTCTGTCTCAAAATCCCAACCGGGAGGATTAATGTTAACTTGGCCGGGACCAGGAAACAACACGCCTCCCTGAAAACCAACATTCCATGACTGATCTGAAAAATTACTTTGAGCATTACCGGTTATAGGGAAACTTACACCATAAATCAGAATACAAATAAGCGATAGATAGGTTTTCATAAACACCTCCATAATTAATTTTGTGAATTGAGATATCCTGACTATTATTGTTAGTTGCTTAATGTAAAAGAGCGCCTTTGCCTAACGTTCCGCGGGTAGCCGACGTGGCGTGTGAGGAGTATAAAATAAATGCTTACAAAAAAGTCTCCCCGCGCGCGGCATGTGGGAATCCCGATAAGCGTTAACAAAGTTAAATATAAATTAAATAATATTTATTTCAAATCTTTTTTTAAACCTCGCAAATCGGGACGACCAAACGGCTAACCGCCTGATATACGATGGCATTCGCCGCACGCTGAAAACGCCTATGTTCACGGCTCTTGCTCCGCTCTACGGAACGGTCACCAAAACCGCATCTTCGACCAACCGAAAAAAAATGTTTTTTTCCCGCGGGAGATTTTTTTGACCATTGAATGCTGAAAGATATTAGGCGACGATGAATTTGCGTTGCTGTTGATGGTAAGGAATATGGATGCGCAACGGTTCCGGTCAATAAAGGTTGCGAGTCTTTTATCCGCGGGATGCAGGCGTAGCAAGGGTCTGTTACGTCACGTATCGGCGTTTTAACGTTTAAAGCGCCTTCTGTATCGGTTACGGCCATAATTAAAATGGCGGACGGGTTGATGTTTCCGCCAAGAATTCATGAGTCTATCATGCGACGTTTTATAGCTATAAAATGTCGGTTGTTACGGTATAACGCAGTCGGGCAAGGTATAACGGACATGCCGAGCGTCGCGGAGCATCCAAAGAATTCATTTTCATCACGACGGCTAGCGGGCAAAGCTCAGAAAACGGTATCCCCGGCGGGTAACTTTGGGCAGTTCCCGTTTTAGTACGGCAATCGTAACGGGTTTTTCGTAACAGACAATAGCTGTGCCGCTCTCCACATTCTGAAGCGTCTCATAAAATATTTTGGTCATCGTCGTTTCGTCGGCTTCGTAGGGATCCAAATAAACGGTCTTAGCATACTCCGGCAGGCGGTTCAGAACCGCTTTCCCGTTACGTTTGGCCTCATGCGTCAGGAGCGTTGAAAACTCCTGTCCGCGCGGAATAATCAGGGTGATATTTTCAGGCAGATCGAGTATGGCCGCGGTGATTTCGTCGTTTTTAATGCCCATGCCGCTGATTAACAGGTACAGGTCTTTTGAATCGGTTTTGAGGCGTTTGTTGACGTTCAGTTGCATATGCAGGTAGAGTTGCTCATCGCGGCCGATATCCACCCACAGGTCGCCGGTTTTCATTTTTTCCTGCACGGAGAGTATCGGCCAGGCGTTTTGCTCGGCCAGCAGTTTCAGATCGGCGTTAAAGGTCGTCGTCGGAAACGATTCAGGAATCTGTACGATTTTCCGCCGATACAACCGGTTGTCGAAATTAACCGGCTCGTTTTTTATCCAGGAGGCACGAATACCGTAATCCCTGGTCAGCAGGGAATCGATAAGCGGGTCAAACGCAAGGAAGGCGCGGAACGATTCCTCGTCGGCGCCGATACGGTAGCGGTCTTTGGGTAATTCCGCCGTCCAGGCCTGATGGACCTGACGCATTGCGGTTTCGCGGCTTACCGAACGGTGGAATAAAATCAGATGCCAGATCATCAACGCCAGCGTCAAAACCAACAGCGTTTTAGCATAAAATATCCTTATATCATCGGAACGAAACATCGCCGGTTACAACTTGCTCCTGTTATTTTGTGTGTCAGTCAGAACAATCCAAGCGATTCTATATTAAGGATTTTTATTTTAAAACGAAAATATTTTTATCAATTAATTCCTGTCCAAATTTCCAAACAGCTTTTATTAATATGAAACAGCTAAAAAAAAAGGCCGTTCGTGTTGAACGGCCTTTGGCAATTATCGTTTTATTTGGATTCCAGGAGATCTTTTTTCTCATCCACCGAACCGGCCGCTATCCGGATCAGGTTTTCCGATCGGATGTATTTTTTAATTGCGGCGTTAATTTCTCCCGTGGTCAGAGCGTTAATACGGTTTGGATAGTCGTCAATATAACTCATCGCAAGATTGCGCTGGGCGATGGCCAGCAATTGTTCCGCGACGCGGCCTGTGGAGGAGAGCCCGACTTTGTAGGAGCCGGTAATCGTGGATTTTTTGGCGGCGACTTCTTCGTCGGTGACGCCTTTTTCCAGCCACAGGTCAATTTGTTTCTGCGTGGACGCCATGCCGTGCTTCAGCATTTTCGGGTTGAAGTAAGCGTTCACGGCCCAGTAGCCGTCGCTGAAGGTGGCGCCGCGGATACCGGCCCGGATGCCGTAAGTCAGCCCTTCGATATCCCGCACAGTGGACATCAGGCGCGCAGAAAAATTACCGCCGAGGATATACGTGCCGACAAACAGCGCGGGATAATCTTTATGGTCCTGCTGGATGGAGATGCCGGTGCCGATGGCATAGGTCACGCTGGTTTTATCCGGGATGGTTACGAGGATCGGTTTTTCGGGAGCGGGTTTGGGCAGAACGGCTGCGGGGCGCGTGAATACCACG
Organism: uncultured Bacteroidota bacterium; assembly: GCA_964609675.1. Lineage (GTDB taxonomy): Bacteria > CLD3 > CLD3 > SB21 > JBBIRG01 > CAZSRX01. The sequence goes on along the minus strand of CAZSRX010000035.1, from coordinate 26,559 downwards.
CCGCCTTTCCATCCGGCGAATTCGGCTTTGACGGCTTTATGCAGTTCGGCCGCTTCCACGTCGCCGACCGCGACGATGATCATCGATGCCGGGCCATAGTATTTCTTGTGGAATTCTTTCAGGTCGCTAAGGGTGGTTTTTTCGATATCCTTGAGTATCTGTTCGGTAGAGAAACTGTAATTCGGGTGCGTGGCCGGGTAGATTTTCTGGGACAGCGTTTCAAAGGCGCGGATGTCCGTATTTTCCAGGTTCTGCTTATACTGCGTCATCTTTCTCTTCTTGATGGTTTCAAATGATTTCTCGTCAAAAGCCGGAAAACGCAGTTCTTCAGCCAGAATATTGATGACTTTCGGGAGATCCGCTTTCAGGCAGCGCCCCGTGAACTCCAGCGTTTCATTGCCGGCCTGGAAATTGATGGTCGCGCCGATGGTCTCCAGCGCGGCGGAAACGGCGAATTTATCCCTTTTGACGGTGCCCTGATCCAGCATGGCCGCCATCAGATCGGCCTGGGCTTTGTTGGTCAACGGGCTGAAAAACGTGCCGGCCATCAGACTGCCCCGGATTGTTATTACATCCGCCACGCCGGTTTTCATGGCAATCACGCGAATGCCTTCTACGCGTTTATCGGTGATGTTCCTGGCGAGTTGGGACTGCGGTAATCCGGTAGGCGTGATAAAACCGCTGCCGCCCTCATCAATCTGCGGAAGGTCAAACCGGGTGGTGAATCCGCGGAAACTCCGAAAGCCGTTAACCGGCATATCCGGATACAGGCCGCCTGTTGTCTTATCCTGTTTAGCCAGCGGAATGAAATAACCGGTAGTCATCTGGTCTTCAACGAAATATTTTTTAACGAGATTCCGGATATCCTCCGCGGTGACCTGATTGATTTTATCCATATATTCCGTGTAGGCTTTCCAGTCGCCGGCGGCAATCGCTTCGTTCAGGAGCATAACAATCAGAAACGAGCCGTCCTTGCGGTAAGCGGTCTGGGCGCGAATCTGGGCTTTGGCGGCGTCTATTTCCTGCTGGGTGACGCCTTCATCCGCGATTTTTTTATATTCTTCCAGAATCAGCGCCTGCATCTGCTCGTGCGTGGTGCCCGGCGTCAGCGTGGCGTAAGTGATGAACAGCGACTCGTCTTTGAACGGGAAATAGGAAACGTCCACCTTCGCGGCCAGGCCTTTGTCCACGATATGTTTGTAGAAACGGCTGTTCTTCCCGCTGTTCAGGATCGTCTCGAGAATGTCAAACGCCGGCTGGTCCTTGTCCAGTCCTTTGCAGGTCTTGTGCGCCACACCCACGATGCCGTTCTGACCGGCCCGCTTTACGACCACGTGGCGCGGCCCCTCCTGACGGGGCTCGGTGGTGTACATCGGCGGTATGGGCTTCGGCGATTTCGGTATCGCGCCGAAATACTGATAGATCAGATCCAGCGCTTTGCCGGTTTCAAAATCGCCGACCACGGTTACGGTGGCGTTGTTCGGCCAGTAGAAGGTTTCGTAAAATTCCCGCAACCCTTGAACGGAGACATTTTCAATATCGGCCTTCCATCCGATTGTGGAATGATGATACGGATGCGCCTGGTAAGCCGTGGCCCATATGTTTTTGTCAAGGGCTTCGGACGGATTGTTTTCGCCGATTTCGAATTCGTTGCGCACCACCGTCATTTCGCTCTTCAGGTCGTTTTCGTCCAGCAGCAGATTACGCATGCGGTCGGCTTCAATTTTTACCGCCAGTTCCAGGTGCTCGCTGGGAATCATTTCGAAATAATTGGTACGGTCGTTCCAGGTGGTGGCGTTCATCATCGCGCCGACATTTTGCAAGGTGGCGGAAACGCCCGTGCCCTTGGCCTTGTTAAACGAAGGCGTACCCTTGAACATCATGTGCTCCAGGATATGCGTTGAACCCGTATTACCGATTTTTTCATTGCGCGAACCGACGCGGTACGTAACCATAAAGGTCAGTACCGGCGCAGAGTGGTCCTCCATCAAGAGTACCTGCAGGTCGTTTTTGAGAAGCGTGTATTCTTTGATACCCCCGGATTCCTGAACGAATTTAAACTCATTGGCATTTTTCTGAGCCGTCAGGGTGGCGGCCAGCCAGAAAAAGAAAATCACGGTCATGAAGATGCTTTTCGGTTTCATATTAAACTCCGTTTTTAAATGATACATTCATAAAGAATTAAATTTTGAGCCAATATTGAATAAAAAATTTATAAAAACAAATTTTTTTATCATACGCACTGAGAAACTTTTATTCTAAGTCACCGTATCAGGTTAATATGAGTTTTATAATAATACACAAATATCAATAAGCGCATAATAAATAAGGAATTATATGAAAACATATTTACCGTTTTTAATAACAGTAATGGTACTCATTTTATTCCGTCCTGCCTTTGGTCAGGGGAAAAATAAAAATGACATGAAGAACCAGTCCATTACCGCTTTTTGCCAATCCTATTTTTTTAAAGATTCTAAAGTTCTGATGATTTATGAAGATGATATCACCATATCGGCAGGAAAAAACGTCCAAGGAGATGTACTGGTACTTAACGGCAATCTGACCATTGACGGGTCCATTACGGGAAAAGCCGTCGTAGTAAAAGGTGATTTGATAATCAATGAAACGGGCGCTGTCGGTAGCGCGGTGGTGGTACAGGGAAAAACGACGGTCAGGAATACCAACCAGGACGTCAGCCAACTGGATTTCATGGCATGGGATGATTTTAAAAATCTCATGAACTTACAAATGGCCATGGATCAAGAAAGCAAATTCTCAACAAAAACAGCCGGTGATAGTGATTTCGATAAAACGGCAATTGCCGACGACGGTCTGGCCTTACTTGATGAGAATGCATCCGCATCGGAGAACGGAGCCTCCGGGTCGGAAAAGACAACCGGCCACTCGGAGTCATCGAAGACGGAAACCGTCAGCGAAGAGGACCTCAGAGAACTGGAACGTTTAAACAATCTGATTACGGAAAAAGAAAACCAGCAATTAAAAAAATCAGCCTCCGATGAGGGACGAAAGGAAAAAAAGCGTAAAGGCCAAAATCACCAGGGGCGGGAAAGCGTCTATTTAGACGGCAGTCTGGATCTGAAAGAACTGAGAGCCAAACAAAAAGAAGCCATAGAAAAGCTAAAAGAAAAACTGGAGCAGCATAAAGAGAATCTGGAATTCCAAAAAGAACTTCAGGAAGCATTACAGGATGAGTTGGAGGGCGATTTAAGCAGGGACCAACAGGAAAAGTTAAGAAAATCCATTGAAAAGGCCCGGAAAAAGATGGAAAAGGCCAATAAGAAAATGAAAACGTTCAATATCCAACTCGATGAAAGTCCTAAAACCTATATTGATTTTTCAGATAACGATTATGAACTGAACCTTAATCTCAGCGACGGAATAAACAAGGATGACCTTGTCATAATCGATGAAAACGGTAAAGTGGTGGTTTCGGGTAAAAAGACCCCGAAAAAAACATCCAAAAAAATATTCGACGCTTCGTATTTTGAAATTCAAACCGAGCCGTACAAGCCGGTCCGGGCGCCGTATCATTATTTTTATCATGAACCGTATGACAATAATTACTTACTGGTTGTTTACAACCGCGTGGACGGCATCTATCTCGGCGCGCGTATGGATAAACGCAACAAAATGTTCACCAACAAACCGTTTCAGTTATACGGCGAAGTCGGTTATGCGTTTGGCCTGAAGCAGTTGCATTATCAGTTGGGTGTGGACCGTTATTGGGGCCGAGAGTTTCGTTTCGAGATTGGGGGGGAGTTTCATGACCTGACCGGCACGCAGGACAAGTGGATTATCGGCGATATGGAGAACACCCTGAACGCGGTTTTGTTCAAGAACGATTACCGCGATTATTTCCGAACGCTGGGCTACAGCGCGCATGTATCGCAGAACATTAATCCATTCCTGAAACTGACGCTGCAGTTTAACGGCGACCGGTATCGTTCATTGGAGCCGAACGCGGATTGGGCGTTGTTTATCAAGGCGCGCGATTTCCGGCCGAACCCCGCGATAGATGATGGCGACCTCTACAGTTTGACGGGCAAGGCGGAATTTAACAATGTGGAGGTTCACAAGAACGGGCGTTATCATCTGAAACGCCAGGGATGGATGGTCAGCGCGGAAGGGGAGCGCAGCATGCATGAATGGAATTCCGACTTTCGTTTTTCCCGATATACGTTTTACGCCACACGCTATCAGCCGCTGAGCCGCTGGGAAAATATCGACACGCGCGTTTATATCGGTTCGTCGGTTGGCGACACGCCACGGCAGAAGCTTTTCAGTCTCGGCGGCCTGTCCACCCTGCGCGGGCATGACTACAAGGCGTTTACCGGCAATCATTTCGCGCTGGTCAATGTGGAATACCGTCTCAGTTCCGGCCGCTTCCACGAGGACAAGATTTTCTTCCTGAACCCGTTCAGTCTCATTTTGTTCACCGATGCCGGTTATGCGTGGTATCAGCGGATTGATACCTACCGCAGCCTCTATGCCGGTTTTGATCCCGGAAAAATTGAAACCGATTTCGGCGTGGGCCTTGGCGACGAACGCGACATGTTTCGCGTGGATTTAGCCAAAAACGTGAATAAAAACGGCGGCGACCTGAAAGTCAGTTTCCGAATCAATTACGCGTTTTAAAAATATTTCAACAACTCCTTTCTGTATCGGCTCCCGGTGGAATAATCTGCCGGGGGCCGGTTTTTTTTACTCCAGCCGAATTGAAATTTTTACGGCGCGATTAATTGGTGTAGTGGGATACGATATCCCTTGCTTTCTGAATGATCTGTTCTTTCAACTCCGGCGGTGAAAGTACAGTGACGGCGTCGCCCCAGCCGAGCAGCCAGGAGATGAACTCGTTCGAGAGTTTCACTTTTAAAACCACTTCCATGCCCTGCTCCGTCCTGAGAATTTCCTGATGCTCCGTCATGAATTTATCGATGATATATTCCTCAAGATCGTCCTTGAAGAGCAGGCGCACTTCCTTGACGGGGCCGCCCGTAAACGAGCCCCAGCTGTAGCGGAACAGTTCATTCAGCGAGGGGATCTTTTTCACCGCGGAGGGCGTATTCGGGAAACGGACGCCCTGGATGCGCTCGATGGTATAAATTTTTGTGACATCGTTGTGGATGCCGATCAGATAATAACTTTTACCGGCATTGTAAAACGCGACCGGCGTGATCGTCCGCCAGCGCGCCTGGGTACTGTTTTTGGATTTATATTCGATTTCCATTTCCTGCCTGTTTGTGATGGCTTTCATCGTCTGTATGAAGAAATTCAGCGTGCGGTGACGGAACTTTTCGTGGATCAAAGGGAGGTTCTTTATCGTTTCCTGGTTGCCGAAGGCAAAGTATGTCGTGATGAGAAAGTTGATCTCATTAAGACTCAGGTTGACGTGATAGGCGCGCTTACGCGAGCAGATGTCCACACCCATGTCGCGGAGCGCCTTGACGTCGCGGCGTATGGTTGCGGCGCTGGTGTAAAAATGTGACGCCAAATCTTCTTCCGAATATTTATCCGGTTGCTCGAATATCATGCCGGCAATCTCGATCTGGCGCTGGATATCATCGATTCGCTGACTCATAGCCATACTCCCGCAAGAATTTTTTTGACCGCTTAATTTAATGATAATTAACGAATTAATGCAATAAAAATCCTTTTGAACCGAGGCGCTGCGGAAAATTCTCAAATTTTGAGAAAAAACAGAATTAATTTTAAGATATATTAATGGTATGATGAACGCAAAAAAAAATAAAAAAGACGCCCAATATCAACCGGAAAATATTTTATCAAATTTTGAGAAAAAATCCCCTCTACCGATACTTATATTAATGAAGCAATAAGGACAACGATGAATTTTTTATTATTTAATATTATTAACATAATTCAAGGAGACATGTTATGTCACGAGGAACATTAAACCGCGCCATGCTGATCGGTCGGATCGGCAAAGAACCCCAGATGCGTTATACGCCCAACGGCACGCCCATTGCGTCGCTGACCATCGCTACCAACGAGGCGTTCAAAGATAAGTCCGGTAAGGTTCAGTACCGCACGGACTGGCACCGGGTAGTCGCGTGGCGAAAACTCGCCGAAATCTGCGGCCAGTATCTTAAAAAGGGCTCGCTGGTTTGCATTGAGGGTCAGTTGAAAACGCGTAGTTACGAGGATAAAGGCGCGAAGAAATACATTACCGAGGTAGTGGCCAGTTCCATGCAGATGCTCGGCTCGCGCGATCACGCTGATAAAACTGAAATCCCGGAAACCGGCGAACATGAAATCGCCGAAGAACAATCCTAGTCTTTTCCTTTCACCTTCTCCTGTTACGAAGCGGTTCCTTACGGACCGCTTTTTTTTTTTGCAATTAGTATGGGATATTAACCGAAAAATCGTTATTTTGAGCCGAAATTTTTTAAAATTTATACGAAGCCGCTTACTATGGAGACGCTGAAACGGTATATTAACGAAGATGAAACCCTGTTCGATGGTATCGTTATTTTGATCATCGGATTCCTGTATTACCTGTCGGATTTTCCGCAGCAATCGGTTGTGAACGTGTTTAACGCAGATCTCGGATTTTTCTTTCTTTTCCTGATTCAGTATACCATGTCCTACCAGATAATCCGGTTTTTCAAATGCTACCATGAAGAATCCGAATGGATCGCCATGCTGGCGTTAGTAATTCTCTCGGTGGCTATTTATTTCAGTCTGGTTTTGTTGCCGGTCGTCTGCATGCTGCAATTAGGAATCCTGCCCCGTTACCTCGCGGCGGCGGCGATTCTGCCCGGACTATTTATCGTGTATGCCAATGTAGTCAAAGCCATGAAGCCGGAATCCACGCGGACGGGTGAATTATGGCGATCCGTGTTGTTGCCGGTTATTCTGATTTCATATCTCCTGATTAAATTAATGGAATGGGTGGATTCTGCAAAAGTGTTGGGCGCGTCTTTCCGCGATCATATAGCTTTCGTGATCATGCTGATACAGCTTTTTATTCTTTTTCCTTACGTCTTCAAAGTGAGCGACCGTATCGAGGCCTGGTATGATAAAAATATAAAAAAGATATTTATAAAACCCGGTGCGAGCCCTGTCGGAACCGCCGGATTCAATATCATTATCGCCCTGCTCAGCGCGGTGGGCCTGACAGCGTATCAAAGCTTAATCATCGAGGCCAGGCCCGATTTTATGACGTTCGGCGCTTCCTGTTTCGCGCAACTGCTTTCGCTGATGATCGTTTCCGGATTCATCCCGTACCGCCTGCTGTGGGCGTTCGCGCCTCCTCGGAAAACGGCCAGCGTGGCCGGGGCGTTTATCATGTTCGGGATATACATTTATTCCTTGATATAAAAAAAAGCCTGTCTTGCCGACAGGCTTTTTGAATCGCAATGAATTTTTTTTTATTACAGATTGTCTACCCGGCTCTCGATAACCGCCTGAATGGCCGGATCGACGTTGGACAGGAAATCATAGCCGGTGATGGATTCGATGGAATCCACGCTTACGCGGAATGATTTCCAGTCGGCGCTGATGGAAATCTGGCTGTTGTAGTTGGTCATGTTCACGGCAATCACGCGCGTGGAAGTGGTGACGCGGGTCAGGTCGTTGGTGCCGTTGTCCAGCACGACGATCACTTTCCAGGTATTGGTCGGTACGGTAATCTGGTTGTTATTGATACGCGACTGCTGGCCGTAAGCGCCGGAGTAGATGTACAATTCCTTGCCCTGCGTGGCCAGCGTGCGGCAGTAATCCTCTAATTTCGCCCACGGACCCTGGTTGTTATTCGGCGCCTGCGGCACCATGTTAGTCATGAGGAATGTAGCGGAGTTATCCGTGACGGTCAGGGTGCGATCGGCGGAAGGACACATATGTCCGCGGTCGAAACCGCTGCCGCTATAGCTGCTGCCGCCCACCTGATACCATCCGGCGGGCAGGGTAGCATCCGCGCGGAAGTTGTCCTGCCGTGGCGTGGAGCCGAGCCAACTGCTGTTCAGGTGCCAGGCCACCCAGTTCGGGCAGGCGCGGTCGCGGTTGTAGGAAAGGCAATACTGCGCTTTTTCCATATAGTAATTCGTATAATTGGCCGTATTCGGAAATGCGTCGCTGGGATTACCGAGGGTCAGGTGCACACTGGTGGAACCGCCGGGCACAAAATCGTTGATGGTGATTTCGTCTATATTAAGCCGGTAGCTGAAACCGCCGGTTTTTCGGATTTCGATCCGGACATAGCCCGACTTATTGATTGTAAATGTGGCGGTTGACAACGTTGTGGAGGATGTGGTGACGGTCGAACCGGATTTAATCCAGGAGACGCCTTTGTTTGTGGAGTACCATAATTCCCACGTGCTGCTGCCGTCCGAACCAAATTTCGCGTGTTTGACGGACACGGTGCTGATGCCGTCGGTACGGTCAAACTTCATCGTGATTTTTCCGGCATTCTGCACGCGCGCGCTTTTCAGGCCGACTTTGCGGTCTGTGGATAAACTTCCAATCAGCGCATTATCCATATTCCAGACGCCGGAACCAAGCGTCACATCGGCAGCGGCATAAGCCGTTTTGGTGCCCGTTTCGAATCCTTCGGCTATCGTTACTTTGCTGAACGAGCCGCCTTCCTGATGCGATGTATCATCGGTGTACTCGGTTGGCATTTGTTCGCAGGCATTCAGAAAAATCATAACTCCGAATGTGGCGACGAAAATCAGCTTGAAAAAATTTGCTTTCATGGCGGTCTCCGGTTGGTTAAAAATTTGACCAAATAAAATAATACGCAACCAATATACCATTATTTTATGACGTTTATGTTATGAATTTATAATGAGTTATGTTTTTTTTTAAAAAATTCACTGTGTAAGGAAAATTACACGCTATTTTATATTTGGTTGTTCCAATCAAAATCTGACTGCATAAAATCAAGTGAATAAAATAATAAATATTGATAAATCTTGTTTTATAGTAAACTTATTTTTGCTTCATAGAAATTATATAATGTATTAAATAATTGATTAATTTAATTTTAGTAGAATGACTACCCGTTGTTTTAGAATCAGCAATTTTCTATTTTAATTGGAAATTAAATAAAGGACGATGCGGTTTGAATATGTAAAAAAAGATTCACAAAGATTTAATTTTTGTAAAACAATGTTTACGCTAACAATGTGATGTTAATAATAACTCGCACTAATCGCGATTAATCCCTCTCCTTAATTATTAAAATTATCAAATTTTGAGAAAAAAAGGTTTGGAAAGAAAATTATATTGGTTGTGTGATGAAAACAAAAACGAATTTAATTATTATAACATAAGGAGACCTATTATGTCACGAGGAACCATGAACAAGATCACCCTGATTGGAAGAGTCGGCCGCGAAGCTCAGATGCGCTATACCATGAACGGCACCGCTATTGCGATGTTTTCGGTGGCAACCAATCAATCGTTCAAAACAAAAAACGGTCAGTACCGCGACGAAACGGACTGGCACAAGGTAATTGCGTGGAAACGTTTGGCCGAAGTCTGCGGCGAATACCTGCGCAAAGGCACGCTGGTTTGCGTAGAGGGGCAGATGAAAACGCGGATTTTTGAGGACCGCGACGGCCGGAAAAAGTTCGTTACGGAAGTCATAGCCGATTCGATGCAGATGCTGGATTCGAAGACTAAAACGATTAAGCACGTCTCAGCGGAAGAGGCGCGGCCGGAAATTCAGGAAAGAATGAACTGATAGGGTTTGTTTTTTCTGCTGCCGGGAGGCCGTCCAGACATATGGGACGGCCTTTTTTTATTTAAACCACATAATTATCACATAACTGATGGCCGCGATGAGAGCGGAGCAGGGGACGGTCAATATCCACGCCCAGACGATTTTTCCGGCGACGCCCCAGCGGACGGCTGTCATCCGGCGTATGGAACCGATGCCCATGATGGACGCCGTGATGGTTTGGGTGGTGCTCACCGGAATGCCCAGTGCGGTTGATAGAAACAACGTGACCGAGGCGCCGAATTCTGCGCAGAACCCATCCACCGGTTTTAATTTGGCGACTTTTTGTCCCATGGTTTTGACAATCCGCCAGCCGCCGAACATCGTCCCCAGAGCGATCGCGCCGTTACATGATATCACAACCCAGAAAGGTATGTAAAATTCATTTCCAAGCCATCCAGCACTGAATAAAAGCCCAGCAATGATTCCCATGGTTTTCTGCGCGTCGTTGCCGCCGTGGCCGAGGCTGTATGCCGCAGCGGATACGAGCTGGCCTTTACGGAAAAAACTGTCCACCTTGTTCGGCGCGGAATTTTTAAATAGCCAATACACCAGGACGCCGATCATAAATCCGAGCGTTAAGCCAAACAAGGGCGCTAAAAAAATAAACAACGTGGTTTTCAAAATTCCCGCCCACACCAGACTGGATGCGCCTGCTTTCACCAAACCGGCGCCGATCAATCCCCCCATCAGCGCATGCGAGGAACTCGTTGGCAGGCCGAAATACCAGGTGATCAGGTCCCAGAGTATGGCGCCCATCAGCGTAGCGAATATCACTTCGGAATCAATAATGTTGATGTCAATGATTCCCTTACCGATCGTGCCGGCCACATGGAGCCCAAAAAACAGAAACGCGATGAAATTGAAAAATGCCGCCCACGCCACAGCGTACTTCGGCGAGAGAACACGCGTGGAAACAACGGTCGCGATCGAGTTGGCGGAATCGTGAAACCCGTTGATGAAATCAAATACCAGCGCGAGAAAGATCAGAAAAATTACATAATATTCCATATGCGTTAAGCCTGTTTGACAATGATCGATTCGATGACATTGGCCACATCTTCACAAATGTCCAATACGATTTCGGTGCCCTCGTACGCTTCTTTCCAGATGATGAACGAAATCGGATCTTTCGTATTTTCGAGCAATTCCCCAATCGCCTGATCTTTCAGGTCGTCGCCGATGTTCTCGAAGTGGTTGACTTCGATGCAGTATTTCAGGACGGATTTGTAATTCTTGGTATGGTTCATATCCTGAAACGCGCGGGTCAGCGACTGGATGGATTGTTCGATGGTGTCCGCAAATTTGATGAGATTCGTGTTGACCTCGTTGATTTTATAAATGCCCATCCGCTTGGCGGTGGAGTAAAGCATGTCGATAATGTTGTCTGCCTTGTGCGCCAGGTTGTGAATATCCTCGCGGTCGAACGGAGTGATGAAGGTCCGGTTCAGGCGGTCGATGATGTCGTGGGTAACGTTGTCGCACTTATGCTCGATGTCCTCAAGTTTTTTGATCGATTCCGAATCAAATTTTCCGGCCATCGCGAGTTCACGGAAGGCTTTTCCCGCTTCTACGATCAATGCCGCCTGCTGGTTGAACAGCGTGAAAAAATTTTCGTCTTTTGGTATAAAACTGAAACCCATAGGATGGTACTCCGTGTGATGGTTAAATACTAAAACGTCCAATTATAACATAAAAATAATAATATAACAATAATAAATTAATAATATGGTAACAACAAATTAACTTTTTTTTTCGTAACAAAAACGGTTAATCCATTCTATATAAAAATAGAAAAGCAAACCCTTGAAGAAGAATGTTTTTGTAAATACAACTACAGGGTCAATGAGAGGGAAAGACCAATTTATAAAATCACGGGCGGGCGCTCTTTAGGTTGTGTAAAAAATTCAGAACCAAAAAGCGTTTTCTATATGGTTGACTTCAGAATGATCGGCGAATAGTCGGACGGTAATCAGGTCGAAGCGGCAGTCGATGTCATGAAAGCCGTGCTTGCCGAGGTAGTATTCCGCGCAATGGTAGAGTGATTGTTTCTTTTTTTCGGTCAGCCAGGTCTCGGGATCGCCGAAAGGTTTGTCGGGATTCTTTTTCAGATTGATTGTTTTAACTTCCGCGAAGACTATCATGCGGCCGTGACGCGCCACGATATCCAGTTCGCCGTTGCGGTAACGGAAGCGGCGGTGCAGGATTGCATAGCCTTTGGCGCGGAGGTGTTCGGCGGCGATTTCTTCGCCTTCCAGACCGGTCCGGTGTGAAGGATGCTTGCGGGTCATTACAATTGGGATAAGGTGATGACGATTTTATCTTCGAGTTGTTTGACTGTTTCATAGTAGTCTTTTTCGAAGTCGTTCATCAGCGAAGCGAAGGCGATGATGTCGCCGCCGGAAGTAGCGATATAGCCGCTGAGGCCGCTGACGCCCCACAGGTAACCGATTTTGAGCCGCGCCTGGCCCACGGGGCCGCCGTTCTTGCGGAAACGCTTACGCTCGGAGCCATCCACGCCGGCGATACTCAGTGAGGCGACGTACTCCGCGGAACAATCGAAACGCTGGTACATATATTCCAGAAGCCGTACCTGCGCTCGGGGCGTCATTTTATTACCGATATCCAGCCCGGAACCGTCGGTCATGATAATTTCGCTTTCGGCGATACCGGCTTTTTTTAGAAAGGGCTTAATGGCCCGAAGCCCTTTTTCATCGGTGCCGGGCGGTCCGAATGCCTCCGCGCCGAGTATCATCAGCAGTTGCCCCGCCGCCTGATTGTTACTCCATTTATTGATTCCGGCGACAATGTAGGCGAGATCATAGGAATACGTTTCATGAATCATCGTAGCTTTTCGTGGCACGGTGCCGGTTCGGATTTTGCCCTTCAGGGTAATCCCGGCCAGTTCCAGGGCGTTTCTGAAAACGGTGGTTACGTAGGTTAGCGGATCCTGCACGCGTTTGTAGATATTGAATTCCAGTTCATCGCTCGCAATCGTCCCGCCGACATAAACGGTCATAAGGTCTTTATCGTATTTCACCGAGACATTATTATGATCAATGGTTATGCCTTTTCCGGAATCGGTGGTCAGCGTGCGGTTGATAATTTTGAACCGGGGATACGGCGGTTCAATGAACACGTGCGCGGTATCGCCCACCTTTCCGGGTCGCGCGCAAATAGTAAAGGTATTGAAATTAAAACTCAGCGCACTGCCAAGCGCCGAATAAGCCCGGTCGTTGCGGAACGCGTTCGGCGAATCCTGAAGATAGCTGTCGTCGGCAATCAGGTCGCCTTTGATTTCGGTAATGCCCATTGACCGGAAATGATAAACGGTTTTGAGCATGACTTCGGTGACAAAGTACGGATCGCCGAATCCTTTCATATAGAGGTGGCCTTTTAATACGCCGTCTGTTATGGAATCGTCCGTATAGAAAACGGTGCGGAAAAATTTATTTTTTCCCCATCGGTCCAGCGCGGCGGCCGTGGTGACAAGTTTCATGCAGGAAGCGGTGCTGAGCAGGCTGTCGGCATGGTGCTCAAATAAAACCTGCCCGCTTTTCAGCGAACGCGCCAGAATGCCGGTACGGGCGTTGCGCAGGATTTTATTGTTCAGAACCGCGGATAGTTGCGCATGAAGGGAATCCAGACGGGAAGCCGTGTACAGGAGGTTATGATTCTGTGCAATCGCCCGTTCACCGCACAGAAAAATAATCCAAGTCCAGACCAGGGCACGGCCGAAGGGTGACAGCCGATGGTGGTAACGCATCACAGATACCGGATATTATTCTTTAATGGGTTTGTCTTTGGGGATTACTTTCAGCACTTGTTCGCCGTCGCGGACCATGCTGTATTTTTCGCGGGCGGTTTTTTCGATATAATCGAGATCGTTTTTCAGCAATTCCCGCTCTTTCAGAAGCTGTTGCTGTTCTTTCTGCAGTTGTTCCACCTGGTTTTGGAGTTGCTTTTGCTGGCCGGCGCTGATCAGCCGCTGATAGAGTCCGTAGGGTCCCGTGATAAAGAAAATCAACGCAACAATTACCAAAGCCCATATAAGTATTTTTTTTCTTTGCCATTGTTTATACCAAGGGATTATTTTCGATTCGGTTGTACTCATGGATTTAACTTTTTAATTATTGGAAAGCCCGTTCCGTTTTTTAATGATGCGGTCGGTATTATTTGTTCCGGTTGATATTGAAATAAACAAAATCGATCAGGCTTTGTTTGGCCGCTGAATCCCGGAAGCGGTCCAGCATGCGGACAGCTTGTAAAGAATGCTCTTCCAGCCGCGTTTTGGCATATTCCAGGCCGCCGTATTCGCGGGTAAAAGCGATGATGGACCGGATTTCAGAAGCCGTAACGCCCCGCCGGATTTGCGCAAGAATTGTTTTAGCCTGTGACCGGGACGCGCGGGTAAGCGCGAAAATCAGAGGCAGCGTAATATGTTTTTCCCGTAAATCGCGGCCTTTGTTCTTGCCGATGATTTTCTGGTCGCCTTCAAAATCGAACAGGTCGTCCTTGATCTGAAAAGCGATGCCGGCGTGCTCGCCATAAGCCCGCATGGATTCGGCGTCGCCGGAATCGCCGGTGGTGGTCAGCGCGCCCAGTTCACAGGCGGCAGCCATCAGAGCGCCGGTTTTGTCGCTGATCATTTTAATATACGTCGCTTCGTCGATGTCGAGCTTACGGCTTTTGTCAATCTGGAGCAGTTCGCCCTCGCTGGCCCGGCGCGCCACTTTCGAAAGGAGTTTCATCGCTTCGAAGTTCTGGATATCCGATATACTGATTAAAGCGTTGGCCAGCAGGTAGTCGCCCATCAACACGGCGATTTTGTTATTCCAGACTGCGTTTACGGAAGGCAGGCTGCGCCGCATATCCGCGCCGTCCACAACGTCGTCATGCACCAAAGTGGCTGTATGAATAAGCTCAATCGTAATGGCTGCCCGGTAAGTATTTTCGGGCAGTTTGCCGCTGCAGGTTTTGGCCGACAGCAGAACCAGCGCCGGTCTTAGATTTTTTCCGCGCGAATGAACTAAATACCGCGCCACTTTATCTACCAAGGACAAACGTGAATTGAGTTGTTCCCTGAACTTCTGTCGGAATATTTTAAGCTCTTGTTTTACCGGACTAAAAATCTTATCAGAGGCCATTCGTGCCATCCTTTGGAGTAAGCAAATCTATAAAACATAAATTTATAATTTTATTCCCATCAAATCAAGGATTAAGTATTCCTCCGAACGGCTCCAGTGAAAGCCGCAATCCTCAAGCAGCAGGCAACAAAATAGTTTTGAACAATCAGTGAAAGGCGCGGTTTTTCTGTCGGATAATAGAATGCCGGTAATGATGCATAAGAAGCCCCACGCCGGTTCCAATTATCGCTCCGGCCAGAACATCGCTGGGATAATGCACGCCCAGTGCCATCCGGCTGTAGGCGGCCAGCCCGGCCCAGGTAAATGCCGGTACGACGACATACCATTGAGGATAATTCAGCGCCATCATGGTGGCTAAGGTAAACGCGCTGCTGGTATGTCCGGACGGGAAGGATTTAGTGCCTTCTTTTCCGGCCGGCAGATGCACGTTATCCAAGCGTTCATAAGGACGTTTGCGGTTGATTATTATTTTCGCGCTGTAGGTCAAACCAAAATTAAGAAGTCCTGCGACGGCCATAATGGTACCGATATCCTCCGCTTTACGGTTACCGGAAATGATTCCGTAACCCAGTATGCCTGTTGGAGTTGCTATATAAAGCGGTTTTACCGAATTGCTTTGGAAAGTGAAGAATTTATCGGTGGCCGGACTATGCCGGTTGTTAATCGCGCGGAATATGGATATATCCGGGTTTTGGGCTCTTAGGGGATTGTACACGGTGGAATAAAGAAGTAAGCCGAGAAAGATTAATTTAGACGCCTTCATCCCAGAAGCCCATTTTGGAATATTTTTCGATGCGTTCGCTAAGCAAATCCTGAACGGGTTTAGCTTCCAGCGCGCGCAGTTCTTCCAGAACCGCCTGTTTTAGAGCGGCGGCGGCGGTATCATAATCGCGGTTGGCCCCGCCTAACGGTTCGCGAATGATGCGGTCAATGACGTGGAGTTTCAGCAGGTCGTCGGGGGTGAGTTTCAGGGCTTCCGCGGCCGTTTCTTTAAATTCCCAGCTGCGCCAGAGGATGCTGGAGCACGATTCGGGGGCGATGACGGAGTACCAGGTATTTTCCATCATCAGGATACGATCGCCGACGCCGATGCCCAGCGCGCCGCCGGAAGCGCCCTCGCCGATAATCACGCCGATTACCGGCACCGGGAGACGCGACATTTCCAGCAGGTTGCGGGCAATGGCTTCGGCCTGCCCGCGTTCTTCGGCTTCAATGCCGGGATAAGCGCCCGGCGTATCAATCAGAGTGAGTACCGGCCGCCCGAATTTCGCTGCCAGCCGCATCAGCCGCATCGCCTTACGGTAGCCCTCGGGATTGGGCATACCGAAGTTACGGTAAAGGTTCGTTTTGGTGTCCTTGCCTTTCTGCTGGCCGATAATCATAATATGGCGGCCGTCAATTTTTCCGATGCCGCCGACAATCGCATGATCGTCGGCATATAAACGGTCGCCGTGCAGTTCCGTGAAGGTTTCGCAGATACGTTCGATATAATCCAGCGCGCGCGGCCGTTCCGGATGACGCGCCAACTGCACCCGCTGCCAAGGCGTGAGCCGGGAATAGACTTCCCGCCGGAGTTCTTCCAGCTTATTTTCCAGCGCGCCGATTTCCTCAGTCAGATCCACGCTGTTCAGGGCTTTCATCTCATGGATTTTCTGCTCCAGTTCGGCGATGGGCTTTTCAAAATCGAGGATAACGGCCATGCGGCATTCCGAAAGTTATAGTTTTCCGAACAGTTTTTTAATCCGCAGTTTCCAAACGAGCAGAAACCCTTCGCGGATGATATTCGTGGACATTTTAGAGGCTCCGGCCACCCGTTCATAGAAGATGATTGAGATTTCGCAGATTCGGAAACCCAGCGTCCATGCGCGGTAGTTCATCTCAATCTGAAAGGAATACCCGCTGGCGCTAACCCGGTTAAGATCAATGGCCTGGAGGACTTCCTTCCGGAAACACTTGTAGCCGGCGGTGGCGTCGCGAACCGGCATGCCGGTGACGAACCGCGCGTAGCGGTTGCCAAAATAGCTTATCAGCAAGCGGCTCAGCGGCCAGTTGATTACATTGACGCCTTTGATGTAGCGGGAGCCGATGACCAGGTCATAGTTTTGTATCTTTTCAAGAAAATCTTTCAGATATACCGGATCGTGCGACAGGTCGGCGTCCATCTCGAAGATATAATCGTAATCCCGCTCCAGCGCGTACCGGAATCCGGCTACGTAAGCGCGTCCCAGACCCTGTTTTTGCTCGCGGTGCAGGAAATGAATACGCGGATTGGTTTTCTGCATTTCCTGTACGACGGCGCCGGTACCGTCCGGCGAGTTATCGTCTACAACCAGTATATGCAGGTCGGTAACATAGGTGGAAAAATCCATCGCCATGATTTTACCGATGATGGCCGGAATGTTTTCTCTTTCGTTATAGGTTGGAATGACGATCAGGGCTTTTTTGCTGTTCATGATATGCTCCGGGCTATACGAACCGACAGCCGTTTTGTTTATAAAACCGTACGCGATCCTGCAGGCGGCGGTCGCTGATGCCCAGCATTTGAGCGGCCAGCACGGCGGCATTTTTAGCGCCGGAAACGCCTCCGCTTATTATAGCTACGGCAATGCCTTCCGGAAACGGATTAAGAAACCCGGTAACCTCCTCCAACAAATCAGGCGCTACCGGAAGAGGAATATGAATAACCGGCAAGTGCGTCGTTGCCGCCATAACATGCGGCATGCCGGAATTAATGGTTCCGGCAGTAATAAAAACCTTGATGCCTTTTTCCATGTCCCGCCGAACCATTTCACAGAATACATTATGCTCCTGCAGAGCCGATACAATCCGTTGTTCAAAGTGAATGCCGAAATGGTCTAAGAATTCCTTACAGGGACGAATGGCTTCGGCGTTGTTCTGGTTCTCAATGTAAATAGCGATTTCGGATAAATTCATTTAGGCCTTTTTTTTATTATTATCGGTTGACAGTTCAGTTTAATGGTTGATGCCCTAAATCCTGAGCTGACGGCATTGTGTGGGTTTCGATGATCTCATTATGTTCGTTAAGCAGGATAACTGTTGGCCGAAAACTTCTTGCCTCCTGTTCTTCGGCCATTGAATAAGCGATAATGGAAATAATGTCGCCGGGCATGGCTAAGCGCGCTGCGGGGCCGTTCAGCCCGATAACCCGGCTGCCCCGTTTACCGGCAATCACGTAGGTTTCCAGACGCGCGCCGTTATTGGCGTTTACTATCTGTACGCGCTCGTTCGGAAGGATATTGGTTTTATCCAGCAGATCCATATCAATCGTGATACTGCCGTGGTAATGTAAATCCAGCTGGGTTACCCGGGCGCGGTGGATCTTGGAACGGAATATCGTTCGGAACATCGGTTTATCCTTTTCACAAAATATTACAAAGCCAAATTTAGAATATTTTTTATAAATGAACAGTACTTTTTTATTAAATTTAAATGTTATTCAAACCGAACAGAAAAATCGCTTACCGGATGGTTGACAATGACAAATATTTTTTTATCTTGTGTTCGCCGAATGTGATTGCCGGGAACTTACACCCAAAAAACATTAAACAAAACGATGCTTCAAAAAGGATTATAAACAAAATGGAATTGCTGACACAGTGTCCGGTATGTCATGCCGGTTTATTCCAAGAATATTTGACATGCACGGATTACACGGTATCCCATCAGGAGTTTAAGCTGGTCATTTGTATGTCATGCGGCCTGGCGTTTACAAATCCGCGCCCTGAGGAGAAGGATATCGGCGCCTATTACCAATCGGAAGATTATATTTCGCATAGCGATACGACAAAAGGGCTTATTCACAAAATGTATCAGGCGGTACGCCGCTATACATTAAAAAAGAAATACCAATTGATTCAACAACGCGTGCATCCGAACCATATTCTCGATATCGGCTGCGGCACCGGTGCGTTTCTATCCGTCTGCAAACAGAATAGCGTTAATGTGACCGGAATAGAACCGAATGCGGGCGCCAGAGAGGCAGCGGTCCGGCACTACGGTCTTAATGTTTATGAGCCGGCGCATATCCGCAACTTTCCCGACGGCTCTTTCGATGTGATTACCATGTGGCATGTTCTGGAGCATATTTATGATGTGACCGGACAAGTGCGGCATCTGAAGCGGCTCCTCAAGCCGGGTGGATTTTTGTTCATTGCCCTGCCCAACCGTGAGAGCTATGATGCCGAGCACTACGGGCGTTTCTGGGCGGCCTATGACGTACCCCGGCATTTATTCCATTTTACCAGGAATAATGTTTCCGATCTTTTTGGCCGTTACGGAATGATCGTTACCGAACGGATTCCGATGAAGTTTGATGCGTATTATGTCAGCCTGCTGAGCGAAAAGTACCGGACGGGCAGAATACGATATGGCAGGGCTTTCCTGAACGGTATGCAGTCGAACCGGAAAGCGAAAAAAAGCGACAGGAATTATTCCAGTTTGATATATATCATCGGCGTTGCCTGAGCGTTTTAGCAATAACCAAGAATCGTTGAATCAAGCCGGGCCAGCAGACTATAAGATAATAAACAAAAGATAATCGAAACGCACCCGGGGTTTTTTAGATTCTTGAATGGATTTTTCAGCAGTCTGCGCTGAAAATGGGATGAAGCGCTCAATCGGATAAGTTCCTTTTTATTGATTTTTCCAATCATAATCTTTATACTAACCCGCTTTATGAAAGAAACAAATTATGATGCGGAATAAAGATCGGTTTTACTGGAGCGACAAGTTGTATCTGGCGCGCGTGAAAAATGAGCTGATGCCCGCGGAACAGAAGCCGGACAGTATTATGTATATCTGCAACGGATGCGGGGCGTTGATCAGGTTTGAGGTATCCGATGCCGACCGGCATACCGGCCGCTGGCTTCGGCTGAAGCCCTATGAGCATTATCAGATATTGAAACGGTATCATCTTGATGAACTGCCAGCTATGAAACTTGAATTTGTTGAAGCGTATAAGCATCCGGCGAGGGAATTATACCAGTGCAAAATTTGCGCGTCCTATTGGTGGAAGGAACAGGAAGACTGGGAACGCGCGGACGACGAAGCGGTCGAAAACGATTGATGCGATAGCGAACAGTAACGGGAGATAGGCATGACCATTCAGAAACAGCAGGAATCCTCAGAATCCAAACGGCGCGTTGTCGATCCGTCCATGAGCGACGTGGAAGCCGTGCAGGCCCTAAAGCAGGCGCGGGAAGACATCGAGACGGAAATCGCCAAGGTGATCATCGGCCAGAAAGCGGTGATTCATGAACTCATAATGGCATTATTCTCGCGCGGCCATTGCCTGCTGATTGGCATTCCCGGGTTGGCCAAGACCCTGCTCATCCACACGCTGGCGCAGGCGCTGGACCTTAAATTCAGCCGCATCCAGTTCACGCCCGACCTGATGCCGAGCGATATTACCGGCACGGAAATCATCGAGGAAAACATCACCACCGGCGAAAAGCAATTTCGTTTCGTTAAAGGGCCGATATTCGCGCATATCGTGCTGGCGGATGAAATTAACCGCACGCCGCCCAAGACCCAGTCGGCTCTGCTCGAAGCGATGCAGGAGCATAAAGTCACCGCGGCGGGTACGACGTATACGCTGGATGAGCCATTCTTCGTGCTGGCTACGCAGAATCCCATCGAACAGGAAGGCACCTATCCGTTGCCGGAGGCCCAGTTGGACCGTTTCATGTTCAACATCTGGATTGATTATCCATCGCCGGACGAGGAAGTGGACATCGTTAAAACCACCACCAGCGCCTATAAAGGACACATTGAAAAGCGCCTGCATGCCGAAGACATCATCTTCTTTCAGGATCTTGTGCGGCGCGTGCCGGTAGCCGATGCGGTAGTGCATTATGCCGTGCAGCTGGTCGGTAAAACGCGTCCGGGTTCTCCCGGGGCGCCGAAGTTCATCCAGGACTGGCTCAGCTGGGGCGCCGGTCCGCGGGCCTCGCAGTATCTGATTCTCGGAGCTAAATCCCGCGCGATACTGGACGGTCGCTACACGCCCGATATTGACGACGTGCGCGCCGTCGTGAAACCCGTGCTCCGGCATCGCTTGGTAACCAGCTTTAACGCCGAGGCCGACGGTATGACGTCCATCGATATTATCCAGCGTCTGCTCGATGAGGAAAAGCAATGACCGCCCAGCTGAGCAAAGAAGAATTTTATCTGGCCTATTTACGCGATCAATGCAACGTGCCGGAGGATAAGGCGCTACCGATGGTCCGGCATTGGATCGCCTTAGAGCCTGACCTGGTTGGCGGCAAAGACCCGGAAAAACTGCTTGACGCGATGGAACGGTTTGTCAAAGAAAAGCTGAACGATATGCCGGCTCCCAAATATAGCGCACGCGCACATGGCCGTCGTTACGGAAAAAACCAGGCGGATCAGATTGGCCTATTCGGCAACGATGAGCCGGTATCCTGATAACGGCTCTTTACGTAAACAAAAAGAACACTCCAATGGTTGCCCGTGATATCATACATGATGTGCTGAATGAGGTTGGCCGCCTGGCCGATCGGCACCGGTTTGAGGCCTATGTAGTTGGCGGATTCGTGAGAGATACGATCCTGAACCGGCCGGTATCTGATTTTGATGTCATGGTCATTGGTGACGGCGTGCGGTTTGCGGAAATCGTGGCGGCACATTACGGTATCCGGACATTGGTCACGTATAAGCATTTCGGGACGGCGATGCTGC
The DNA here is from genome assembly GCA_964609675.1 of uncultured Bacteroidota bacterium. Taxonomy (GTDB): domain Bacteria; phylum CLD3; class CLD3; order SB21; family JBBIRG01; genus CAZSRX01. Next base: position 4,926 of record CAZSRX010000035.1, on the reverse strand, counting down.
CGATGGGCGAGCGGTATGAAAACCTGAAAATCGAATTTGTCGGCGCGCGCAGGGAAAGCTATCGCGCGGAGTCGCGCAACCCATCGGTGGAACCGGCTGATTTACCCGACGATCTTTCCCGCCGTGATTTCACGATCAATGCGCTGGCGCAGTCCATCAACGCGGAAACCTTCGGGGCCGTCATCGATTTATTCGGAGGCCGCCGCGATATCGAACAAAAAATCATTCGCACGCCGCTGGATCCGGCCGAAACCTTTTCGGACGATCCGCTGCGGATGCTGCGCGCCATCCGGTTTGCCGCCCAGTTGCAGTTTACGATCGATCCGGTAACCTTTCAGGGTATTAAAGATCATGCGGAACGCATCGGTATCATTTCGCAGGAGCGGATAACGGATGAAATGATGAAGATACTGGCCAGCGCCAAACCCTCAACGGGTTTTGAATTACTGCTCGATTCCGGTTTGCTGGAGCGCATTTTTCCCGAACTGGCCGCGCTGGCGGGCGTGGAGACCCAGCAGGGCTACATGCACAAGGACGTTTTTCGTCACACGTTGAAGGTGCTGGATCATTTGTCCGCGGCCACCGACGATCTGCGGCTTCGTTTTGCGGCGCTCCTGCACGATATCGGCAAACCGCGCTCCAAGAAGTTCCTTGACGGCGCCGGCTGGACTTTTCACGGCCATGAGGATATCGGGGCGCGCATGGTCATCGGTATCGGGAAAAAACTCAAACTGCCGACCGATTTTTTTAATTACGCCTCTAAAATGGTGCGTCTGCACATGCGCCCGATCCAGTTGGTCGACGAGGAAGTAACCGACAGCGCGATCCGCCGCCTCATTTTCGAAAGCGGCGAAGACGTCGATCAGCTGCTCCTGTTGTGCCGCTCGGATATTACCTCCGGCAACAAAGAGCGCGTGAAACAGCATCTCAAAAATTTTGATCACGTCCTTCGGCGCGTGCGCGAGGTTGAGGAAAAAGACCGCCTCCGCGCGTTCCAGCCGCCCATCAAAGGGGATGAGATTATGAAAATGTTTAATATCCCGCCCGGCAAAAAAGTCGGTCGGCTGAAACAACTGATCGAAGATGCCATCCTCGACGGCTTAATTCCCAACGAATACCAGGCCGCCTATGATTATCTGATGTTGCACAAGGATGAAATATTGAATTCTGATATTTAATCGCCTACGCATTTCATTTTGTCCAAATATAAAAAGAGTATCAAAAATATGTTGCACCGATTCTTTTCTAAAGTCTTTCCTGCGGCGCTTACCGTGGTAATAGTCTTCATAGGTTCCCTTCAAGCCCAGGATGCACCGTATATCTTTCTGCAAACCGGACACACAGATGCGATTCATTGCATCGATCAGTCGCCGGATGAACGCTATATAGTCACTGCCAGCGCGGATAAAACGCTCAAACTTTGGGATTTTCAGACAGGCAAAGAAATCAGGACTTTTGAGGGGCATACCAATCGCGTTAAAGCCGTGATGTTCTCCCCTGATGGTAAAATGATCGTTTCCGGCAGTCTTGACGGAACCGTACGATTATGGGATATTAATAATGGTAAAGAAATCCGAAAATTAACATGTGATATATATCAGATTGAAAAAGTATTCATTACTTCCGATGGCCGTTATATCCTGGCATCGGGGGATTTCGAGCGGTATATCCAGAAATGGGATCTCAACACTGGCGAACCCGTTAAAACTCTTTCCGATACGGTGTATACAGGACCTGTCGCGTTTTCTTCTGACGGGAAATACGCCCTCGCGAAGGATTTTAAATATAACCTGAGAATATGGGACACGGATCAGGGGAAGGTGATAAAAAAACTGAAAGGGCATAAAAATCAGCTGACGCATTTTGATATCTCCGGAGACGGCAAATATGCGGTATCAGCTGACCTGGACGGGACAATCATCATTTGGGACGCTATTCGATGGAAAGAACGGGCTACCATAAAAAGTGAACCGCTGCACGACCTGGTGATATCAGCAGACGGAAAAAAATGTTGCGGAAAATGAGAACGGGGAATTTGTTCCATTATCAGAAAGCGGGAAATACAAAATCAAGGATGAATACCTGGCCGTAAAAGTCTTCGCGAAAGACGCCGGCGGAGGCATTTCATCAATACGCCTGTTTCATAACGATAAAATAACCGGCGAAGACACGCGCGGCATGAAAGCGGTTATGGCTAATCAAACGATGGAAATCATCGTTACAATCCCGCTGATCGACGGGCCGAATAAAATCCGTGCCGTAGCGGCATCCACCGATCAGACGGAATCGAACCCGGTGGAAGTCATTTATACCTACAAAAAACCCGCTCCGCCCAAACCGAACATGTACGTTCTCGGCATCGGCATCAACGAATACCTGAACGCGAAATATAACCTGAATTTCTGCGTGGCGGACTGCCGCGGCTTCCTGCAGACCATCGGCGAGAAAGCGGCGAAGATATTCGATACCGTATCCGTCAGCGTATTGCTCAATGCCGACGCCACTCGGGATAAAGTAACACAAACCTTAGAATCCATGAAAAAACGCATTAATCCGGAGGATGTGTTCGTATTCTTTTACGCCGGTCACGGTATCGCGCTGGAAAACGAAGACGGTAAAACGGAATTTTATTACGTCCTGCACGATGTCACGCAAATGACCGATGTTTCAAAGTGCCAAGCCAGCGGATTATCCGGCGAAGAAATGCGGCAGGCGCTGAAAACCATCCAAGCGACGAAGCAGATATTGTTTGTGGACGCCTGCAATTCCGGCGCGTTTGCCCAGAGCTTTGCGGTGCGCGGCGCGGCGGAAGAGAATGCGCTGGCCAAACTCAGCCGCGCTTCCGGATCGGTGATAATCGCTTCCACCACATCTACCCAATTCGCCCGGGAATTCGCGGAACTGAATCACGGCGTATTCACCTATACGTTACTGGAGGCCCTCTCCGGGAAGGCATCGAAGGAAAATGGCGAAATCAGCGTCGCGCGGATTAAGGAATACATTGACGATTACGTTCCGCAGTACACCAAGCAGTACCAAGGCGAAGCGCAGTGGCCGACAACGTTTATGTTCGGCATGGATTTTCCCATTGGGGTGAAGTAAATTTTTCTTTACATAAAAAAGCCCGGCAGGTTACCGACGGGCTTTTGATATTTGTTGTAGGCATGGGGCCTATGCCACGTACATGAATTTCTTGATTTTCATCGTTGGCGTTTTTTCAAAAGGCACGGGCTGTTCAATCACCAGCGCGAGGTGGGAATAATCGTTCAGTTGCATGTTCACGAAGTGCTGGATGTCGGCGAGTATGTGGTTGATTTGAAACTGAAGGTCATGCTGGAACTCGCGTGTGTTCCGCCGGACATGATTGTAGAATTCCTCAACTTTTTGGTAATCCAGGTGCACTTTGGCGACGAGTTTGCCTTTCATTTCGTACACAATGGATTCCAGTACGAATTTATGGCGGTTGACCACGGCCTCAATTTCCTCGGGATATATGTTCTTTCCGTTGGCGCCGATGATGACATTTTTCAAGCGCCCTTTGAAAAAGAGCCGTCCGGTAGGATCGATATAGCCCAGATCGCCGGTGCGGAACCATCCGTCGGGTGTGAATACGCTGCGGGTCAGATCGTCGTTTTTGTAGTACCCTTTCATCACGTTGTCGCCGCGGGTGACAATCTCGCCCTCGCCGGTCGCCGGATCCACGTTGATTAGCTTCATTTCCTGTCCCGGCAGGCAGTATCCGGTGGAGCGGAATTTTAATTTCCGTGATGGCGTTCCGGCCACTAACGGACTGGTCTCGGTTAATCCGTATCCGATGTAATACGGGAACTTTGCTTCCCATAAAAATCGTTCGACGGTTTCATCGAGCAGGGCGCCGCCGATGCCGAAGAAATGAATCTGTCCGCCAAAGGATTGCATCAGTTTGGCCCCGGCGATGCGGTGCAGTAATTTGCGCGCAGGCGGAAAGGCATATAATACTTTGCCGAGCCCTTTGGAAAATTTCGGCGCGATGCGGTTCTTGTAAATTTTTTCTATCACCAGCGGTACGCTCAGCATCATTGTTGGGCGGATTTTGTCCAGCGCCGCGAGCAGTACCGTGGGGGAGGGTACGCCGGATAGGTAATACACCGAAGCGCCGTAAAACAAGGGCATCAGAAAGCCCAGCGTGCATTCGTAGGTATGCGGCATCGGCAGGATGGAAAGCATGCGGTCCGCCGGGCCGATAGACTGTACCTGATACGTGGAGCGGATGTTCGATACAATATTCCGGTGTGTCAGCATGACCCCCTTGGAAAAGCCGGTAGTTCCGGATGTATATATAATTGCCGCCAGATCGTCTTCATTTATCGTTTCAATAATTTGTTTCAATGCTTCCCGATCGGCGGGCGTCACCCTATCCGCAGAGTAAGGGGTTTTTAGGGATGACAGCGTTTCGTCCACTGAAAAATCCTCAACATTGATATAAACAAAAATATCCGGTAGTAGCGAACGGTCAATTTTTTGTTTCAGGCTTTCGGATACGAACAGCGCTTTGGCTTCAGAATGCTTAAGGATGTTGGTTATTTCCGTAGCGCTGAAATCATTGAGTATCGGTACAACCGTTGCCCCCAGATGCAGAATCGATAAATAACTGATACCCCAGTTGGGTCCGTTCGGCGCCAGCAGCGCTATTTTATCACCGGGACAAAGACCAAGAATTTTCAGTTTCATCGCGAGATTCTGAATCCGGCGGTTTAACTCGGCATAGGTAACCGCATCGCTATCAACCAACGAAAGGGCGGTGTTTCCGCTATGGATGGCTATGCTTTGCTGAATACAGGCAGGAATGGTTAATCGGCTCATATTTATTGCTCTTTTTAAGAAATTAAACTTTTAAAGTTTGTATCATATGACCCTAGGAGGCCTTATATTTACCATAAACTACCT